>DASURP010000015.1:0-23982 GCA_036279975.1 Rhodanobacteraceae bacterium
CGAGCCACAGGGATGTGGCGAGTAGGCGAGCGGAACCATTGCGAAAACGTCACATGCTCGCGAAGCGAGCGAAACAGCACGAAGATGAATCGTTCCAGCGAGGGCCGAACCCTCACCCGCCCCTTCGGGGCACCCTCTCCCGGAGGGGGAGGGGAAAGGCATGGGTCCCGGCCTGCGCCGGGAGGACGGCGGGGGCCCGCCCAGCGGACCAACAGCAGATGCCTGGATGGCGAGCCCGGGTGCGGCAGACGCCGCGCTCGCGCTGAAGCTCAGGCTTCGTCGATGCCCTTGGACATGTCCTCGTCCACTTCGGCCGCCGCCCATTCCATGGCCTCGCGGTCGCGGCGCTCGCGCTCGACGCGATCGATCTCGTCGATGGTCGGCATGTCGATGGTGCGGTCGGCGATTTCGCGCAGGGCCAGCACGGTCGGCTTGTCGTTTTCGGGATCGATGGTGGGTTCGACGCCGTTCTCGAGCTGGCGTGCGCGGCGGGTCGCCATCAGGACCAGTTCGAAGCGATTGTCGACTACCTGCAGGCAGTCTTCGACGGTGATGCGTGCCATGTGGGGTTCCGGTTGTCTCGCAAACCTCCGGATTGTACCAGCACCCACGGGTTTGTCGAACGTGAACGCGCGGCCGCGCCATCCGACCGGCGCCAGTCTGAACCCGGCCTGCCCCGCAAATGCGCGTGTGGGCGATTCACGCGCGCCGCCCCGTACAATCGCGCCCTTGCATCGACGCCCCGCAGGCCGCATTGAACGACGCATGCCACGCACCCAGCCCTCCCGCCTTGCACGAACCCTGGCCGCCAGTGCCCTGGCGGTCCTGCTCGCCGCTTGCGCGGTCGCGCCGCCGCGCACCGATGACCCCTTGCAGGGCTTCAACCGCAAGATGTACCAGTTCAACCATTTTGCGGACAAGGTGGCGATCCGCCCGGCGGCCAAGGCCTATGTCAAGGTTACCGGCCCCAAGGAACGGGTGTTGATCGGCAACTTTTTCGACAACCTGCGCACGCCCATCACGATCATCAACGAAGTGTTGCAGGGACGGCCCGGGCCTGCCCTGCAATCCACCGGCCGCTTCCTGATCAACACCACCGTCGGGTTCCTCGGTTTCTTCGACCCGGCCGGTGAGATGAAACTTCCCGCGCACCCCACCGATTTCGGGGTCACCCTGGCGCATTGGGGGGTTCCGGAAGGGCCGTACCTGGTATTGCCGCTGATTGGCCCGACCACCCTGCGCGACGTGTGGCGCCTGCCGGTCGACAGCTATTTCGATCCGATGGGCTGGTATACCCGCGAGCATGACTTCAAGTGGCATGCGCAGTATTTGCCGTCGGTCGTGTATCTCGTGACCCTGCGCGCCAGCGCGTTGCCGATCGATTCGATACTGGACTCGTCCTACGACCCGTACGCGTTCATGCGCGACGCCTACCGCCAGCATCGCCTGTACAAGATCTATTACGGCAATCCGCCGCTGTCGGCGATCGAGGAATTGCAGGGCAGCAGTCCCGGCGGGCAGGACGACCTGGACCTTGACCAGCTGCTGCAACAGCAGCACCAGTACGAGAAGGCACACGGCCTCGATGATGGCGGCACCCCCGCAGCGGCGGGTTCGGCGGCGGCCCCCGCGGCGGCATCCAGCCAGGCCGCACCCGCGTCCGCCGCGTCGGCGGAAGGCGCGCCTGCGGCGTCTCCGCTGCCGGCACCCGCGACGACCAGCGCGCAGCCGGCACCGGCAAGTTCGGGCGGCTGAGGCCGGGTCAGTTCGCCCCGGCGGGCGGATCCAGCAATTCCACCACGTCGCAAACCGCCGCGAGCGAGCGCAGGCCTTCCGGCCAGTGCAGCACTTCGATGCGCCGGCCGGCGCGGCTGGCGACCGCAGCCAGCCCCAGCACGCAGGCGAGCCCGGCGCTGTCGGCGCGGGTGACCCCGCCGAGATCGAGGCGGGTCTGCGTGCCGGCGATCAGCGCCCGGCCGCCCTCCTCGAAAGCGCGGGCGGCGGTTGCAAAGGTCAGGGGCCCGGCGATCGCCAGCGTGTCGGGGCCGGACTGCGCCAATCTCGCCGTTGCTTCCGGGTTCGACGCGCCGCCCATGCCGTCAGCTCCCGCCGTCCTGGCTTTTCATCTCGTCGATGGCGCCCACGCCCTGGGTCTGCAGCCGCTTGATCAGACCATCGATGCCCTCCTTGCGGATTTCGGCATCGACCTGGTTGCGGTAATTGGTGATGTAGGAAATGCCCTCGACGATCACGTCGTAGGCCTTCCATTCACCGTCTGCGGTCCTGCGGAACGCGTAGTCCACCGACAGGTTCTTGCCACTGGCCAGCAGCACCTCGGTACGCACGATGGTGCGGCGCCGGTCCAGCGGCCCCTGCGCCGGCAGCACCTTGACCGACCCGCGCGTGTACGCGATCAGCCCTTCGGCATAACGGTGGGTCAAGGCATCGTAGAACGCGCGCGCAAACGCGACGCGTTGCGCCGGCGTCGCCTCGCGCGCATGCCGGCCGAGCACCAGCAGCGAGGCGTAATCCATGTCGAAATGCGGCAACACGATGCCATCGATGATCTTGATCATCTGCTCGGGGTGCTGGCGCAATTCGTCCTGGTGGTCCTGGATGGCCTGGCCGAGCTGGTCGGCGATGGACTGCACGATCTGTTGCGGCGTCTGCACCGGTGCAGAGGCGAGCGACGGCGTGGCGAAAGCCACGAGCACGAACATCGCCGCAGATAACCGGATGAATCGCTTCAACATGATTGTCTCCTCATGCCCCCGGCCGCGCCGTGCGGCGACGGATGTCTTGTTCAGGGCTTGCCGGACGCCGGCGGCGCGCTGGAAGCGGGCGCCGAACCGGAACCAGTGGGCTTGGGACCGCCGTTGACCAGGAACTTGCCGATCAGGTTCTCGATGCTCATCGCCGACTGCGTCAGGATCATCTCGTCGCCGTTCTTCAGGAACGTCGGCGAGCCGCCCGGCTCGATGCCAACATATTGGTCGCCCAATAAACCGCTGGTGAATATCGCGGCGGAGGAATCGTCGGGAATGTCGTTGTATTGCCTGGCGATCGACATCACCACCAGCGCGTCCATGCGCTGCGGCTCCAGCTGGATCGACTGCACGTCGCCGATGCGCACGCCAGCGATCTTCACCGGCGCGCGCTCCTTCAACTGGCCGATGTTCTGGAAGCGTGCCTTGATCGTGTAGGTATCGCCGCGATGGATGTTGGCGACCGAGGTGGTCTGGGTGGCGAGGTAGGCCAGCGCGGCGAAGCCCAGCAGGATGAACAGGCCGGTGCCGATCGCATAACTTGAACGTGGATTCATTGCCGATGTTCCTGGTCGCTTTTCCGGAGGGTGCCGGAATCAAGCATCCTGGTCATCCCGGCGGAAGCCGGGATACGGAATGCCCGCCGGGGAGAAGAAGCAATCGTGCAGCGGCGGGAATACGCCGCCATGGGCGAGCAGCACATCCCCCTCGCTCCCACTTCGCACGCGAAGGGGGAGGTTACCCCCTTCCAGCGGAAGGAGGTCGCGCCGCAGGCGCGGGGGGATGCCGTTGCCACGGAATTCGTCCCGGTCATGTCATGAATGTCGTCATCACGAAGTCGATTGCGAGGATCACGATCGAGGAGAACACCACCGTGCGCGTCGTGGAATACGCCACGCCCTCGCTGGTGCGTGGCGCGGTGTAGCCCTGGAACACCGCGATCAGGCTGACCACGCCACCGAACGCGATGCTCTTGTACAAGCCGTCGAGGATGTCCTTGTGGAGGTCCACGGTCGCGGTCATGTTGCCCCAGAAGGTGCCGTTGTCGAGGCCCAGCCAGGTGACGCCGACCAGGTGCCCGCCGAAGATGCCCAGTGCGTTGAACACGCAGGCCAGCAGCGGCATCGCGATCACGCCGGCGAGGAACCGCGGTGCGGCGACATAGGCCAGCGGATCGACCGCCATCATCGACATCGCATCCAGCTGGTCGGTGGCGCGCATCAGTCCGATCTCGGCGGTAACCGCGGTGCCGGCGCGCCCCGCGACCAGCAGGGCCGTGATCACCGGCCCGAGTTCGCGGAACAGCGAAAGCGCGACCACGGTGCCGAGCGCGGCGGTGCCGCCGAAGATCGACAGCGTGTAGTAGAGCTGCAGCGCCAGCACCATGCCGACGAAAAGGCCGCAGGTCATCACGATCACCAGGCTCATCGCACCGACGAACCAGACCTGGCGCGCCAACTCGCGCCAGTAACGCAGGCTCTTGGGTACCGCGCCCAGTACGGCGATGAAGAACAGGCCGCATTCGCCCACCGAGGCGATGCCTTGCAGCAACCAGTGGCGACGCAGGTTCGCGTTCACCGTTCGCACGCCGCCAATCCGAGTTCGCCCGCGTAATCCGGCGCCGGATACTGGAACGGCACGGGGCCGTCCGCCTCGCCGCCGAAGAATTGCCGCGTCCACGGCGAATCCTGGTGCGCCAGTTCATCCGGCGCGCCCTGCGCCACCAATTTTCCGTTTGCGATCAGGAACACCTGGTCCGCGACTTGGCGGACCGCGGCAAGTTCATGTGCAACCAGGATCGAGGTGATCCCGAGCGTGTGGTTCAAGGTCCGGATCAGCCGCAGCACCTGGTTCAACGCGATCGGGTCCAGCCCCACGAACGGCTCGTCGTACAGGATCAGCATCGGGTCGAACACGATCGCGCGCGCCAGCGCCACGCGTCGCGCCATGCCGCCCGAGAGTTCGCTTGGCATCAGGCGCGCGGCACCGCGCAGACCCACCGCCTGCAGCTTGGTCAACACGATGTTGCGCAACAGCTCCTCCGGAAGCCGCGCGTGCTGGCGCAACGGGAATGCGACGTTCTCGAACACATTGAAATCGGTCAGCAACGCCGAATTCTGGAACAGGTAACCGATGCGCTCGCGCAGCTCGAACAGGGCGCGCCGCGAAAGTTCCGTCACCTCCTCGCCGTCCACCCACACGCTGCCCGCGTCGGGTCGCAATTGCCCGGTGAGGTGCCGCAGCAGCGTGGTCTTGCCGGTACCCGATGGCCCCATCACCGCGGTGATGCTGCCGCGCGGCACGTCCAGGTCCAGCCCTTCGAAAATCGTTTTCGTGCCGATGCGCGTGCGCAGGCCGCGCACCCGTACCAATGCCTCGGCGGGCGATTCGGGCCTGGGGACGGCGGCATTCATTGCTGGTTGGCGGAACCTGGATCCACGAACCCGCTAGCGTAACGGAGCGGCCCGGCTACGCCTAGCGCCGTTCAAGCCAGCAACTCCCCGATCAGCGCGGCGTGCCGATCGCCGCGCAGGGATCGCCGCGCGCGCGCCGCAGCCACGATTGCCCGCAAACGCGCGACCGCTTCGTCGAAATCATCGTTGACCACGATGCAATCGAATGCATCCGCGTGGCTGATTTCCTCGCGCGAGGCCGCAAGCCGTTTCTCGATGGTGGCTTCGCTGTCGGTGCCGCGCGCGCGCAGGCGGCGTTCCAGCTCCCCGCGCGAAGGCGGCAGGATGAAGATCGACACGCATCCCGACATTGCCCGTCGTATTTGCTCGGCGCCCTGCCAGTCGATTTCCAGCAGCACGTCGCGGCCAGCGCGCAGGATCGGATCGACCGCGTTGCGCGAGGTGCCGTAATAGTTGCCGAACACCTCGGCGTGTTCCAGGAACTCGCCACGCGCTACCATCGCCTCGAACGTTGCGCGATCGACGAAGTGGTATTGCACCCCATCGACATCGCCCGGACGCGGTGCGCGGGTGGTGTGCGAGATCGACAGCGTGAGGTTCGGCTCGCGTTCCAGCAACGCATTCACCAGCGTGGACTTGCCCGCGCCCGACGGGGCGGCAACGATGAACAGGCGGCCGCGCGTCACTGGACGTCCTCGGGCGTGCCGCTGCGGCGGTGGCCGTACACCAGCGACTCGAATTGATCGGCCGCGCGCGCCTTCAACCTGGCGTGGCCGGCGCGCGTCGGCGGAAACTCGCCCACGCCGGGGATGCAGCGGCCGTCGAATTCCAGCCAGTAGCGCCACAGGCCGTCATCGCCTTTCACCATCACCCCCACCGCTTCCTCGCGGATGCACATCGCGCCCAGTTCGATCTTGAATCGCCGCTCGCCCATGTCATTCCAGGTTCTGGACCTGTTCGCGCACCTGCTCGATCAGCACCTTCAGGTCGACCGCCGCGCGGGTGGTTTGCTGGTCGGCGGATTTGGACGCCAGGGTGTTGGCCTCGCGGTTGAACTCCTGCATCAGGAAGTCCAGCCGCCGCCCCACCGGTTCGTCCAGGCCCAGGATCCGGCGCGCCTCGCCGACGTGTGCGGCCAGCCGGTCGAGTTCCTCGTCCACGTCGATGCGCGACAACTGCAGCACCAGCTCCTGTTCCAGCCGGCCCGGGTCGGCGGACTGGCGCCACTCGGCCAGCCGCGCCTCCAGTTTCGCACGCAGTGCCACGCGGATGTCGGGCAGCAACCCGCGCACATCGCCGACGATCCGCTCGATGCCGTCCAGTCTTTCCCGCAGCGCCGCCGCGAGTTTCGCGCCCTCGCGTTCGCGGCCGGCGACGAATTCGTCCAGGGTGCGGTCGAGCAGCCCCAGGGCCGCATCCCCCAATCCACGCTGGTCGAGTTCGGGCTTCACCAGCAGGCCCGGCCAATCGAGCAACCCGGCGAAGTCGGTCGCGAGTTGCGGAAATTCCGATTTCAATGCCTGCGCGATCGCGGCGAGCTGGCCGGCCGTGCGCGGGTCCAGCAGCAGGTCGGTCGCCGAAGCCGGCGGCTTGTAGCGGAAGGTGGCGTCCACCTTGCCGCGCGACAGCCGCGCCGCAATGCGCTCGCGCAGCGCGGGCTCCAGCGTGCGCAGTTCCTCGGGCAACCGCACGCCGGTCTCGAGGAAGCGCGAATTCACTGCGCGCACTTCACAGGCCAGCCAGCCCTGCGGGGTGGCCTCTTCCATGTTCGCGTAGGCGGTCATGCTGCGGATCATGCGCAAGGCCCCGGGTCGGCGTGACAGGCTGCGATGTTAAACTGTCACGCCCTGCGCGGAAACTTCCCGATGGCCAGCACCCGCCCTTCCGGCCGCGCGCCCGATGCATTGCGTACGGTCAGCATCGAACGCCATTACACGCGTCACGCCGAGGGTTCGGTGCTGATCTGCGTGGGCGACACCCGCGTGCTGTGCAACGCCAGCGTCGAGGAACGCGTGCCGCCGTGGCTGCGCGGCAAGGGCGAGGGCTGGGTGACGGCCGAATACGGCATGCTGCCGCGGGCCACGTCGGAGCGCACCCAGCGCGAAGCCACCCGCGGCGGGCAGGGCGGACGCAGCATGGAAATCCAGCGCCTGATCGGGCGCTCCCTGCGCGCCTGCGTGGATCGCGCGGCCCTGGGCGAACGCGTGATCACGCTCGACTGCGACGTGCTGCAGGCCGACGGCGGCACCCGCACCGCTTCGATCACCGGCGCCTACGTTGCGCTGGTGGACGCGGTGAATGGATTGCTGCAACGCGGGGCACTGAAGGCCAATCCGATCCACGGCGCCGTCGCCGCCGTGTCGGTGGGCGTGTTCCAGGGCACGCCGGTGCTCGACCTCGATTACGCCGAAGATTCGAATTGCGATACCGACATGAACGTGGTGATGAACGACGGCGGCGGCTTCATCGAGTTGCAGGGCACCGCCGAAGGCCACGCGTTCCGGCGCGAGGAACTCGACGCGCTGCTGGCACTGGCGCAGAAAGGCGTCGGCGAACTGGTCGCGAAACAGCGTGCTGCACTGGAACGCTAGGGACATCCTGCTTCTTCTTTAGGAGCGGCCCCTGGCCGCGACCGCGGGCATCCTCGAATCGCGGCCAGGGGCCGCTCCTACAAAAATCATCACGGAAGTGCATCGGCATGGGTAACAAGATCGTCCTCGCCAGCGGCAATTCGGGCAAGCTCGTGGAACTGCGCGAGCTGCTGGCGGACAGCGGCATCGATCTGGTTCCGCAACGCGAACTCGGCATCGATGACGCCGAGGAAACGGGCCTCACTTTCGTGGAGAACGCGATCCTGAAGGCGCGCCACGCCGTGCGCGCCTCCGGCCTGCCGGCGCTGGCCGACGACTCCGGCTTGTGCGTGGACGCGCTGGGCGGCGCGCCGGGCCTGTACTCGGCGCTGTATGCGGGCATGCATGGCGACAACGCCGCCAACAACGCCAGGCTGTTGCGCGAACTCGAAGGCGTTCCCGACGCCGGGCGCAGCGCGCACTTCACCTGCGTCCTCGTGCTGCTGCGTTCCGCCGACGACCCCGATCCGGTCATCGCGACCGGCCGCTGGCAAGGGCGCGTGTTGCACGCACCACGCGGGGAACGCGGCTTCGGCTACGACCCGGTGTTCCTGCCCGATGACGGCGACGGCCTCGGCGCGGCCGAGCTCGACCCGGCCATGAAGAACCGCATCAGCCACCGCGGGCAGGCGTCGGCGAAGTTGCGCCGCATGCTTTTCCCCTCTCCCTCCGGGAAAGCTGCCGTCCATGGCACCAGAGCTCCGTGGTGCCCGCAGGGCAGGTGAGGGTCCGCATTTGCGACAAGCAGCTCACGAGCCCGAACCCTCACCCGGCGCTACGCGCCACCCTCTCCCGGAGGGAGAGGGCTCAAGGCTTTGCGCCACCACTGCCTATCCCCCGCCCCCGCTGTCGCTCTACATCCACATTCCCTGGTGCGTGAAGAAGTGCCCGTATTGCGATTTCAATTCGCACGGGCTGCGCGCGGCGATGCCGGAGCGCGCATATGTGGCGGCGCTGCTGGCCGACCTCGATGGCGACCTCGTCGATTTCGGCGAGGCACTGGCCGGGCGCGAGATCACCAGCGTGTTTTTCGGCGGCGGCACGCCCAGCCTGTTCGCATCGGACTCGATCGCGGCAATCCTGGACGGCGCCTCCGCACGCATACCGTTCGCACACGCTTGCGAGGTCACGCTGGAAACCAACCCCGGCACGGTCGAGCACGGCCGTTTCGATGGCTACTTGCACGCCGGCGTCAACCGCATCAGCTTCGGCGTGCAGAGTTTCGACGACGAAAAATTGCGCGCGCTGGGCCGCATCCATTCGGCGCGCGAAGCGACGGCGGCGGTGAAGCTGGCCCAGGATGCGGGCTGCGCCAACATCAACCTGGACCTGATGTACGCGTTGCCGAACCAGACCCTCGGCGGCGCCCTGGCCGACGTCGAACGTGCGCTGGCGCTGGCGCCCACGCACCTTTCGCACTACCAGTTGACGCTGGAACCGGGCACGCCATTCGCCAGGCGCCCGCCGCCGCTGCCCGACCACGACGCGGCCTGGGACATGCAGGAGGCCTGCCACGCGCGGTTGGCCGCGGCCGGGTTCGCGCAGTACGAGGTTTCCGCGTATGCGCAGGCCGGCCTGCATTGCCGACACAACCTCAACTACTGGCAGTTCGGCGATTACCTCGGAATCGGTGCGGGCGCGCACGGGAAAGTGACGGGACCGGGGACCGGGGACCGGGGACCGGAACCCGCAGAAGCGCGGCACGAGCATGCCGTGCGCCGGCGCTGGAAAGTGCGCTCGCCACGCGCGTACCTGCAAAACGCCGCCACCCGCAACCGCGTCGGCGGCGACGCAACCATCACCGCCGATGAATTACCGTTCGAATTCATGTTGAACGCCCTGCGCCTGAACCACGGTGTCGCGTTGCCGGATTTCACCGCGCGCACCGGATTGCCGGCCGCCGCCATCGCGGCGACGCTGCACGCGGCGCATGCCAACGGCTGGCTGGTCGACGCGCCCGGCCGCCTGCAACCCACGCCGCTGGGCCGGCGTTTCCTCAACGACCTGATCGAGCTGTTCCTGCCGGAGCGCCCGCATGCCTGAATGCGTGGATGTCACCTGTCCGTACTGCGGAGAACCGATCGAACTGGTGGTGGACGAAACAGCCGGCGCCACGGCCTACGTCGAGGATTGCCCGGTCTGCTGCAATCCCATGCAGGTCACCGCCGAGATCGCGGGGGAACGGCTTGTCGTCACGGCCAGGACCGGCGACGAATGATCCTTTTGGCGGGCGTGGCGCTTTGGCCCGGGCTTGCATAGAATCGCCGCAGGCAGCCGGGCTTGTTGGCAAGGAGCTTGCATCACAAGTCCACGGGGAACCGGGCCTGTCAATGCCGTGCCGAGTGGTCGCGCCGGAGCTGTTTGCCCGCGGGGCAAGGAAGAGCGAGGAAGCTGCATGTCGATACATCGGCGAGCGATGACACAGTCATGCGGGCCAACGGCCCCGGCGCGCAGGTTTGCCCCGCCGTGGCCGCCATGCGGTGGTGCGCGCCTTGGCCATGGCGCCGCCGTGGCGCCGTGGCGCGCGCCTTGTCTGGTAACCGCTGCGGAAGCAACACGGTTTCCGCGGCACGGCGTCAGCAGGCCCTGATGGCCAGGCAGCCGCACATTTCGACACTCGCCGACCGCAGCGACCTCGCGCCGCGGGCGCGCCACCTGCTGGCGCAACAACTCGCCGAGTGCGACGGCCTGCTCGAACCGTTGCTGCGCAACGTGCTCGACGACCTCGAACAAGAGTTGTTCCGGATCGCCGAACAATCCTCGGGCGGCCAGGCCCAGCACGAGGCCATGGAAGCGCTGAAGGAGGTCCAGCGCACGCGTCCCCGTTTCCGGGGCCGGCTGATGGCCCTGCTGGAACGCCGCTTCGCAGGCATCGGCCACGAGGATGCGCCAGCCCAGTCGAACCACCGCCGCGACAGCGAGGACCTGTCGCTGGTCGATCAGCAGGAATTCGACGAGACCATGGCGCTGGACGACCTGTCCACGCGCACTGAGCTGCACGCGGGCAACGCCATCTTCGATCTCTGCCACCGCTACGCGGTGCTGATTGCCACGCCACCGCTGGACAACGACGTCCTGCCCCCGGGACCACGCACGCTGGCGGCCGTACTGGGCGAGGCCGCCTCGGATCTCGGCCTGCAACGCAACCACCGCCTGCTGTTCTACCGGCTGTGCGATCGCCGCCTGTTCGGAGCGGCCGAACCGTTCTACACGCGGTTGAACGAGCACCTGAAGACCTCCGGCGTCCTGCCCGACCTGCGCAGCTACCTGCCACGGCGCGCACCGTCCCCGGCGCGCCCCACCCAGCACGCGACATCCGGCGATGCAGCCATGGCGGCGGACGATTCCGCGCCCATCGCGCCGGCGATCAATTTCACCGCACCCGCCCAGCCGCGCATGGACGAGTTGCACGCCATGCTCGATGCGCGCCGCCATGCGCTGCACCCGGAAGCCGCGGCGGCAGCCGCGCAGTCGGCCCAGTTCGCCTCGATGCCGGAATTGCAGGAAGCGCTGGCCGCCCTGCAGGCGCTGCCATCGCGCAAGTCCGGCCCGCAGCCCGGCGAGCGCCTGACCGGCGAGCTGATGAATGCACTGCAGCGCGGCTCGCACGGCAGTGCGGTGCAATTGCAGCCAGAGCACCGCGACGCCCTGGACCTGATCGGCCTGCTGTACGACCAGTTGCTCGTCGAGACGCGCACCGAAGGCATCGCGCAACAACTGCTGGCCAGCCTGCAGGTGCCGCTTTTGCGCGTCGCGCTGTCCGACAGCAATTTCTTCACCGTGCGCAACCACCCGGCGCGGCGGCTGCTGAACCTGGTGCTGGAAACCGCCAACCTCTGGCTCGACCGCAGCGACGAGAAGTTCGACACCGCACTCAACCAGCGACTGCAACGCAGCGTCAAGCGCGTCGCCGACGAGTACCAGGGCAACCTCGACGTCATCGAACGGGAAGCCGACGATCTCGACGCGCATATCAAGCTGATTTCGCGGCGCGCCGAAATCGCCGAACGCCGCCAGGTCGAAGCCGCACAGGGCCGCGACCGCTTGCAGGATGCGCGTGCCGCCGCATCCAGGGCGATCGCCAGGCGGCTGGCCGGCCACAAGACCACGCCGCTGATCCGCGCGTTGCTGGAAAACGCCTGGATGGACGCGCTTACGCTCACCCTGTTGCGCGAAGGCGAGAACAGCGAGGCCTACCGGCGCAGGCTGGCTGCCGCCGACCAGTTGCTGGGCACGCCGGTCGGACGCGACAACGCCAGGCTCGCGGCGGAACTCAACCACGGCCTGACCCAGGTCGGCCTGCAGGCCAGCGAAGCGGACCAGATCACCCGCCACGCACTGGAACTGTCGCAACAGCCTGCGGCCACGGGCAGCAGCCCGCCACCCAGCCAGACCGAACTGCTGATCCGGCTGAAGTCGCGCCGCAAGCCCGGCGTGGACGAGGCCGCGCCCGCCCCCGCTGCGGCGCGCAAGCTCTCGCTGACGCCCAGCGAACGGCGCGCGCTCGACGAACTGAAAAAACTGCCGTTCGGAAGCTGGCTGGAATTCACCATGAACCAGCAGGGCCAGCGGGCCGCGCGCAAGCTGGCCTGGTACGCGCCCACGAGCGGACGCTGCCTGGTCGTCAATGCGCGCGGCAATGCCTCACCTGAACGTTCGCTGGATCAGATCGCAAGAATGATGGCCCGTGGCCAGGTACGCGTCCTTCCGCGCCAGGATGGCGGTATGATCGACCGCGCATGGACCGCATTGTTGGCAGGATTGCGAAAATTCAGTCGGACCAACGAGAACACGGAACCCGCGGCATGAACGACGAACGTCGCAGCGCCCCGCGCATACCGGCCTCGATCCCCATCGAGGTGACCGACAGCATCAGCGGCGAGAACATCGGCCGCATAGGCAACCTCTCCCGCAACGGCATGATGCTGATCTGCCACCGCCCGCTGCGCGACAACGCGCTCTACCAGTTGCGCTTCCGCCTGCCCGACCCGCGCGGCCCCCACGACGAAATCGAAACCGGCGTGCACACCATGTGGACCGACCAGGCCGCGACCAACGGCTACCAGTGGTCGGGACTCCGGATCATCTCCATCAGCGGCACGGCCGCGGCATCACTGGATCACTGGCTGAAACGCGACACGGCGTGAGAAACCGCTGAACGACCGCTGTGCCCGCCAGGCTGCGCGCCGGCGGTGCCCGCGACCCCAATGGCGAGGTCTTTGATTTGCGGCGCCCGTCGCCGCATCATGGCATTTCCGATTCCGGATCCGCAGCCATGACCGCTTCGCCGCAAGACAACCTCTCCGCGCTGTACCCCGCGCACCTTGCCGAAATCGAAAAACGTTCCGCCGACGCGCTGGCCGCGTGCGGCCGCGACACGCTCGTGCTCGCGGCGGGCATGCCGCACGGCTGGTTCCTCGACGACCAGGATTACGCGTTCAAGACCAATCCGCACTTCCTGCACTGGCTGCCGCTGACCGATGCGCCCGGCAGCTGGATCGTGTACACGCCGGGCGCAAAACCCAAGCTGGTCTTCCTGCAGCCGCACGATTACTGGCACGTGACGCCGGCTGCACCTTCCGGTTACTGGACGCAGCACTTCGACATCGCCGTCATCCGCAAGCCCGGGGATGCACGCGCGCACCTGCCGAAGGATCCATCCCGCTGCGCGATCATCGGCGAAGCCAACGCCGCGGTGGGCGACATCGAACCCGATAATCCCGACGCGGCGTTGCACCTGTTGCACTACCGGCGCGCCTTCAAGACGCCATACGAAACCACCATGATGCGGGTCGCGAGCAAACTTGGCGTGCACGGCCATCGTGCCGCCGAAAAGGCGTTCCGCGAAGGCGCGTCCGAGTTCGACATCCACTGCCGGTATCTCGAAGCCACGCGCCTGGCCGAATCGCAGTTGCCCTACGGCAACATCATCGCGCTCGACCAGCACGGCGCGGTGCTGCACTACATGCACTTCGACCGCAACCCGCCCGCGCACGCGCACTCGTTCCTGATCGACGCGGGCGGCCAGTTCCACGGCTACGCCTCCGACATCACCCGCACGCATGCGTCACCCGATGCCGGCGAATTCCAGTCCCTGATCGACGCGGTGGAAACCGCGCAACAGGGTTTCTGCGCGAAAGTGCGCGCCGGGCAAAGCTATCCCGATCTGCACATCCACGCCCACCACGTGCTGATGCAGGCCATGCGCGACCAGGGTTTCATCGGCTGTTCGCCGGAAGCCGCGGTTGCCACTGGCATTTCATCGGCGTTCTTCCCGCACGGCCTCGGGCATTTGATCGGCCTGCAGGTGCACGACGTCGCCGGATTCGCGCGCGACGAAGCCGGCAACACGATCCCGGAACCGGACGGCCATCCCCATCTTCGCCTTACGCGCACACTCGAAGCCGGCATGGTGACGACCATCGAGCCGGGGCTCTACTTCATCGACATGCTGCTGGCGGAATTGCAAGCCAGGCCGGCGGCCAGGGACGTGAACTGGGCCAAGGTCGATGCCTTCCGCAAGTACGGCGGCATCCGGATCGAGGATGATGTCGTGTGCACCGAAGGCGATCCGCTGAATCTCACGCGCGAAGCGTTCGCGGCGGCGTAGGGCCGGCTACGCCCACGACCACCGGTCGATTGCAGGAGCGGCCCACGGCCGCGACCCGGACAACCTCGAGTGCCCTCGGGAACGGCAGGCAACGAGCCCGTCCGCCGTGCAGCGCAGGGTTATCTGGTCGCGTCCCGGAATCGCGTTCGGCTGGACCGGTCGCGGCCAGGGCCGCTCCTACTCCATCGCCACCGCGTCGGTCGTGGTGGGCAGGCCGACTTGCCTGCACAACGCGGCGAAGCGCGGGTCGTCCTTGTAACGCAGGATCAGCGGGTCGGACAGCAGCAGGAAAACCCCGCCGTCGCGATTCGTCCAGGCGCGAGCCAGCCACTGGAACATCGCATCCGGGTCACGGCGCAACGCGTACACCTCGGCGATCTGGTAGGCCGCATCGCCGGCATGCCCTTCGGTCAATTTGTTCAATGCGGCATCGGCCGCTGCGCGGTCGGAACCGGCCTGCAAGGCCAGGGCCAGCGCGATGTCGTGCCAGATGCCCGGGGGTTCCCGCTTCGCGGCCGCCAGCGCGGCACCCGGATCGCCAAGCAGGATCTCGATGACGGCGAGCTGGGCGTAATTGGCGGAACCGTCGGGGCGCAGCGCGATCGAGGTCTCGATGGCGCGACGCGCCTGCTCCAGCTGGTCCGTCGAGGCAAGATAATAGCTCAACCATTCGTACCAGCGCGAATGACGCGGATCGGCCAGCAGCGCCTGCCGTGCCAGGTCGACCGCGCGCCGCACCTGCCCCAGCGCCGGCGAAATATAGGCCAGTCCGAACTTGGCTTGCGCGTCGTTCGGCGCCAGCAGCAGCGCGCGCTGCGCTTCGGTCTCGGCACCGCGCCAATCCATGTCCACGAGCTGCAGCAGGTTCGCGTGTGCCTGGTGGGCGAGGGACAAGTCTGGATCGAGCGCGAGCGCGGTATCGACGGCCTCACGCGCTTTCGCGAACGCCGCGGCCGCCTGCGCGCCGCCCTGGAACTGCGCGGCCCTGTTGACGGTCGTACTCGACAACTGCGCGTAGGCCGCCGCGTAATTGGGGTCGAGGCGGATTGCTTCGCGGTAGGCGTCGATCGCACGCTGGAAGCTCTGCTCGGTGCCGACCGCGTCGTAGGCGACGCCATGCTGGTAGGCGGCGTAGGCGGCGAGATCGCCACCCGGCGGCCGGTCGCTTTGCCGCACCGCGCCGGGCGTAGTCAACAACTCGACCTGCAACGCCGCAGCGACGGCGCTGGTGATCTCGTCCTGCAGCGCGAACAGATCCTGGTATGGGCGATCGTAGCGTTGCGACCACAGGACGCTGCCATCGGGTGCGTTGACCAGCGTCGCGGTGATGCGCACCGCGCTGTCCTGGCGCTGCACCGAGCCTTCCAGCAAGTGCGCGACGCCGAGTTGCCTGCCGATCTCGGCGCTCGAATCCTTGCTGCCGCGGTACTGGAAGGCCGAGTTGCGACTGATGACCTTCAGACCGGAGAATTGCGACAAGGTGTTGATGAGATCCTCGGACAGCCCGTCGGAAAAGAATTGCTGGTCCGGGTCACCGCTGTCATTCGAAAACGGCAGCACTGCGACGGACTTGTCGGGAATCACGTGTCCCGGGCCCTGGCGCGCGTACCAGATCGCGACCGCCACGCCCAGCAGCACGACCACCGCCAGCCCCGCGACAAGCCGGCGCCGCACCCGGCCCACGCGCCAGCCGGCTTGCCGATCGATCGGCGCACGCAACGGCGCCACGCCACTGGCGCCGACCTCGATGACGGTGACGGGTTCGGGCAGGCCCTTCAAGCGATAGCGCCCGTGCGGCACCCATCGCAGCCCCGGGCCATCCGCCCCGATCTCGTCCGCGGCGCGTTGCGCCAGTTCCGCCGCAGACTCGCTGAGCAGGGTCTGTCCCGGCAACGCGAGCTGCGCCAGGCGGGCCGCAGTCGGCTTGGCCAGGCCTTCGACTTCGACCGGCTTGGCACCCTGCGCCACCGCGTCCGGCGGGTTTTCCCACGTGACCACATCGCCCATGTGGATGCCCACCCGCGACTGCAACGCCACGCCCGCGGATTCGGACAACAGCGCCAACCCGTGGTGGTACGCCAACGCCCACGCCACGGCGTGGCTCGGTCGCTTGAACAGCAGCAGGAACCCGTCGGTCTTGTCGATTTCGTGGCCGTGGTGGCGCTGCACCAACCCGCGGGCGAGCCGGTCGTGCTGCTCGATGAGATCGGACGCGCGCTGGTCGCCCAGGCGTTCGACCAGGGAAGTCGAATCGGCCAGGTCGCACACCAGCAGCGTGCGGATCTGGCGCGCGTGCACTGCTCCCGTGGGTGGCGTGATCGCCGGAACCGGTGGTTGCGGATGTTGCATGCAGCACCTGCCACGGGGTCGTTGCACGGTCGATGCACGTACGGTAGCAGCGCTGGTCGGCCTGCGGCGATGCCGGTGCCGCCAGCACGCCAGCATAGGCATGCGCGCCGTGATCTGCGATCATCGTCCGGTTATCCGGTGGCCATGGCCTGTCAACGCCATGCCACGTGGCATGGCGTTGACAGGACTGATTCAAGCATGAGTCACGAAAACGCAATCCGCCGCAACGTCGGCGCATGGGCGCTGATGTTCACGGGCCTGGGCTCGATCATCGGCTCGGGCTGGCTGTTCGGCGCGTGGCGCGCGGCGCAGCTGGCGGGACCGGGTGCGATCTGGGCGTGGATCATCGGCGCGGTGGTGATCCTGTTCATCGCGGTGACGTATGCCGAACTCGGCGCGATGTTTCCCGAATCCGGCGGCATGGTGCGCTACGGCCAGTATTCGCACGGCACGCTGGTCGGCTTCATCGCGGCCTGGGCCAACTGGATCGCGATCGTCTCGGTGATCCCGGTGGAAGCCGAGGCCTCGGTGCAATACATGGCCTCGTGGCCGTGGCAGTGGGCGCAGAACCTGTACCACGTCGCGCCGGGCGGACTCGGCGAGCTGAGCCCCACCGGGCTCGGGATTTCCGCGCTGCTGGTGATCGGCTACTTCCTGCTGAACTACTGGAGCGTGAACCTTTTCGCCAGGACCAACACCTGGATCACGATCTACAAACTGATCGTGCCGGCGCTCACTGCGATCGCGCTGATGGCGACCTCGTTCCATCCCGAGAACTTCCACGTTGGCGCGCACGGCGGGCCGCACGCCTACAGCGTGTCGGCGATCCTGACCGCGGTCGCGATCAGCGGCATCGTTTTCAGCTTCAACGGTTTCCAGAGCCCGGTGAATCTCGCGGGGGAGGCCAAGAACCCTGGCCGCAACGTGCCGTTCGGAATCATCGGTTCGATCCTGCTGGCGACCGTGGTGTACCTGCTGCTGCAGGTGGCGTTCCTCGGCGCGACCGATCCCGTGTTGCTCGCCAAGGGCGGCTGGGCGGCGATCGAGCACTCCTCGCCGTTCGCACAACTCGCCTTGGCGCTCAACCTCAACTGGCTGGCGCTGCTGCTGTATTCCGACGCCTTCATCAGCCCCAGCGGCACGGGCGCGACCTATACCGCGACCACCGCCCGCATGATCTACGGCATGGAACGCAACGGAACGCTGCCGAAGATCTTCGGTCGCGTGCACCCGCGCTTCGGCATTCCGCGCCCGGCGATGTGGCTGAACCTCGTGGTCGCCTTCATCTTCCTGTTCTTCTTCCGGGGCTGGGCGACGCTGGCCGAGGTGATTTCCGTCGCGACCATCATTTCTTACCTGACGGGTCCCGTCAGCGTGTCGGTGCTCAGGCGCACCGCGCCGGAACTGCGCCGCCCGTTGCGGATCCCGCTGCTGCCCATCATCGCCGGGCTCGCCTTCGTGTTCGCGACCGAACTGTTGTACTGGGCGCGCTGGCCACGCACCGGCGAGATCATCCTGCTGATGGTGGTCGCGCTGCCGGTGTGGCTCTGGTACGCGGTGAAACGCGGCGGCACCGATTCGATGAAACAGGTGCAGGGTGCGCTGTGGCTGATCTTCTACCTGCCCGCGATCGCGCTGCTGTCGTGGGCCGGCAGCGACAAGTTCGGCGGACGCGGCTACCTGTCCTACGGCTGGGATCTCGCGATCGTTGCGGTGGTCGCGGTCGGCTTCTTCGCGTGGGGACTGGCCTGCGGCTGGCGCACGCCGGAAGTGGAAGCGATCAGGCTGGAGGCACGCGCACACCCGGATGCCGTGATGGTGCCGCCGGACGAAGCGACCGCGGAGCGCTTGGCCGGCCGCCAGCAGGCGTGATGCCTGACCGCCCGCTGCGTTGGCAATGCGGTTCACTTGGCATGGCGTTGACAGGCCCTAGTAAACGACCGCGGGTTTGTACCTGGCGTACTTTTGCAACAGCGCCTGAAAGGCCGGATCCTGGCGGATCGGATCCCATGCCGGATCGAGCCACAGCAGCGCGGGCGTATAGAAGCGGCCACAGGGCATGGCAAGCGCCTCGGTGAGCAACGGCACGGAGAGGTCGGCGCGGCCGGCCCGCGCGTACAGCGCGGCGTTCAGCTCGCCGATCCACGGGCCGAAGAAGTTATTGCCCGATTGCGCGGCCAGCGCTTGCGATTTCGCGATCGAAGCGAGCGCCTGGTCGGTGCGGCCAAGGCCCAGTTGGGCCGCCGCAACGTGTCCCCACACGAAGCTTGACTTCATGGGGCTGTAGGCCAGCAGCGACAGCCGCGCCTGCGCCTCGGGCAATGCCCGTCCGTACAGTGGCCGTGCGCGTGCGTCGTCGTCCATCAGCCGGTACAGGTCGGCCAGCACCAACGCCCTGGGGCCGGTCTGGTATTCCAGGGTGTCGATGCGATCGGGCATCTCTGCCCGCAACGCCAGGGCTTCCGGGTACCGGCGTTGCAGCGTGAGCAGCCGTATCCGCCACGACCGCACCCAGTCCGAATCGCCCCGTGCCACGTCCAGCGCGCGCATCGAAACGCGCGACGAACCGGCGTCCGTGGTGTTCCAGCCAGCCTTCGACCGGCAGGCGGAAGCGGCCGTCGCGGTAGTCCGCACCGCCGGCGAAACGGCGGCCGATTTCCTCGCCGCTGCGGTATGTCGTCAGCGCCAGTTGGCGCGCCAACGACAAGGCTTCATCCGCGCAATCCCTGTCAAGACCGAGTTTGACGATGCCGCGTTGCACCGCACGTTGCGCCGTCGCATGCGGGTGCGGCCGGTGCGCGCCGGCCAGCGCGACGAGTTTGCCCAGGCGATCGCCGTGGCGCGCGGCGAACGCCAGGCCGACCATCGCGCCGTACGAAGCACCGACGAAAGCCTCGGCGCGCGCGATGCCCAATGCGTCCAGCAACGCCGCCAGGGCATCCGCCTGGTCTTCGCTGGACACCGAAGTCGATTGCAGGTCATCGGCATCCAGCCAGTCGATCGCCAGCACGCACACATGGTCGAGGTCGATCGCGCGGCCACGGCCGACCAATGTTTCCCACCATCCGGACGCGGTGTCCCGGCGGTCGCGCAGGCGTCGCGATCAGCCGAAATGCCGCCCTGCACGACCACCGTGGGCGCGCCCGGCGCGCCGACCCACAGATACCCCACGTCCACATTGAGCGGATCCACGCCGTAGCGCGGGGCGATCCTCACCCGCCGCACCGCGCGCTGGCAAGTGAACCGCGGTATCGGCAGCGCGCAGCGCGCAGCGTCCGCGGTCTGCGCATCGGCGATTTCGGGGACGACGGCGAGGGTCACGTGGTTCTCCTTGCAACAACCGGGCATCGAGTCCCGTGGAGAACCGGAAGATGGCCGTCCAATCCCGCAGGCACGGGATTGCGCGACTCATCTTTCGGGCGGCGCTGCGCGCCTCCGCAGGAGTTGGCACCATGCACGGCCTTGCGGTCGTGCGGGTTGCCCCGGCTTCCAAGGGCCTGTCCCTCAGCCGGTCTCGATGAGCAATGGGCCGCACTCTAGCGATGCGACAATGGCATGTCAACGATTACCTGGACGTCCAGACGTCCATATGTAGAATCATCGCCTGATGCTCCATGTTCCAGCGCGGCATCCGCACCCCGACCGGCCGCACCCGCTCCCGACGGATCGTTGTTCGCGGAATGCATGCCCCGGCCCGCGATCCCGTCCTGCGGACCGCAGGATCCGCGTGGATCGTGGCAATCAAGGACGCGACTTCGAAAATCCGTGCACGATTGTCGATTCCGAATGCCGCCGCTCGTCGCAGGGACGAACCGCCCCCATCCGCTGCGCCGGCGTGGCGGGCCTGCCGCCACCAACCCAAGGAGACCCTGCATGCAACTCGTCAGCTACCTGTTCTTCAAGGACAACGCCGCGGAAGCCTTCGATTTCTATGCACGCTGCCTCGGCGGCAAGGTCGCCATGAGGGTGACCATGGGTGAAATGCCGGATTCCGGAAACCTGCCAGCGGAAACACGCGAGCTCGTCGCCCACGCGCGGCTGGAAGTGGGCGACGCCGTACTGATGGGCTCGGACTGGTGCGGTCCCACGCCCGAACCTTACCCCGGCATCCATGGCAATGCGGTATCGTTGTCGGTGGATACGCCCGCGGACGCCGAGCGCGTGTTCAAGGCGCTCAGCGCAGGCGGCAACGTCGCCATACCCATCGCGGAAACTTCGTGGGCGCTGCGCTTTGGCATGTTCACCGATCGCTTTGGCGCGATGTGGATGATCAACTGCAACCGGCAGGAATCCGATCATGCGTAAACCTCTTGCGATCTGCTTGGCGATCCTGCTGCTCGCCGTCGCCAACGTTGCGGCAGCGCAGCCTGTCCACTACACCATCGACCCGGACCACACCTACCCGAGTTTCGCCGCCGATCATGCGGGCCTGTCGACCTGGCGCGGCAAGTTCGACCATACCGCTGGGACCATCACGCTGGATCGGGCCGGGCACACCGGCGCGGTGCACATCGTGACGCAGATCGACAGCATCAACTTCGGCAACCCGGCGCTGCAACAAATGGTGCTGCGCGACGTGATTCCAACGCCGCTCTGCAAGACCCAATGCGCGTTCTTCGACGCCGCGAAGTATCCGACCGCCGTCTACGACGGCACGCTCGCGGATTTCGTCGATGGCGCGCCCACGCACGTGGTCGGAAAACTGGCCCTGCACGGCGTCACGCGACCGCTAAACCTCAGGATCGAGCATTTCAAGTGCATCCCCGATTTCGTGGCGAAACCGCGCGAGCGTTGCGGGGCGGAGGCGTCGGCCACGTTCGATCGCACCGATTTCGGCATCGACGCCGGCCAGTCGTTCGGCATGGACATGGACGTAACCATGCAGATCCAGGTCGAAGCAGTGCAAGACAGGTAGCCCCCATGCAGCGGGGCCGGTTCGGCGGTACCCTGAGAGGATTCCGCCGTACTCGGGAACCACGATGATGCCCTCGCCTCGTACCGCCCTGTTGACTGCGTGCCTGATCCTGGCGCTTGCCGGCGCCAGGCCCGCCGGGGCCGAAACCACGCAGCAGGCCATGCCTGAGACCATGGACATGCTGCGCCACGCGATCGCGGCGCAAACCGTGGAAGGCAAGGACCAGGTGCCGGCGTTTGCGCAGTACCTGGCCGGCAAGCTGGAATCCGCGGGCTTTGCCAAATCCGACATCGAGATCATTCCCGTCGCGCACACCGCGGCGCTGGTCGTGCGCTACCCCGGCAGCGACGCCAGCCTGAAACCCATCCTGCTGTCCGGGCACATGGACGTGGTGGCCGCCAACCCTTCGGACTGGACCCGCGACCCGTTCAAGCTGATCGAGGAAAACGGCTACCTGTACGGCCGCGGCTCGGCCGACATGAAGACCGACCTGATCACGCTGGTCGCAACCTTCATGCGCTTCAAGCGCGAGCACTTCGTCCCGAAGCGCGGCATGATGCTGGTGTTCTCGGGCGACGAGGAAACCGAGATGGCGTCCACCCGCGAACTGGCCAAACGCTTCCATGACGCCGAGTTCCTGCTGAACGCCGACGCCGGCGGCATCACCCTGGACGACGCCGGCAAGCCGGTGATCGACGAGGTACAGGCCTCCGAAAAGGCCTACGCCGACTTCAAGCTGGAAGCCACTTCGCCAGGCGGCCATTCCAGCGAGCCGAATCCGCCCAAGAACGCGATCTACCACCTGGCGAAGGCGCTGGACAACGTCGCAGCGTACAAGTTTCCCGTCCAGCACGACGCGATCACGCTGGCTTCGCTGAAGGCGACCGGCGAACACAGCAGCGGTCCGATTGCCGAGGCGATGCGCGCGTTCGCGGCGAATCCGGAGGATGCCAAGGCGGCCGCGACGCTTTCGGCCGATCCCGCCTACGTCGGCCAGATTCGCACCACTTGCGTTGCTACCATGCTGGCGGGCGGCCACGCGCTGAACGCGCTGCCGCAAAGCGCCACCGCCAACGTCAACTGCCGCATCTTCCCGGGCACCAGCGTCGATTCGGTGCTGGCGACGTTGAACAAGGTCGTCGACAACCCGCAGATCAAGATCAGCGTGCGTCCGCCGCCGCCGGTTGCAAGCTCGGCCTCGCCGCTGAACCCGGTGGTGATGAACGCCGTGGCCGAAGTCGTGCACCAGCGCTATCCCGGGCTCGACATCATGCCCAGCATGTCCGCCGGCGCCAGCGACAGCATGTATTTTCGCAAGGCCGGCGTGCCCAGCTATGGCGTCAGCCCCGACTTCGCCAAGCCCAACGACACCTTTGCGCACGGCCTCGACGAAAAGCTGCTGGCCGCGAACGTACCGTGGGCGCTGGATTACTGGCATGCGCTGCTGACGAAGCTGGCGAGCCACTGACGAAACTGCGGCGCGTGGCGGCGGACGCTAGAATGGCGGGTTTGCGTTGCGCGCAAATCCGCCATCCATGTCCCAGCAAAGCACCGAAACCCGCCGCCGCCGCACCTTCGCGATCATCTCTCATCCGGACGCCGGCAAGACCACGCTGACCGAGAAGCTGCTGCTGTTCGGCGGCGCGATCCAGATGGCGGGCGCGGTGAAGTCGCGCAAGACCGCGCGCCACGCCACCTCCGACTGGATGGCGCTGGAAAAGGAGCGCGGCATTTCGGTCACCAGTTCGGTGATGCAGTTCCCCTACGCGGGCCGCATCGTCAACCTGCTGGATACGCCCGGCCATGCGGACTTTTCCGAGGACACCTACCGGGTGCTGACTGCGGTCGATTCCGCGCTGATGGTGATCGACTGCGCCAAGGGCGTCGAGGAGCGCACCATCAAGCTGATGGAGGTGTGTCGCCTCCGCACCACGCCGATCATGACCTTCATCAACAAGCTCGACCGCGAGGGCCGCTCGCCGATCGAGCTGCTGGATGAAGTCGAAAGCGTGCTGAAGATCCAGTGCGCGCCGGTGACCTGGCCGATCGGCATGGGCAAGCGCCTGAAGGGCGTCTATCACCTGTTCGACGACGAAGTGCACCTGTACGAGACGGGACGCAATTTCACCCGCCAGGATTCGACCATCCTGAAGGGCCTCGACGACCCGGAACTCGAACGACGCATCGGCGCGGATGCACTGGCCGAGCTGCGCGAGGAACTGGAACTGGTGCAAGGCGCCTCGCACCCGTTCGAACTGGAAAAATATCTTGCCGGCGCGCAGACCCCGGTGTTCTTCGG
>DASURP010000016.1:0-57732 GCA_036279975.1 Rhodanobacteraceae bacterium
CGCTGACGGGAACCCGCGTGGGCGTGAATGGGATGTTCACGTCGCGTGTGCACAATGACAGGTCGTGCATGCCACGCTGAACCGAGGTGCCCACGACCCGTGAACAAATCGCCGCGACGTTGCCCGCACCGCCCGGGACCGGCGGCGGCGCAGGCTTTGCACTGTTCCTCGACGTTGACGGCACCCTGCTGGATTTCGCCCACCACCCGGATGGCGTGGACGTCGATGCACGCTTGCGCGTCGATCTCCTGCACATCCGCGGGCAACTCGGTGGTGCGGTCGCACTGCTGAGCGGGCGTCCGCTCGCGCAGCTCGACGCCCTGTTCCACTGGGATGGCCAGCCCGCCGCCGGCCTGCACGGCGCGGAATTGCGCACACCGGACGGCTGCGAACACGTGACCGGCGACGCAGGCACGTTCGCGCAACTGCGCTCGCGGGCTGCCTCGCTGGCGGGCGCGGCACCGGGCGTGATGCTCGAGGACAAGCGCCTTGCGCTGGCCCTGCATTATCGCCACGCGCCCACCGCCCGCAACGCGGCCGAGCGGATCATGCGTGCGCTGTTGCACGATTCCGGCAACCGCTATGCGGTGCAGCGCGGGGACTACGTCATCGAGTTGAAACCCGCCGGCGTCGACAAGGGCCGCGCACTCGCGACGCTGATGGGGCATGCGCCGTTCCGCGGGCGTACCCCGTGGATGCTGGGCGACGACTTGACCGACGAGGACGCGTTCCGCAGCGTCAACGCACACGGCGGCACCAGCGTGATCGTCGGTCCGCGCCGTCCCACCGCAGCGCGCCATGCCCTGTCCGATCCCGCCCGGGTGCGCGAGTGGCTGCATGCGCTGGCGCGCGGCTGACGGCCCACGCACGCGGCACCGGCACGCAACGCCATCCAGAGAAAGGAGAACTTCGTGGCCAGAAAAAACAACCGTTCAGGACGCCCACCGGGGCAGCGACGCACGTCCGTCAAGCGGAGCGCCACGAAGGCGCGTCCCGACACAAAGGAAATCCCGCTGCCCGCAAGCCGCCACGCGTGGCAGGCCAGCCTCGACCTCGGCATCATCGGCAACGGCACGATCAACGCGCTGGTCGACGCGCGCGGCCGCATCGTCTGGCATTGCGTGCCGGCGTTCGACGGCGATCCGGTGTTCTGTTCGCTGCTGTCGCCGAAACCCGGGGACATGGGGTTTTTCGACATCGCGCTGGAGAACGAGGCAGGACGCCGGCAACGCTACGTCGACAACAGCGCGGTGCTCGTGACGGTGCTCACCGCAAAGGACGGCGCCGAGGTCGAGATCACCGACCTGGCGCCACGCTACAAGTTGCACGAACGCACGTATCACCCGATGCAGATCCTCCGGCGCATGCGGCCGCTGTCCGGATCGCCGCGCATCGCGCTGCGCCTGCGCCCGCTGACTGGCTACGGCGCACGCCGGCCGGAACGGACCTTCGGCTCCAACCACCTGCGCTTCATGCTGGACCCACTGGTGCTGCGCGCCACCACCGACGCGCAAATGCCGATGCTGAAAGATGAATTGCCGTTCCTGCTCGACCGCGACATCCATGTCGTGCTCGGCACCGACGAGACCCTGCAGGAATCGCCGCGGCGCTACTTCGACGAAGCCCTGAACGCGACGTTGCGGTATTGGCACGAGTGGTCGCGCTATCTGTCGATCCCCGCCGAGTGGCAGGATGCGGTGATCCGCGCCGCCATCACGCTCAAGCTGTGCCAGTACGAAGGCACCGGTGCGATCGTCGCCGCCATGACCACTTCGATCCCGGAAGCGCCCGACACCGTGCGCACCTGGGATTATCGCTACTGCTGGCCACGCGACGCGGCGCTGTCGGTGCGCGCGCTCAATCGCCTGAGCGCCACGCGCACCATGGAGGAGTACGTCCGCTACATCTTCAACCTCGCGGTGGGCGACGACAGCATGGCGCCGGTGTACGGCATCCATTTCCAGGACGAACTGCCGGAACGCGAAGAAGCGACCCTGGCCGGCTACCGCGGCATGGGTCCGGTGCGTGTCGGCAACGAAGCCTGGAAGCAACAGCAGAACGACATCTACGGCAGCGTGGTGCTGGCGGCGACGCAGATGTTCTTCGACCGGCGCCTGGTCAAGGTTGGCGGGGAAACCGAGTTCAGGCGCCTGGAACGCTGCGGCGAGGCCGCATGGAAGTTGCACGACAAGCCCGACGCGGGCCTGTGGGAGCTGCGCGGACGCAAGTCGGTGCACACCTATTCGGCAGTGATGTGCTGGGTGGCCTGCGACAGGCTTTCCAACATCGCCGTCTGGCTGAAGCTCGACGAACGTGCGGCGTTCTGGCGCAAACGCGCGGACCGCATCCGCAAGCTGGTGTTGAAACACGCGGTGCACGCGGACGGCCATTTCGTCGAGTCGTTCGGCAGCGACCAACTCGACGCCAGCCTGTTGCTGCTCGAAGGCCTGCGCTTCGTCCGTGCCGACGACCCGCGTTTCGTCAAGACGGTGGACGCGATCGGCAAGAAGTTGATGCGCAACGGCTTCCTGCGGCGTTACGCGCAACCGGACGATTTCGGCGCACCCCGCTCCAGTTTCATCGTCTGCAACTTCTGGTACGTCGAGGCACTGATCGCGATCGGCCGCAAGGACGAGGCGCGCAAGTTGTTCGAAAAGCTGCTGGCCATCCGCAACCCGATCGGATTGTTGTCCGAGGATTACGACGCCCGCCGCGGCGAGTTGTGGGGCAACTTCCCGCAGACCTATTCCATGGTCGGCCTGATCAACGCGGCGCGTGGCCTGTCCACCCGATGGAGTGACGTGGTGTGAGCCGCCTGGTCGTCATTTCCAATCGGGTCGCGCAACCGAGGGAAACGCGCGCCGGCGGCCTCGCCGCCGCGATGCGCTCTGCTCTCAGGGAAGCCGGTGGCCTGTGGTGCGGCTGGAGCGGCCGGCTGGTCGCGGGCGGGCAGCGCGCCTTGCGTCGCGAATCGGCGGGTGCCATCGACTACGCCCTGCTCGACCTGACCCGCGAGGAATACGACGCCTATTACCTCGGCTTCTCCAACCGCACCCTGTGGCCGCTGTTGCACTTCCAGCCCACCGTGATGCAATACAGCCGCGCCCAGTATGCCGGCTACCGAGCGGTCAACAGGCTGTTCGCGGAAAAACTCGCGCCGCTGTTGCGCGACGACGACCGCATCTGGATCCACGACTACCACTTGTTTCCGCTGGCTGCGGAATTGCGCGCGCTCGGCATCGGCGCGCGCATCGGTTTCTTCCTGCATGTCCCGGTACCCCCACCGGAACTGTTGGTCGACCTGCCCTGCCACGAAGACCTCATGGCCACGTTGCACGCGTGCGACCTCGTGGGGGTCCAGGTCGAGGACGACGCGAACGCGCTGTTCCGCTATTTCCTCGGGGCCGCCGGAACCAGCCGTTCCGGAGATGCCGTCGAATTGGGGGCGCGCCGCACCCGTATTGCGCCATTCCCGATCAGCATCGACACCGCCGAGGTCGCGCGCCAGTCGCAGAACGCACTCGGCAACGCGGCGATCCGCAAGCTGCGCGCCAGCATGGAGCAGCGCAAGCTGGCGATTGGGGTGGACCGGCTGGATTATTCCAAGGGTATCCCGCGGCGGTTCGCGGCCTTCGGGCGGTTCCTCGCCGAACACCGCGAATGGCGATCGAAGGTGTCGTTCCTGCAGATTGCACCGCCATCGCGCGAGGAAGTGCCGGAGTACCGCGAGCTGCGTTCCAGGCTGGAGCGCTCCGCCGGCGCGACCAACGGCCGCTACGCCGATCCGGACTGGGTGCCGATCCGCTACGTCAATCGCAGTTTCGCGCAATCCACGCTCGCGGGTTTTTATCGCATCGCGCAACTCGGGCTGGTTACGCCGCTGCGCGACGGCATGAACCTCGTGGCCAAGGAATTCGTGGCGGCGCAACCACCGGAAGATCCCGGTGCACTGGCGTTGTCGCGTTTTGCGGGCGCTGCGGGCGAATTGCCGCAGGCGATCCTGGTGAACCCCTACGACCCCGAAGGCCTGGTCGAAGGCATCGAGCAGGGCCTCACCATGCCGCTGGAAGAACGCCGTGAGCGCTGGGCCGCGATGTTCGAGCATATTTCCAGACACGATATCAATGCGTGGCGGCGAAAATTTCTGGAAGCGCTGGACTGTTGAGCCGGTGATGACACCCGGATTGCAAACACGCGCCGCGTTTGCGCAGGCAAGTGCAGATCAAGAAAAAAGCAAGAGCATGTGCAGCATGCATCTGCGTTGGCACGCGCGCGTAAAGCGTGCAATCCAACACTGGGATTTGGGAGAACCGTCATGAAACCAATCTGCACTTTTGCAAGCGCAGGGCGGTATATTTCACTGCATGGCATTGGATCCTTGCATGGTGGATCGATACACACCATAAAATATCAGGACGGAACCAGCGAGACTGTATTGGCGGCATATCATGCGTTGACTGCATCTTCCTACCCAATTCCAGGCACACAGGTGTCTAGCGATGGCACTCCGACAGGAACTGTTACCGTTGGGCAACCGATTCAAGTAGCCGATGGCCGGACTTGCACATGGGATGGATCTAATTGGAACTGCAAATATGCCCGCGAACAACAGTAACAATATTCATTGTGTGATTATCATGTTCTCCTCTTTGCTCATTGCCAGATTTTACTCCAAGTGTCGGTTGAACACGTCCTGCCAAGTCAGAGCTATTGTCCAGTTGCAGTAACCACGTTGAAGATAAACCAAAACGTGCTCAACGCGTCAACATCATAATAACGCTCGCCATCCGTCCGCTGTTTGCGCCATCGCGGCGATACGAATGCAGACGCGGGTTGGTAAAGGTGTCCATGCCGCCGCCGAAGATTCGGGTGACGCCGGCCGCGCGCAGGCGCCGGCGCGCGAGTTCGTACAGATCGCACAGCCAATGGCCCGGTCGCGTGGCAGTGAATGCACGGGCCGCGGCGGGATCGTGCGCGAGAAAGGCAGCGCGCACTTCGTCGCCGACCTCGTACGACTTCGCCGCGATTGCGGGGCCGAGCCACGCGATGATGCCTGCGCGCGGCGTCCGCATCGCGTGCAAGGTGTTTTCCAGCACGCCCGCGGACAGCCCGCGCCAGCCGGCGTGCGCGGCGGCGATTTCGGAACCATCGTCGGCGCAGAACAATACCGGCAGACAGTCGGCGGTCTGGATCGCCAGCACCACGCCGGGCGTTCGCGAAATGGCTGCGTCGGCCTCAGGTTCGTCATGCGCCGGCTCGACCGCGACGCGCGTCCCATGCACCTGCCGAAGCCAGCGCGGGTCCGAAGTCAACCCAGGCGCATCGCGCAGGAATGCGCGATTGCGCGCGACGGTTTCGGGATCGTCGCCACAGCGCGTGTCGAGGTTGAATTCATACGGTGGCTTTGGCGCAGGCTCCGGCCCTTGGCGCGTGGTCACCGCCGTGCGCACGTTTGGCGGCGCCGGCCAGTCGGGAATCAACCATGCTGCAGGCATTTCAGGCATGTTCGCCTTCCGGTGCAGCGGCATCCTCGCGCAGTGCTTCCAGCAGGTCGAGGAAATCGAGCGGCGGCTCGGCGTCGAACGCCAGCGCCTCGCCCGCAACCGGGTGCGCGAAGGCGAGGTGTTCGGCGTGCAGCGCCTGGCGCCTGAAGCCGCGCAGTGCCGCGCCAACGCGCGGCGCCGCGCCGCGCGGAAGCCGCAAGCCGCGACCGTACAACGGATCGCCGACCAGCGGGTAGCCCGCGTGCGCCATGTGCACGCGGATCTGGTGGGTGCGCCCCGATTCCAGTTCGCATTGCAACAGCGCGTGCGCGCGGAACTTTTCGCGCACCCGATAGTGCGTGACCGCAGGCCGGCCGCCCTCGCGCACCGCGCGGCGCAGGCGATCGGACGGATGCCGGTCCAGCGGGGCATCCACCGTGCCGCCCGCCACCGGCACCCCGTTGACGACAGCGGCATAGCGACGATGGATGGCGCGCGCGGCAAGCATCCGGGTCAATACGGTGTGCGCGGGCAGCGAGCGCGCGACCACCAGCAAACCGGACGTGTCCTTGTCCAGCCGGTGCACGATGCCCGCGCGTGGAATCCTGGCAAGATCGGGGTCGTGGTGCAGCAGCGCGTTCAGCAACGTCCCGTCCCGGTTGCCGGCCCCTGGATGCACCACGAGGCCGGCGGGCTTGTTCACGACGATCAGGTCGGCATCCTCGAACACGACCTCGAGTCCGATGGCTTCGGGCCGGTCACCCAGCGCCTTCCGCTCGACGCGGTTCCAGTCGACCCGCTCGCCGCCACGCACGAGGGTGCGCGGCAGGACCGCCCCGCCGTCCAGCAGGATGCGCCCGGCCTTGACCTCGGCGGCCAGGTGCGCGCGCGAATATTCCCGGAACATCCGGGGCAGGATCTGGTCGAAGCGTTGCCCGGCCAGGTCGGCGGGCACTTCCGCGCGAAGAGACTGCTCAGCCACGCCGGTTCCCCCACCGGTTGGACCAGCCCGATTCCGCTATCATGGCCGTTTGCGCTCGCAAAGACTTGTCCAATGCCATCCCGAAGCCCTGCCCCGCTGCTGAAATTCGCCTTCGTCCTGCCACTGCTGCTGGCGCTTGGCGCCTGCTCGCTGTTCCATCACGGCCCGCGCCAGACGCTGGACAACATGACCGTCGAGCAGTTGTACCAACGCGCGCACAAATTGTCGCAGAACGGCAACTGGGGCGGGGCCGAAACCGTGTACCAGAAACTGATTTCACGCTTCCCTTACGGCGCCTACAACGAACAATCTCAGATCGAACTGGCCTACGCGCAGTACAAGAACGACAAGCCCGAGGACGCGTATTCGACCATCAACGAGTTCATCAAGACCTACCCGACCCAGAAACACATTGCCTACGCGTATTACCTGCGCGGTCTGATCAACTTCGACCGCACGGAAAGCGCGATGCAGCGGTTTGCCGGGATCAGCGCGTCGCGCTTCGACCAGGCTTACGCGCTGCAATCGTTCGATGATTTCAACACGCTGGTGGCGCTTTTCCCGAACACGCGCTACGCGGCCGACGGGCGCCAGCGCATGATCTTCCTGCGCAACCAGTTGGCGCAGGGCGAGCTCAACGTTGCCAAGTACTACCTGCAACGCAAGGCCTACGTTGCCGCGGCGGACCGTGCCAAGTACATCATCGAGCACTACCAGCGCTCCCCGCAGGCCGCCGATGCGCTGGCGGTGATGGCCAAGAGCTACCATCTGCTGGGCCAGCAGCAACTGGCCGACCAGACCACCCAAGTGCTGAAGCTCAACTATCCGGACCATCCGTACCTGCACAACCCGCAACGCTGGCCCAGGCACCACACCTGGGTTTACCGCCTGATCCCGCTGACCAGCGCGCATTGACATGGAGCGGTCTCGCTCGCCCGGCGAGCGGCTTACGTTCGTCTTCGGGCTTCGCTCGCCTCGCCCAACGGTGATTTTGCCAGATCGTGCAGCGAGCGAAACCGCCCCGAAAGTCAGCGCCACGCGTTCGAGATTGGGTAGCGCCGTTCGCGCCCGAACGCACAGGTTGAAACGCGTGGGCCCGGCGCCGCCTGGCGGCGCTTGAATTCGCTGGCGTACAGCATCCGCACCACACGCTGCACGTCGTGGGCGGCGTAACCCGCAGCGACGATTTCGGCCTGCGACTCGGCGCCCTCGATGCAGCGCCGCAGGATACCATCGAGCACCTCGTAAGGCGGCAGCGAATCCTGATCGGTCTGCCCGGCGCGCAGTTCCGCCGACGGCGCGCGCTCGATCACCGCGATGGGTATCGGAAATGACGAGGGGTCGGAGTGCGCTTTCGAATCCAGGCCCCGCGTAGATGCTGTTTCTTCCACGAAAGTGCACTCTGACCCCGGTTTTTCGCCATTGCGCCACTTCGCCAAGGCGTACACCTGCGTCTTGTACACATCCTTCAACGGCGCGTAGCCGCCGCACATGTCGCCGTACAGGGTGGCGTAACCCACCGCCATCTCGCTCTTGTTGCCGGTGGTCAGGAGCAGCTTGCCGGTCTGGTTGGACAACGCCATCAGCAACACGCCGCGGGTTCGTGCCTGCAGGTTCTGCGCCGTGAGGTCGGCGAGGATTCCGCAGGCCGGCGCCAGCGAGGCGGTCAATGCATCGCAGGCATCGCCGATGGGGACGTCCAGGCAGGTGACACCCAGCGTGCGCGCCTGCGCGTGCGCTTCACGCAACGACAGCTCGGAGGTAAAACGGGACGGCAGCATCACCGCGGTCACGTTGTCCGAGCCCAGGGCGTCGACGGCGATCGCCAGCGTCAACGCCGAATCGATGCCTCCGGACAAGCCCAGCAACACGCCCTGAAAACCGTTCTTGTGCACGTAATCGCGCACGCCGCGCACCAGCGCCGCGTACAGCGTCGCTTCCGGCGAGGCATCGGGCGCGACCGGCCATTCGCGCGCGTGCAGGGTACGCGCGGCCGGATCGTACCCGGCCCACAGCAGGGCTTCGACGAACGCCGGTGCGCGCGCCGCGATCGAACCGTTGCCGTTCACCAGCAACGATGCGCCGTCGTACACCACCTCGTCCTGGCCACCCACCATGTTGACATAGACAAGCGCACAGCCGGTTTCCTTCGCGCGCTCCACCAGCAACCCCTCGCGTTGCGCCTGCTTGGCGACATCGAAGGGCGAGGCGTTGATCACGACCAGCAATTCTGCGCCTGCGCGCGCCGCAGCGGCGGCAGGTTCCGGCTGCCATGCGTCCTCGCAGATCAGGATGCCTGCGCGCACGCCCTTCACCATGGTGACCGTCACCGCGTGGCCGGGTTCGAACCAGCGCTTGTCGTCGAATACGCCGTAATTGGGCAGTACGTGCTTGTGCGCGACCTGCGCGACGCGACTGTCGCGCAGCAACGCCGCGGCGTTGTACACCGCACCGGTTGCATGCGGGAATCCGATCAATGCGGTGATGCCATCGGCGTCGGCCGCCAGCCGGTCGAGTTCGGCCTGGCAGGTGGCGAGGAAGCTCGGCCGCAGCAACAGGTCCTCGGGCGGGTAGCCGCTCAAGGCAAGTTCCGGGCATACCAGCAGGTCGGCGCCGCCCCCGCGCGCATCGCGCATCAGTGCGCGCATGTGGTCGGCGTTGGCCGCGACCGCGCCGACCGGGAAATCGAACTGGGCAAGCGCAAGCCGCAGCGTGGCCATGCATCACTCCGGATAGACGAAGACCGCGACATGCGTCGCGGCCTCATCATTTTAGTAGGAGCGGACCGACTCGCAGTGCCCGATCGTTCTTTTCCGTCGATCTGTATTGCAGGACCGGTCGCGCGCAGGCGCGCTCCTACTGCATTTTCCTGGCGAGTGTAGCGCCGAGATCGGCCGGCGACTTGACCGTGGCGACACCGGCTTTTTCCAGTGCCGCGAACTTGCCCGCGGCGGTGCCCTTGCCGCCCGAGACGATCGCGCCGGCATGGCCCATGCGCTTGCCGGGCGGCGCGGTGGCGCCGGCGATGAACGCGACCACCGGTTTGCTGACGTTTTCCTCGATGAACTCGGCGGCCTCTTCCTCGGCGCTGCCGCCGATCTCGCCGACCATGATGATGCCTTCGGTCTGCGGATCGGCCTGGAACAGCTTCAGGCAATCGATGAAGTTCATGCCATTGATCGGATCGCCGCCGATACCGATCACGGTGGACTGGCCGAGGCCCACGTTGGTGGTCTGGAACACCGCCTCGTAGGTCAGCGTGCCCGAGCGCGACACGATCGCGACCCTGCCGGGCTGGTGGATGTGGCCCGGCATGATGCCGATCTTGCATTCGCCCGGCGTGATGATGCCGGGGCAGTTCGGGCCGATCAGCACGGTGTCGGGATAATCCTTCAGCACGTTCTTGACGCGCAGCATGTCAAGCACCGGGATGCCTTCGGTGATCGCGACGATCACCTTGATGCCACCGGCCGCGGCTTCCATGATCGCGTCGGCCGCGAACGGCGGCGGCACGAAGATCACCGAGGCGTCGGCGCCGGTGTCGTCCACCGCCTCGCGCACGGTGTTGAAAACCGGCAGGCCGATGTGTTCGCTGCCGCCCTTGCCGGGGGTGACGCCGCCGACCAGCTTGGTGCCGTAATCCAGCGCCTGCTGCGAATGGAAGGTGCCCTGGTGGCCGGTGAAGCCCTGGCAGATGACCTTGGTGTTCTTGTTGACGAGGACGGACATGAATATTCCTTTCGTGTTTTCGTAGGAGCGCGCCCTGCGCGCGACAGGTTGCAGGCAGGGTCCGCTCCTACGTCAATCAGGCGGCCTTGGCCGCGGCGACGGCTTTCTGCGCGGCGTCGTTCAAGTCGTCCGCGGGCGTGATCTTGAGGCCGGAACCGCGCAGCAATTCGCGGCCCTTCTCGACGTTGGTGCCTTCCAGGCGCACCACCACCGGAATCTTCAGGCCGACTTCCTTGACCGCCGCGATGATGCCCTCGGCGATCAGGTCGCAACGCACGATGCCGCCGAAAATGTTGACCAGGATGCAACGCACCTTGTCCGAGGACAGGATCAGCTTGAATGCCGCGGTCACGCGCTCGGTGGTGGCGCCACCGCCCACGTCGAGGAAGTTGGCGGGTTCGCCGCCGGCCAGCTTGATCACGTCCATGGTCGCCATCGCGAGGCCCGCGCCGTTGACCATGCAACCGATGTTGCCGTCCATCGTCACGTAGTTGAGGTGGTCGGCCGCGGCTTCCGCCTCGGCCCTGTCTTCCTGCGACACGTCGCGCATCGCGGCCAGTTCCGGATGCCTGAATTCGGCGTTGTCGTCGGAATTGACCTTGCCGTCCAGCGCCATCAGGTCGCCTGACGCAACGATCGCGAGCGGGTTCAGCTCGATCAGCGACAGGTCCTTGGCATTGAACAGCCTGTACATGCCCAGCATGATCTTGGAGAGCTGGTTGACCTGCTTGGCATTGAGGCCCATCGCGAAGCCGAGCTCACGGCACTGGTAGGGTTGCAGGCCTTCCGTGAAATTCACCGTGACGGTGTGGATTTCTTCCGGCGTTTCGCGCGCCACCTGTTCGATGTCCACGCCGCCACGCGCCGAGGCAATGAAGGTCACTGCCTTTTCGCCGCGATCGACCAGGGTCGAGAGGTACAACTCCCTGGCGATGTCGCTGGCCTCGGTCACCAGCACCAGGTTCACCGGCAGCGCGCGGCCACCGGACTGGTAGGTGGCCATGCGCTTGCCGAGCATGCCTTCGGCAGCCGTCTTCACTTCGTTCGGAGACTTGCAGAACTTGACGCCGCCGGCCTTGCCGCGACCGCCCGCGTGGATCTGTGCCTTCACCATCCACTGTTCGCCGCCCAACGCGCGCGCGGCCTCGACCGCTTCGGCGGGCGTCGCCGCGACCTTGCCCGGTGGCACGGCAATGCCGAATTCGGCAAACAGTTGCTTGGCCTGGTATTCGTGGAAATTCATGCAGGAGCCTCGTGATCCGGAAAGTCGTCCAGCGGCACGAGGCCGCCGTTCCGTGCCGCGGGCAAAGGTCACGCAGGCACGACAGCCGCTTATTGTTGCGGCGCAGCGTCCGTGTGTCTAGCAAAGAGCCCAACCGCGATGAGCAGCACCGCGCCCACCGTGATCGCCGAATCGGCCACATTGAACGCCGGAAACGACCACGCCTGCCAGTAGACCTGGATGAAGTCGGTGACCTGGCCGTGGATCAGCCGGTCGGTCAGGTTTCCGAGCGCGCCGCCGATGATCAACGCCACCGGCAGTGCAGTACGCCAATCGCGGCGCGGCGTGCGCGCCAGCCACATGATCAGGCCGATGCTCACCAGCACCGCCAGCACGCCGAACAGCCACGTCTGCCACCCGGACGCATCTTGCAGGAAGCTGAAGGCCGCGCCGCGGTTGAACGCCAGCGTCCAGTTGAGGACACGCGGGATCACCTCGTGCGGCATGTACGGCACCAGCGCGTGGCGCACGATGGCCTTGGTGAGCTGGTCGCAGCCGATCACCGCGGCGGATACGACCAGCCACACCAAGGCGTTGGGTTTGGGAAGGCTCAAGGCTCGATTCCTGTGCGTGCGTGGCTCGGCGCAGCGTGCATGATAACGGCGTGCCGGCATGCCCCCTTCAGGACGAAGGAGGCCGATGTCGGCCAGCTGGCCGACATCGGGGAATGCATTCCCGAGTGGAATGGCATCCCCCTCAATCCCCTTCCCTTGGAAGGGGAGGCAAAGTGCACGTCATGCGACCCGCAACGCTGCCCGCGCCGCCGGCAGGATCGCCTCGACCCAGTGCGCGTACTGCGCGCCAGACGGATGCAGGCCGTCGCCGGCCAGTTCACCGTGTGAGCCCGGTGCGCGCGAAATCGTGGTGACGTCGACCCAACGTGCGCCGGCAGCCGCCACTTCCGCCTGCGCCGCCGCATTGAAGGCGTCGATCTCGCGGGCGATGCGTGCGGCATCGCGGCCTTCGCGCGCGGCAAAAGGCGTGCCACCCCAATCGGGAATCGACACCACGACCACGTGCGCGGGATGGCCGCCCGCCAGCATGACCGTGCGTTGCAGCAACGCACGAAATTGTCCACGATATTCATCCAGTGGTCGCCCGCGGTACTGGTTGTTGACGCCGATCGAAAGCGTCACCAACGCATACGGCGGATCGAACGTGGCGGCATCCATCGCGGCGGCCAACCCGGCGCTGGTCCAGCCGGTGACAGCGATGATTCGTGGGTCATCGATCGTGCCGCCCTCGCCGCGCAAGCGTGCGGCCAGGCGCGCCGGCCAGCGCTCGGCCGGCGCCACGCCTTCGCCGATGGTGTAGGAATCACCCAGTGCGAGAAACGCGTCACCCACCTCAAACCGCCACGCTTGCAGGCCGCCCCGCGGCCATCCGCGCCGGCACCCGTTCGCCGGACGCGATCCCACCGGCCAGCTGACCGGGCGCGCGGAAATCGGACCAGCCGGGGTTGCCGATGTCGAGCCTCACGATCGTCTGGCTGGCGGCTTCCAGCGCGAGCGCGCAGCGCGTGGGGACACCCCGGATCCCGCACCGGACCTGGCCCAGATGGAAGCCGGGATGAACGACGGGTTGGCGCATGGCTGCAAACATCCTCGGGATCGGGCATCCTAGCGGCGATTCCGGTGCGCGAAAACACCTTTCACCCCCTGGACCGGCGACCCCACGCCATGAAATCCGTCCCTTCGCAATCGGCGTCGACCATGCAGCGCATCGGTTGGCAGGGCAGACCCCCGCAACTTCCCGAAGGGCAGACGCTGGCGCGGGTCTCGGCCCAGCACCGCGCGGGCTACGAAGTCCACGACGGTGAACACGCCTTCAATGCGCAGCCCGCGCCGAAATTCCTGAAACGCAATATCGACCCCGCCGAGCGCCCCGCAGTCGGCGATTTCGTGGTCGTCGAGGGCGGCGCGCCACCGCACATCGTGGACGTGCTGCCACGCCGCGGCATGCTGGTGCGCGCGGCCGCCGGCGAACGTTACGCCCGCCAGATCATTGCCACCAATATCGACGTGGTGTTCGTGTTGACCGGCCTCGATGGCGATTTCAACCTGGCGCGGATCGAACGCTACCTTGCGCTGGTCGAAGGATCGGGCGCGCACCCCGTGGTGCTGCTCACCAAATGCGACGCGGTGGCAGCCGAAGCCGTTGCGACGGCGGTGCAGGCGCTGCGCGAACGCCTGCCTGCGCGCACCCCGGCGCTCGCGATCAACGGCAAGGATCCGGCCAGCCCCACGTTGCTTGCACAGTACCTTGCGCCCGGCGCCACCGCGGCGCTGGTGGGCTCGTCCGGAGCCGGCAAATCCACCCTCACCAACACCCTGCTGGGCGAGGACCGGATGGCCACCGCCGCGACCCGGCCCGGCGACGACCACGGCCGCCACACCACCACCCACCGCGCGCTGCTGCCGCTGCCGGGCGGCGCCTGCCTGATCGACACGCCCGGCATGCGCGAACTGAAACTGACCGGTGACGAGGACCTCGAATTGTTCGCCGACATCGATGCACTCACCGAACAATGCCGCTTCGCCGATTGCAGCCACGCGACCGAACCCGGTTGCGCGGTGCGCGCGGCGTTGGAGCAAGGCGAACTCGACCAGGATCGTTGGCGGCATTACCAGAAGCTGCGCGGCCAGCGCGAAGAACAGGCTGCGCGATTCGAAGACCACCTGCGCGGCACGCGCCAGCCGATTCGTCCCCACCGCCACCGCGACTGGCAGGAACGCGAATAGCGGCGGCCCGCGATGCACGCCGCCCGCGCCGACGCCGTGCAACGCTGCGCCGAACTCGACCGGCGATTGGTGGAAGCGGTGCGCGGCATCCGGGTGCTGTCGGCGGTGGCATGGCCCGCGGCGTACGAGCGGCGCTTCCTGGCCGACCTGAAGCGCGGCCGCGAGGCGTTGCCGGAGGTCGACTACGTGGTTCCGGACCTCGCGGGGGCGCGCGTCGAACTCGCGGCCATCGTCGCCGCTGCCGACGGCTCGCACCCGCTCGGCGCCTACCTCGCACGCAGCGCCGCATCCTGGCTGACCGCCGCGCGCATGCTCGATGCGATCGGCACGGCCGGCGTCACCGCGCCTTCGATCGAACTCTACGGCAGGCCCGGCGACGCCCTGCCCGGCGGAGGCCAGACCAACCTGGACGCCGCCCGCTGGTTCCTCGCCATCGCCCGGGAACTGGGCGACGGCGAGGCGCTGCCCGAGGCCGAGTACTGCATCCCGCCGGAAGTGTTGCGCGAGGAGGTGCAGGCCGAGGTCGATGCCTTCTTCGGCGCCGACAGGATCAAGGTCGAGATCGATCCGGAGCTGACCGCCAAGGCCGCCGCCGGCACGTCCCGCATCCGCCTGCGCGGGGGCGCCAGCTTCTCGGAGTACGACCGCTCGCAGCTGCTCGCGCACGAGGTGTTCGTGCACACCCTTACGGCGCGCAACGGGCGTGCGCAACCAGTCCTGAAATCGCTGTCGCGCACCGCGCCGCGTGCCACCGCCACCCAGGAGGGACTCGCGGTATTCGGCGAGTTGATGTCGGGCTCCATCGACATTGCGCGCCTGCAACGGATCAGCCTGCGCATCCTCGCCCTGGACATGGCGTTGAACGGCGCGGATTTCGTCGAGGTGTACCGCTGGTTCCGCGCGCACGGCCAGAACGTCGCCGACAGTTTCTATTCCACGCAGCGCGTGTATCGCGGCGTACCGGTCACGGGCGGTGCGGCCTTCACCAAGGACAACGTGTACCTGGCGGGACTGCTGACCGTGCACACGTTTTTCCGCTGGGCGTTCAAGCGCCGGCGGCTGGACCTGCTGCAGCGCCTGTTCGCGGGCAAGCTCGCGCTGGACGATGCGATCGCCCTGCGGCCCTGCTTCGAGGACGGCTCGATCGCGCGGCCCAGGTTCCTGCCGCCGTGGGTGCAGCGTTCGCAGGGGCTTGCCGGCAAGCTCGCGTTCTCGCTGTTCGCCAACAAGATACGGATGGGCCGGATCGGCGATTGGGAGTGAGGCTTGTTGGTGCGATCATCCATGATCGCCGCAACACGCGGGCTTTCGAAAAACGAAAGGTTCAAGGTCAACAGACACCAGAACGGCCATCCCTGGCCTGACTTTCCACAACAGCCGCTTCGCCCAGGCCTCAGTGTGGTGTATTGCCAACCATCGACTGAGCCACGCCCGGCCCGATGTTCGCGGCCAGGAATGCGTCGACCTGCTGGAACAGCTCGGCGATGTTGTCCTGGTCGTAGAAGCCGTGCCACTCGTCGCGCTTGTAGAGCCATGTGTGCGCAATCCCGCGCTTCTGCAGTGCCTCGTGCAACTCGATGCCCTGTCCCTGCGGCACCCGCGTGTCGCGCCCGCCGACAATCAGCATCACCTTGGCCTTCAGGTTGTCCAGCTGGTAGACCGGCGAGTGCTGGCCCAGCACCGTCATGTCGGCGCCGATCGTGCGCTGCATGAAGGCCTCGCCGTAGAGCGTCTGCTGGGTGTCGCCGCGCCTGAACAGCAGCGGCAGGTCGTACACGCCGACGTAGCCGATCGCGCACTTGTACAGGTCGGGCACCTTGACCGCGCCTTCCAGCGCCGCATAACCACCGTAGCTGCCGCCGTAGATGCAGATGCGGTTCCGGTCGGCGATGCCCTGCGCGATGGCCCAGCGGGTGGCGTCGGTGACGTCGTCCTGCATCGTGCCGCCCCACTGGTGCCAGCCGGCCTTCACGAAGTCGAAGCCGTAGCCGCCGGAGCCGCGGTAGTTCACCTGCAGCACCGCGTAACCGCGGGTGGCCATGGCCTGCACGTAGGGATCGTATTCCCACCAGTCACGGATGCCGAACGGGCCGCCGTGCACGAACACCACCATCGGCAGGTTCTTCGCGCCTTCCCTGCCGGGCGGATAGGTGACGTAGCCCTGCTCGGACAGGCCGTCACGGGTCTTGAAGGTGAACGGCACCGCGCGCCCGAGCTGTTCGGGGTTGATCCATGGGGCGCGCTTCAGGATCGGCGTGAAGGTGTCGGCCGCGCGGTCGTACAGGAAGAAAATGCCGGGCACGACGTCCGCGTCCGTCAGCGCAATGGCCTTGCTGCCGTCGTCGGTCCCGGAAACGAACCGCGCGTGCTCGCCCGGAAATTCCTTCATCAGCGCTACCAATGCCTTCACGCCCGGGTCCTGGCCGTTGAACACCGCCAGCGACGGACGGCCGTCGGTGAACGCGACGCCCATCACCGAGTCTTCGGACAGCCCCTGGGCCAGTCCGGTCGCCTCGACATCGGGGTTGCTCCATACGTTGGTCATGACGCGGGTGGCCGGATCGAACCTGCAGACGCCAAAACCCGTCGGCTTGCCCGGACAGGTGAACCAAACCGTCTTGTCGTCGGCGCTGAAAACGATGGGCCAGTCCCGGTCGCTGCTGGCCTGCTGCAGCACTTCCCAGTCGCCGCCGTCGGCGGGCCGCATGTAGATCACCTGGTTGCCCGAAAGATCCTCGCCCATCGCGAAGCGGACGTGGCCGTGGTGGTCGGCGAGGAACTCCGCGTCGCGCATCGGCGCGGAGGTCACGCGCTCCTTGTTGCCGTTGCGGACATCCATCCGGTACACGTCGCTCAATTTTCCGGCCGCACGGGATTGTTCCCAACTGGTGACGGTCACCAGGAAATGGATCGGATCGCCCTCGATGCGCGCCAGGAACCGGGCCGTCCCCGCCTCGGCGGTGGCGTGCTGGATGTGCGAGCCGACCTGTTCGCCGCCGAGGCGGTAGCCATAGATCATCCTGCCGCCCTGGCCATCGGCCTCGACGCTGTACAACTCCCCGGTCGGCAGCGGGCTGTCCCAGCCGCCCACGTGCTGGGCCACGTCGTAGACCACGTATCCGGGCGATACCCACCAGAAGTCGAGCACGTCGTCGTTGCCGCGTGGAGCGACATTGACCCCTTTCCCGGTCGCGAGATCCTGCAGGGCGAGCACGGTCTGGCCGGTGGGCAGCACCGCCGTTACGGCGAAGTGGGTGCCGTCCGGCGAAATCTTGACCATCTTGAATTGTGCGTGCCGGGCGAGGTCGGCGAACGAAACCGGCGTTGCCGCCGCTGGCGCCGGCGCCGCCGCTGCCGCTGCTGTCCCTGCTGCTGCCGCCGCCGTGAATCCGAACAGCAGCACCCCCACGATGCCACACAGTGTCCGCGTCATGTCGTGATTCCCTCCGGTAATCCGCGCCCCATCCGGTCCGGCTGCACCATGACCGCCCGGGCCTATCTTAAACCCGAATACCGGGTCCGCGCATTGTCCCGCGGCATGCCGCACGGGACCCGCGGTCAGAACCAGCGGCGCGCCTCGCCCGCGCCGTGGCCCCCGCAGGCTGCAACGTTCGTGACGCAGCGTCCGCACAATTCGGGATGCTCCGCGTGCTGGCCGACATCCTCGCGGTGGTGCCAGCAGCGCACGCACTTGGGCGCACCGCTCACCGCCGCCGACACCCATACGTTGGCGCCCTCGAGCTCCGTCAGCACCGCGTCGGCCGGCGCTTCCCCGACGTCGAGGCGCAAGTCGGACACGATGAAGAAGAAGCGCAATTCGCCGGCGACCTGCCGGTAGCGTTCGACGATGGCAGGGTCGGCATGCAGCGTGAGCACGGCATCCAGCGACGAGCCGATCCTGCCCTGTTTGCGCATGCCTTCCAGCACGCGCGCTGCGGTTTCGCGGATCGCCAGCAGGTCGCCCCACCAGCGCCGCTGGTCCGGGGTGTTCTGCGTTTCGCGCAAGCCCTGGTACCAGGTCTCGAACAGCACCGACGCATCGCGCACGGTGAACCCGCCACGGACTTCGGTGGGCATGTGCATGTGGCGCGGCATCTGCTGCCAGATTTCTTCCGAGGTGAACGCGAACAACGGCGCCAGCCAGCGCACCATCGCCTCCAGGATCCGGAACATCGCCGATTGCGCGCTGCGCCGGCCGTGGCTGTCGGTCGGCATCGTGTACAGTCGGTCCTTGGTGATGTCGAGGTACAGCGCGCCCATCTCGTTGGTGCAGAAGTTCTGCACGCGCTGCACCACTTCCGGGAAGTCGTAACGCGCGTACGCGTCCACCACGGCTTCCTGCACGTCGGCGCCGCAACGCACCGCCCACTGGTCGAGCAGCAGGCAGCGATCGACGGTCAACAAGTCCCTGGCCGGATCGAAGCCGTCGAGGTTGCCGAGCAGGAACCGGCAGGTGTTGCGGATGCGCCGGTAGCTGTCGGCCACCCGCTTCAGGATCTCGTCCGACAACGCCATTTCGTTGCGGTAGTCGGCCGAGGCAATCCACAGGCGCAGGATGTCGGCGCCGTACTTGTTCATGACATCCTGCGGCTCGATGCCGTTGCCGAGCGACTTGGACATCTTGCGACCCTGCGCATCGACCGTGAAACCGTGGGTCAGCACCTCGTCGAAGGGCGCGCGACCGTGCATCGCGCAGCTCGTCAGCAAGGACGACTGGAACCAGCCGCGGTGCTGGTCGGAACCTTCCAGGTACATCACCTGGTCGCCGGGATTGCGGTGCAATTCCGGGCGCTGGTCGAGCACGCAGAAATGGGTGACGCCGGAATCGAACCACACGTCGAGGATGTCGTGGACCTTGTCGTAATCGTTCACCTCGCTGCCCAGCAGGTCCTTGAGGTCGAGCGCGTACCACGCATCCACGCCGTCCTGCTCGACGCGCTCGGCAACCTTCTCCAGCAACTCGGCGCTGCGCGGGTGCGGCTCGCCCGTGACCTTGTGCACGGCCAGCGCGATCGGCACGCCCCAGCTGCGCTGGCGGCTGATGCACCAGTCGGGGCGGCCTTCCACCATGCCGGCGATGCGCTCCTCGCCCCACGCGGGGTAAAACTTCACGTCGTCGTGGATCGCGCGCAGTGCGCTCGCGCGCAAACCCCCCGCGTCCATCGTGATGAACCACTGCGGCGTGGTGCGGAACACGATGGGGGTCCGATGTCGCCAGCAATGCGGGTAACTGTGGGTGATTTTTTCCGACGCCAGCAGCACGCTGCGCTCGCGCAGCAGGTCGATGATCGCGTCGTTGGCCTTCCAGATGTGCTGGCCCGCGAAAACCGGCGTGCCCGGCAGGTACACGCCGTTCGGTCCGACCGGGTTCAGCACGTTGGCCGGCGTCGCGGCGACGATTCCGTAACGCTGGCCCACCACGAAATCGTCGGCGCCGTGGCCGGGCGCGGTGTGCACCGCGCCGGTGCCTTCCTCGGCCGAGACGTGCCCGCCGAGGATCAACGGGATTTCGCGGTCGTAGAACGGATGCTGCAGGCGCAGGCCCTCGAGCGCGGCGCCCCCGGCGCGACCGAGCACTTTCACCTCGCCGACGCCATACCGCGCCAGCACCTTGTCCAGCAACGCCTCGGCCACCACCAGCAACACGCGCCTGCCGACGCGGCGCGGACCCTCGACCAGCGCGTATTCCAGCTGCGGGCCGAGCGAAACCGCCATGCTGGCCGGCAGGGTCCACGGCGTGGTGGTCCAGATCGGCACGGACACGATCGTGTCGGCGTCGATGGCGACGCCGAACTTCCCGGCCAGCGCCCCGGGATCCAGCGCAGCGTAGGCCACGTCGATCGCGGGCGACTGCTTGTCGGCATATTCGATCTCGGCCTCGGCCAGCGCCGAACCGCAATCGAAACACCAGTGCACCGGCTTGAAACCGCGCGAGACGTGGCCGTTCGCGTACACCTGCGCCAACGCGCGCAGGATGCCGGCCTCGTAGCCGAAGTCCATCGTGCGGTACGGGTGTTCCCAATCGCCCAGCACCCCCAGGCGCTTGAAGTCGCGGCGCTGCAGGTCGATCTGTTGCGCGGCGTAATCGCGGCAATGCTGGCGGAAGGCTTCCGCATCGATCTTGTGGCCAACCTTGCCGTACTTCTTCTCGACCGCGATCTCGATGGGCAGGCCGTGGCAGTCCCAGCCCGGCACGTAGGGCGAGCGGAACCCGGCCATCAGTTTCGAGCGCACCACGATGTCCTTGAGGATCTTGTTGACCGCGTGGCCCAGGTGGATCTTGCCGTTGGCGTAGGGCGGGCCGTCGTGCAGGATGAAGCCCTGGCTGCGCTGTGCGGTGTGGCGCTGCAACTCGGCATAGCGCTGCGCGGCTTCCCATTCGGCCAGCATCTCCGGCTCGCGCCGGGCAAGGTCGGCCTTCATCGCGAAGCCGGTCCTGGGAAGGTTGATGGTGTGTTTGTAATCGTGCGCCATGACGTGCGGGGAATTCGGGATTGGGAGATCGGACTCGGGACCGGGGACCGGGGACCGGGGACCGGGGACCGGAAAGCCTAACAACCTTTCGCTATCCCGGGGCCGGCTGCGGCTTCATCGCAGACGGAACCCGGAACCCGGCGTCTTCACTCATGCCATCACCGAAGGAACCGGATTCCGGCTTGCGCCCGGATAACGACTCAATATTTGCCGCGCCTCCGCGGCGTCGCGATCCATCCGCGCGCGCAAGGCATCCAGGTCGGCGAACTTTTCCTCGTCGCGCAGCTTGGCGACGAACTCGACTTCGATGCATTGTCCGTACAGGTCGCCGTCGAAGTCGAACAGGTGCGCTTCCAGCAACGGCTCGCCGTCGCCGGCGATGGTCGGGCGTACCCCGAGGCTGGCCACCCCCGGAAGCCAACGATCGCCGACCCGCACGCGCACCGCGAAGATGCCCGAGACCGGCGCCATGCGCTTGCCCAGCCGCACGTTCGCGGTCGGATAGCCGAGCTCGTGGCCCATGCGCCGGCCGCGCACCACGCGCCCGCCGATCGTGAACGGATGCCCGAGCAGCTCGCGCGCATGCGCGAAGTCCGACGCGCCCAGTGCGCCGCGCACCCGCGATGCCGAAATCCGCTCGCCGTCGCCCATCGACACCGCATCCAGCACGCGTACCTCGAACCCTGCCTCGCCCTGCATCGCCTCGAGCAGGGCCACGTCGCCGACCCGGTTGTGTCCGAAGCGGAAATCCTTGCCGACCCAGATTTCGCGCGTGCCCATCCGGGCCACCAGCACCCTGCGCACGAAATCCTCTGCGCTCATTCCGACCAGCGGCGCGTTGAAGCGCAACTGCAGCAATATCTCGATGCCCGCCTCGGCGAATCCGCACAGCTTTTCGCGCACCGAAGACAGCCGCCGCAACGGTGACCGCGCGAAATAGCCGCGCGGCAACGGCTCGAAGGTGATCGCCGCCGGGGTCAGGCCCTGCGCAACCGCCCGCTCGCGCACCCGCGCGAGCAGCGCGGCATGGCCACGATGCAGGCCATCGAATGCGCCGATGGTAAGCACGCAGCCATCCGGCGCGAGGCATGGCCCCGTGATGTCCCTGAAAATGCGCATCAGCCCAGTATATCTTGCGCCCTTGCGGCTCAAGGGGCCAGCGGCACGCAGCCACTCGAATCCACCCGCGCGAGCAGGTCGACGACGCGTCCCTGCCCGGGCACCTCGAGATCCGGCGCGAGGTCGGCCAGCGGCAGCAGCACGAAGGCACGTTGTTGCAGGCGCGGATGCGGAATTGCCAAGCCGGCTTCGCGCAGACTGCAGTCACCGTACAGCAACAGGTCGAGATCCAGCACGCGTGGTCCATTCGGCACGTCCCGCACCCGGCCCGCACGCGCCTCGATCCCCAGCAGCGCATCCAGCAGCGCACGCGGCGACAGCTTAGTCGCGAGCTTCGCCACGGCATTGACGAAGTCGGGCTGCTCGAGCATGCCCCACGGCGGCGTGCGGAACATCCGCGAGCGCGCGGTCAGCGCGGTGCGCGGCAGCGCCGCCAGCGCGTCGAAACCGCGTTCGACCTGCGCGCGCGGGTCGTCGAGGTTGCTGCCCAGGGCGATGAAGGCGACGGCCGGATCAGGCATGCGAATCGGGCTTCGGCTCCGCGGCCTTGCGCCCGCGGCCGCCACGCCTGCGCCGGCGTTTGCCGTTGCCGGATTTTTCGCCTGGCTTGCCGGCCCCCGCCCTGGACGCCAGCGATTCCGAAAGCTGCTCGGGCGACAGCGCCTGGATATCCGTCCACCACTGGCCGGATTCGCGCAGGGTTTCCGACTCCCCGGAGCGCAGCAGCAGGAAATCGTAGGCCGCGCGGAAGCGCGGATGCGCGAGCAGGCGGAACACGCGCTTGCGGGTGCGCTCGGCAAAGCGTGGCTGCAGCGCCCAGATTTCCTCGATCGCGTAGCCGAAACGCCGCGGAATCGCGACCCGCTTGCCCTGCTCGGCCATCACCCGGTGCGCGGCACGCTGCCACGCCAGCGCAGGCGTGGCGCCCTCGCCTTGCAGCTTGCCGGCCAACGCGGCGACCTCGCCCCACAACAACACCGCAAACAGGAACGCGGGCGTGACCGGCCGGCCTTCTGCAACACGCGCATCGGTGCCGGCAAGGCCGCGTTCGATCATGGCGCCCAGCGTGCCGTCCGCATCGTGCGCGAGGGCACGCACCGTGCCGGGAAACAACTGCCGCAGCAGGTCGTATTGCGCCAGCGCCCGGAAACTGGCGAGGCCATAGCCCGCCAGGAACATCTTCTGGCATTCGTCGAACAGCCGCGCGGACGGCGCGTCCGCGAGCAGCTGGCCGAGTTCCTTGAAAGGCGCCACCGCCGCGGGGTCGACCGTGAAACCCAGCTTGGCCGCGAGCCGTGCCGCGCGCAGCATGCGCACCGGATCCTCGCGGTAGCGGGTGGCCGGGTCGCCGATCAGGCGCAGCCGCTTCTGCTCGAGGTCCTCCATGCCGCCGACGTAGTCGATCACGCTGAAATCGGCGATGTCGTAGTACAGCGCGTTGACCCGGAAATCGCGGCGCAACGCGTCCTCCTCGATCGTGCCCCACACGTTGTCGCGCAGGATGCGGCCATTCACGACGTGGCGGTCGCCGTCGGCTTCGCCATTGCCGGTACCGCGGAAGGTCGCCACCTCGACGATTTCCGGGCCGAAGACCACGTGTGCAAGCCGGAAACGTCGTCCGATCAACCGGCAGTTGCGGAACAGCTTCTTCACCTCTTCCGGCGTCGCGTCGGTCGCGATATCGAAATCCTTGGGTTGCCGGCCCAGCAACAGGTCGCGCACCGCGCCCCCCACCAGGCAGGCCCGGAAACCGGCGTCCTTGAGTCCGTACAACACCTTCAGCGCACCCCGGCTGACCTGCTTGCGGGAAAGCTTATGCTGCTCGCGCGGTATCACGCGGGGCGACCACAGCGCGTGGCCGGGAACGGCGGAATCGGAACTCAAGCGATGGACATCCATGCGGGGGGCGCACCGCGTGATCACGGCACGAAGTCCGCTATACTAGCGCGCTGCGCGAAGCCACGCTCCCTTCGTCTAGTGGCCCAGGACATCGCCCTCTCACGGCGGCAACGCGGGTTCGAGTCCCGCAGGGAGCGCCAGAGTTGGTTTATTTTTGCGATCATCCCTGATCGCTGCCTCGTTTCGCGCTCGTGTGACATGCACGCGACCGCTGTCTGCCAGACCAGAACGGGCTTCCTGCCCTGACTTTTCACAACAGCCGCTTCGAGCGGTGCGTCCACAGCCGCTTCGATTGAGGCCGCATGTGTGCGATGATGTTCAGCCGTCGCATGCTTGCACGTCCCCGGTCCCCAGTCCCGATCCCCCAGCCATGGCCTTCGTCGTTACCGACAACTGCGTGAAGTGCAAGTACACCGACTGCGTCGAGGTGTGTCCGGTCGACTGTTTCCACGAGGGTCCGAACTTCCTGGCGATCGACCCGGACGAATGCATCGACTGCACGTTGTGCGAGCCGGAATGCCCGGCGCGCGCGATCTTCCCCGAGGACGACGTGCCGGCGGGACAGGAACACTACATCGCGCTGAACGCGGAACTGGCGAAAGCCTGGCCGGTGCTCACCGAGCGCAAGGACCCGCCGCCCGATGCCGGCGAATGGGACGGCAAGCCGGACAAGCTGCCGCTCCTGCAGCGCTGAAGCCGGCAAACGAAAACGCCGCCCGGGGGCGGCGTTTTTGCATGCAGCAAGGTACGGCGCTCAGCCGCCGCCCAACCTCTGCCGCAAAATACCCATGACCCGCGTGACCGCATCGGGATCGCCCTGCGCGGTGACGGTGCTGCCGCTGCCGGAAGCGGCGACGCTCACGGTCACCGTGCTGCCGCCCACGGCATCGACCGCGACTTGATAGGTGTGCGCAGCGTCGTCGTGCGCGGTGACCTGCCCGACATCGCCGCGCGCCAGTGCCAGCCCGACCCGGTGGTAGGCACTGTCCGGCGTATCCGACAGCGTCATGCCGTTGCCCGCCGCACCGGCGGGTGGGGCGGCGGCACCGGCCGCAGGCGGAACGCCGATTCCGGTTTGCGCGGACGGCGCGCTGGCGGCTGCGCCCGTGCCGGCATCCGGGATCACCAGCGCGTCCGTGGTGGCCGGCTGGTCCATGCCCGGCGGCACTTCCAGCGGCCGGCCCTGCTGCGCGGCCTGGTACGGGGGCTCCTTGTGCCGGAACGGGTTGTGGGCCTTGATGGTCTGGCAACCGGCCAGGGCGACCGGCGCGAGCAACAACAGTGTCAGCGTGATCCGTTTCATGGGCGCATTGTGCATGATCATGGCGTTGTGGCGCCAGCGAGGGGGAGAAGCACGTCGCGCAAACGCTTGCGTTCCGCGCCTTGCGGCAATTCGAGCAACGGCAGCCGCGGCGCCGCGTTGCACAGGCCCAGTTCGGCCAGGCCCGCCTTGACCGGGATCGGATTGGGCGCGCAATTGAGCGCATCCAGCAGCGGTTGGATGCGGGCCATGTGCTGCGCCGTGACCGCATGGTCGCCGCCAAGCGCGGCATCGCACAACGCGCGGAACGCACCGGGCACCACGTTGTTCACCACCGACACCACGCCTCCGGCGCCAGCCAGCATCGCGGCCGCCGCGCTGCCATCGTCACCGGACAGATAGACAAAACCCGGGCGCCGAAGTTGCGCCAGCGCGGCGATGCGTTCAGGCGAAGCCACGGCTTCCTTGATGCCGATGATGCCCGCGCTATCGCGCAGGCTGGCCACGGTGTCCGGCCGCATGTCGCAGCCGGTGCGCGAGGGCACGTTGTACATCACCACCGGAAGGCCGCCGTGCGCGGCGACTTCGCCGAAATGGCGGCGCAAACCCTCTTGGGTCGGGCGCACGTAATAAGGTGTCACCACCAATGCGGCGTCGGCGCCCAGCGCCTTGGCGCGGCGCGTCAAGGCGACGGTCTTCGCGGTCGCGGCTTCGCCGGTACCCGCGACCACCGGGACGCGCCGTGCGACGCGCTCGACCGCGAACGCCAGCAGGCGCTCGTATTCGCGTTCCTCCAGCATGTGCGCCTCGCCGGTGGATCCCGCGACCACGATCCCCTGGGTGCCGCCGTCCAGCTGGTAATCGACCAGGCGCCCGAACGCAGCCAGGTCGAGCGAGCCGTCCGCGTCGAACGGCGTCGCGATGGCGCACAGGCTGCCGCGGATATCCATGGGTCGGTCCCGATCCACCAAGACCCCGCATGATACGGCACCCCAGGCCGCTGTAAATGCGTGCCCACGGAACGTGGCGCGGATGCCCCAACCCCACTATTCTTGCCGGCTGTGAACGTCAAGACCATCACCACCTTGAACCGCTCGAACCCCCGCCCCGCCGCCGACCACCAGTTGCTGGTCCAGGCGGTCGCGCCCGCGTCGAAGTCGCCGTTGCTGGTGCTGTCGCGGAGGATCGCGGACGCCGGCTGCAACCTCGTGGAATCGCGCGTGGCCACGGTCGGCGCGGACGTGTCGGTGCTGCTGCTGGCGAAAGGCGCATGGGATGCGATCGCCAAGCTGGAGACCGCGCTCGCGCGCGTCGGCCGCGACGAGAACCTGCACCTGTTGAGCTACCGCACCCAGGCCGACGACCAGCCGAGCCACCTGCTGCCCTACATGGTCGAGGTGGTCGCCGCCGACAAGGCGGGCGTGCTGGTGGAGCTGATCGACTTCTTCAACCGCCGCAAGATCAGCATCGAGCAGATGTCCTCGATGCGCTACCAGGCCATGCAGACCGGCGCCGACATGTTCCAGGCCCAGATCACCATCGGCATTCCGGCCGAAACCCGTATCGCGGAATTGCGCGACGAATTCATGGAAATGTGCGACGGTTTGAATCTCGACGCAATCATGGATCCGGTGAAATTCTGATTCTCGTGTAGGAGCCGGCCTTGCCGGCAACCGGTCGCGCGCAGGCGCGCTCCTACCAAAGACGGGCAAGCAATGACAATCAAGATCGGCAGCAAGGTTCCCAGGCTTTCCGGCACCATCCAGTCGGGCGACGCGCTGAAGTTGGCCGACCTGCGCGGCCAGTGGCTGGTGTTGTATTTCTATCCCAAGGACAACACCACCGGTTGCACCCGCGAAGCCGGCGATTTCCGCGACCTCTACACGAAGTTCAAGCGTCGCGGCGCGGCGATCGTGGGCGTGTCGCGCGACAGCGCGCGCTCGCACCACGGCTTCAAGGAAAAACTGGGCCTGCCGTTCGCGCTGGTCGCCGACACCGACGAGACCTGGTGCGAGGCCTTTGACGTGATCCGCAAGAAGAAGTTGTACGGCCGCGAATACCTCGGGGTCGAGCGCAGCACCTTCCTGGTCGACCCCGATGGCAAGCTGGCCCGGGAATGGCGCGGCGTGAAGGTGCCGGGCCACGCCCAGACCGTCCTGGACACGATCCCCGCCAAGTGACTGCCAGGCCCCGCACCACGCCCGCAGTGCGCCGCCAGCGCGCGCCCGCCACTGCCCCAGCCGCCGACCCCGGATCCCGCATGCCGAAGCCGCACGCCCAGCGTATCTACGCGTTGGACACCAACGTCCTGCTGCACGACCCGACCGCGTTGTTCCGCTTCGAGGAACACGACGTGTTCATCCCGATGACGGTGCTGGAGGAACTGGACGAAAAAAAACAGGGTGTCTCCGAGGTCGCGCGCAACGCACGCCAGGCCAGCCGTTTCCTCAACGAACTGATCGAACGCAACAACAGCCACGGCATCGCCGACGGCGTGCCGCTCGCGCAACCCGACGGCCTGAAGCTGCGCAAGGGCGGCGCCAGCGGCCGGCTGTACTTCCAGACCCGCAGCGGCAACGGCCAGGGCAAGGCCGACAACCGCATCCTCGCCGCGATCCTGGACCTGCGCGAACACCACCCCGGCGCGGCAGTGGCGCTGGTGTCCAAGGACATCAACCTGCGCATCAAGGCCACGATCTTCGGGGTTGCCGCCGAGGATTACGAGAACGACCGCGCGCTGGACGATTTCTCCCTGCTCTACACCGGCGCGGCCGAGTTGCCCGCCGATTTCTGGGACCGCCACCCGGAATTGCGCTCATGGTCCGAGCGCGGCCAGACGTTCTACGAACTGAAGCCACGCAGGGACGAGGCTTGGCAGCCCAACCAGTGCCTGTACCTGCCGGGCGAGAACAGCGTCGAGTTGCGCGTGCTGCACGGCGACGGCGACAAGACCAAGCTCGAGCTGCTGGGCGATTACACCGGCAGCGCGCACAACGTGTGGGGCATCACCGCGCGCAACCGCGAGCAGAACTTCGCGCTGAACATGCTGATGGATCCCGAGATCGACTTCGTGACCCTGCTCGGCACCGCCGGCACCGGCAAGACCCTGCTGGCGCTCGCGGCAGGCCTGGCCCTGGTCATGGACCAGCAACGCTACCGCGAAATCATCATGACCCGCGCCACGGTCAGCGTCGGCGAAGACATCGGCTTCCTGCCCGGCACCGAGGAAGAAAAGATGACGCCGTGGATGGGCGCGCTCACCGACAACCTGGAAGTGCTGGCCAATCCCGAGGACGGGGGTTCGTGGGGACGCCAGGCCACCAACGACCTGCTGGCCTCGCGCATCAAGATCCGCTCGCTGAACTTCATGCGCGGGCGCACCTTCCTGTCGCGCTACCTGATCATCGACGAAGCGCAGAACCTGACGCCCAAGCAGATGAAGACGCTGGTGACCCGCGCCGGCCCCGGCACCAAGATCGTGTGCCTCGGCAACGTCGAGCAGATCGACACGCCGTACCTCACCGAGACGACGTCGGGGCTCACCTACGCGGTCGACCGCTTCAAGCAGTGGCCGCACGCGGCGCACATCACGCTGCGTCGCGGCGAGCGTTCGCGGTTGGCCGACTTCGCGTCGGAAGCCCTTTGACGCGGAGGGTCGCGGGCCACTGGAATAGAATGCTCGTCGCCCCGGCGCAGGCCGGGGCCCATACGTCATTGCAAGCAACCGATCTGAAGACTGGATTCCGGCCTTCGCCGGAATGACGAGCAAACCCCGGTCCACCCGACAACGCCTTGCCGATTCTCGACTCTACAATCCCCGTCGCCTGCCTCACCATCGCCGGCTCCGACTCCGGTGGCGGCGCGGGCATCCAGGCCGACCTCAAGACCTTCGCCGCGCTCGGCGTGCATGGCACCAGCGCGATCACCGCGTTGACCGCGCAAAATACGCAGGGCGTCGCCGCAGTGCATCCGGTGCCGGTGCAACACCTCACCGCCGAGCTCGACGCGGTATTCGACGATTTCAGGATCGCGGCGGTGAAGACCGGGATGCTGGGCGACGCCCGCACGGTGCGCTGCGTGGCACGCGAATTGAAGCGCCGCAGGCCGCGCTGGCTGGTGGTCGACCCGGTGATGATCGCGACCTCCGGCGCGCGCCTGCTCGATCGCAGCGCGGTGCGCGTGCTGATCGAACAGTTGATTCCGCTGGCCGACGTGCTGACCCCCAACCTGCCCGAAGCCGAAGCCCTGGCCGGAATTCCGATCCGCAATGCGCGCGCCGGCGAACGCGCCGCCGCGATCCTGCGCGGGTTCGGCGCGCAAGCCATCCTGCTGAAGGGCGGCCACGGTCGTGGGCGCGTGGTGATCGACCGTTGGTACGACGGGCGAGGCTCGTGCGAGGTCCGCAACCCGAGATTGCCCTTCGCCGCGCACGGCACCGGCTGCACCCTGTCGGCGGCGCTGGCCGCGGAACTGGCCGTGGGCCGGCCGCCCCGCACCGCCGCGCGCCGGGCGATCGGCTTCGTGCAACGTGCGCTGGCCCACGCCTACACCCCCGGCACCACTGCGCTCCGGGTCCTGGCCCAGCGCCCGCGCTAGAATCCACGCGTCTTCCTGCCGCCATCCGCCATGACCACGCTGCTGATCATCCGTCTCATGGTCCTGGGCCTGATCGTGCTGTTCCTGCTGAGTGCACTGGTCGTGCACCTGCGTTCGCGCGTGCGCCTCAAGCTCGGGCGACAACTGGCCAGCCACGCCACCCTGTTTGCGCCCTACAACCTGCTGATGTATGCATTCTCGGCCGTCCCCGCGGGCGCCTTCCCCGGCCGCAAGCGCTTCCCCGAAGTCGATGCGCTGCGCGACAACTGGCAAACCATCCGCGACGAGGCCGCGGCGCTTTCCGACGAGGGCCACATCCGGGATGCCCTCAAGGGTGACGACGCCAGTTTCAGTTCCTTCCTGAAGCAGGGCTGGAAACGCTTCTACGTGAAGTGGTACGGGGAGCCGCTGCCGTCGGCGCAGAAGCTGTGTCCGAAGACCGTGGCGCTGGTGAATGCGATTCCCGGCGTCAAGGCCGCGATGTTCGCCTCGCTGCCGCCGGGGGTGACGCTGAACCTGCACCGCGATCCGTTCGCGGGCTCGCTGCGCTACCACCTCGGGCTCATGACGCCCAACTCCGACGCCTGCCACATCGTCGTCAACGGCGAGAACTATTCCTGGCGCGACGGCCAGGACGTGGTGTTCGACGAGACCTGCGCGCATTGGGTCGAGAACAGGACCGACACCACGCGCGTGATCCTGATGTGCGACGTCGAGCGCCCGCTGAAATCGCGCGTGATGGGATGGCTCAACCACCACGTCAGCAACTTCATGGGTGCGATTACCGCCTCGCCCAACCAGGTCGGCGAACCCACCGGCGCGGTCAACCGCCTGTTCGCATCGCTGCGCCGCCGCCGTGAAGCCAGCCGCGCGTTCAAGCAGCGCCATCGCGGCCTGTTCAAGACCGTGAAATTCGCCGGCGGCGTGGTGGTGCTCTGGGTGCTGTTGCTGGCGCCGTGGCCGATCATTTGATTGCGATCATCCCTGATCGCCGCTTCGGCGAGCAGACCGGCGTCTCCAGCTCCTCGCCATTGGCGACACCAGAACGGCCTTCCATCGCCCGACTTTTCACAACAGCCGCTTCGCCGGAAGCTTCACACGGCAAGCACATGGCCCGGATGAAGGCGCGCAGCGCCGCAATCCGGGGACATCCGGCAGGCCCACCCGGATTCCGTTTCGCTGCATCCGGGCTACGTGCGCTGTTTCGAGCAGCTGATCACACGGCGCACACGCGCTCCACCAGGGCCTCCGCGAACGTTGCGGTGGTGCCCGTGCCGCCGAGATCGGGCGTCACGCGGTCATGGGCTTCCAGCGTCGCGCGGATCGCCTGGCGGACCCTGGTGGCTTTCGCGGTCATGCCGAGGTGATCCAGCATCTCGGCGGCGGCCAGCAGCAGTGCGCAGGGGTTCGCGATGTTCCTGCCGGCGATGTCGGGTGCGGAACCGTGCACGGCTTCGAAGATCGCCACGTCCTTGCCGATGTTGGCGCCGGGCGCAAGGCCAAGTCCGCCGACCAGCCCCGCGCACAGGTCCGAGATGATGTCGCCGAACAGGTTGGTGGTGACGATCACGTCGAACTGCCAGGGATCCATCACCAGCTGCATGCAGGTGTTGTCCACGATCATTTCGTTGAACTGGATCCGTGGATACCCTTTCGCGACCTCACGCGCCACGTCCAGGAACAACCCCGACGCGGTCTTGATGATGTTGGCCTTGTGCACGACCGTGACCTTCTTCCGGCCCTTCCTCACCGCCAGCTCGAAGGCGTGGCGGACGATCCGGGTCGCGCCGTGGCGGGTGTTGCGCACCAGCGATTGAGCGATCTCGCCATCGGGTGACACCATCTGGCCTTCCTGCAGGTACGCGCCCTCGGTGTTCTCGCGCACCGTGATGATGTCGATGTCCTCGTAACGCGCCTTCGTCCCCGGAAAACTGATCGCGGGCCGCACGTTGGCATACAGGTCGAAGTGCCGCCGCAGCGCCACGTTCAGCGAGGCGTAGCCCTTGCCGATCGGCGTGGTCAGCGGCCCTTTCAGCGCGACGCCGTGTTTCGCGATCGCTTCCAGCGTCGCCGCAGGCAACAATTCGCCCTGTTTTTCCAGCGCCGCCATGCCCGCTTCGACGAACCCGTATTCGAGCCCGCAGTCCAGCGCATCCAGCACCTTCAGGGTGGCGGCCATGATTTCCGGGCCGATGCCGTCGCCGCGGATTACCGCAATGGTTTTCTTCACACCCAACTCCCAGGGGCACCGCCGTGGACGCGCCGGTCCGGGCAGGCAAATGTGCAATTATCGCGGATCGGGCCACGCCGGGCCAGCTTGAAGCCGCACTCGTGAAGCGGTCAGGAATGACCGCGCGCCAGCAGTTCGTTCAGCTCGCCACTGCGATCGGCCGCCGCCAGCTGCTCGAAGCCACCCACATACCTGCCGTTGATGAAGATCTGCGGCACGGTGCGGGCCCCGGGCGCGCGCGCCAGCATGGCCGCGCGCGCGGCAGGATCGGCGTCGATGCGCAGTTCCCGCCACGCCAGCCCCCTGGCCTGCAGGAGGTTCTTGGCGGCGACGCAATACGGGCACATCGCGGTGGAAAAAATTTCTATCTCGGCCATGGCTGTGCGGCATCCTCGCAGTTGCCATTTTACCGCCGCCGAACCCCCGGAAACGGACATGCGGCCGGGTTTCGGTGCGTAGTTCTTTGCGCGTACACTCGAACCAACCGCGTTCCGCCGGGTCTCAATCCAAATCAGTCCGCAACCGTCGACCATGCCGCCCCGCCCTTCCACCCAGCACCTGCTCGCGCTTGCCGCAACGCTCGCGCTGTCGCTGCCGGCATTCGGCCAGCAGGCCAACGTGCAGCTGCCCAGCCTCGGCAGTTCGTTCGACACCGTGATGTCGCCCCAGGAAGCGCAGGACTACGGCGCGGAATTCCTGCGGCAACTGCGTGCGGCGCACCTGGTGCTGGACGACCCGCAGGTGGACCAGTACCTGCAGGCGGTAGGCTACCGACTGGTCGCGGCCAGCGCCGACCCGACCCAGCACTACACCTTCACGTTGATCAACGTGCCCGAGATCAACGCGTTCGCAACCTTCGGCGGTTACGTCTTCATCTTCTCGAAGATGTTCACCGTGACCCAGAACCAGGACCAGATCGCGGCGCTGATGGCGCACGAACTCGCGCACATCAGCCAGCACCACCTGCAGCGCGCGATCGAGGACCAGAAAAAATCCGCGCCGCTGTACTTGCTGGGCGCGTTCGCGGCCGCCCTGGCCGCATCGCGGGCGGATTCCGGCCAATCCCGCGGGGTCGTGACCAATCCCTATGGCTACGGCTACGGCAACGCCCCCTACCCGCAAACCGTCGATCCGGTGATCGGCGCGTTCTATTCGGTGATGGCGATGATGCAGCAGCACCAGATCGACTTCACCCGCGACGACGAGGCCGAGGCCGACCATGTCGGCATCGAGACACTGGCCAAGGCCGGCTTCGACCCGGTGGCCATGGCCGACCTGTTCGCCCGCATGCAGAGCCTGCTGCGCCCGGGCGGCGAGGGCGGCATGGCGGCCGGCAACGCACCCGACTTCCTGCAGGACCACCCCGTCAACAGCGTGCGCATCGCCGACGCGCGCGCACGCGCGCGCGCGCTGGAACGGCAGGTGCGGACCGAACGCGCCGATCCGGCCGATCCACCGGGGCTGCTGCCGCTGCCGTTCGTGAAACGCGACACCGCATGGTCGGGCGGAGCGGGACGCGGTCCGAGCGAGCTGCAATACGAGCTGATGCGCGAGCGCGTGCGGGTCCTGTCGACCAGCAATCCGCGCGCGATCCTCGACTACTACCAGCACAACATGGCCAGCAGCGCGGGATTCGCGGCCTCGACAGCCAACCGCTATGGCCAGGCGCTGGCGCTGGTGCAACTCGGGCAAGCCGCCAAGGCCGTACCGATCATGGCGAAACTGGTCGGGGAAAAGCCCGGCAACCTCAGCCTCGCGCTGGGGCTGGCCGATGCGGAACGCCATGCCGGGCAGCGCAGCATGGCGCTGCAACGTTACGCCTCGCTCAACCAGGCGTGGCCCAACGATCCGGCCATCGTGCTGGACTACAGCCGCACCCTGCTCGACAGCGGCAGCAAGGCCGACGCGAAGACCGCGCAAGGCCTCCTGAAACCCCTGCTCGACGACGATTCAGAACCGTCGCTGTACCAGGCCTACGGCCATGCCTGCCACGTCGCGGGGGACGAGGTGCACGCCGGTATCGCCTACGCCGACGCCACGTTCCTGTCCGGGCACGCCGCCGATGCGCTGGACCAACTGCACCGCCTGTTGCAGCGCAACGACCTCGACTACTACACCCGCGCACAGATCGACGCGCGGATCGCGCAGATCACGCCGATCGTGCTGGAGATCCGCCGCCGGCACCTGGACCGGGACAACGACAACAACTCGCTGCAGGACGGCTCCTCGTCCGGCCGGCAAACCGGATTCCGCTTCGGCGCCTGCGCGGACACGGCCTGCACGATGCCATGAGCGCACGCAGCGGACTGTGCGCGGCGGGGCGCTCGCGTATCATGCGGCTTTCACGTTGCCCCCGGCCCACGCCATGACCCCCGCCCGATACACGCTCCGCCAGCTCCTGCCCGCCCTGTTCGCGCTGGCCGCGTGCAGCGCCCAGGCCGCGCCGCCGCCCGCCCCGGCCGGCTCGGCCGGTGTCACCGCCACGGCTGCGCATCCGCAGGTGGAACTCAAGACCTCGCAGGGCGACATTGTGATCGAGTTGTTCCCGGACCATGCGCCCAAGACCGTCGCCAATTTCCTGGAATACATCAAGGACGGCTTCTACGCCGGCACCGTGTTCCACCGGGTGATCCCCGGTTACCTGATCCAGGGCGGCCTGTACACGCGCGAGCTGCGGCCCAAGCGCACCCTGCCACCGATCCCGGACGAAGCCGACAACAGCCTGTCCAACCTGCGCGGCACGGTGGCCGCCGCGCGTGGGCCCGATCCCGATTCCGCCACATCCCAATTCTTCATCAACGTGGTGGACAACCCGCGCCTCGATTACGTCGGCAACCAGAGCGGCATGACCTGGGGCTACGCGGTGTTCGGCAAGGTCGTGAAGGGCATGGACGTGGTGGACAAGATCGACAACCTGCCGACCGGCCCGCAGGGTCCCTTCATCGGCGATGTGCCGCGCCCGCTGGTGGTGATCGAGGGCGCGAAAGTGATCGGTGAGGCCACGCACCCGACCGCGATGCCGGTGTCGCCGGTGACGGGACAGGTGCCGGCCTCGGCACCCACGCAAAAGCCAGTCAAACACTGACCGCCAGTGACGGTCCTGTTCGTCTCCGACCTGCACCTCGACGACGCGCGCCCGCACATCGTCGAGGATTTCGAACGATTCTGTGCCGGAGAGGCGCGCGCTGCCGACGCGCTGTACGTGCTGGGCGACCTGTTCGAAGCCTACGTCGGCGACGACGACGATGCCGCGTTGAACGCGCGCGTCGCGAAGGCGTTGCGCGGCGTCGCCGACGGCGGCGTCCCTGTTTTCTACATCGCCGGCAACCGCGACTTCCTGGTGGGCGATGCGTACGCGCGGCGCTGCGGCATGCACATCCTTGCCGACGGCAGCGTCGTCGACCTGTACGGCACGCCCACCCTGCTGCTGCATGGCGACCTGCTGTGCACCGACGATACGGCCTACCAGGCGTTCCGCAGGCAGGTGCGCGATCCGGCCTGGCAGGCCGCGTTCCTCGCCCGCCCGCTGGCCGAACGCCGCGCCTTCGCGGCGCAGGCGCGCGACGCCAGCCGCGCGCACACCTCGATCACCGATATGGCGATCATGGACGTCAACCAGCACGCCGTCACGACGGCGCTGCGGAAAGCAGGCGTCACGCGCATGATCCACGGCCACACCCACCGCCCCGCAACCCACGCATTCACACTGGGCGACCAACCCGCACGCCGGATCGTGCTGGGCGACTGGTACGAGCAAGGTTCGGTGTTGCGGGTCACGCGCGACTCCGTCGACCTGCGTACACTGGCTTAGGAATGCGCCTGCGCACGGCAAGGGCGTCGTCGGCGCCGACACTCCGCGGTCGCCTGCAGGCAGGCTCCTGCCGCAAACACATTCGCGGGAGTGCGCCTGCGCACGACCCGCCAGCCGGTCATCCCACGGCGTCGATCGCCTCGCGCAGGCGTTGCACGCCGATGATTTCCATGTCACCGATGCGCACGGATTTCTTCGGCGCATTGGCCTTCGGCACGATCGCGCGGCGGAAACCGTGGTGGGCGGCCTCCTTCAGGCGTTCCTCGCCATTCGGCACCGGGCGCACTTCGCCGGACAACCCGACTTCACCGAAGGCGACCGTCTTCTCGGGCAACGCGTGGTCGCGAAAGGAAGACAGCACCGCCAGCAGCACCGGCAGGTCGGCCGCGGTTTCCTGCACGCGGATCCCGCCGACCACGTTCACGAACACGTCCTGGTCGAACACCGCCGCGCCACCGTGGCGATGCAGCACCGCCAGCAGCATCGCGAGGCGATTCTGTTCCAGGCCCAGCGCCACCCGGCGCGGGTTGCCGAGGCTCGATTGATCGACCAGCGCCTGCACTTCCACCAGCAATGGACGCGTGCCTTCGCGGGTCACCATCACCGCGCTGCCGGGGGTGGCGCCCTGCTGCGCCGAGAGGAAGATCGCGGACGGGTTCGGCACTTCGCGCAGGCCCTTGTCGGTCATCGCGAACACGCCGAGTTCGTTGACCGCGCCGAAGCGGTTCTTGAACGCGCGCAGAACCCTGAAACGCGAACCGACCTCGCCCTCGAAATACAGCACCGCATCGACCATGTGCTCCAGCACGCGCGGGCCGGCGATGCCGCCTTCCTTGGTGACGTGCCCGACCAGGAACACGCTGGCGTCCGATTGCTTGGCGTAACGCACCAGCCGCGCGGCCGACTCGCGCACCTGCGACACCGATCCGGGCGCCGCCGGCAGGGTTTCGGTCCAGATGGTCTGGATCGAGTCGATCACCAGTACGCGCGGTTGCTCCCGCGCCGCGTGTTCGAGGATGCGTTCGACGCAGGTCTCGGCAAGCGCGCGCAAGGGTGCAAGTTCCAGCCCCAGGCGCTGCCCGCGCGCCGCGATCTGCGCCAGTGATTCCTCGCCGCTCACGTACAGGCCCGGCAGGCGCTCGCCCAGCGCCGCCAGTGTCTGCAGCAGCAGTGTCGACTTGCCGATGCCGGGATCGCCACCCACCAATACCACCGAGCCTTCGACCAGGCCGCCGCCCAGCACCCGGTCGAGCTCACCGATGCGGATCAGGTGCCGGGTTTCGACCTCGCCCGCGACGCCGTCCAGCGGCTGCACCCGCGACGCTGCCGCACCCGCGTAACCCGCGCGTCGCACCGCGCCGCCGGCTTCCTTCGCCGGCTGCACCACGAACGCCGACAGCGTGTTCCACGCGCCGCAGGCCTCGCACTGGCCCTGCCATTTCGGATACTCCGCGCCGCAGTCGCTGCAGACGTAGGCTGTCTTCGCTTTCGCCATCAGGCGGCATCCTCGGTGAACAGCACGCGCCGGGTGACGCCGCAGGTAAGTTCGTAGGAAATGGTGCCGGCGTGTCGCGCAACGGTTTCCACCGGCAACGCCGGTCCCCACAAGGTCACGGGATCGCCGACCCGCGCAGCCGGTGCCTGTCGCAAATCCAGCGTCAGCAGGTCCATCGAGACCCGGCCGATCACTGCCGCGGGCGCGCCGCCGACCAACGCCGGCGTACCCGATCCGGCGCTGCGTGGATAGCCGTCGCCGTAGCCGATCGCGGCAACGCCGACGTCCATGTCTTCGGGGCACGCCCAGGTCGCGCCGTAACCGATGCGTTCGCCGCGCGCGACGCGCTGCACCGCCACCAGCCGCGCGGCCAGCGTCATCGCGGGCGCGAAGCCGAAGTCGGCGCCGGTGTTGCCTTCCGCCACGGACAAGCCATACAGCAGGCCGCCGACGCGCACCCAGTCGCCACGCGCACCGGGCCAGCCGAGCAAGCCGGCGGAATTGGACAACGAACGTTCACCGGGCAGGCCTTGCACCGCGTCGAGGAAGCGCTGCGTCTGGCGCGCGGTGAAATCGTTGCTGAATTCGTCCGACGACGCGAAATGCGTCATCAGCGCGATCGCGGGATCGACCGCGGGCATGCTGCACAACTTCCCATGCAGTTCGCGCGCCCGTTCGGCCGGGAATCCCAGCCGGTGCATCCCGGTGTCGAGCTTCAGCCACACCTTGAGGGGTTCGCCGCCGCGCGCGGCCTCCAGCAGCGCAAGTTGCGATTCGTGGTGGATCACCGCTTCAAGGCGCAGGCGGCGCATCTCGGCCACGTCGCCCGGCGCATCCGGGCCGGACAACACCACGATGCGTTGCCGGTGCCCCGCCGCGCGCAAGCGCAGGCCGTCCGGAATCGAGGCCACGCCGAAGGCATCGGCATCCGCCAGCGCCCGCGCGCAACGCTCCAGGCCATGGCCGTAGGCGTCGGCCTTGACCACTGCCATCACCTTGGCGCCTGCGGCCAGCGCGCGCACGCGTGCCAAATTGGCGCGCAGCGCGTCGAGATGGATCGTGGCGGCAGCGGAGCGACTCATCGAAGCGGCGGTGCAATGGTGTCAGGGATAATTTTCGAGCGAGGCAAGGATGAATTTCCGATATGGCGTGGAAATTGTCCCTGGCACCATTTCACTCCAGGCTCCCCACGTAGGCTTCCGGCGCGTAGTTCTCGAACTTGGTGTACTGGCCAAGGAAGGTCAGCTTGACGGTATCGATGGGGCCGTTGCGCTGCTTGCCGACGATGATCTCGGCGATGCCCTTGTGGTTGGACTCCTTGTTGTAGACCTCGTCGCGGTAGATGAACACGATCAGGTCGGCGTCCTGCTCGATCGCGCCCGATTCACGCAGGTCGCTCATCACCGGGCGCTTGTCGTTGCGTTGCTCCAGAGCACGGTTCAACTGCGACAACGCGACCACCGGCACGTCCAGCTCCTTGGCCATGGCTTTCAGGTTGCGCGAGATTTCGGAAATCTCGGTGGCGCGGTTTTCCTTGTTGCCGGGCACCTGCATCAATTGCAGGTAGTCGATCACCACCAGGCCCAGGCCGTGCTCGCGCATCATGCGGCGCGCGCGCGAGCGCAGTTCGCCGGGCGAGAGCGCGGGGGTATCGTCGATGAAGATCTTCGATTCCGACAGCAAGGAGGCGGCCTGGCTGACCCGCGGCCATTCCTCTTCGGCCAGTTCGCCCGAGCGCAGGTCCTTCTGGTTGATGCGGCCCAGCGAGGAAATCAGGCGGAACGCGATTTGCGAAGCCGACATTTCCATCGAGAAGATCAGCACCGGCTGCTTGGCGCGCATCGCGACGGCCTCGGCGACGTTGAACGCGAACGCGCTCTTGCCCATCGACGGGCGGCCGGCCACGATCACCAGGTCCTGTCGTTGCAAACCCGAGGTCAAATCGTCCAGGTCCTTGAAGCCGGTGGTGAGCCCGGTCAGCTGCCCGCGGTTGGCGTAGCGCTGGGCCAGCAGTTCCACCGCCTCCTTGACCGACTGGCGCACCGGCACCACCTGCTTGCGCCCGCGCGCGCCGGCTTCGGCGATCTTGAACACGCGCTGTTCGGCGGTCTCGAGGATTTCCGGGGTGGCGCGGCCTTCCGGGTTGAAACCATCGCCGGCAATCTGGGTGCCGGCCTCGATCAGTTTGCGCAGCACCGACTTGTCGCGGACGATGTCGGCATAGGCCTTGATGTTGGCCGCGCTGGGGGTGTTGTTGGCGAGTTCCGCGAGGTAGGCCGCGCCACCGATCGCGGCCGCTTCGCCGTGGCGCTCGAACCACTCGCCCAGGGTCACCGCGTCGCACGGTTTGCCGGCCATCGCCAGCTCGCCGATGGCGCGGAAGATCAGGCGATGCTCGCGGCGGTAGAAATCCTCCTCGACGAGCCGGTCGGCCACCTGGTCCCAGGCTTCGCCCACCAGCATCAGGCCGCCCAGCACGGATTGCTCGGCCTCGATGGAGTGCGGCGGCACCCGCAACACGTCGACGCGTGGGGGCGGATTGCGTTCCGGCAGGACGGCGCTCATGCGCGCGCGACAGGCATCGACTTCGACATGTACGCGATCATACGCGCGCAAGTCTCAAACGCTAAGACAACAAGTCTGTGGAAAACCTGTGGGATGCCAGTGTGCAACATGCAAGCACGCCGCGGAACCCCTGAAGAACCGTCGCGAGCGAAGGCAGATTGCGTGACGCCGGAACGCAGCAAGCGGAGCGTACACGTCGGTACGTGGGCATTGCGAGCACCGCCGGCGCGCAAACTGCCGAGCGCAGCAGGTTGTTCAGAGATTCCGAAAGCGCGTCGGCGCAAATGGCGACGGATCCAGCAAGGGCTTTTCGCCCGTCACCAGCGCCGCCACCAGTTCCGCGGTCGCCGCGCTCATGCTCACGCCAAGCATGCCGTGGCCGGTCGCGAGCAACAGGTTGTTCCAGCGCCTGACCGCGCCGATCAGCGGGATCTCGTCCACGCACATTGGCCGCCAGCCCCACCACTCTTCCTGCAGTTCGGCGCCCAGCGGTGTCCGCAGGTAGGCGCGCGCGCCACGCCGCAACGCATCCAGGCGCGTGTGATTCAAACGCTCGTCGTAGCCCGAGAACTCCATGGTGCTGCCGAGGCGATAACCCGAGCCCCACGCGGTCACGCACACGCTCGGCTCGCGCAATACCAGCGCCCGCCGCGGACAGGGTTCCGGCCGCGACATCGTGATCGAATAACCCTTGCCGGGCTGGATCGGAACCTCGAGGTCCAGCGCGGCGGCCACCCGCGGCGTCCACGCCCCCAACGCCATCACGATGCGTTCGCCTGCGAATTCGCCGCGCGAGGTGCGCACCGCATCCACCCGCCGTCCGGCGCAGCGAAAGCCCTCGATCGCGGTGTCCGGCTCGATCACCCCGCCGCGCTCGCGCACCCTGCGCGCCAATCCCTCCACCAACTTGTCGGGACGCAACTGCGCGTCGTCCTCATGCAGCACGCCACCCACGACACCCGGCAGCAGCGCCGGCTCCATGGCTTCGACCTCGTCCCCGCGCAAGGCCCTGGCGGCGATGCCGAGGCGGTGCAGCCATTCGATTTCGCCGCGGTCGTGCGCCAGCGTGCGGGCCGTCCGGTAGACGAACAGATTGCCTGCCGCTGCGTACTCGCACTCGATGCCCTCTTCGGCCAGCATGCGCGGCAGCGCCGTCCACGAGCGCTGCAGGATGGCCGCGCGCACCGTCGCGGTGCGCGCGGCGGACGCCTGGTTGCAACGGCGCGCGAAGCCCAGCAACCAGCGCCAGCGGTCCCGGTCGGGCCGCGGATTGACGTACAGCGGCGCGTCGCGGCGCAGCATCCAGTGCAAGGCACGCCACGGCATGCCGGGTACCGTCAGGGGAATCGCGTGGCTGGGGGTGAGCGTGCCGCAATTGCCGTGCGAAGCGCCGCATCCGGGTTCGCCGCGGTCGAGCACCCGCACCGATGCCCCGCTGCGCAGCAGGGCCAGCGCGCAGGACAGGCCGATCACGCCACCACCGAGGATCAGGACGTCGCTGCGCGCTTCAGTCATCAAAACAATTGTAACGTCGATGGCCCTGTCGGCGCGTCCGCCCCGCAAACCCGCACCCGTCGCTGCCGATCCGCGTCACATCCCGACGGGGCGCGCGCATGCGGCGGGATTTGCGCGGCCCGGCAGGCCGGATCGACGCAAAGGCCGGCCCGGTCGCCCGCGTGAAAGCCTCCCGGGGCGGCGGCAACCCGCGGCCTCGCGGCGGTTGGCATCATTCCTGCTTGGGTATCGGTGCCACAGAGGGAATCCACATGAACACCAACAACGATACCGATTTCTGCAGCGTCCCCGAGGTGTTGCTGATGCTGCGCGCGCCCGGCGCGGGCTGGTTGGCGACACTTCTCGCCGCGCTGGACGAAGCCAGCCGCGACCCCGACTTCAACGCCTACCACCGCGCCATCCTCGCCCGTTGCCTGGACGAGCAGGCGGTACCGGCTGCGATCGTGGAGGCCGCGCGCCAACGCGCGATCCAGTTCGAGGCAGCGCTTGCCGCGACCGTGCAGGCCGATGCACGCCATGCGGACCAGCGCGTCGCCTGCTGAGCAGCGCGCCGTGACAAACGCCTGCCGCGTCCATTCGCTGGACGCAGCAGGCGCCATCGGTTAACGTCGTGACTGCCGCCGCGGCAGTCCGCCAGCCGATGCCCATTCCTTCGCGCAACCTCCAGGCCAAAGGCCCGCCCACCATGCGGGGGACCAGGCGTTGAACGCACCGTGGCGGCAAGGCCGCCTGCTCGCGGGGCTTGCGGCCCTTTCGATCCTGGCGGCCTGCGCGACCGTTGCGCCATCGCCCTCCGCCAGCGTCGCCAACGATGTCCTGATTCGCGCGATCGGGCTGGTGGGGACGCCCTACCACTGGGGCGGCAACACCCCCGAATCGGGTTTCGACTGCTCGGGCCTGGTCGGTTACGTGTTTCGCACCCAGGCCAACCTCGTGCTGCCGCGCACCTCGCGCGCGATGGCCGCGCTGGATGCGCCCAGGATTGCGCGCAAGGACCTGCAACCCGGCGACCTGCTGTTCTTCGGCCGCCGCCGCCACGTCAACCACGTGGCCATCTATGTCGGCAACGGCCGTTTCGTGAACGCGCCGGATACCGGCGGCACCGTCCGGCTGGATCGCCTGGACGGGTATTACTGGCGCGACCACTACCTGTTCGCCAAGCGCGTGCTCACGCCGCGCGTACGCGCCGAGCTGGCGACCGATTGATCCGCCCGGACGCGGCAACGCTGCACCGTGGACACGGTGACGCGGCGAAATCCAACTGGAACCGACGATGCAGAATTTCACCTTGCTGATCGGACGCCTCGGCCTGTCGCTGATCTTCATCCTGTCGGGGCTCGGCAAGATCACGGCCTATGGCGCCACCGCCAGGTTGCTGGCCGTGCACGGGATGGCGCCGGGCCTGCTGCCGCTGGTGATCATCGTGGAACTCGGCGGCGGCCTCGCGATCCTGTGTGGACTGCTGACGCGCTGGGCGGCGGCGGTCCTGTTCGTCTATTCGATCCTCACCGCCGTGGCCTTCCACAACAACTTCGCAGACCACGGGCAGTGGATCAACTTCATGAAAAACCTCGCGATCGCCGGCGGTTACCTGGTGCTGGCCGTGCGCGGCCCGGGCGGCCTGTCGCTGGATGCGTGGCTGCGGCGCCGCAAGCAGCGGCAGAAAATCTTTTTCTGACCGGGACCCGCAACGCTGCGCTAACGTTGGCTTGCCTACACTGGGTCCAGCGGAAGCCGGCCTGTAGCCGGCGGGAAATGCTCGCGCCATGGCGCGACTGCGGCCACTCCTCGCCGAACTGCAACACCGCAATGTGCTGCGCGCATCGGTGCTCTACGTCGGCGCGGTGTGGGCACTCTCCCAGGGCGTCGCGCAACTGTCGCCCGCGCTCGGCCTGCCGGACGAAGCGACCCGCTGGTTCCTGATTTCCTGCACCGTCGGCTTTCCGCTGTGGGTGGCATTTGCGTGGCTCTACGAATTCACGCCCAAGGGGTTCCGGCGCGACCGCGACGTGGCGCCCGACGCGCCGCTCCGCCATTCCAATGCCCGCAGGCTAGACTTCGCGATCATCGCCGTGCTGGCGGTGGCGGTCGTGTTGCTGGGCACCAGCCACCTCGTCGGGCAGCGGCCGCAGGCTGCGGGCGAAGCCGCGACCGCCGTCCCGCCCCGCTCCATCGCGGTGCTCCCGTTCGAAAACCTCTCCGGGGATCCGGCGAACGAGTACTTCGTGGCGGGTATCCAGGACCTGATCCTGACCAAGCTCGCGAACTTCGGCAGCCTCAAGGTCGTCTCGCGCAGCTCCACCGCCAGGTACAAGAGCCGTCCGGCCGACCTGAAGGCCATCGGCCGCCAGCTGGGCGTGGCGACCGTGCTCGAGGGCAGCGTGCAGAAACAGGGCGACGAGGTCCTGATCAACGTGCAATTGATCGATGCCCGCAGCGACAGCCACCTCTGGGCCGAGAGCTACCAGCGCACGCTCGACAGCGTGTTCGGCGTCGAGGGCGACGTGGCGGAGAAGATCGCCGCGGCCCTGCGGGCGCGGCTGTCGCCCGCCGAGTCCGCGCACCTCGCCACCCGGATGAGCGCCGATCCGGTCGCCAACAACCTGTTCCTGCGCGCCCAGTACCTGGCGGACCAATCCAAGGTCAACTACGACACCGCGAGCATGCGGGCCGCGATGCCGCTGTATCGCGAGGCGATCGAGCGTGACCCCGGTTTTGCCCTGGCCCACGCGCAGTTCTCGCTCGTGGCCAGCCGGCTGGCCTGGTTCGGCGGTGGCGGCATGCAGGCCACGACACTGGTTGCCGACGCCCGCCAGCACGCCGAACAGGCGTTGAAACTGGCGCCCAACCTGTCCGCCGCGCAGCTCGCACTTGGTTACTGCGATTACTACGGCCGCGGCGATTACGACGCCGCGCTGAAAGCCTTCGCGGCAGCGCTGGCGCTGCGCCCCAACGACGCCGAAGCGCTGGCGGCCCACGGCTACATCGAGCGCCGCCAGGGCCGTCTGGATGCCGCGAGCGCGTCCCTGCAGCGCGCCTTCGCGCTGGATCCGCGCAACTCCCAGTTGGCCTACGAAGTCGGCCTGACCGAGAAGCTGGCGGGCCGCTATCCGGACGCCGAACGCTGGCTGCATGAGGCGCTGGCACTGGATCCGGAAAATCGCCTGGCGGCCATCCAGGTGTCCAACACCATCGTTGCCGCCAGCGGCGACTTCCTGCGCGCACTGGCGGCCGCGCAGGGCGACGACCCCTCGCTGCAACAGCAGCGCGTGCACCTGCTGACCCTGCAGCGCCGCTACCGGGACGCGCTGGCGCTGCTGGCGTCGATCCCCGACTCGACCGATAATTTCAAGCCGGGATCCGCCTACAGCCTCAAGGCGCTGTGGCTGGCCGAGCTGTACCGGTTACTCGGCGACGACGTCCGGGCGCGCCCGCTGTTCGCACAGGTGCTGCCGCAGGTCCGCGCGCAGCTCGCGCAGCGCGAGGGCATCAGCCGGATGTTCGTGTGGCAGGACGTCGCGACTGCCGAGCTGGGACTCGGTCACACTGCGCAGGGCCTGGCGGCGATCGCCGCGGCCCAGGCCATCGCCGAGCAAAGCGGGGATCGCCTGTACGGCCCCGAGGCCGCGGCGTTCCATGCGATGCTGTATGCGGAGGCCCGCCGTCCCGATCTCGCGTTGCCACTGCTGGCCGGGGTAATCACCACACCCGGGAAAGGCGGCCCGTACGCCCCCGTGCTGCTGTGGCTCGATCCCGCGTGGGATCCGATCCGGAGCGACCCGGGCTTCCAGGCGCTGCTGAAAGAAAACGCGAAATACAGACCGGCGGTGATTCCAGCCGCAGCCGTCGTCCCGGCGGAGGCCGGGACCCAGTAACCAATGCATCCCGGCTACGGCCAGGATGGAAAACCCCACTGGATTCCGGCCCTCGCCGGAATGACGGACATGCAGGGTTGCGGCCGAGTCCGGCTTTTCTCTCGCAAAAACGGGGACGCCTTACCTATCCGTGCGAGTGCCCGTCGCCTGCATGCGCGTGTCCGTGCGCGATTTCCTCGGGCGCGGCCGCGCGCACGCCGGTGACCTCGATGTCGAAGTGCAGGGTCTTGCCGGCCAGCGGATGGTTGTGGTCGACGTCGATCGAACTCATGCCGACCTTGTGGATGGTCACCATGCGTTGGCCGCCGTCGCGGGTCTGCAGCACGGTGGTCATGCCGGGTTTGAGTTTCTGCGCGTCCCGGAAATACTTCTTGGGCACGCGTTGCAGCAGGCCCTCCTGGCGGATGCCGTAGGCATCCTCGGGCGCGATATCGGCCTCGAACTTCTCGCCTGGCTCGCGGCCCGTCAACACCTTCTCCACGCCCGGCACCAACTGGCCATGGCCGAGCAGCACCAGCATCGGCTCACCGCGCTTGCGCGAATCGTCGTACGGCTCGGCCGCGGCATCGGCCGCGTCGCGCACGCTGTAATGGAAACTCACCACGGAATCTTTTTCGGCACGCATGGAAGCATCAGGCGGAAGTCGGCGAACCGTGCATGGTAGCGTCGTCCACGGTTTCCGTCACGCCGAAGCGCACCCCGCGCGCTTCCGGGCCGAACCAGGTCAGCAGCGCCAACAGCACCGCCACGACGGCGATCCACACCGACTGCACGATCGCATAGTTGCCGCCGTTGGCGTGGGCGATCGCGGTCATCGCATACGCGGCCCACGCCACCAGCAGGTTGCCGAGCTGGTAGGCGAAGCCCGGCAGGGTGCCGCGCACGGCATCGGGCGACAGTTCGTTCAAGTATCCCGGCACCACGCCCCAGGCGCCCTGCACCGCGATCTGGATCCAGAACGCGCCGATCGCCAGCAACAGCACCGACCCGCCGTAGCTCCACAGCGGGATCGCGGGCAGCGCCAGCATGCAGGCGATCGCCATCGCCTTGCGGCGGCCGATGCGTTCCGACCAGGCGCCGAACACCAGCCCGCCAACCAGCGCGCCGAGGTTCAAGATGATGGTCAGGAGGCTCTTCATGTGCGTGTCGAAGTGGAGCTGTTCCTGCAGGAAGGTCGGATACACGTCCTGCGAGCCGTGGCTGAAGGCGTTGAACACCGCCATCGTCACGATCATCCAGGCGAGCAAACCCCAGCGCCCGCGCATGGTTGCCACGACGCCACGCCGCACCCCCGCGCGTTCGCGCTGCTCGAACACCGGCGATTCCGGCACGCTGCGGCGCAGGTACAGCACCAGCAGCGCCGGCAGGATGCCCAGCGCGAACATCCCGCGCCAGCCGATACTGTCGAACAGCAGGCCATAGGCGATCGCGCACAACAGGTAACCGCAGGGGTAACCCGACTGCAGGATGCCCGAGACGATGCCGCGTGATTTGGCGGGGATGGATTCCATCGCCAGCGACGCGCCGGTACCCCACTCGCCGCCCATCGCGACGCCGAACAACGCGCGCAGCACCAGCAGCGCGGGCAGCGACGGTGCGAAGGCGCAGGCAAGGCCCAGCAGCGAATACAACGACACATCGATCATCAGGATTCGGCGGCGCCCGTAGCGATCCGCGAGCCGTCCGAAGATCACTGCACCCAGCGGCCGGAAGGCCAGTGTCAGCAGCAACGCGAACGCCACGTCCTTGATCGGCACGTGGAACGACGCCGCCACCGCCGGCATCACCATCACCAGCAGGAAGTAATCGAACGCATCCAGGGTCCAGCCGAGGAACGTGGCGGCGACGGTATGCCGCTGGGTGCAATCGAGGGCGCGCAGGTCGGCCAATGCAGTCATCGGGGCTCCAATGCGGATACGCGCGCGGAAGCATAGCGCCGCACGCGCGGCCGGCACCACGCCCGCGACTACAATGGCGCGATGAATGCGGAATCCACCACGCAGGCACAACCGGCCGCCACTCTGGTCGATCGCATCGACGCGGTCCTGCCGCAGACGCAATGCCGCCGCTGCGGTTACGACGGCTGCCGGCCCTACGCCGAAGCCGTCGTGCGAGGCGAAGCCGCGATCAACCGCTGCCCGCCCGGCGGCATGGAAGGCGTGCGTGCGCTGGCGCGGATCACCGGCCTGCCGGTGCTGGCGCTCGACCCCGATTGCGGCGGGGAAGGTCCGCCACGGGTTGCGTTGATCGACGAGGAGGCGTGCATCGGCTGCACCAAATGCATCCAGGCCTGTCCCGTGGACGCGATCGTGGGTGCCAACAAGCTGATGCACACGGTAATCGCCGATCTCTGCACCGGCTGCGAACTGTGCGTCGCGCCCTGTCCGGTCGATTGCATCGCGATGGTCCAGGTGCACGACGCCCCGCCGCGGCTGCCGCGTCCCGAGCTTCCGTGTCCACCCTGAATCCCCGGCGCACGCGCTGGCTGATCCGCGGAGGGTGGCTGGCCGGCATCGTCTGCTTCTGCGTGCTTTGGCCCGCGTGGGAGCTCCCCCACTTCATCGTCCCGCCCCAACTCCGCGTGGAGGCCTTCGTGCAACTCGCGCTGTTCCACGGCGCGTGGCTGCTGGTTCCGCTGGCCGCCCAGGCCGGGTTCAAGGCATTCATGCACTCGCGCAGGCAACGCAGGCTGCGTGCGACGGGCGCGGCCGCACTGGCCGCCCTGTGCCTGCTGCTGTTGTACGCCCGCTTCGTGGAACCGGGCGAGCTGGTGGTGCGGCGCACGGTCATCCCGGCGCCGGTCGACCTGGACATCGCGCTGGTCTCCGACATCCACGTCGGGCGCTACACGCGCCCCGCGAAACTCCGGCAGATGGTGGCGCGGCTGAACCGGCTGCCGGTCGACCTGGTGTTGTTCGCCGGCGACCTGACCTACGGCCCGCCCCGCAACCTCGCCACGGCGCTGGCGCCGCTGCGGCAGTTGCACAAGCCCATGTACGCCGTACCCGGCAACCACGACGTACAGCTGCCCGGCCCGCCGTTGGCCGACAGGATCCACCGCGCCCTGGCAGGCTCACCGGTGCACTTCATCGAACACCGCGTCGTCGATTTCCCGACCTTCCGGCTGGCCGGCCTGTACGACTGGTGGAGCGGGCGCGACGACAGCGCGTTCCTGCAGCGCCTGCCGCGCGACAAACCCCTGCTGGTCCTGATGCACCAGCCGCACAGCCTGCGTGCGCTGCGCGGCGTCGATTTCGCGCTGGCCATGGCTGGCCACACCCACGGCGGGCAGGTTCACATCCCGTGGTTGACCAGGCAGGTACTGATGCTGACCCGCGGCGAACGTTACGTGGACGGTTACTACGACACGCCCGCGGGCAAGCTGTTCGTCACGCCGGGCGTCGGCGTCACCGGCCTGCCGTTGCGCTTCGGTTGCCCGCCCGTCATCGACGTGCTGGAATTGCGCAAGCATGTCCGCTGAACACACACGCTCCGCGCAACAGCCCTGCAGCCACTGCGGCGAATGCGCGCGGGTGTGTCCGGACGCGCTGGATCCAGAGGCCCTGTTCTTCGCGCTGGTCCGCGATGATTTCGCGCGCTCGCACGCGGAACGCCTCGCAGCCTGCAGCGAATGCAACCTGTGCGTGGAAGCCTGCCCCTCGCACATCCCCCTGCTCGACTGGTTCCGCTGGGGTAAATCCGAACTGCGCGAACGTGCGCATGCCGATGCCGCGCGTGCACGGTTCGTGGCCCGCAATGCGCGCCTAGCGCGCGAACGGGCCGAACGCGCGGCGGCGCGTCGCGAGACCCTTCCACCGGCGCCGGCCGCGCTGCCCGTGCAAACAATCAGCCGCGCCGAGGTGCTGGCCGCCATCGCAAGGGGACGGGCAAAGAGAACGCGTCGATGAAGAAAGCCGACATCGCCGAACTGTTCCGCCGTCTGCGCGAACTCGACCCCAACCCCACCACTGAACTGCTCTACCACACACCGTTCGAACTGCTGGTCGCGGTGATCCTGTCGGCGCAGGCCACCGACGTTGGCGTCAACAAGGCGACCCGGCGCCTGTTCCCGGTCGCCAACACCCCGCGCCGGATCCTCGCGCTGGGCGAAGCCGGACTGAAACACCACATCTCCACCATCGGGCTCTACAACGCCAAGGCGAAGAACATCATCGCCATGTGCGCGCTGCTGCTGGAACGCCACGGCGGCGCAGTGCCGCGCACGCGCGGGGAGCTGGAAGCGTTGCCTGGCGTCGGTCGCAAGACCGCCAACGTCATCCTCAACACCGTCTTCGGCGAGCCGGTGATCGCGGTCGATACCCACATCTTCCGCGTCTGCAACCGCACCGGCCTCGCCCGTGGCAAGACCGTGCGCCAGGTCGAGGACAAACTGGTGAAGGTGGTGCCTGATGAATACAAGCTCGGCGCACACCATTGGCTGATCCTGCACGGGCGCTACGTATGCCTGGCGCGCAAACCGAAATGCCCGGTGTGCCCGATCCGGGATTTGTGTGCGTACAAGCACAAGACACCGGGCTGATTGCGCATCCCGCTGAACGGGGTGCAAAGCGGCTCGACGGATTCACCATCTTTCCGGCATGCGACGCCGGCGCACGCTGATATCCTGACCGGATGCACAAACAGATCGAAGCCTACGCGGAACGCATGTCCACGCGTTTCCGCGGCTTCCTGCCGGTGGTCGTGGACGTGGAGACAGGCGGCTTCGATGCCCAGCACGATGCGCTGCTGGAAATCGCGGCGGTGATCGTGAGCATGGACGGTGCGGGCAGGCTCACGCCGGAACCCGTGGTCTCGACCCACGTCGAGGCCTTCCCGGGTTCGCACATCGATCCCAAGGCGCTCGAGGTCAACGGCATCGACCCCGACCAGCCCTTGCGCGGCGCGCTGCCCGAACGGCAGGCGCTCGACCTGGTCTTCAAACCGGTGCGCGCCGCGATCAAGGCCGCGGGCTGCCAGCGCGCGATCCTGGTCGGCCACAACGCGCACTTCGACCTGGGCTTCCTCAACGCCGCCGTGCGCCGCAGCGAACACAAACGCAACCCGTTCCACCCGTTCTCCTGCTTCGACACCGCGACCCTGGGCGGCCTTGCCTACGGCCAGACCGTGCTGTCGCGCGCGGTGCAGGCGGCGGGCTTCGAATGGGATGCCGACGCGGCGCACTCGGCGGTGTACGACGCCGAGCGCACCGCCGCGTTGTTCTGCACGATCGTCAATCGCTGGCGGCACCTGGAGGAGCTGGAATGCGAACGGGTCGGCCTCGGCTGAAACAAACGGCCGTCAACCGATGTCCGGCGGCGGCGCGGTGCGGCCGGCCACGCCGGCGCGCAGCCCCGCCAGCATGCAGCGCAGGTTCTTCCGGCGCGGCGCCACCAGCAGCGTGAACAGCAGCAGCTTGACCGCGAGCCGCGGCAGGTCCTGCGCGATCCAGCGGCGTGGCGTGTATGCGCGCCGGTACAGCAACACGCGGTTGCGCATCATGTAGTAGAGCCGCCGCGGCGGATGCACGACGATCCCGCGCGGCAGGCCCGGGAACCGCTGGCGGGCATCGCCGAGCCGGTGCCGGAGCGCGGCGCCGCACACGCCGTACAGGCCATAACCAGCGGCGCTTGCGCGAAAGCACCAGTCGAGGTCGACATTGTCGATGAACAGGGCGGCATCCATCCCGCCGACATCGTCGAGCACCGCCAGCGGGATCAGGCAGCCCGACGAGATCAGGAAGTCGCAACGGATTTCCGCGCAACGGCCATCGCAGCGCAGCTTGCGGTTGATCGGGAAGCGGATGCGCACGAATGGCGCATCCGCTTGTTCGCGCACGTCGCGGAAGCGCGGCCCCACCGCCGCGACGCGGCCATGCGCCGCAAGCCGGTCGAGCGCCGCCTGCAGTACGGGCAGCATGTCGCGGGCGGGCACGCTGTCCTGGTCCATCAGCAGCACGCGCGTGACTCCGGCAAGCTTGCGCGCCGCGTCGATCCCGACATTCAGGGCATGCGCGAGACCCATGTTCCCGGGCAGCTCCCGCAGCAACACCCCGTGGCAGCCGGCACACAGGTCACGCAGACCGGGACCGGGGCTTGCATTGTCGACCAGCACGATGTGTTCGACCTGCGCCGCCAGCGCGGCCAGCAGTTCGTCCAGCACGACGGGATCCGGGGCGTGGGTCACCAGTACCGCGCACACGCCGCGGACGCGCGTGCGGGCCGGCCCGTCGCGCGCAGCGGCTTCAGTCATGCGGCACCGCCCGGACAGCCGGCAAGGCGTGGCCCTGGCCTGGCCACGCGCCCCGCGCAATGTCTGCAACGCCGCAGTGGCAGGAAAGCATCACGGCGCGATTGTCGCTGCGCAAGCGCCGACTTCAAAGGCCCCAGCACGTGCGGTCTGGCCGGAAAACACGCGGACGCACCCCGAGCCGCTGCTCCAGTTCCGTGTTGTCCGCGACCAGGTCCTGGTCAAGTCGAGTCAACGGGCCGCGCAGCGCCGGCAACAGGCGCGCACCCATCCGGATCAACGGCGCCGGCACGCGCACCGGCAGCGTGTGCATCGGCAGGCTCTCCCGCACCCGCGCGAACATTTCCGCGGCCGGCAGGCGTTCGCCCCCGCCGATCGGAATGACCCGCCCCGCGGCGCCGCCGTCGAGCGCACCCAGCACCGCTGCCGCGACGTCCGCCGCGTGCACCGGCTGCCGCAGTCCCTTACCCGCCGGCAACCCGATCACGCGCCAGCGCGCCGCGCGCCGGGCCAACGGGGTCAGGCTGCGGTCGCGTGCCGCGCCATAGACGAGCGTGGGGCGCAGGATCGTCCACGCGATCCCGCGGAGTGCACAGGCCCGCGCCAAGCTTGCCTCGCCATCGCACAGGCGCCGCGCGACCTCGCGTTCGGCCGCCACCGGCGACGCCCGTTTGCTTTCCGCACTCATCGAACTGGTGGCGACCACGCATCGCAGGCCCGGAACGGCGCCCGAGTCCAGCCACGCCGCCAACCCATCCAGCGGGGCGAAACTGCACACCGACTGCGCGCCCGCGGCCGCTGCGGGCGGCGCCGGCATGGCGCCCCGCAACCATTCGACGCCGGCAACGGGCGGCTGCCGCTTGCGCGAGAGCGCCAGCACGCGTACCCCGGCGAGCACGAGTCCGGGCAACAGGAAAAAACCGATCTGGCTGCTGGCGCCGCACACCAGCACGGGTCCGCCCCGCCACGCCCCCGCGTCAGTCATTGTGGCGGAGCTTTGCATCCACCCCACTGATGCGCGGGTCGTTCGGCACCAGCTGCCGCGCCTCGCGCAGCGCCGCGCGCGCGGCGCCGATCTCGCCCAGGCCGATGTAATGATTGGCGCGGTCGAGCCAGGCACTGCCCAACTGGTGCCGCATCGACGCTTCCGCGGGATCGCCCGGGTCGAGTTGCTCCAGCGTCGCGAGCATGTCGCGCGCGTGGTCGAGGTTGTCCTCGTGCAGCGCACTCTGGAACTGGCCGCGGGTGACCTGCGGCAGCGTCCGCAGCCCGGCCTGCGCATCGGCGCTGTTGCCATCGATCCCGAGCGCGGCGCGGTACAGGTCGTAAGCGCTGTTGCCAGGCGGCAACATGATGTCGCCCTTGCGCGCGGCGACCCGGGCCTGCGCCACCAACTGCGCGAGCTTGGCCGATTCGGCGGGTGTCAGGGTGTGCGCCGCGGGCGCCGGCGATGCCTCGGCAAGCTGGCTGCCGCTGCCCGCCGCCAGCCGCGAACGCGCGGCGGCCAGATCCGCCGACTTCGGCGCCAGCGCGGCGGCCTGGTCCAGCAGGTCTTTCGCATCAGGCACGTTTCCCGAGTCGATCGCGGCGTTGGCCTGCATCACCAGCGCCTCTGCGACCTGGCCCAGGCCCGCCTGCGCCGCGGCATTGCCGGGGTCCGCGGCCAGCGCCGCCTTGAATTGCGCCTCGGCGTTGTCCGTCCCGGTCCCGGTGATCCTGCCCGCGTGCAGGTCGGCCTGCCCTTGCGCCAGATACTGGTCGCGCTGGGCCTGCGCGGCGCGGTCAGCCGCGGCGATGTTCGCGCGCAGGGTCGGCAACTGCGAATAGCCGGGCAGCAGGCCCGCCAGGGTGGCAAGCGTCTGCTGCGCGCCGCTGCGATCGCCCTGGCCAAGCTGGGTCTGGATGCGCGCGGCGAGCAAGTTGCCGACCTGGTTCATGCCATGCCGCGCGACCGCATTGTGCGGATCGCCCGCGAGCACTTTCCCGAACAGCGCGGCGGCGCCATCGTTGCCGTCGATGCGGCCGTTGGCGAGCGCGGCCCGCGCCTGGCTGATCAACTCATTGACGTTGGCGGTGTGCAGGATGGCCTTGGCGAGCGCCTGGTCGACCGCCGCGACCTCGGTGCCGCCACCCAGCAGGCTGCGCGCTTGTTCCAGCGAAACACGAGCGTCGGTGTAGTCGTGTTTTTCCAGGGCGGCCTGCGCGCGTTCGAGTTCGGCATGGCCGACCTTCTGCAAACCCGTCAGCGCCTGCTCGTTGTCGGGATCGAGCGCACGCGCGGCTTCGTACAGATCCCTCGCACTGTCCGGGCTGCCCGACAGTTCGCCCGCGGCATACGCCTTGTCGGCGCGCGTCAGCAACGCATTCAACTGGGTTTGCGGCAGCAGCGCACTCAGCATGGCTTGATGGTTCCACGCCCATGCGCCGCCACCGATCAGGACGACGACGACCAGCGCGGGCCACCATCTGCGCCGCCGCCGCGGCGCGCCGTCGCGTTCCGCACGCGCCTTGAACGGGGGTTTCCGGTTACGCGGCTCCGCCCGCGACGTCCGCGCGGAACCGCGTCGAACCGTGTCGGTGTCGACGTGATCGAGGTTGCCGAGCGCGGGATCGGTGCGCCGCGGCGTGCCCTGCGGGGGCGTGTCATTGCGATCGTTCATGCTCGGTCCGTCGCCGGGTCGTGGCCGACGTGCAAGTCTCCGCGAATGGGACCTTCGCAGCCGGCTGCCGGTTCCGCCACCCTGGCTGGCCCGCCGCGAACGCATTCATCTTAGCATTAGGCCCCGCAGGCACCGCCCGCACGACGCCACCCATTCAGCCACCGGCAAGGCGCCGCGCTTCGGTCACGTTCGGCAGTGTCGACAGTTTGGCCAGCAACGTCGACAACTCCCCGAAATCGTGCAGGCGCAAAGTGAAGCGCATCGTCACCTCGCCGAGGTCGCGGTCGCTGTGGCTGTCCGAAGCGACGATGCGCGCACCGGAATTGGCGATGACGTTGATGATGTCGCGCTGCAGGTCGCGACGGTCGTACCCGAGCACCGCAATGGCGACTTCGTAGGCACGGTCCGGCGCGCTTTGCCAGCGCACCTCGATCACGCGCCCCGGATTGCGCGCGCGCAGCCGTGCCAGCGCAGCGCAGTCGGCCCGGTGCACCGTGACCCCGCGTCCACGCGTGACGTATCCCGAGACCTCATCACCCGGCAGCGGTCGGCAGCAACGCGCCAGCGTGGTCAAGAGGTTGCCGACGCCCTCGACCGTCAGGGCGCCGGGTTTGCCGGCCGCGCGCGCCGGCCGGTGCGGCGCGGCCGGCTGCTGCGGTGTCGGCGGTTGCGCTTCCAGCATCGCGCGCGTGAGCTGCGCCACACCCACTTCGCCCAACGCCAGGCCGACCAGCAGGTCGTCGCGTCCCTTGCGGCCAAGCCGTCCGGGAAGCCGTTCGAGCGTGTCGTCGGACACCGCCAGGCGACGCGTTTCGCGCTCCAGCATCTGCCGTCCGGCGGCGAGGTTGGCGCCGAGATCCTCGCGCCGGAACCACGCGCGCAGCTTGCCGCGCGCGCTGGCGGTGTTGAGGTAGCCCAGTTGCGGCGACAGCCAGTCGCGGCTGGGCGCGGGTTCGCGCCCGGTCAGGATTTCGATGCGGTCGCCGCTGGCGGGCTGGTGCGTAAGCGGCACGATGCGGCCGTTGACCTTGGCGCCACGGCAGCGGTGCCCGACCATCGTGTGCACGTGGTACGCGAAATCGAGCACTGTCGCGCCGGCCGCAAGGTCGATCACCTCGCCCCTGGGCGTCAGCAGGTACACGCGTTCCTCGGCCAGCTCCCCGCGCAGCTCGGCCGCGAGCGAGGCGTCGTCCTCGCCCTCGCCACGTGTTTCCAGCAGCTTGCGCATCCATGCCACGCGCGCCTGGTACACGGCGTCGCCCTGGCCACCCTCCTTGTATCTCCAGTGCGCGGCCACGCCGAGTTCGGCGCCGCGATGCATCTCCTCGGTGCGGATCTGCACCTCGAGGGTCCTGCCGTCCGGCCCGACCACGGCGGTGTGCAGCGACCGGTAATGGTTGCCCTTGGGCCTGGCGATGTAGTCGTCGAATTCCTGCGGGATGTTCGGCCACAGCCCGTGCACCACCCCGAGCACCGCGTAGCAGTCGGCCACGCTGCGCGTGAGCACGCGCAGGGCACGGATGTCGTACAGCTCGCCGAAACCGATGCGCTTGCGCTGCATCTTCCGCCAGATCGAATAGATGTGCTTGGCGCGTCCGTTCACGCTGGCCTCGATGCCGTGCGCCGCAAGCGCGCCACGCAACGCATCCACGCTGCGGGCGATCCAGGCCTCGCGGTCGGCGCGCCGTTCGTCCAGGAGTCCGGCGATGCGGCGGTACACCTCGGGCTGCAGGTAGCGGAATGCGAGGTCTTCCAGCTCCCATTTCCACTGGCCGATGCCCAGGCGGTTGGCGAGCGGCGCGTGGATGTCGCGCGTCAGTTGCGCCAGTTCGCGCCGCTCCGCGTCCGGCAGTCCAGGCGCTGCGCGCATCCGCGCCAGCTGGCGCGCCAGCAACAGGTACACCACGCGCAGGTCCCGGATGATGGCGAGCAGCAGCCGGCGCAGCCCCTCGGCGTTGCCGCCTGCGTCGCGCGTGGCGTGCAGCGCCCACACCCGTTCCGCCTGCTGCTGGCCTTCGACCAGCCGGCGCAGGGTCTCGGGAGCCCGCGCGCGAATGGCCTGCCACGCTTCCGGTCGTGCGCCCGCCACGGCGTACCACGCCGCCGCGGCACGCGTATCCTCGTCGCAACCCACGCTCGCCAGCAATGCGTCGACCTCCTCGTGGAGGCGGCGCGCGTTCGTCGACAGCCCGGCAATGGGCGGATCGGGTACCGGATCGGGTTCGACGGGCAAGAAAGGCATTGCACAAATTCATGCGGCACCGCGTGCCGCGCAGGAAAGGTTCGCGAAAGGCTCCAGTGTATTGGTGATTCGCGAATACCCTGTGCGACCCGCTGGCGCGCTGCTATCATCGCCGACCATGCGCACCCGTCTGATGCTGTCGGCCGCCCTGGCCACGCTCCTCGCCGCCCTGCCTGTCATGGCGCAACAGTTTTCCTCACTGGAGGAACGCATGTCTGCGGCCGACTTCAAGGCCGCGGGTCTCGACAAACTGTCGCCGCAGGAACTGCAGTTCCTCGACGACTGGCTGCGCACGCACGGACAGGCCGGCACCCTATCCGCAGGCAGCCAGCCCGTGTTCCATCCGGACAACCAGCCGCGCGACAAGTTCGACGCCCATCTGACCGGGCATTTCAACGGTTGGACGGGGCAGACCTTGTTCCACCTCGACAACGGCCAGGTCTGGAAGCAGGCCGAGCAGGGCTCGTATACCTGCCCCGACGTCGACAACCCGCGGGTCACGATCAAGCCTATGATCCTGGGCAGCTGGCTGATGTACGTGCAGTACTGCGACCAGAGCGTGCGCGTCGAACGCGTGCAGTGACCGCGGTCCACTGACCCTGTTGTTTTGCCCGAGTTGCCCTCATCATGGGGGCGACGCGGAATGCCGCGCTCCGGGATGCAGACGTGCTGGAAGTCTGGCTGCCACTGCTGGTTTGCCTGGCGCTGGGGGCGACGTGGTACCACGTGCTGAGGTTGCGCGAGCGCGCCCATGCCCATGCGCGCCGGTTGTGCGAACAGCACGGCGTGCAACTGCTGGACGACAGTGTCGCGCTGCACCGCATGCGCGTGCAGCGCCGCCACGGCAGCTGGCGCGTCTTGCGCGAATACCGCTTCGAAACCAGCCGGGGTGGCGACGACCGCCAGGCTGCCAGCATCACCCTGCTCGACAACAGCATCGTCGGCGCCAGCATGCCGGCGCACCAGCCAATCGCCACGCCGCCACCGGCGGCAACGATGCCCTTGCTGCGGCCCACGCTGCCGCGGCCGGAACCGCCGTCGGGCAACGTGGTGCCGTTCGAGCGGGGGCGCAGGACGCTGCACTGATACGGAAACCGGGTCCGCTCGCTGCGCGAGCGAAATATTTGCGCGTTGCAAACGACGTCCCTGTCTTTTTCCGCGCCCCTCCCGGGCACGCGGGTGGCTTACTCTTGCATGGCCTAGAGAAAGTCACCAAAGAGAAGGCCACTCCGCGAACACCCCCTTCGCCCGTCCATGGGCTGCGGGTGCGCTCGCCAAGCGGCCAGGGCAGTCGAGACAACAGGACGTTGTCGAGACCACCGCCACAGGCACCACGGTCCTTGGCTACTTTCCGCCGTAACAGGAAGTAGCTCGCTCGCCGCCGTTCAAATCGGCAGGATTGCCGATTTGAACGCCGAAGGCGGCCCGAAGGGCGAGCCACAGGGATGTGGCGAGTAGGCGAGCGGAACCATTGCGAAAACGTCACATGCTCGCGAAGCGAGCGAAACAGCACGAAGATGAATCGTT
>DASURP010000017.1:0-11052 GCA_036279975.1 Rhodanobacteraceae bacterium
TCGCATGGGATCTGGATGCAATCAGGGTTCATTTTTCGAGGCTATCACGCTTTGTTGCCCATCCCATCGGTTCGCGGAGGGGGGCTGCTTGTCCTCCCCCTTCCGCAGGAAGGGCGGAGCGAAGCGAACGCGCGCGCAGCGCGAGAGGGGGATGGCTTTGCGCCTTGCGAAGCGGCACCCCCCGGCGCATTCGCGCCGACCCCCTTCGTACCGAAGGGGGTAAATATCAAACACTGCGCGTCGCCACCACCGGCGGCACGTTGGACGCACGCAGTGCCGGCGCCAGCACCGACAGTTGGCCCAGCAGCCACAACACCACCGCGCCGACCGGCAGGTACCACAACGGCAGGCGCGGCAATTCGTAGTGTTTCATCAGCAGCAGGTTCAGGCCGATCGCCAGCAGTACGCCCAGCAGCACGCCGAAGGTGACGATCAGGAAATTCTCGGTCTGGAAATAGCGCAGGATGTCGCCGCGCGTCGCGCCGATCGCGCGGCGAATGCCGATGCTGCGGGTGCGTTGGCCCACCCAGAAATTCGCGAGCCCCGTGATCCCGAGCGCGGTCACGAACAACAGCCCCAGCGCGGACGCGAGCAGCAGGCTGATCATGGTGGTGTCGCGCTGGAAGTACTCCGCACGGATTTGCGTATATGTTTGTATGTACTTCGGATTGATGAAGCGACTCGGATTAACCTTGAGCAGCGCCGCTTTCGCAGCGCGCAGGATTCGCGCGCGATCCTGTGGTGCGCTGCGCATCACGTAATCGCTACCGGGGGTATCAGGCTTCTGTGGCCAGATCATGCTGTCGTAATTCGTACCGGAGCCGTGCAGGTTGGGGCGGAGCAACGTACCCACGATGCCGACCACGCGGATGATGCGATGGCCCACGTACAGCTCCCTGCCAAGTGCGTTTTGGCCGGGATACAACCGTTGCGCCAGTGCGCTGCTGATGATCGCCACCGGGGGAGTTTTCTGCCCCAGCACGTATTCGTCGGGAAGAAAATCTCGACCCGCGACGAGGGTCAGCCCCAAGGTCGGGATCAGGCCAGGCGAGCCGTTGTACACACTGGGTTCGATGCAGCCCGTTCCATGCATCGACATGAGCTGCATGGCCCGATCCAGGGCTTCCTTGCTGGGGCAGGTACCGTAGGATGACTCGTTCTTGTTCAGCGGCAGTGCATAACTTACCGCGACAACCGATTTGACCCCGGGGATGGTCCGCAGCGCCGCGAGGTCGGCTTCATGCAGCGCCCATGGATTCTTCTCAGCGTCCTGGCCAATGCCGGTGCTGTGAATCACTGACAATTCGCTTTCATCGAGGCCGCTGGGCAACGAAACCTGCCGCACACGGTTGGCGATCATGAACGCGACGTTGCACACGATCGCGCAGGTGAAGGCGACCTGCAGCGTCAACAGGATCGCGGTGAGTTTGTGGCGGCGCAGCGTCGACAGGATCGGACGAATTTCCATGGAATGCCCCTTCACTGTGTCTTGAGTTGCAACGCAGGCGGCACCCGGCATGCGCGCCATGCCGGCAACATGCCGGCCGCCACGCTCGCGACAATTGCAAGCACTACCGTCCCGAACAGCATCGACGGATCCATCGCAGCGAGATGCGCGTAGTCGTCGGGACGCTGCCTGATGCTCCACAGCCCGATTTGCGCGATGCCGAGTCCAAGCAATCCGCCAGCCACGCCGACCAACGCGGATTCGATGCCGAACTGCACGAAGATGTCTCGCTTGCGCGCGCCCATCGCGCGGCGCACGCTGATCTCGCCACTGCGGCGCAGGAACTTGGCCAGCAGCAGCGCCACGATATTGAGCATCGCGACACCAAGGAAGCCGATCGCGAGCCAGAATTGCAAACGCACGTCGTCAGGCACCAGGTTTTCGTGCCGCAACCAGCCCATCAAACTGTACAGCTTCGCATTCGTCGGTGGCCGTTGATAGCGGCCCAGCGACTTTTGCTCAGCAGAGTAATCGACCAGGAATTGCCGATACGCCGAGACTTGCGCAGGCGTATCGAGTTGCACCCAGAATTGAATCCAAGTCGTGCTCGGATCCCGCATGTTGCCATTGAAGTCGGACCACCCGGAAACATTGCCGGAAATCCGAAGGTCACCGTCCCGCTGTTTGCTGTCCAGGACATCCGACAATGGCAGAAAGAACTGATCGGCATCGCTGTAAAAACTGGCCGAAGCATCGGCGTAGAACAGCGGCTTGGGCGCCCAATCGGTCGTCACGCCGATCACCCGGTAATCGAACGTGCCAAGCCGGACGGTTTTGCCCACTGCATCCCCGGTGCCAAATAGCTTGTGCGCCAAAGCCTCGGCCAATACCACCACGTGCGCGCTCGCCTGATCGTCTGCAGCCGTCCAGCCACTACCTTTGATGAACGGCACGCCAAACATTGCGAAGAACGCATGCGTCGTGTAACGCCCGTCCACGTAGAACGGCTGCAAATCGGTGCGCTGCGGCCACACCAGCACGTTGCCGCCCGCCATGGCCGCCTGTTGCACCCCGCGATGCGCGTTCAGGAGTGCCATTGCGTCGGGCCACGTCAGGTTCTGGTTCGGGTTGGTACCCATCGGATCGGTCTTGAATTTGACCGGCAGCGGGTCGAGATGCGGCGTGTACAAATAAGCGCTGCGGGCCGGCAGCGGGTCCTCGGTCATCACGTGCAGCACGGTCAGCATGGTCATGCTGGCGCCGATGCCAAGCCCGATCGCCAGCACCATCAGCGCGGTGAGGACGGGCGTGCGTTTCAGGTTGCCCAGTGCGAGATCGATGTAGTAGCCGAGCATGATCAGGAGCCCTCCTGCTCTTCCCCCTCCCCTTGAAGGGGAGGGCTTTCACACCCCCCGCGTCGCCACCACCGGCGGCACGTTGGCCGCGCGCAGCGCGGGCCCAAGCACCGCAAGTTGACCGAGCACCCACAACGCGATCGCGCTGGCCGGCAGGTAGTACCAGGGCATGCGCAGCATCTGGTAATGCTGCATCAGGTACAGGTTGATGCCGAACGCGAGGATCATCCCGGCTGCGACGCCGGCGCTGCTCAGCAGGAAATTCTCGGTCTGGAAGTACTGCATGATGTGCGCCCGCGTCGCGCCCACCGCGCGGCGGATGCCGATCTGCCGCCGCCGCTGGCCGACCCAAAAACTGGTCAGGCCCACGATGCCGAACGCGGTCACCGCCAGCATCACCACGCACACCAGCACCAGCATCCATACCATGCTGCGGGTGTCGGCGAAGAACTTGTCGCGGGTTTCCGAGAACGTCTGTCCCTTCACCACCGCATTGGGCGACAGCCCTGCCAGCTTCTGCTTCGCGGCGTCGGTGACCCTGGCGCGGTCCCGCGGCGCGCTGCGCACGATGTAGTCGTTGAGGTAGCCAGCCGGGCTGAGCGGCAGGAACATCGACCAGTGGAAGGCCGCAAGGCCCTCCCCGTTCTGGTTCGGCCGCAACACATCGGCGATCACGCCCACCACGGTGAAGTGGTAGTCCTTGCCGACCCACACCTGTTTTCCGAGCGCGTCTTGCCCCGGCCACAGGCGCTCGGCCAGGCTTTGCGTCACCAGCGTCACGTGCGTGGTCGGGATGAAGCTGTCGCCGAGCTTGCTGTCGGCATATTCCTCCGCGGTGAAGAACCGCCCGCGCAGAAGCCGCAGACCCAGTGCCTGTTCGCCGCCCGCCGTGAACAGATACGTCGCGACATTCGGGCTGTCCTTTTCCATCACCTCCTGCGGCTGGGTGGATACATTGCTGTTCCAGCCATTGTTGGTCAACGGCATGGTGTTGATCACGGCCGCGGCCGTGACGCCTGGAATCTGGCGGAGCGCGGCAAGATTGCGCGGCACATCGTCGGACGCGAGTTTGGGGTCGGTGCCAAGCACTCGGATGTCCGAAATGCCCTGCTCGTCGATCGCGTTCGGCAGGTTTATTTCGCCGATGCGCTGGCCGATCATGAACACGGCATTGCAAAGTACCGCGCATGCCAGCGCGATTTCCAGCACGATCAGGATGGCCGGGATCCTGTGCTTGCGGAGCGCCGCGAGGATGGGTTGGATGTCCATGGGATTGCCTCTCTATCGTTCTTCGTAGGAGCCTGCCTGCAGGCGACCGCTTCGCGAGATCGATCGCGCGCAGGCGCGCTCCTACATTGTTTTGCAATCGCGCGCAGGCGCACTCCTACACGCTTTTCAACTGCGGCGCCGGCGCCACCACGCAGGCGCGCCATGCGGGCAACAGCCCCGCGATGAGGCTTGCAACCAGCGCGATCACGAAGGTGGCGAGGAACATCGAAACATCCAGGTGCGCCAGGCTGGCGTATTGCGCAGGCTGGTGGCGGATCGCCCACAGGCCGAGCTCGGCGAAAACCAATCCCAGCACACCGCCGGCGATGCCGACCATCCCCGACTCCACCATGAATTGCGCGAACACCGCGCCGCGGGTCGCGCCCAGCGCGCGCCGCACGCCGATCTCGCGCGAGCGGCGCAGGCACTTCGCCAGCAACAGACCCACGGTGTTGACGATGCAGATCAGCAGGAATCCGAACGCGAGGTTGGTCTGCAAGCGCGCGTCGTCGGGTACGACTTGTTCCAGCGCAAGGAATTTCATCAGGTCGGGAAACACCACCTCGGGGCGATGGAAACGGCCAAGGCTGATCTGCTGCTGCACGTAGTTGGAAAGGAAGGTCTTGTAGGCCGCCGCGTCGGAGGCGCTCTTCAACTCTGCCCAAAAACTCACGAACACGCACGGCGAGGTTTCCAGATGCTGGATATCCGCCGTCTGCCAGCAACTCACGTTCTGCGGATCCATGCCATCAGTGCGCGCCGACTGCAACGGCAGGAACACCCCGTCGCCATTGCCGTAGCTGCGTCCGCCCAAATCCACCGCGTAGAAACGCGGCTGCGGCGCCCAGTCTTTCAGCACGCCGATCACGCGGTAATCATGGTCGTTGATGCGGATCATCCGGCCGACGCTGTCCTTGCCGCCGAACAATTTGTCATTGAGGAAGCCCGCGAGCACCGCGACGCGCGCCCGGTCATCGTCGTTCTGCGCGCTCCAGCCACTGCCGTACTCGAACGGCGCATCGAACATCGCGAAAAAATCCGCGGTGGTCATCACCGCGTCGCTGAAGAACGGATGTTCGCCGGTACGGGCGGGCGTCACCTTGGCCTGGGTCAGCGCCATCACGGCCTGGCGCTCGGCCCGATGCGCCTGCAACAGGTTCATCGCGTCGGTGTAGGGCATCAGGTTGCCCCATGGCGGTTTGCTCTGGCCCGGCACGTAGCCCTGCGCCGGCAGCGGGTCGATTTCCGCGGTGAACAGCCGCGCGCTTTTCTGCGGCAGCGGATCGCCCGACAACAGCTTCAGCACCGTCAGGGTGGTGATCGACGCACCGATGCCGAGGCCCAGTGCCAGCACCATCAGTCCGGTGAGTACGCGATTGCGCCTGAAGCTGCGCAGCGCGAGATCCATGTAGTAGCCGAACATTTCATCCACCTTTTCCAGGTTTCGCATCCGTTGTAGGAGCGCGCCCGCGCGCGACTGCCTGCGAGAAAGCTGGTCGCGCGCAGGCGCGCTCCTACAAAAAACTCATACCGATCGCGTCGCCACTACCGGCGGTACCGCCGCGGCGCGCAGCGCCGGCGTCAGCACCGCCAGCTGCCCGAGCAGCCACAACGCGACGGCGCCGACTGGCAGGTACCAAAGCGGCAGGCGCGACACCTCGAACCACTTCATCAAGGCAAGGTTGATCGCGATCGCCAGCACGATGCCCGACGCGATCCCGAACGTGACGATCAGGAAATTCTCGGCCTGGAAATAACGCAGGATGTCCGCACGCGTCGCGCCCAAAGCACGCCGGATGCCGATCTGCTTGCGTCGCTGCGCCACCCAGAAGCTGGCAAGGCCCACTATGCCGAATGCGGTGACGCCCAGCAGCGCGATGATCACGCCGATCAGCAGACCGGCCATCGCGCGGTCGTTCTTGAAGAACCGCTCGCGCAAATGGCCGATGGTGTGGCTGTTGGCATGATCCAGCACGACGTCGGGCGCGATCTTCGCGACCGCGGCACGCGCCTCGGTCATCACGCGTTCCAGATCATGCGGCTTGGCGCGGACAAGATACGTGCCTGCAAGTTGGCCACTCGCCTGCACCGGTACGAACACGCACCACTGTGCGCCATGTTCGCCGTTCTCCGTGTACTGGGACACGGACAGATTCGCGACCACGCCGATCACGCGAAACTGCCACTTGGCGGCCCAGAACTGTTTGCCCAAGGGGTTCTCGCCCGGCCACAATTTCTCCGCCAACGCGCGCGTGATCAGCACGCGTGACGATGCCGGAAAATAATCCTGGTCTTGCAAAGGCTGATAATCGTCAGACGCGGGCATGCGTCCAGCGACGAGTTTCAGCCCCAGCGCTTCCGGAGTACCCGGATTGCCATCGTAAAACTCGACCACGGCGCCCGGCTGCTTGCCGGCTTGATCGAGCGTCATGCCGGTCACGCCCCACTGCGGCCCGAACGGCACCGAACTGATCACGTGCACCGATTCGACGCCGGGAATTGCGCCGAGACCCGCGGTCATGCGGGCATTCAAGTCGGTCGCCCGCTTCGGATCGAAACCCGTTACCACGATCGCTCCCAGCGAAGCCTCATCCACCCCGCTGTCGAGGTTCATGGCCGACAGATGGTTGGCGATCAGGAATACCGCATTGACGAGCACCGCGCAGGCCAGCGCGATTTCCATCGCGATCAGGAAAGTGGCGAGTCTGTGCTTCTTCAGTGCGGCGAGGATGGGTTGGATTTGCATGATGGGTTCCGAAAATCGATCGTTTACTTGTAGGAGCGAGCCTGCTCGCGACCGTCGCCGGCAGGCCGGCCCCTACAAGGTCTTGAGTTGCAACGCTGGTGCAATCCGGCTGGCATGCAACGCGGGCAGCGCACCCGCCAGCAGGCTCACCACGACGGCCAGCACGAACGTGACAACGAACATCGACACATCCATGTGCACCAAATCGGAATACGGCGCCTGCTGGCGCCGCACCAGCCACAGACCGACCAGGGTCAGCAACCATCCGCCGACGCCGCCGATGAACCCGATCAATCCCGCTTCGGTCAGGCATTGCGCGAATACCGATCGGCGGGAGGCGCCCAGTGCGCGACGTACGCCGATCTCGCCGGCACGGCGCAGGAATTTCGCCAGCAGCAGGCCCACCGTGTTGAACAGGCAAATGGCCAGAAACGCGAACGCCAGCCAGGTTTGCAGCCGCACGTTCTTCGGAATCACCTGTGCGTAATCCAGACGCTGCATCAAATCGAGCATGCGCGTGTCGGTGTTGGCGAAGCGGCCGAGCGCCTTTTGCTGCTCGGCGTAGTTCTTGATGAACGCCCGGTAATCCGCAACCTTGGCCGCACTGTCCAGCTCCACCCACAACGCGACCCACAGGCAAGGCGATCCTTCCAGATGACCGGGAACCGGTGGCCCGTTGCCCCAACAGGTGAACTGGAAGAAATTGCCGTCGTTGACTTCGAGCGCGCTCGGGAACGGCATGAACACGTCTTCCGGCTTGGCGTAGTAACTCGTGTCAAAGCCGTTGCCGGTGAATCCGCCTTCCGCGTCGTAGAACAATGGCGTGGGCCGCCACGGCTTCAGCACGCCCACGATCCGCACGTCGCTGCCCTTCAGGCGCAGGGTCTTGCCGACGCTGTCCTTGCCGCCGAACAGCTTGTCGTTGAGATCGGACGAGATCACCGCGACGCGCGCGCGGCCCGTTTCATCCGCAGGCGTCCACGCGCTGCCGTGTTCGAACGGCACCTCGAACATCGGGAAGAAATCGGACGTGGTGGCCAGCAGCGTCAGCATCAGCGGTGGACGATCCACGCCCGGTGCGCTCACCTTCACGGGACTTTGCACCACCAGCGCCTGGCGGTCGGCGCGGTGCGCGCCCCACAAATCGAGCGCCGATCTGTCATCCATCACTTCGAGCGGATGCCTTGGGTTGTACCAATCAGCGGGCGTGGGGTCGACCTGCGGATAAAAAATGCGCGCGCTCTTGCCTGGCAGCGGGTCGCCCGAAAGCAGATGCATCACGGTCAGCGTGGTCATGCTGGCGCCGATGCCGATCGCGATCGCGAGCACCATCAGTACCGTCAGCAAGCGGTTGCGCTTCAGGCTGCGGATCGCGAGATCGAGGTAGTACGCGAACATCAACATTTCTCCTTGGCCGCTTCCTTCTCCCCTCGGGAGAGGGTGGCCCGAAGGGCCGGATGAGGGTCCGGATCTCGCGCATACCAGCTTTTGCTCAAGACCCGAACCCTCACCCCCAACCCATCTCCCGGAGGGAGAAGGGGCAAAGCTGCCGCTCGCTCCCGAAGAAAGAAGGGAACAGCACCTAAACCGACCGCGTCGCTTCCACCGGCGACACCCGCGACGCGCGCCGGGCCGGCGCGAACACCGCGCCCTGGCCCAGCACCAGCAGCACGACCACGCCTACCAGCACGTACAGCAACGACATGCGGTCCATCGAAAACTGTTTCATCAACCACAGGTTCAGCCCCACCGCCAGGATGGCGCCCAGCACCACGCCGGCGCCGGCGATCAGCAGGTTCTCGGTCTGGAAGTAGCGCAGGATGTCGCGCCGGGTCGCGCCCAGCGCGCGGCGGATGCCGATCTGCTTGCGTCGCTCGCCGACCCAGAAACTGGTGAGGCCCACGATCCCTGCGCCGGTCACGCACAACAGGATCGCGCAGATCACGCCCATCAGGATCGCCATGCCGCGGTCGGCGCGATAGGCGTGCGCGCGGATCTCGGTGAACGAATGCACCGAGCTGTCATCGAAGTCCGCGCCGGTTTCGATTACCCGCATCGGGTTGGAGGCAAACAGCGCCTTGGGCGCCTCGCGCATCGCGGCGTCAAGGCGGCCCGGCCTGGCGCGCACCGCATAGCGCGCGAAGCCCGCATCGAGGCGCGTCGGGATCAGCACCGAATTCCAGAACCAGTCGTTGGCCCAACTGTCGGGGCTGGGCACCTGCATCCGCTCGACGATGCCGATGATGGTGCTGGGCGTGTCGCGGTCCACGTAAATGATCCTGCCGAGGGCGTGCCCATCCGGGAACAGCTTGTCGGCGAGCGCCTTGGTGACGATCACGATCGGCGGCCGGTTGTGGCCCCGGAACCCCATGTGATTGACGTCCGAGGGCGTGAAGTTGCGGCCGGCGACCAGCTTCAGCCCGAGCGCGGGAATCATCTGGTCCGTGCCGAAGTAGAATGCCGCCTGCGCGGTCGAGTTCTGCTGGGACGGTTTCAATCCGATCCCGCCGCTCCACGTGCTGTTGAGCAGCGGCAGAGTGTTGATGGCGATCGCCGATTCGACGTCCGGCAGGTTGCGCAAGGTGGCGACATCTTCCTGTTGCATCGCGTCCAGCTTGTCGACGCTGCCGGCATCGTCGCCCGTCGGGGCGCCCACCCAGCTTTGCGTGATCAGGAACAGGTTGTTCTCGTTGATGCCGCTCGGCCGCTCGATGCGATCGATGCGCTGGCCGATGATGAACACCGCGTTGCACACGATCGCCAAGGTCAGCGCGATCTGCAGCGTGATCAGCGTGACGCCGGCCTTGTGTTTTTTGAGTGCGGCGATGATGGGATGGAGCGTCATACTCGTCTCCTGTTGCAGGAGCCAGCCTGCTGGCGACCGATCGCGCGCTGGCGCGCTCCTACGAGTGCATTCGCTAATTCGACTTCAGCTGCCACGCCGGCTGCACCGCCGCCGCGCGCAGGGTGGGATACAGGCCGGCCAGCATTGTCGCGACGATCGCGACGGCCAGCGTGGTCAGGAACAGCGTCACGTCCAGTCGCGCCAGGGCGGCGATGTCGGTCGGCAGCACCCAGCCCACGCCGGTGATGCCGACCCCCGTCAACACCAGGCCGAGCACGCCGCCGGCAAGGCCGACCATGCCCGCCTCGATCAGGAACTGCGTGTAGATCTCGCGCCGCGACGCACCCAACGCGCGACGCACGCCGATCTCGCTCGAGCGGCGCAGGAACTTCGCCAGCAGCAAGCCCGCGGTGTTGACCAGGCATACCAGCAGCAGGCCGAGCGCGACGTACAGCGAGATGCGGGTATCCGGCGGCACCACGTGTTCGTGGTCGAGCCAGCCCATCAGTCCGCGCACGCGCACGTTGGGCGCCCAGCCGGGGTGGCGTTCGCGCGCAAATCCTTCCAGGTAAGCCTTGAAGCGCTGCGCGTCCGCGGGGCTGTCGAGTTCCACCATGTACTCGTTCCAGATGCAACTGGAATGCTGCAGGCCAACGAAGCCGGTTTCCTTGGGCGACTCGTAGCAGTTGGTGTTGCCATCGTTGGACATGCCCGCGGCGATCGCGGTGTTGAACGGCAGCAGCACGCCCTCGTCCTGCTGGAAGAAGCCGCCGGTGTTGACGACGTCATAGAAGCGCGGCTGCGGATTCCATTCGTCCATCACCCCCACCACGCGATAATCGCGACCGTCGATGTTGATGGTCTTGCCGACGCTGTCGCCGCCACCGAACACCTTGCGGTTGATCTTGCTGCTGATCACCGCGACCTGCGCGCGATGCTCGTCGTCCGCGGCGCTCCAGCCGCTGCCGTACTTGAAAGGCACGTCGGCCATCGGAAAGAACTCGCTGAACACCGCGTGCCCCATGGTGTTGAGGGGATGCTGCCCGACCACGGCGGGAACTATCGACGGTGAAATCATGTACATTGCCGACTGCAGCGTGCCGCGATGGTCGCGCATCAGTGCCACCGCATCGCCATAGGTCAGCGCATCCGGCGGCCCCTTGTCGGGATCGGGATTGTTCTTCTGCACCGCCGGACCCCACGCGTCGACCTGGGGGAAGTAGAGCTTCGAGGATTTCCACGGAATCGGATCGCCCGACACCGCGCGGAACACCGACCAGGTGGTCATCGACGCCGCCACGCCGAAACCGATGGTCAGGATCATCAGCGCGGTGAGTGCCTTGTTGCGCTTCAGGCTGCGCAACGCGAGATCGAGGTAGTAGGCGAACAT
>DASURP010000018.1:0-65437 GCA_036279975.1 Rhodanobacteraceae bacterium
AGTGGCGGTGCCGGGCAATCCGCTGGACGATATTTCGCTGATGAAAAAGGTGGACTTCGTGATGAAGGCCGGCACGGTATACAAGCAGGGCGACAAGCCCACCGGTGCCGCGCTGGAATCCAGCCTTGGAATGTGATCCGCACGCCTCCATTGAATCGTCCATGAACTCCGTCGCCAAACCCAACAGCGCGGCCCGGCCGGCCGGAACCCACGTGTTCGAAGCCGGCGAGGCCAATTTCGAAGCCGATGTCTTGCAGGCGTCGCTGCAGACGCCGGTGCTGGTGGATTTCTGGGCGACATGGTGCGGGCCGTGCAAGACGCTAGGCCCGATCCTGGAAAAGCTGGCGGATGAATACGCGGGTGCGTTCAAGCTCGCCAAGGTCGACTGCGACAAGGAGCAGCAGCTCGCCGGGATGTTCGGCGTGCGCAGCATCCCGACGGTGGTACTGATCCAGGGCGGCCAGATCGTGGACGCGTTTTCCGGCGCGCTGCCGGAATCGCAGGTCAAGGAATTCCTGACGCGGCATCGCGTCGAGCCCGCCTCGCGGATCGAGGCGCCGGCGCAGGACGTCCACGAGGACGTGCCCGTCGAAACCCCGCAGGCCGCGGTGGCGCGGATCGAGCAGGCGCTGGTTGCCGACCCGGACAACGCGGGACTGAAGCTCGACCTCGCGCTGGCCCGCGCGCGCAGTGGCGATACCGCGAACGCGCAGGCCACCCTGGACAGCCTGCCCGTCGACCTGGCCGAAGACGATCGCGCCAAGGCCTTGGCCGCGCTGCTGGCGATGCAGCAATCGTTGGCGAACATACCGCCCGCCACGGAATTGCTGGCGCGCGTGGAGCGTGATCCACGCGATTTCGCCGCCCTGGACGGATTGGCCGTCCGGCAATTGCTGGGCGGCGATGCGGCCGACGCCATGCAGCAGTGGCTCGCGATCCTTGCCGCCGACCGCGGCTGGAAGGAGGGCCTGGCGCGCAAGCGCCTGCTCGACGCGTTCCGGATCGTGCACGACGAGGCGCTGGTGTCGACCACCCGCCGCAGGATGTCCTCACTGCTGTTCTGAGGGACGCCGGCAGGCGCGGGCATAATCGGCGCACCCGACCGCTGCGCCGAGGTTCGCATGTTCCGTCACGTTTTCAGGTACGAGCACCGCAGCGAACCGCTGCTGCCCTGGCGCGCCTTCCTGCTGCGGCGGGTCGGCAGGACCCTGCTGGTGGGGGCCGTTGCGATCGGCTTGTCGCTGGTCATCGGGATCCTCGGCTACCACCTGACCGAAGGCATGGGCTGGCTGGACGCCTTCCTGAATGCCGCGATGCTGCTGGGCGGCATGGGCCCGGTGGGCGCCGTGCATACCACGGCAGGCAAACTGTTCGCGGGCCTGTACGCCCTGTACAGCGGACTGATCCTGATCGGCGTCGCGGGGCTGCTGCTGGCACCATTCATGCATCGCCTGCTGCACAAATTCCATCTCGAAGGCCACCACGAAGGCAAGGATTGACCACCCGTCCAGCCCAGCACCCCCGCCCTGCCGTGTCCGCGCCGGCGGCGTCTTCGGACTGCCGCAGGAACGCGGACGCGCGTGGCTGCGCACGCCTGCCGGATCCCCGCCTGATGCCGGGGCCATCGGGCGGATCGTTTGCGCCCCCAGCATGAACCGCGCCGAGGCAAGCCGCATCGAGGTGCCGGGATACCGCATGGTCCGCCCGGTCGGCGGCAGTGGCGTGGCAACCGTGTACGTGGCGATGCAGCGGTCGCTGGAACGCCAGGTCGCGGTGAAAGTGTTCGATCCGGTGGACATCGACGCCATCGCGCGCTTCGAACAATTGCTGCGGACCAGCGCGCGGCTCTCGCACCCGCGCATCGTCGGCATCCACCAGATCGGACGCAGCGCGGACGGCCGCCTGTTCCACTCGATGCCGTTCCTGCTGAGCGCTGAACTCTCGCGGCACAACCTCCGCGCCAGGCCACTCAAGGTCGCCACCCTGCTGCGCGAGGTGCTGGATGCGCTGGGCTACGCACACCGGCGCGGGATCGTGCACGGTGGCATCAAGCCGTCCAACGTGCTGTTCGACGAGCGCGGGCAGGCGCAGTTGGCCGATTTCGGCGTCGCCCGCTGCGCCGCCGAACTCGACCTGCCGCATCCCCAGGCGGCCGCCTACCTCAGCCCGGAACAGGCGCGTGGCAACCCGCCCGGCCAGCGTTCGGATTTGTACAGCGTCGGGGTGACGGCCTATCGGCTGCTCACGGGATCGCTCCCGTACGAAGGCGAGGATGCGGTCGCCACCGCCATCGCGCACGTCGAGCAACCCATCCCGCGGCTGCCGCCCAGGGTGGGCGCCTGGCAGGGGTGGATCGACAAGGCCCTTGCCAAGGCGCCGGAGCAGCGTTTCCAGAGCGTGCAGGAAATGACCGAGGCGTTGCAGGCCATCGACGGGCAACGCCGAAGCGGGACGCCCCAGCGCAGCGTGCGCCTGCGCTTGCCGGGATGGACGATTGCGGGTGCGGCGGCGCTGCTCGCCGCGCTGGTCGCCGTGGCAGGCTGGGCGGCGTGGGCGCGGCTGCGGGTCCCGGTTGCCCCGCCCGGGCCCACGTCCGTCACGATCGCGGCAGCCCACCCCGCCCCGGGCACCAGCACGCCCACCCAGCCTGCGCAGCCGGCGCCCGCCGTCAGTGCCGTGGCACTCCGTACCGAACGCATCCAGGGCCTGATTGCCAATGCCGACACGCTGCGCGCGGGCGGCCATCTGTTTTCGCCGTCCAGCGGCAACGCCGCCGAGCAATACCTTGCCGCGCTGCTGCTCGACCCGGGCAACCCGCACGCCGTCGCGGGCATCGACGCGATGCTGGCGACCCTGCGCGACCGGCTGCAGCGCAGCTGGCGCGCGGGCGACCTGACGCAAGCGAAGACGCTGCTGCAGCGCTGCGACCTGCTCGCGCTGCACGCCAGCCCGGCGGCAACCCGCAGGTGGCGCGCACAACGCGGCGACCTGGCAGAAACCGTCGGCGCTGCCGTCGCCAGGGCTGCGCACGACCACGACCCCGAGCGGCTCGACACGCTGCAAGCCCTCGCCGAAGCGCTGCCCGCGACCTACCCCGCGGGGCTGGACTGGGCCACGGCTGAACGCATCGCCGCGATACCCGCCGCGGGGGAGCGGTTGCACGACGCCGGCGGCCCGCTACTCGTTTACGTGCCGGCCGCCGGCAAGGCGCCCGCGTTCGCAATCGCGCGGGTCGAAGTGACCCGTGCCGACTATGCAAGATTCGTGCAGGCGACCAACCACAGCAGCGCGCACTGCCGCATCGCCTACCATCCATTTTCGCGCCTGCGCGGTCTCAGCTGGCGCGCGCCGGGTTTCACCCAAACCGGCGACCATCCGGTGGTGTGCGTAAGCTGGAAGGACGCCACGGCCTACGCTGCGTGGCTGTCGAAGACCACCGGCGAGCCCTACCGGCTGCCCAGCGGCGGCGAATGGCTGCGTGCGGCGCAAGGCGTCCCGAAGGACGGTCCCTGCCAGCTCGGCAACATCGACGACGCCAGCCGCCACGGGGTCATGGACAGCGACCGCCTCGCGTGCAGCGACGGCGCGGCGCAGACCGCACCGGTCGGGCGCTACGCCGCCAGCGGCGTCGGCGCCTACGACCTGTATGGCAACGTCAGCGAATGGCTGGCCGGCGGCGGTGCGGGCGAGCGCGTGTTCCGCGGCATGTCCTGGCGCGACGGCAGCAAGCAGTCGCCGCTCGATCGCGAGGGCACGGCCGACTCCGACATCGGCTACACCAACGTGGGTTTTCGCGTGCTGCGGGTCATCGACGCCGCGCACCCCGTCCCGCGCGCCGGTTCCGGCGCCTGAAACTTGCCTGCGCGAATGTGCCCGCCTCGCCGGGCATGACTTGTGGCGTATGAACTTGGCGGGCCGGGCGCGCATACTCGGGCGTTCCGGGCGTGCCAACGCGTCCGACCCACTACCAGGCCATCGGGAACGTCCATGAAAGCCAACCGCCTCGCCATCGCCCTCGCATCCTTGCTGCTGTGCAGCGCGCCCGCCTTCTCCGCCACGCCGCCCGCCAGTGCCGGTACGTCGGCGCAAGCCTCCGGCAACGGGCAAACCGAAAGCCTGGTCCAGAAACTGATGAAGCCGATGTCGTCCACGACCACCGGCACCGTCACCGTGGAAGGCAAGGCGATCAGCTACAAGGCCGTCGCAGGCACGCTGGTGGTGGACGGCACCGGTTCCAAGGAATCCACGCCGGAAGTCGCGATGAGCTACTTCGCGTATTTCAAGCAGGGCGCCGATGCGTCGAAGCGTCCGATCACCTTCATCTACAACGGCGGCCCCGGTTCCTCGACGGTGTGGCTGCACATGGGCGCGTGGGGCCCGAAGCGCGTCGTGACCAACGACGACACCCACACCCCGGCCGCGCCCTACCAACTGGTCAACAACGACTTCAGCCTGCTGGATGCGAGCGACCTGGTGTTCATCGACATGCCTGGCACCGGCTTCGGGCGCCTGCTGCCGCAGGGCAAGGACGACGCGGCGCGTGCGCAGGACCGCAAGCAACTGGCCAAGCAGATCTGGGGCATCGACGGCGACGCGCAAACCTTCTCGCGCTTCATCACCAAGTTCCTGTCCACCTACAACCGCTGGAATTCGCCGAAATACCTGTTCGGCGAAAGCTACGGCACCACCCGCTCGGCGGTGCTTTCCTACATCCTGGAAACGCGGGACAACATCGACCTGAACGGCGTGATCCTGCTGTCGCAGATCCTCGACTTCGGCACCAGCGTCGACGGCGCGGACATGGACCCGGGCAACGACCTGCCCTACGTGCTGGCGCTGCCGACCTATGCCGCGACCGCGTGGTACCACCGCAAGCTGCCGAAGTACGACGGCGAGAAACTCGGGAAGCTGCTGCAGGACTCGATCCAGTTCGCCAGGACCGATTACCGCGATGCACTGTATGCAGGCTCGACGCTCAGTCCGGCGAAGGAGAAGGAAATCGCCGTCAAGCTGCACGACTTCACCGGCCTGCCGGTCGATTACCTGGTGAAGGCCGACCTGCGCGTCACCGGCGGCATGTTCGAGCACGAGCTGCAGAACGGCACCGACACCACCACCGGCCGCCTCGACACCCGCTTCTCGGGCCCCAGCATGGACCCGCTCGGCAAGGAGTCCGATTACGACCCGCAATCCGCGGCGATCAGTTCGGCCTACGTGTCGGCGTTCAACGACTACGTCCGCAGTGAGCTCAAGTTCGGCGACGGCATGAAATACCGCCCGTCGGTGTACGGCGCGGACGACTTCCACTGGGACTTCAAGCACAAGCAGCCCGGCATGCACTTCGCGTGGCCGAACGTCAACGTGATCCGCGACCTCGCTGCCGCGATGAAGTACAACCCGAACCTCAAGGTGATGATGAACGGCGGCTTCTATGACCTCGCCACACCGTTCTACGCGGCGACCTACGAACTGGAGCACATGCCGATCCCGGAAAGCCTGCGCAAGAACATCACCTATGCGTTCTACCCGTCGGGCCACATGGTCTACGCGCACATCCCCTCGCTCGAGATGCTGCACGACAACGTCGCCAAATTCATCTACGCGACCGACAACCAGGGCGGCGACAAGTAATCCATCCCCTGAAAGTGGAACCCTGCAGCCGGCGCGATGGAAATCGCGCCGGTTTTTTTCATGCCGCGTCCACCCGCATTCGCAACGTCGCCGGCTCGGCGTGCCACGCATGGTCCTTCCCGATCGCTTGACCCATGATTCGCGGCGGATGGAAAAAATCATGCCGCGTCACGACCGCCGCCGCGTCCATCGCCTACAATGCCCGGATCCTGGGGAAACCGCCGTGGCCGCACCCGCCCTCCACGTCAAGCGCTATCTGATCACGGGCCTGTTGGCCTTCATCCCGGTGTGGATCACCTGGGTGGTGTTCAAGTTCGTGTTCACGCTGCTCGCGGGCGTGGGTGCGCCGCTGGTGAGCGGCATCATCGAACTGGTCGGGCTTGGCCTGCCACGCGCCGCGCAGGAGCTGCACCGCGACTGGATCGTGTCGATCCTCGCCTTCATCCTCACCCTCGTCGCGCTGTACCTGCTCGGCTGGCTGTCCACCCGCGTGATCGGGCGGCGCATCCTCGGCCGGATCGACCGCGTGCTGCAGCGCCTGCCGCTGGTCCACACGATCTACGGCAGCGTCAAGAAGCTGATGACGCTGATGCGCAACAAGCCTGGCGGCACCCAGCGCGTGGTGCTGATCGACTTCCCGTCGCCGCAACTGAAATCCATCGGTTTCGTGACCCGCACCTTCATCGACGCGGCGGGGCGCGAAATCGCCGCGGTGTACGTGCCGACCACCCCGAACCCGACCGGCGGCTATCTCGAACTGGTGCCGACCGACCGGCTGGTCGCGACCGACTGGAGCATGGACCAGGCGATGGCCTTCATCGTGTCGGGCGGCGCGGTCGGCCCGGAACGCTTGCCGGATATCACGGGCGATAGGATGCGCCAGCCCGCGGTCGCCGCCCGGATCGAACCATGAGTGCGGCGGCGCCAGCCGACCCGGCCAACGACACGCGTTGCTTCCTCGCGCTGCTGCCCGACGCGGCCGGAGTGCTGGCCCTGCAACGTTGCCGCGCCAGCGTGGAGCGCGCAATCACCGGCGCCACGCGCGGGGTGCGCTGGCTCGATCCCGCCTCCCTGCACCTGACCCTGCGCTTCCTCGGGGCTTCCAGCAGCGCACAAATCGAGTACCTCAAGCACATCCTGCCGACCCTGGCGTCCGGACTGCCCGCGTTGGCGGGCCTGCGCTACGGGGTCTGGCCCAATCGCGCGCGCCCGCGCATGCTGGTGCTGGAGCTCGCTGCCGATGCCAGCCTGTCCGGCCTCGTGCACGAGTGCGAAATGCAGGCCCGCAAGGCCGGCTTCGAACCCGAGCCCCGCGGGTTCCGCGCGCATGTGACGCTGGCAAGGCTGCGTCCGGGCTGCGGATTCGGCATCCTGCCCAATCCGCCGTCCGCGCTCACCTTCGACACGATCGCATTGATGCGCAGCACATTGGTGCAGCCTTCGGCGACATACACGGAACTGGCGCGGGCATCGCTCGCGCGAGCCGCCCCGTAATCCGCGTGGCCCGGATGAAATCGCAAGGCGACGGGATCCGGGGTGATCAGCGATCCCGGATTCCGCTGCGCTCCACCCAGGTTACGGATCTCGGGATTACACCGTCACACGTGTGCCCGGCATCGGCAGCGTCACCCTGCTGCCCCACCTCGCCTCGAGTTCATCGGCCAGTTTCGCGCGGCCGGGATCCTCGCCGTGGACCAGGCATACCGGCGGATGCCCGGCGATCCTGCCATACCAGTCCGCCAGACCGTCCCTGTCGGCGTGGGCTGACAACCCGCCCACCGTGTGCACCCGCGCACGCACCGGAATCTCGTCACCGAACAGCCGCACCTGCTTCGCGCCATCCACGATGATGCGCCCCAGCGTGCCGTTGGCCTGGTAGCCGACGAACACGATGTGCGCGGCGGGGTTGGCGAGGTTGTGGCGAAGGTGGTGGCGGATGCGTCCACCCGTGCACATGCCCGAACCCGCGATGATCACCGCGTGGTGGTGGATGGCGTTGATCTTGCGCGAATCGGCGCCATCAGCGCTGAAGGTGAGGTTGGGCAGCCGCAACGGGCGCGGGCGCGTGTCCCAGAGTTTTTTTGCCGCGCGGTCGAACAGGCCCTCGTGGCGATCGTAGGCATCGGTGACGCGGATCGCCATCGGGCTGTCGAGGAACATCCGGAATGCGCCCAGGTTCCACGCATCGAAATGCTCGGCGAAGAAATACAGCAGTTCCTGGGTGCGCCCGACCGCGAAGGCCGGGATCACCACGTTGCCGCCATCCTTGTGCGCGGCGGCGAAGATCGACGCGAGCTCGGTGATGGTGTCCTCGCGTGAACGATGCAGGCGATCGCCATAGGTCGATTCCATCACCACCAGGTTGGCGTCGGGCACCGGCGCGGGATCGCACAGGATCGGGGTGTGGGTTGGGCCAAGATCGCCGCTGAAGGCGAGTTTGCGCGTGCTGCCGCCTTCGCGGGCAGCAAGTTCGACCGACGCCGAACCCAGGATGTGGCCCGCATCGCGCAGGGTCAACGTGATCCCCGGCAGGATTTCCTGCGGCGCGCCATAGCCGACCGGCCGCATCGATTTGCCCGCGGCCTCCACGTCGTCCTGGGTGTACAGCGGCACCACGGGCTTTTGTCCCGGCCGCAAGTTCCGGTTGTCCCACTCGGCATCCATCGCGGCGATGCTCGCGCTATCGGCCAGCATGATCGCAGCCAGGTCGATGGTCGCGGGGTGGGTGTGGATCGGCCCCGCGAACCCGCGCTTCACCAGCAGCGGCACGCGCCCGGTGTGGTCGATGTGCGCGTGGCTAAGCACCAGCACGTCGATCGACTTCGGATCGAACGGAAAATCGGCGGCATTGCGCTCATCCGCCCCGCTTTCGCCCTGCGGGCGATTCGGCTGTCCCTGGCGCTCACCCTGTACCATCCCGCAATCCAGCAGCACGCGCTTGCCCGCGACTTCGACCAGGTGGCACGAGCCGGTCACCTCGCCCGCTGCGCCGTGGAACACGATGTCCATGCAATGCCCCTGCGATCCGGTGTCCCCGCAGTATGCGGTGGCCCGGCCACAACGCAAGCTCAGCCCCGCGCACACCCATGACTAACGGACTAGCCCCGTGCAGCGTGGCGGATTGCTGGCACAATCGGTGGTTCTGACCACACGCGCCGAGCGCGGTGGCGACCGATTCGCAACACCAAAGGACTCTGCACATGCACAAACACCTGATGACCCCGATCGCGTTGGCCGTGGGCGCGGCACTCGCGGTTTCCGGCTGCAACAACACCGGCTCGCAAAACCCGTCCTCGTCTGCGCCTGCGGCATCGGCGTCCGCGCCGGCCCCTGCGCATACCGCGCCCGTTCCGACCGTGGCCATCCCGCCAGACCAGCCGATCGCGTTCAACCTCGATGACCAGTACAACCCCTGCAACGATTTCGCGGAGTACGTGAACGCGAAGTGGAACAAGGCCAACCCGATCCCGGCCGACCAGACCCGCTGGGGTGCGTTCGGCATCCTGCACGAGAAGAGCCTGCTGGAGCAGAAACAGATCCTCCAGAACGTGGCGCAGGACGCCAGTGACCACAAGGGCAGCCAGCTCGAACAGAAGCTCGGCAACCTGTATGCCGCGGGCATGGACACCGCGGCCATCGACAAGCTCGGCTATGACCCGATCAAGCCGCAGCTCGCCGCCATCGATGCGCTGAAGACGCCCGCCGACATCGCCGGTTTCATCACCACCAGCTACAACAACGGCGACGGTTATGTCTTCAGTTTCGGCTCGGGCGCGGACTTCAAGGACGCGACCAAACAGATCGGCTACGTGTTCCAGGACGGCCTGGGCCTGCCGACCCGCGACTACTACCTGTCGCCGAAGTACAAGGACATCCGCGACGCCTACGTGAAGTACATTGCCAAGTCGCTGGAGCTGGTCGGCACGCCGGAAGCCGATGCGGAAAAGCAGGCCGACGAAGTGCTGAAGTTCGAAACCGAGCTGGCCAAGGCCTCGCTGTCACCGACCGAACTGCGCAACCTCGACAACGAATACAACTTCGTGACCGTCGCCGCAGCCGACAAGATCACCCCGCACTTCAACTGGGAGCAGTTCTTCAAGGGCCAGGGCGTGGACGTGGGCAAGGGCTTCTCGCTGTCGCAGCCGAAGTTCATGGCCGAGTTCGACAAGCTGCTGGCGAACGCGCCGGCGTCGCAGTGGCAGGCCTACCTGAAGTTCCATCTGGTCAGCAATGCCTCCGAGGCGCTGAGCCAGCCCTTCCAGGACAACCATTTCGACTTCTACAACAAGACCCTGGCCGGCCAGCCGGAGCAGAAGGAACGCTGGAAACGCGTGGTCGGCTCGGTCAACCACGCCATGGGCATGGGCCTGGGCGAGCTGTACGTCGCCAGGTATTTCCCGCCGGAGTCCAAGCAGCGCGCCGAGCAACTGGTCAGCAACGTGCGCGACGCGCTCAAGGAACACATCGAGCACCTCGACTGGATGAGCGAAGCCACCAAGCAGAAGGCATTGGAAAAGTGGGCGTTGTTCCTGCCCAAGATCGGCTACCCCGACAAGGGTGAATGGCGCGACTGGTCGGGGCTCACGATCGAACCGGACCACTGGTACGCGAACCTCGAGGCCGCCTCGAAGTACAACTACCACTACGACATCGGCAAGATCGGCAGGGCCACCGACCGCAAGGAATGGCACATGACGCCGCAGACGATCAATGCCTACTACGATCCGACCACCAACACCATCAACTTCCCGGCGGCGATCCTGCAACCTCCGTTCTTCTATGCCAAGGGCGACGACGCAGTGAACTACGGTGGCATCGGCTTCGTGATTGGCCACGAGTCCAGCCACGGTTTCGACGACCAGGGCAGCCAGTTCGACGGCCATGGCAACCGGGTCAACTGGTGGACCAGGCAGGACAAGCAGAAATTCGACGCGCGCACCGCCGCGCTGGTCAAGCAGTACGACGGCTATGCACCGATCCCCGGCAAGCCCGACCTGCACGTCAACGGCAAACTTACGCTGGGCGAGGACATCGCCGACCTCGGCGGCCTCAACATCGCGTACACCGCGCTGCAGACCGCGCTCAAGGCCAATCCCGAGGAAGGCGACGAGAAGATCGACGGCATGACCGAGGACCAGCGCTTCTTCCTGAGCTCCGCGCGCGTATGGGAAGGCACCTCCCGCGAGAAGACTGCCGAGCTTCTGTTGAACATCGATCCGCACGCACCGGCCCAGATCCGCGCCTTCGCGTCCGCCACGAACATGCCGCAGTTCGCACAGGCGTTCCAGTGCAAGCCCGGTGACAAGATGGCGCACACCGGCGACAAGCTGGTGAAGATCTGGTAACACGCACCACCCGGCACCGCCGCGCGTCCCCGGGACCGCTGCGGTGCCGATTGCGGAACATCCGTTTGATCCTCCGACGCCGCACTCGCTGCGGCGTCTTTTTTTGTTCTCCCGCGGGCCCCGCCGCGTGCGGCATCGGGCCGGCGCTGCGTACGCGCACCCGAGACGTGGATTTTGTCATCAATCGTTATTGCGAATCGTTCGCATTTGATTTAGCATCCGCAATGCACCCGATGCACTCCGTGCAGCGCCGAAAAACACCCGGGCCGGAAGCACGGGCGCGTGCCGCCAGGGACACCTTTTCGCTTCCACCCCCGCTCGCCCAAGGAATCCCGATGTCCGTCATCCGGCACCGCAAGCACCAATCATCCTGCAACCCCGGCCGCGCCTTCCAGTTGTCCACGCTGATGGCCGGGATCGCGCTTGGTTTGCCGGCACTCGCCGCCAACGCCGACGCCGCCGACACGGCCGCTGGCGCGGGCGCGAAGGCGCCGACGCAACTGCCGACCATCAACGTCACCGCCACCCGCAGCGCATACAAGGTCGATCGGGTCGAGTCACCCAAGTTCAGCCAGCCGATCCTGGACACGCCACAAACCATCCAGGTCATCGACAGGCAGGTCATCGCACAACAGGGCGCGACCACCCTTTCCGAGGCGCTGCGCAACAGTCCCGGCGTCGGCACGTTTTACGTCGGCGAGAACGGCAGCACCTCGACCGGCGACGCCATCTACATGCGGGGGTTCGATACCTCGGGCAGCATTTTCGTGGATGGCGTGCGCGACCTGGGTTCGATATCACGCGACGTGTCCAATGTGGAACAGGTGGAGGTCACCAAGGGCCCGGACGGCACCGGATACGGCCGCACTGCGCCGACCGGCGCGATCAACATGGTCAGCAAACAGCCGAACCTGGGCGACCAGGCATCCGCCACCCTGGGCTATGGCAGTGGCGGCCACCAGCGCATCACCGCGGACTGGAACGATGCACTGGGCACGCACAGCGCATTCCGCCTCAACGTGATGGGCCAGGACAGCGGGGTGCCCGGCCGCGACGCCGTGCGCAGCAACCGCTGGGGCGTGGCGCCGTCGCTGGCTTTCGGACTGGGCACCCCGACCCGCATGTACCTGGACATCCTGCACGTCAGCCAGAACAACGTGCCCGACGGGGGTGTGCCCACCATCGGCCTGCCCGGTTACAGCAGCCCCGACCCCATGCGCCCATTCCTGGGCGCAGCGCCCGCGGTGGACGCCTCGAATTTCTACGGTACCGATGCAGACCATGATCGGGTCAAGGCCGACATGTTCACCGTGATCGTACGGCACGAGTTCAGCGGTGCCGTCGCCCTGCACGACACCTTCCGCTGGGGCCGCACGCACGAAGATTATCTGTTGACCTCGTTCAGGGGCGACGGCGCCAGCCTGGTGACGCCCGATCCGGCGGATCCATCCACCTGGACCATCGCGCGCAGCCTGCCCACGTTCAAGGACCAGACCAACCGCATCCTCACCAACCAGACCAACCTCACGGCCAGCTTCGGCACCGGCACCGTGCGCCACGACCTCAGCGTGGGGATCGAACTTGCCCGCGAGGAGATCGCCACCGGCGGTACCGGTGCGCTCGACGACAGCGCGTGGACGCCTGCCAACCTCTATGACCCCGACCCGCGCGCCGCCAGCGGCCTGGTGATCGGCAACACCGGCGCCTGGAGTCGCGGTCGCACCGATACCGCGGCGGCCTATGCGTTCGACACACTGCATTTCGGCGAACACTGGCTGGTCACCGCCGGCGCGCGCATCGACCACTATGACACCGACTTCCGCAGCGTCGAGCCGTGCGAATCCTCGCGCCGGGCGCCGGCCTGCGACGGCGCCCCGACCGCAACGCCGCTGACGGCGGTCATCGCAGACAAAGGCGGCAATCTTCACGGCTATAAACTCGGCATCGTATACAAGCCGGTCGAGCGCGGCAGCGTGTACGCGAACTTCGCGACCTCGGCCGAACCTCCGGGCGGCAACAGCCTGGAATTCAGTTCATCCGCCCGCAGCGCCGACAACCCCGGCTTCGACCCGCAGAAGGCGCGCACCATCGAAGTCGGCACCAAATGGGACGTGGCGGAAAGTCGGTTGCGCGTGACCGCCGCGCTGTACCGCACCGTGGTCGGCAACCTCGTGACCCAGGATCCGGTGGACCTGCAGTACTACCAGGTCGGGCGCCAGCGCGTGCAGGGCATCGAGCTCGGCGCGGTCGGGCAGCTCACGCCGAACTGGGCGCTCAGCGCCGGCTACACGCTCATGGAAGCCAAGGTCACGCGCGGCCAGGCCGTCGCCGAAAACGGTTCTGCCGACCTGCCCTACACGCCGAAAAGTGCGTTCACCGCGTGGAGCACCTGGCGCCTGCCGCGCGGCTTCCTGGTCGGCGCGGGCGCGCGCTACTCGGGCAGGATGGAGCGCGGCCAGGACGGCGCGGTGGGTACGCCCGCCTCCACCGAGGCGTACCGGGTTTTCGATGCCATGGCCAGCTACCGGATCAACCGGCACGCCACGCTGCAATTGAATCTCTACAACCTGTTCGACGAGGCCTACGTCGCCGCGATCAACAAAAGCGGCTATCGCTACACTCCCGGCACGCCGCGTTCGGCGTTGCTGACCCTCAACCTGCGCTTCTGACCGGGGGGCCGCACTGCATGCTGCTGCACATCGAAAAACTGCTGGACGCCAGCGCGGTCGCGGACATCCGCGCCAAGCTCGATGGCGTGGAGTGGATCGACGGTCGCGCGACCGTGGGGACGCAGGGCGCGCAGGTGAAACGCAATCTGCAGCTGCCCGACGCATCACCGTTGCGCGCGGAGCTGGGGCGCGCGGTGCTCGCGGCCTGCGCGCGACACCCCGTGTTCCACGCAGCCACGCTGCCCGTGAAGATCCTGCCGCCGCGTTTCAACCGGTATGCGGATGGTGGCGGCTATGGCGCGCACGTCGACGGCGCGGTGATGGCGCTGGCCGATGGCTCGCAGTTGCGCAGCGACATCGCCTGCACGCTGTTCCTCGCCGAACCCGATGCCTACGATGGCGGCGAGCTGGTGGTGGAGGACACCTACGGCGAGCACGAGGTCAAGTTGCCCGCGGGCGATGCGATCGTGTACCCCGCTTCGAGCCTGCACCGGGTCGAACCCGTGACGCGCGGTGCGCGGGTCGCGTCGTTTTTCTGGATCCAGAGCCTGGTGCGCGGCGAAGCCCAGCGGCGCACCCTGCTGCAGCTCGATGCCTCGATCCGCCGGCTGGCGGGTAACGGCGCGGATACCGCCGCGGTCAGGCAACTCACCGGGGTGTACCACAACCTGCTCAGGCAGTGGTCGGAGACCTGACAGGCTTTCCGGAACTGCAGGAACAGACCGTGGAAGGCCGGTGACGAAGCAGACTGCGCACCGTTGCGGGAGCCGGCCGTATTGGCGGCCGCACCCGTGCAAACCGGTCGCGCGCACGGCGTGTTCTCGCGCGGAAACAAAACAGCCCGCTTGCCACGAAGTCAAGCGGAGCCCAGGACGGACCATCCACGGCGTGGGAGCGCACGCATGCGCGTGGCGCGCGATAATACACGGCTCTCCAGAGACGGAAGCCGCAATGGACTACATACCCGGGCAGCGCTGGATCTCCGAAGCGGAACCCGAGCTCGGCCTCGGCACGATCCTGCGCTGCGACGAACGCGCCCTGCAGGTGCTGTTCGCGAAGTCGGGCGTGGTGCGCCATTACGCGGCGAATGGCGCGCCGCTCGCGCGCGCCGCGTTCCGCGTCGGGCAGCGTGTAACGGGGCACGGTGTTGCCCTCGTGATCGAGCGCATCGACCTGCGCGAAGGCCTGCTGGTGTATTCGGGCGAAAAACGCGAGCTCGCCGAAGGGCAGCTCGACGACGAGCAGTCGCTCTCGCAGGCCGATGCCCGCCTGATCTCGGCGCGGGTCGACAGGCCGCACCATTACGAGTTGCGCAAGCAGGCGCTGCACGCGCGCGCCGCGGCCCGCCGTTCCGACGCGTGGGGCATCCTGTCCGCGCGGGTCGATTGGCTGCCGCACCAGCTCGGCGTGGTCGCGGCGTGCATGGAGCGCCAGCACCCGCGCGCGCTGCTGGCCGACGAGGCCGGACTGGGCAAGACCATCGAGGCCGGGATGCTGGTCGGGCGGATGCTGGCGACGGGCCGCGCCGCGCGCGTGCTGATCGTGCTGCCGGACGCGCTGCAGGTGCAATGGTTCGTCGAAATGCGGCGGCGCTTCCAGCTCGCCTTCGCCTTGCTCGACGAAGAGCGTTGCACGGCGATCGCGGCGGCCGATCCGGCGCACAATCCATTCGAGGACGAACAACTGGCCATTGCTTCGCTGGCCTGGCTGGCGGGTTCCCCGCAACGACTCGCGCAAGCCGTCCAGGCCGGCTGGGACATGCTGGTGGTCGACGAGGCCCACCACCTCGAATGGACCCCGGAAGCCGCAAGCCCCGGCTACCGCGCAGTCGAAGCACTGGTCCGCACTGCCCCCAGCGTCGTGCTGCTGACGGCCACCCCGGAACAGCTTGGCCGCCGCGCGCACTTCGCCCGTCTGCGCCTGCTCGACCCCGCGCGTTTCGACGACCTCGATCGCTACCTGGCCGATGCCGAAGGCTACATGGGGCTGTCGCCGATCGCCGAACGCATCGCCGCCGGCGCAGCGCTGGACGACGGGGACCAGGCGGCGCTGTGCACGCGCTTTCCGCACGATGCGGCCTTGCACGCGCTCGTCGATGCCTACCCGGCCAGCGCCACGGCCCTGCTGTCCGCGTTGATCGACCGCCACGGCACCGGCCGGGTGATGTACCGCAACCGCCGCGACGCCGTCGGCGGCTTCGCCGGACGCACGCTCGCAGCCGACCCCGACCCCGCGCCGCCGGATCCCGTGGCCGCACGAAAATTGCTCGCCGAGTTCGACACCGACGTGCGCGGCGGCGCGGCAGCGCCGATCACGCTCGATTACACCGTCGACCCGCGCACCGCCTGGCTGGTGCGGTTGCTCGGCACGCATCCGGACGACAAATTCCTGCTGATCGCGACGACGCGCGCCAAGGTCGAAGCCATCGAAGCCGCGCTGCGCACGCGCACCGGCGCCGCGGTCGCATGCTTCCACGAGGACCTGACGCTGCTGCAGCGCGACCGCGCCGCAGCCTGGTTCGCGCAGGCCGACGGCGCACGCCTGTTGCTGTGTTCGGAGATCGGCTCGGAAGGCCGCAACTTCCAGTTCGCGCACCGTCTCGTGCTATGGGACCTGCCGCTCGACCCCGACCTGCTGGAGCAGCGGATCGGCCGCCTCGACCGCATCGGCCAACGCCATCCGGTCATCCTGCACGTGACGGCGCCGCCCGGCAGCGCACAGGAGGCGCTGCTGCGCTGGCACGCCGATGGCACGGGCGTGTTGCGCACGTGCCCGGCGGACGGCCGCGAACTGCTGCGACGCTTCGGACCGGACATCGTGCGCATCGCGCGCGCCCATGCCGAAAATGGCGAATCCGACGACCCGGAGCTGGACGATCTCGTGGGCGCCACGGCCAGGGCCCATGCGGAACTTTCCGAGTCCATCCGCGCGGGCCGCGACCGCCTGCTGGAACTCGCGGCGCGGCACGCTGGCGGCACGGCCTTGCTCGCGGCGGTACGGGCCGCCGACGCCGACATGCCAACCCATGCCCTGATCCAGCAATGCTTCGAACCTTTCGGCGTGCACGTCGAGGACCTCGGCGACGGCAGCACCCTGCTGGACCCGGAATTCCTTTCCACCGACGCCCTGGCCGGTTTCACGGACGGACCGCGCCGCGTCACCTTCGACCGCCCGCTGGCGCTGGCCCGCGAGGAACTGGACCTGCTGCGGATGGACCATCCGCTGGTCGCGGGTGCATTCGACCTGTTGCTGTCCGGCGAGCTGGGCAACGCGGCTTTCCTGGTCGATGACGCCTTGCCACCGCGCAGCGTATTGCTGGAAGCGTCGTACGTCGTCGAATGCGTCGCCGACCTCAAGCTGGATGCGGCGCGTTTCCTGCCGCCCAGCCCGCTCACCGTGTGCGTGGATTCACGCCTGGCGTCGCGCGACTACGCGCCATCGCCCGCGTCGCTCGCGCGTGCCCGCGAACGCACGCCCGACCTGTCACGCTATCGTCGCTACCTGTCGCAGCTGGTGCCGCCGATGCTGGAGCATGCGGCCACCCTGGCCAGCGAGCGCACCCACGACATCACCGGCACGGCCGTGGCTGCGGCGCGCCAGGTGCTGGATGCGCGCGTACAACGGTTGCGCGCGCTGGCGTCGATCAACAGTTCGGTGCGGGAAGATGAAATCACGGCGGCGGAGGCCATGCGTGCGGCGCTGCTGGCCGCGCTGGTCCGCTCGCGCGCGCGGCTCGATGCCGTCCGCATGGCCGTCAGCCCGGATTTCCTCACGTTGCGTTGAGCTGCAGCGTCCCGGTCGCAACGACCTCGCGAATGCAGGAGTGGGCAGCGCCGCTTACGGCCGCCGCGCCAGCTCCGGGTTTTCCCTCGTCACCGGCATCAGGTCCTTCTTCGAGACACCCAGCCACAGCAGGATCGGGCTGGCGAAGAAGATCGACGACAGCGTGCCGACCAGGATGCCGATCAGCATGGTGATCGCGAAACCATGCACCGCCTTGCCGCCGAGCCAGAACAGGCAAGCCATGGTGATCGCGGTGAAGGTCGAGGTGATGATGGTGCGCGACAGGGTGTTGTTGATCGCGCGATTGAGGATCTGCGGGGTCTCCGCCTTGCGGGTCAGGCGGAACAGCTCGCGCACGCGGTCGAAGACCACCACCTTGTCGTTGATCGAGTAGCCGACCACCGCGAGCACCGAGGCCAGCACGGTCATGTCGAATTCGCGCTGCACCAGCGCGATGATGCCCACGGTGATCACCGTGTCGTGGATTTCGCTGGCGACCGCGGCGACCGCGAAGCGTTTCTCGAAACGCATGCCCAGGTACAGCATGATGCCGATGATGACCAGGATCACCGCGTAAATGCCGCTGGTCTTCAGTTCCTGGCCCACCTCGGGCCCCACGAAGGTGGGGGGCTGGGACAGTTTCACCCCCGGATGCCCCACCGCCAGGGCCGCCAACACCTGCCTGGACGCTCCCTCCGCCAGCTTGTCCGGGCTTTCGTTCGCACCCTTGGCCTTGGGCGGCTGCAGGCGGATCGAGATGTCGCGGGTGCCGCCGATGCTCTGCACCACCGCATGGTCGAATCCGGCCCTGTCCAGCGCGCCGCGCACGTCGCCCACGTCGACGGGCTGCTCGTAGTTGACCCGCAGCAGGATGCCGCCGGTGAAATCGAGGCCGTAGTTCAGGCCTTTCACGGTGATGGCCCACACCGACACGAGGATCAGGATCGTCGAGATGACGATGCTGACCTTGCGCATGCCGAGGAAGTCGATGTTGAGGTCGTGGTGGAAGATTTCCATGGATGTTCGTCGTATCCCGATTGAACCCCTCTACCGCAGGGCGAGGGAAATGCCCGTGTCACACCCAAAGCGTCCTGAGTTTCTTGCGGCGGCCGTGGATCAACGCGGTGATCGCATGGGTCATGGTCACCGAGGTGAACAGCGAGGTCGAAATGCCGATGAAAAGCGTGACGCCGAAGCCGCGGATCGCGCCCGTCCCGACCACGATCAGCGCCAGCGCCGCCAGCAGGTGGGTGACGTTGGCGTCCAGGATCACCGACCATGCCTTTTCATAGCCCGCGCGGATCGACGCAAGCGGCGTCGAACCGTTGCGCAACTCCTCGCGGATGCGCTCGCAGATCAGCACGTTGGCATCGATCGCCATGCCCAGCGTCAACACGATGCCGGCGATGCCGGGCATCGTCAGGGTCACGCCGATCGCCGACATCACCGCAACCAGGATCAGCAGGTTGAACACCAGCGCGATGTCCGCGACGATCCCGAACAATCGGTAATAGATCGCCGCCGCAAGCAGCACCAGCGCCAGCCCCAGGACCACCGCGCGTTCGCCCTTGTGGATGTTGTCCTGGCCGAGGCTGGGGCCGATCACGCTCTGCTGGACGATGTCCATGGGCGCCGCCAGCGAGCCCGAACGCAGCATCAGCGACAGCGTCTGGGCCTCCTGCTGGCTGAGGCCCGTGGTCTGGAACTTCTTGCCGAACACGCCCTGGATCACGGCATTGTTCAGGACGGTCTCGGTGGTCTTGGAAGTGTGGACCTCCTTGCCATCCACGATCTTCACCACCGGCGTGCGTTCGATGTAGACCACGCCCATCCGCTTGCCGACGTTCTGGGTGGTGAAATCCAGCATCTTGCGGGCGCCGGCGGAATTGAGCGTCACGCTCACGTCCGGCATGCCGGTCCGCTGGTCGTAACCGGCGGAGGCATCCACCAGTTCGTCGCCGCTGACGATCACGCGCTTCTTCAGCACCACCGGGGTGCCATCCTTCATGTAATACAGGCGGTCGTCGGGCGGGACATTGCCGGTACGCGCGGCCTCGGCCGGGTTCACGTTCTCGTCGTTGGCGTGGTACTCCAGCGTTGCGGTCGCGCCCAGCACGCGCTTGGCCTCGGCGGTGTCCTGCACGCCCGGCAGTTCCACCACGATGCGGGTCTGGCCCTGCTGCTGGATCAGGGGTTCGGACACGCCCAGCGCGTTGACGCGGTTGCGCAAGGTGGTGACGTTCTGGGTGATGGTGGTCTGGGCCAGCTTTTGCAGCACATCCGGCTTGATCACCGCAACCAGCGCATAACCGCCACCGGGCGTTCGGTCTGCGGTCAGGGTCAGGTCCGTGTTGTCCGTATTGATCGCGTCCATCGCCTTGTCGCGATCGTCCGCGGACTTGAACACGGCCTGCACGCCATTGCCGCTCAGCGACACCACGTCGTAGGGGATCTGCTTCTCGCGCATGATCGAGCGGATGTCGTCGAGGTAGCGCTGCTGCTGCTTCTGCAGTACCGCGTCCTGGTCCACCGCCATCAGGAAGTGTACGCCGCCCTGCAGGTCGAGACCGAGCGGCATCGCGCGCCCGCCGATCGCTTGCAGCCACGGCGGCACCGTGGTGGCGAGGTTGAGCGCCACCGTGTAATCGTCGCCGAGCGCGATGCGCAGGGAGTCGGAGCCGCGCAGCTGCACCTCCGTGTTGGCGAAGCGCACCAGCATGTGGCCCTTCTCGATCGAGATGTTCTCGAACGGAATGTCGGCCTTGTTCAGGTCGGCCGCAACCTGCTTCTGCAGCGCAGCGTCGATCTTGGCATCGCGGTTGGCCACGATCTGCACGGCGGGTTGCGGGCGGAACGCATTGGGCGCGGCGTACAGCAGGCCGAGCACCATCGCGATGCCGACCAGCCAGTATTTCCAGCGGGGAAAGTCACTCATGGGGACGGGAGGAAACCGTTGTGCGCGGAAGTGGCGGGCCCGAAGGCCTCAGGCTGACTTGATCGTGCCCTTGGGCAGTACCGTCGAAACGGCGCCCTTCTGCACCCGGACGTGGACGTTGTCGGCAATTTCGAGCGTAAGGAAGTGCTCGCCGACGTTTTCCACGCGTCCCAGGATGCCGGCGGCGATCACTTCGTCGCCCTTGGCCAGTTCGGAAATCATCTTGCGCTGTTCCTTGGCGCGCTTCTGCTGCGGACGGATCAGCAGGAAATAGAAGACGACGAACAGCAGGATCAGGAACCCGTACGTGTAGATCGGGTTCGGTTCCGCCGACTGCGCGGCCGGCGCCGCGACTGCGGCAAAAAGCGTTGGCAACATGTGGGGCTCTCGGTTGGTGGGCGGCCGCGGAGCGGCTTGTCTGCCCAAAAGACGTCGGATTATGCCACGGCTCGGGCGCCAGCGCATGCCCGCGCGCGCCGCCAGCCCGGCGGAAGCAGGGGTCAGGGTGTACTTTCGTACACGCGCCAGCATGCCTCGGGCCACCAGCGCCCGAAAGTGCACGCTGACCCCGGTTTCACGATAATTCCACGATCATCCGCCCGCGAGGATCCGCCGCGATGCAGCACCTGACCGTGATCACCACCGGCGGCACCATCGACAAGGTCTACTTCGACGCCAAGTCCGATTACCAGGTGGGCGCGCCGCAAATCGGCGCGATCCTCGCCCAGTTGGGGGTCGCGTTCGAATTCGAGGTGGTCCCGGTGCTGCGCAAGGACAGCCTGGAGATGACCGACGCCGACCGCGCCGCGATCCGGGCCGCGATCGAACGGCAACCCCACCGCCACGTCCTGATCACCCACGGCACCGACACCATGGTCGAGACCGCACGTGCGCTCGCGGGCCTGGCCGGCAGGACCATCGTGTTGACCGGCGCGCTGAACCCGGCCCGCTTCCAGGGCTCGGATGCGGTGTTCAACATCGGTTGCGCGGTCGGTGCGGTGCAAAGCCTCGGCGACGGCGTGTGGATCGCGATGAACGGCCGCATCTGGGATCCGGCGCACGTACGCAAGAATCGTGCAGCCAACCGCTTCGAGCAACTGGCGTAGCGGCAGGCCACGCGTTCCGTGCAAAAAAGAGCCCGGCCTGCGCCGGGCTCGAATCGCAACCGTACGTTCGGTCAGAGCGACGCGGCCGCCTGGCTCATGATGATGCTGCCAAACCCGGTGGTGTAATCCCAGCCCGGCGCCGCTTTTTCACCGCCGTTGCTGCCGGAGGTGACGTCGTGGAAGGCCGAGGCCGGCAACTGGTAGAGCTTGGGCGCGGCAAAGCCGATGCCGGTGCCCTTCGCCGCAATCATGCGCGCCCAGAAACCGACGAACAGTGGAGACGACAGGCTGGTGCCGCCGTACTGCGCCGGGCTGCCGTTGACGACGATGATGGCGCCGCTGTTGGGATCGGCATCGTAGGCAATGTCAGGCAAGCCGCGGTACTGGCTGCCCGCGTTCTGGCCCACCCCGACCTGCCAGTTCGGGATCGGCTCGAAGGTACTGGCGCTGCCACCGGTGTCGGACCACACGGTCTCGCCCTGCCAGGTACTGGTGGTCGCATTCAACGTGGTGCCGCCCACCGCCACCACGTACGGCGAACTGGCCGGCCAGCTCGGCGTGGTGCCTTTCGGGCTGCCACTGCATTCGTTGGAACCCGAATCGCCCGTGGACACCGAGAACGTTTGCCCCTGCGCATCGGCTTGCTGGAACAGTGCGTCGGCGGCCGCGGCGGAGCCATCCTGCTCGGCATAAGTCTCGCACTCGCCCAGCGAGACGTTGATGACCTTGGCCGCGTTGGCGGTGACCACGGTGTTGAAATCGTCCACCATGCTCGAGTTCGCCAGCGTCGGAATGTTGTAGAAGACGATCTTGCCGACCTGGCCACCGCCCATGCCGACGATGTCCTGGCTGTCGAGATCCCATTCGGGCGTGCCGCTGGTGTCCGTGCCGGTACCACCGGTATTGACGATTTGCGTCGCCACCGGCGCCAGGCCGTTCTGCGAGGTGAAGGTGTCGAGGTCGGCCAGCGTCTGGGCGAGATCACCGTTGCTGATGATGCCCACGGTCACGCCGGCCGCGGTCGGCAGGCCGGTGCCGCCGTAGATGCTCGGGAACTGGATCGGGTTGTGGCCAATGATGGAGCCACCACCACCGCTGCCGGGCTTGCCCCTGAAAAGGTGCGGGACATGCACCGTCTGCAGTCCGACCACCCCGCCCACGCCACGCAGCGAAGCCGGCAGCGATGCATCGCTGGCATTGGCGAAGGCGTTGCGGCCATCGTGCGTACGGACACGCACCATGTCCGTGTGGAATGCCGCTTGCACCGCGCCCGCCGGCGCGGTCGCGGAGACCAGCAGGCGGTTGGGCGAGATCGACACTTGCGAGAAACCGTGCTGCATGAGCCAGGCCGCGACGGCATTCGCGTCGGCCTCGCTCGGCCCGTATTGCGCGGTGAACTGGGCGGGCGTGAGGTTGGGATGGTCCGGGTTGGCGATGAATGCCTGCAGTTGCGCTTCGTTGCGCAATTGCAGCGCAACCGACACTCGCAACGGCTGGGTGGGCGCCATCTGGCCCGTCAAGGTATCGCCGCTGTGCAACACCGCGGCGTGGGCCACCACCATGTCGCCGGCAGGCGCCGCGGCGCAGGCCAGCGTGGCAGTGGCAAGGCCCATGCCCACGACCAAACCCTTCACATGCAACTTGTGTGACATCGAAGTCTCCTCTGGCATGCACAAATGGGATCGAGTTTGCAGGTACCCGCGTGCAATACGGAACGGATCAACCGTCCGGCCCATTCTCCCCTTGCCATGCCGGCGCGGCATCCGCACGAGCACGCACGATGCACCAAACTCGACGCTCTCAAGACAACCAGCGCGCGCCCTCACCCGCGCAGGCCGATGTAACCTAGAGGCGCCCGGGAAGGAATGTCACGCTGCAATGCACCAAGACCGGTCCGGGATTCCAGCGAATCGTCCTGGCTGCCGGCCGGCGCCCCGCACCGATGGGGCATGGATGCCCGGCATCGAGGCAGGATCTGCCGCGGCGCAACCCGCGCCACCCGGGCGACTTCCAGTGTGCCCGCGCCGCGCGATCGCACGCACGCGCGGGCCGAAGCCCGGCGCACGGCCCGCGTCACATCATGCCGGTCTGCAGCTTGGCTTCGTCCGACATCATCGTCTGATTCCAGGGCGGATCGAACACCAGGTCGATCTGCGCTTCGGCGATGGTCGGGATCAACTCGAGCTTGGTGCGCGCATCCTCGATCAGGATGTCGCCCATGCCGCAACCCGGCGCCGTGAGCGTGAGCTTGACGTACACCTTGCGCTGGCCATCGTCGCGATGTTCGAGGCTCAAGTCGTAGACCAGCCCGAGATCAACCACGTTGATCGGAATCTCGGGATCGAAGCAGGTCTTCAACTGCTCCCACACCACGCGCTCGACATCGTCGTCACTGGCGTTCTCGGGAACGCTCAGCGGCTCCGGCGGCGGCTTGCCCAGTGCGTCGGCGTCCTTGCCGTCGACCCGGAACAGGCTGCCTTCGACATAGACCGTGAAACTGCCGCCCAGCGCCTGGGTGATGTAGCCGGTTTGTCCGGCCGGCAGGTTGACCACGTCGCCGTAAGGGACGTGCACCGCGTGGCAATCGCGCTGCAGGGTGAATGGCTCGCTGCTGGAACTGAATCCGGGCATGTATTTTCCGGGCTGACGGTGCGCGCAAGCGCGCGTGCAACCGGAGATGGTAACAACACGCGCATGCCTGGCTCATTGATGGAGGTCACGAGTGCCCTGTGCAAGTCCCCGGGAACCGCCGTATCGCCGTGCGCGCTGCTGGTCTATCATCGGGAAACCCATTTTGCACATGGCCCGCGTGGACGATTCCGCAAGCCCCCTGCCCGTTGCGCCGACGCGCGCACCGAACATGACCCTGGCGCGCGCGCTCGGCTCGTTGACCACCGCATTCGGCTGGCTGATGTGCACGACGGCCACGGGTGCGGTCGCCGCGTTCGCCGCGATCGTGTCCGGCATCCGTCCGGGCTGGCTGGTCCTGCTGCTGGCCGTCCCGCTGACGCTGGTGCTGAAGCTTTGTGGCTGCCTGCAGACGCGCCGGGCATGGCCGGTAGCCGCCCTCGCGGTGCTGTCCGCCGGCTTCTACGCGACCTGCCTGGTGGCGCTGGCGCGGATCGCGGCGGTAACCGGTTTCCCGTTCGGCCAGGCGCTCCGGACAGGCGGCTTCGGGCTGCTCCTGCAGGTCGCCAAGCTCGGGCTGAGCGCGTCATCCATCCTGGTTTACGCCGGCGCCGCCGTGCTGGCCGCCATCGTCGCAACCTGGTTGGCACATTGCTCCGCCGCTTCCTGACTGCAAAGCGGCTGTTGCGAAAAGCCAGGACAGGGATGTCCGTTATGGCGTGCTTGGAGCCAAAACGTGCCGGCGACCGGCTCGCAAGGTGCGGCGGCGATCAGGGGTCGATCGCACAAATTACGCATCCAGTGTCTTCAGTCCTGCCACCAGTTCGCCCGCCGCGGCCTGGCCGTCGCCGTACAGCATGCGGGTGTTGTCGGCGTAGAACAGCGCGTTCTCGATGCCGGCGAAGCCCTTGCCGCGGCCGCGCTTGATCACGATCACGTTCTTCGCCTTCGACACGTCGAGGATCGGCATGCCGTAGATCGGCGAGCCCTTGTCGGTGCGCGCGACCGGATTCACGACATCGTTGGCGCCGATCACCAGCGCCACGTCGATGTTCGGGAACTGCGGATTGATGTCGTCCATGTCCGCGATCAGGTCGTACGGCACGCCGGCCTCGGCCAGCAGCACGTTCATGTGGCCCGGCATGCGGCCCGCGACCGGGTGGATCGCGAAGGTCACCTTGACGCCGCGTTCGATCAGCAGCCTGGCGAATTCCCAGACCTTGTGCTGCGCCTGCGCCACGGCCATCCCGTAGCCCGGCACAATCGCGACGCGTTCGGCGTAGGCCATCATCACCGCGGCGTCGTTGGCGTCGATGGGTTTCAGTGCGCCCGAGATCTCCTGCTGCGCCGCGCCGCCGCCGGCGCCGAAGTTGCCGAACAGCACATTGCCGAGCGAGCGGTTCATGGCCTTCGCCATCAACTGGGTCAGCAGCGTGCCGGCCGCGCCCACCACCATGCCGGCGATGATCATGGCCTCGTTCTGCAGCACGAAACCCTCGAACGCTACGGCCAGGCCGGTGAAGGCGTTGTACATCGAAATCACCACCGGCATGTCGGCGCCGCCGATCGGCAGCGTCATCGCGATGCCGAACACCAGCGCCAAGGCGATGAACCCGATCAGCAACCCCCACGCGAACGCGTGGCTTTCGAGGCCCGCGGCCAGCGCGAGCACGCCGCACACCACCGCGGCAACGAAGATCGCGAGGTTGACCCAGCGCTGCAGCGGGAACACGAAGCGGCGGTCCATCCAGCCCTGCAACTTGGCGAACGCGACCAGCGAACCGGTGAACGAGACCGCGCCGATCAGGACGCCCACGAAAGCCAGCACCAGTTCCACCGGCGTCAGCCGCGACGCCACGCCCGCCCATGCCTCGGGCTGGATCGGAGACGTGTCCGGAACCAGCATCAACGCGGCATTGAACCTGATCAACTCCACCGCACCGATCGCGGCCGCCGCGCCGCCACCCATGCCGTTGAACAGCGCGACCATCTGCGGCATCGCGGTCATCGGCACGCGCCGACCGACGATCCACGACAGCACCACCCCGACGACGATCGCACCGATCATCCAGTCGAGGTTATGCATGCCGGGCAGGAAGAACGTCACGAGGATCGCCGCCGCCATGCCGGCGCCCGCCCACACGATCCCGTTGCGCGCGGTACGCGGCGAGCTCATGCGTTTCAGGCCCCAGATGAACAGCACGGCCGCGATGAAATAGATCGCGCCGACGAGGGTGGGCATGTAGCTCGGCAATGTCATTCGTATGTCCCCGGATTGGGTCCCGGATCAACGCACGTCCATGTGCCGTCCGGGACTCGGACATCCTGTCCTCGGCCTGTGCGCAATGTGCATCACTTATTAGCGGTTTTTTCCTGCTTCGAACTCTTGAACATCTCCAGCATCCGCTCGGTGACGACGTAGCCGCCCGCGACATTGCCGGCCGCCAGCAACACCGCGATCACCCCGATCGTGACCTCGATGGCGCCGTGGGCGTGCCCCAGTGCCACCATCGCGCCCACCAGCACGATGCCGTGCACGAAGTTGGAGCCCGACATCAGCGGCGTATGCAGGATGACCGGCACCCGGCTGATGATCTCGTAGCCGGTGAACGCCGCCAACATGAAGATGTACAGTGCCAGGAAGCCGGTGATCATGTTCTCCTCCCGCAAGTCCGGGACATCATAGCGGCACCTTGCGGTGGCGCCATGGCCGGCGCCCGCAGCCGGTACGGCTCAGGCCTTGTTGCCGAACAGCACCTCGCCGTCGCGCACGATGCAGCTTTTCGCGACCAGCTCGTCGTCGAAGTCGGGATTCCACTCGCCATCGCCCACCACCAGTTCGCTGAAGTGCATCAGGTTGCGGGCGAACATTTCCGAGGCGTGCAGCGGTGCGCCGGAGGGAAGGTTCAACGGCCCGATGATGGTGACGCCGTTGCGTTCGACGCGCTCGCCTGGCTGCGTGGCTTCGCAGTTGCCGCCGCCCTCGGCGGCGAGGTCGACGATCACCGCGCCGGCCTTCATGCCATCGACCATCGCCAGCGGAATGATCTTCGGCGAACGGCGCCCCGGCACCGCGGCGGTGGTCACGATCACGTCGACCGTCTTGACGTGTTCGGCCAGCCTGGCCTGTTGCGCCGCGCGCTCCTCGGCGGTGAGTTCGCGCGCATAACCGCCTTCGCCGGCCGCGCTGACCCCGAGATCGAGGAACTTCGCCCCCAGCGATTCGATCTGCTCGCGCGTCTCCGGGCGTACGTCGAAACCCTCCACCATCGCACCCAGCCGGCGCGCGGTCGCGATCGCCTGCAGGCCCGCGACGCCGGCACCGACCACCAGCACCTTCGACGGGCGCAAGGTGCCCGCCGCGGTGGTCAGCATCGGGAAGAACTTGGGCGCGGCCTCGGCTGCGATCAGCATCGCACGGTAACCGGCGACCGCGGCCTGCGAGGACAGCACGTCCATCGCCTGCGCGCGGGTGGTGCGCGGCAGCAGTTCCAGCGAAAACGCGGTGAACCTGCGACGTGCGTAACCCGCCAGGCGTTCGGCCGCATCGTGGGGGCGCAACTGCCCGACCAGCGCAGCGCCTTGCTGCATTCCCCCGGTGCGTTCGTCCGCCGGCGGCTGCACGCACAGCAACACGTCCGCCTGCGCGGCAACCGCGCCCGCGTCGGCGAATTCGACGTCCGCATAGGACGCATCGGGAAAGCCGGCACGTTCGCCCGCACCACGTTCCAGCAACACGCGCACGCCACGCGTTGCGTATTTCTTCGCCGTCTCCGGCGTCACGGCAACACGGCGTTCGCCCTCGGCGGTTTCGCGCAAGGCGGCAAGCGTGATCGGCATGGCTGTCTCCCGGCTGGTTCCGGCATCGTAACGCAAAAGCGGCAGCGCCCGGCTGCTAAACTCCCGCGATGCGCAATCAGCAAGCCCTGGAATTCCTGCGCGCGCGCCGTTCGGTCCCGGCCGCGCAGTTGCAGGCCCCCGGTCCGACCCCCGCCGAACTGCGCGAAATCGTCGCCACCGCCATCCGCGTGCCCGACCACGGCAAGCTGGCACCATGGCGGTTGATCGCGTTCACCGGCGACGCCGGCGCGCGCTACGGCCAGGCGCTCGCCGACCTGCACGTCAGGGTCGATCCCGGCGTGCCCGCGGTGAAGCTCGCCAAGGATCGCGGACGCTTCGCGCATTCGCCGGTGGTGTTGGCGGTCGTCGCACGCATCGACGCGGAGCACCCGAAAATCCCGGCGCAGGAACAATTGCTCTCGGCAGGCTGCCTGGGCTTCAACCTGCTGCTGGCCGCGCAGGCGGCGGGCTTCGCGGCGCAATGGTTGACCGGCTGGTCGTGCTACGAGCGCGCGGCCGCCGCCCTGCTCGGCCTCGCCGACGACGAGCGCGCAATCGGCTACATCCACATCGGCAGCCGCGGCACCGAGCCACCCGAGCGCAATCGCCCGGATGTCGAGCAGGTATTGGGCGACTGGCAGGGATGAGTGCACACGCGCCAGCGGCAACCACGGGCACCACCCTGTACCTGATCGACGCCAGCATGTACGTGTTCCGCGCCTGGCACTCGATGCCGGACGCATTCTTCGATGTGGATGGCGCGCCGGTGAACGCGGTGCACGGCTTCGCCCGCTTCCTGCTGGATTTCGTCGAGCATACGCGCGCCACGCACGCGGTCGCCGCGTTCGACATCGCGCTCACCAGTTCCTTCCGCAACGCGATCTACCCTGCCTACAAGGCCAACCGCGAGCCCGCACCGCCGGAGTTGAAGCGCCAGTTCGAGTACTGCCGCGAGCTGGCCGCCACGTTCGGTTTCACGGTGCTCGCCGACGCCGCGTACGAAGCCGACGATTTGATCGGCAGCGTGCTCGAGACCATGCGCGGGCACGGCTTGCGCAGCGTGATCGTCTCGGCCGACAAGGATTTCGGGCAACTGCTGGATCCCGACACCGAACAATGGGACTACGCGCGCGGCCAGCGCTGGGGTGCGGCCGGCGTACCGGCGCGGCTCGGGGTCGAGGCCCGCCAGGTCGTGGATTACCTCGCGCTGACCGGCGATGCGACCGACAACATCCCGGGCGTGCCCGGCATCGGCGCCAAGGGCGCGGCCGCGTTGCTCGCGTACTTCGGGGAACTCGAAACTCTGCTCGCGCGCGTGGACGAGGTGCCGTTCCTGCGCCTGCGCGGCGCGAAATCGCTGGCCGAAAAGCTGCGCGCGCACGCCGACCTGGCGCTGCTGTCGCAACGGCTGGCGCGCATCGCGCTGGACGCGCCGGTACCCGGCGATCCCGATGGCCTGCTGCGGCGCACCGCGGATCCCGCCGCGCTCGAGGCGCTGTGCGAACGCCTGCGGATCGGCCCGCTGACCCGCACCCGCGCGCGCCAGGTGCTCCAGGCGGGGGCGGCGGTGTGAGCGGCGGCGGGCACCTTCCGGGCGACGGCGATGCGCCGGTCGAGGTGCTGCACGCCGGCAAGTGGCTGACGTTGAAACGGCGTGGCCGCTGGGAGTTCGTCGAACGCAACAACCCGCAGGGCGCGGTGATCATCGTCGCGGTCACGCCCGCGGAGCGCGTGCTGTTCGTCGAGCAGTACCGCGTGCCGATCCGGCAAGCCACCATCGAAATGCCGGCCGGCCTGATCGGCGACGCCGGCCACGTGGACGACGACAGCGTGGCCACCGCCGCACGCCGCGAGCTGATCGAGGAAACCGGCTGGGACTGCGCGCGGGTGGTGCCGTTGCACTCGGGCCCCTCCTCGGCCGGCATGAGCACGGAAATCATGCACTTCGTGCGCGCACTGGACCTGCGCAAGGTCGGTACGGGCGGCGGCGACGCCACCGAAAATATCGTCGTGCACGAAGTCCCGCGCCGCGAGGCCGACGCCTGGCTGCGCGCGATGTCGGGCAAGGGCTATTCGATCGACCCCAAGCTGTTCGCGGGCCTGTGGTTCCTCGAGCACGGCGGGGATTGACGCGGGTCGACTACGCCGCGTGCGCGTAACGGACGATCAGCAGCACTGCCATCGCCAGCGTCACCAGCACCGTCAGCCCGGCGCCCAGCATGCGTCCGAACGAGCGTCCGCCGTAGCCGGACAGGCCGATCGCGTGCAACACGCGCGCCACGATCAGCACGATCCCGAATACGTGCAACAACCACGGCCGGGTCTGCTCGAACGCGAGCAACACCAGCAGCAACAACGCCACCGGCAGGTACTCGATCGCATTCGCGTGCGCGCGGATCGCACGCGCGAGGTCCCCGTGCCCGTTGCTGCCCAGGCCCACGCCATGCACATTGCGCAGCCACATCACCCGGACCGCCAATGCCAGGATCAGCAGCGCCCCGAGACCCGCGTACAAGCCCGCGATCAACATGCCCTACCACCTCGTTCCGGGACCCACCCGCCAACGCCACGCCGCGGTAACTGCAGCCAGCACCGCAACGACCACCAGCACCACGAATGCCAGCATCCTGACATTGAACCAGCACGCCGCGGCAAGCAACGCCAACGGTACGCTGGCGATCGCCAATGCCAGCACGCGGTCGCGCCGGCGCACGCCGGGCAGCAGCATGGCGACCCCCGCCCAGGCCAGCAGCACCGCCAGCGCCCGCCGCGCCCACTTGAAACGCGGCGGTTGCGGCGCGTCGGTCAAGGCGTCGGCCAGCGACAGCCTTCCCAGCAACACCTGCGCGATCGCATCGCCCGCCGGGTCATGGGCAGGCACGAGCGTCCCGTCGCGGTCGCGTGCGAACACGGTGAGGTCATGGGGATCGACCTGCCGCCAGCTGACCCGCAAGTCGCCGACTTGCGGATGCGCCGGATCGGCGCTGGACACGAGCGTGCCGTCGTGCGCCTGGAACGTGGCCGCCATGTTGGCAGGCAGGCGCGAGAGATCCGGCCTGAAAGGCTCGGTGCCGGGAATCATCGCGACCAGCGCCGGATCGAGCTTGAACCCGCCGACCTGCACATCCGGCGAATCGAAGCGCGCCGCGCCGATGGGGAACGCGCCCGGGTTCGCATGGCTGGCCGGATCGCCGAACGCGGACGAATCGATCGGGTGGTCGAACCAGTTCAGCTCGTAGTTGCGCCCGCCAAAATTGGTCTCGGTCCACTGGAACATCTCGACCTTGCGCACCAGCGCCGGGGCATCGGCCGTGACGCCGAACTGGGGGTCATGCGCGGGCGATGCCACCTCGGGGGCGCCCACCGCCAACACCAGCTTCCCGCTGGCGTCGGGCCCCGGCACGGCCTCGTTTCCGGTCAGGACAAAACCGCCCAGGGCGTCCTCGCCCATCGCGCGCAGGCGGTCGGTGTGTTCGGTGAAGCCAAGCAACAGCAGGCCCAGCAGCAGCAGCACCGCGCCCAGCAGCGCGGCGTTGCGCGAAGGATTGTCGAACAGCCGGGAAAGACGTTGTTGCACCCGGCGAGCCTACAGGACCATGCCCGAGAAGTGTGCCTGCGCGCCGCGCGTCCCGTAGCGTCCGTTCTCGTCGCGCCGTGGCGATGCAGACGCGATCGCGTGGTCGTGGGTGAAGAACAGCCTGACGCCGCGCCGCAGCTTGTCGTCGAGGAACCCGCGCTTCTCGTCGATCAGCATTTCCGGCGCGCGGTCGTAGCCCATCGTCACCGGCAGGTGCACCCACGGCGTGCCGGGGATCAGGTCGGCGCAGTACACCATTCCGCCCTGGCCGTGCGGCCCGACGATCTCGGACAGCATCAGCCCGGGGGTGTGGCCCTGCGAGTAATGGAAGCGCACCGCCTTGCCGAGGGTCTGCGAATGCTCGCCCTCGACTTTCTCCAGCCGACCGCTCTGCTCCAGCAACTCCGCCACCCCGGGTATGAACGATGCGCGGTCGCGCGGGTGCGGATGCGTGGCCCGCGTCCAGTGCAGCGCGCCCACCACGTACTTCGCCTTGGGAAACAGCAGGTGCAGCGGGGCCTCCGGCTCCCATGCCGCCAGCAGGCCCCCGACGTGGTCGAAATGCAGGTGCGAGAGCACCACGACGTCGATGTCATCCTGGTCCAGCCCTGCTTCGTGCAATGAATCCAGCAACACGTGGCGGTCCTCGACCACGCCGTAGCGTTCGCGCAGTTTCGGTTCGAAGAACGCGCCGATGCCGGTCTCGAACAACACGTTGCGGCCATCCAGGCCGGTCGCCAGCAGGCAGCGGCAGGCCAGCGGGATGCGGTTCTCCCCGTCGGCCGCGATCCACTTCGACCACATCGCCTTGGGGGCATTGCCGAACATCGCCCCACCATCGAGTTTCTGGGTGTTGCCTTCGATCGACCAGAGTTTCATGTCACGCGGCATCGTGTTGATGTTTGCATCGAAACATCATACCCGGCGCGGGTGGATCACATCGTCAACAATCGGTCGCGCGCAGGCGCGCTCCTACGAACAGCTTCCAGTAGGAGCGCGCCTGCGCACGATGGTTCTGCCAGGCAGCGCGGGCGAGGCTATTTCTCCGGCACGCTGATGGTGATGAAGAGGTTCTGGCCCTGGCGCGACACCAGCAACAACACCACGCTGCCGGCCTTGACGTTGGCCGTCTCGCGACGGAACCCGGACACACTGTCCACGGGTTTGTTGCCGACGCGCAGCACCACGTCTCCGGGCGACAGGCCCGCGTCGGCGGCCGGACCCTGCACGTCGGTGATCACCACTCCGCCCTTGCCGGCGTAGCCAAGTTGCTGGCGCATGCCGGACGTGATGTCCTGCACCGTCAGGCCCAGCAAGCTGCTGCCACCGGTGGCAGCCGGCGCGTTCGCGAACAGCTGCGGGCTGAGTCCATTGCGCGGCATTTCGCCGACCTTGACCTTGACCGTCATCGGCTTGCCGTTGCGCAATACCTTCACCGTCGCCACGGTACCCGGCGTGGTCATCGCGACCACGGGCGGCAGGTCGGACGATTCGTAGATCGCGTGGCCATCGAACGCGGTGATGACGTCACCAAGCTTGAGGCCCGCCTTGGCGGCTGGACCATCCGGCTGCACGTCGCTGACCACGGCGCCGTTCTGGTTCGGCAAATGGTAGGTCTTGGCGACCCCTGCGCTGACGTTCTGGATGGAGACCCCGATCATGCCGCGGCTGACGTGGCCATCGGTCCTGAGTTGGCGCTCCGCGTTCATCGCAAGATTGATCGGAATCGAGAACGACAGGCCCATCGCACCACCGTCGGTCGAGAAGATCTGCGAGTTGATCCCGACCACCTGGCCGGCGAGGTTGAACAGCGGCCCGCCCGAATTGCCGCGGTTGATCGGCACGTCGGTCTGGATGAACGGCACGGCCGGCTGGTCGTTGCCGCCGAGGCTGCGGCCGACGTAGCTGACGATGCCGGCGCTGACCGAGTGGTCGAGGCCGTAGGGCGATCCGATCGCCACCACCCACTGCCCCGGCTTCAAGTCGTTGGAATCCCCGATCTGCACGGTCGGCAGGTTCGATGCGCTGATCTTCAGCAACGCGATGTCGTAGATCTTGTCGGTGCCGACCACCTTGGCGGTATAGGTCCGATGGTCGGACAGGTGCACCTTCACCGAGTCGGCGTTCGCCACCACGTGGTTGTTGGTCAGGATGTAGCCTTCGGAGGAGATGATGAAGCCCGAGCCCAGCGACTCGCCGCCGCGATCCGGTTGCCGGAGCTGCGGCCCGAACGGCATGCCGAAGAAATGCCGGAAGATCTCCGGCAGCTGCGGCGCCTGGGTCTGCTGGCCCGGTTGGTCGTTGCCCATCTCGCTGGCATGGTTGTAATGCGCCTCGACATTGACCACCGCCGGACCGTACTTCTGGACGATGCTCGTGAAGTCAGGCAGCGCAACGGTCGGGGTGGCGGCCAGCGCCACGCCCGTACCGGAAAAACACAGCAGCACGAATACGGCGGCCACCCGCCTCGCCCGTTTCAACATGGTGTTCTCCTCATTGGATCGATATGCAGGATTTGCTTGTTCGCATTCATCGCGCGCAAACACACCCACCCACGCGTGGTGGAAGCGATGCGATGCGGCGCATGCGCGGAAAACCGGATGGCGGACGGACGCCGTCAGTGCCGTGCGACGGTGGCGCCGGACGCCGGGGGTTCGGGCAACAGCACGATCGAGAACGGCAATGTGGGCTGGTCGGCCTGGAACGGCGCGTACGGCAACGCCGCGTCGCGCGCGTAGGTGGCGCGACGCAAATAATCGGGCTGCATCAGGCCGGTGCCGTAGATGACGTTGGCGGAAGCGGGTTGCGCGGACAGCACCGTGGGCTGGCGCGACAGCAACCAGGAGGGGGCAGCCACCGAGTTCGCGGCCGGCGCGGCGGTAGCCAGCGGGGTCACGGCCACGGAATCGGGTGCGGGAGTTGATTGAGCGACCGCAGCCGGCGCGTCCGTACGCAGGCCGGGGGCGTTGAGCATCAGGGCGGCAACGGCCACGCCCGCGGCGATCGCGCCACCGCCGACGTAGCGGGCCCAGTGCCGTTGCCGCGCCCGCGGCCCGGCTTCGGCCTGCAGCGCCGAGGCAATGCGGGTGGCGAAATCGTTGTCGTGGCGCGACGCCGTCATGCGCGCTGCATCGGAGGCCAGGCAGGCGCGGATCAGGTGCCAGCGCGACCAGGTCGCGCCGAGTTCGGGGTCGTGGCCGAGGCGCCGCAGCAGGAAGCGGGTCGGCTCCGCGGCCAGTTCTCCGTCCATCAGGGCGGAAAGATCTTCACGGCTGGTCGGATCCATCACCTGTCACCTCGCACGGCACAATCTGGAATCTCATGCATCTTCATTGGACAACAGCGGGCGCAGCTTTTCGTCGATGGCCTCGCGGGCGCGGAAGATGCGCGAACGCACGGTGCCGATCGGGCAACCCATGCGTTCGGCGATTTCCTCGTAGGACAGGCCATCGACCTCGCGCAGGGTGATCGCGTCCCGCAATTCTTCCGGCAGCCTTTCGACCGTGGCAAACACGGTTTGTTCAATTTCGTGGCGGGCCAGTTCGTGTTCCGGGGTAGCCTCGTCGCGCAGGCGGGTGCCGGCGTCGAACTGCACCGCGGTGTCGGCGTCGATGTCCTCGGCGGGCGGGCGGCGACCCTGGGCGACCAGGTGGTTCTTGGCGGTGTTCACGGCGATCTTGTACATCCAGGTATAGAAAGCGCTGTCTCCACGGAACGCACCGATCGCGCGGTAGGCGCGGATGAAGGCTTCCTGCGCCACATCCTCGCACTCGCTCCAGTCGTGCACGTACCTCGACACCAGGCCGATGATCTTGTGCTGGTACTTGCGGACCAGCAGGTCGAACGCCTTGTTGTCGCCCTTGCGCACGCGCGCGACCAGGGCACGATCGGTTTCCACATCGCCCATCCGGGCGGCACTCCCTACTGGGCCGGAGGCGACAGGCACTCCCGTCTGACCGGATTCCACACGCGAAAGTTCAACCGGCTTCACCATCCCGCATTCCCTGAACCATGGCTGTTCCATACAATGGTTGGGCCGGCAGGCCGCAGGATCAAGCCCGCGAGGGCTGCCCGGTGTCCAGGATGCGACGTCATTCTGCCTCGCCATCGTCGCCTTCACGCTGGCTCGGCTTGCACTCGCCGGCGCTGGCCTCCACGGTCCCGACGGCCCCCGCCGGCGCAGCTTCGCCATTGCGCGGGACCAGCACCTGGCGCGTGCGCAGCAACCGGGTCAGGGCGGGGGCCGGCAACGGCCGGCAGAACAAGTAGCCCTGGGCCGCCTGGCAACCATGCTTGCGCAGGAAGGCGAACTGGCGCGAAGCCTCGACACCCCCGGCAATACTGCGCAGGCCGTCGCGGCGCGCAGCCTCGAGGATGGCGACGACCACCGCTTCATCGTCGGGATCGCTGCCGATGTTGTGGATGAAACTGTGGTGGATCTTGATGGCGTCGATCGACAACCGCGTCTTTCGATCCGGCGCGACCGGCGCGACGCCGGCATCGTCGACCACCACCTGGCAGCCCATCGCGCGCAAGGCTTGCGCGGTCGCGACAAGCTCGGGCTGCGGGCTGGCGAGCACGCCTTCCGGGATCTCCAGGTCCAGCGCGGCCGGCTCCAGTCCGGCAGCACGGCAGGCCGCCTTGATCATCGCGGCCAGGTTCGGCTGCATCCATTGCAACGCCGACAGGTTGACCGCCAGCCGCAACGGCCGGCCGGTGGCGTTGCGCCAGCTTGCCAGGTCGTTGCAGGCCTGCCGCAGCACCCACTCGCCGATCGAGATGATCAGACCGGTCTCCTCGGCCAGCGGGATGAAGAACGCCGGGCCCAGCATGCCGAGCACTGGATGGTTCCAGCGCACCAGCGCCTCGATGGCGACGATGGCGCCACCCGCAACCTTGATTTGCGGCTGGTAATGCACGCACAATTCGCCGTTGGCCTTGGCCACACGCAAGCGCGATTCCATCTCGAGATGCTGGCGGTGCGCTTCCTCGGGCACGTTGTCGAATGCCCGCACGTTGTTGCGGCCCTCGCCCTTGGCGCTGTACATGGCCATATCGGCGTGCTTGAGCAGGCCTTCGGCATCGGCCGCATCGCCTGGATAGATGCTGACGCCGATCGATGCGGTGACATGCAATTCCGAGCCGTTTCCGAGGAGCAACGGCGCCTGCATGCCGGCAAGCAATTTGGTCGTGACCCGGGTGACATCGGCGCGGCTGGTGGCGTGGCGCAGGATCAGCGTGAATTCGTCGCCGGCATAACGCGCGACCGTATCCGACGCGCGCACTGTCGTGCGCAAGCGTTCCGCCACCGCCAGCAGCACCTGGTCGCCCACGGCGTGGCCCAGCGAATCGTTGATGCCCTTGAAGCGGTCCAGGTCCATGAACAACACCGCGAACACCTCGCCGGTGCGGCGCGCGTCGTGCAAGGTGGATTCGAGCCGGTCGTTGAACAGCACCCGGTTCGGCAAGCCGGTCAGTCCGTCCAGCAGCGCCCGGTCACGGCCGCGGCCGCGCTCGGCGCGCAATTCGAGCAACGCCGCGAAACGCGCGGCAACGATCTCCAGCATCGGGTGCAAGAGCACCGTGGCGGGCGCACCCGTCCGGCGCGCCGCACACGCCATGACGCCCAGCACCCGGTGGTGGGCATCGAACAATGGCAAGGCCGCACAGCGCACCAGGCCCGTGGCGCGCGCGAACGCCGCCGCCGCGGCCGGCACCGGCTCGCTCGTGCAAACGAATGCGTGACCGTCGAGCGCTTGCTGCACGAACGGTTCGGCGAGCAGGTCGGGTTCGTCCGGCAGCAACAGGCGGTCGACCCGGGCCAGTGTTTGCGGCATTTCACCGGACGCGTCCCGCGCCGCGACCACCATGAGGTCCATGCCCAGCGCATCCATCGCGTGCTGCACCAGGCCCGGGATTCCAGCCGGGTCGCGGCCGGGTTGCAGAAGCCGCGCAAGCGTGCGCAGTGTCTTGCCAAGGTCGCCCTTGCGGAGCGGTTCGAAGGCCGCCGCATCGCTGTGCGTTGCCGATGGCGCGGCGGGCGCGGCGCCGCTCAGCACCTTGCGAACCCCCGCAGCGGCTTCGCTGGCGTCGACCGGCACGGCCAGCCACGCCTTGATGTTCGCGCACCCGGCCAGCTGCGTGCCCGCGTAGCGTGCATCGAAGCGGGCGCCGTGCAGCGCGATCACCGGCACGTGCGTGAGCTCCGTGCACAACACTTGCGACGAAGTGGGCGCGTGTTCGAAATCAAGGATCGCCAGCACCGGCCGCACCGAGCGCTCCAGCAGGGCATGCGCGTGGATGGTGTTGCGCGCACTCAGGATTTCGCCCGCGTCCAGGCCGTCCAGCGCATCGAACAGCAGGCGGCGATCTTCGCGCGACGACGCAACGACCAGCACCGGGCGTCCGCCGCCACTCATCCTTTTGCCTGCTTGCCGTACCGCCGGCGTTGACTGGCTGCCTTGCCGAACAGGTTGCTCATGCCGCTCCCTTCGAAGACCCGAAACCTCGCGGAGCAATGCCGGGCGGACACAGCGCCCGGCATCGCGATGCAGTGGTCCGATTGCGGCTTCCCGGCATTGACCCGGGTCTCCGCCCGGTCGATGATGCTCAGGAGTCGGCAGTGGAAACGAGAAGTGTTCGACGGTTTGCGATTCAGCCACTGGCAAGCTTCGCTGCAGCCCGACGGCGTGCTGGTGCTGACGATGGACCGCGCCGGCAGCAACGTGAATGCGCTGTCGCGGGGGTTGCTGGACGAACTGGATGCGCTGCTGGAGCGCATCGCCATCGAGCGGCCCGCCGCGGTCGTGATCCATTCAGGCAAGCCGTCCGGATTCGCGGTCGGCGCCGATCTCAAGGAATTCGAGGGCTACGAGCGCGCCGGCACGGTGCGCGCGGAAATCGAACATGGCCAGCGCGTGTTCGAGCGCCTCGCGCGCTTGCCGATGCCGACCGTGGCCGCGATCCACGGTACCTGCATGGGCGGCGGCACCGAACTGGCGCTGGCCTGCCGGATACGCATCGCCGCGCGCGCGCCGGAAACGCGGATTGCACTTCCCGAAGTGCAACTCGGCATCCATCCCGGCTGGGGGGGCACGGCGCGGCTGCCACGCCTGATCGGCGCGCCGAAGGCCCTGGCGATGATGTTGACCGGCCGCGCGGCATCAGCCGAGCGCGCGCGCGCGGAAGGTCTGGTCGATCGTCTGGCCGCACCCGACGCGTTGCTCGACGAGGCGCGCAAGCTGGCACTGCGCCCGATCAAGCGCCCGTTCGTGCAGCGTGTGATGGCTTGGTGGACGAATTGCTGGCCCGTCCGGCAGGTCCTTGCGCCGATTGTGCGCAAGCAGGCCGCGGCGAAAGCACCACCGCAGCACTACCCTGCTCCATTTGCACTCATCGAGGTATGGCAGCGGGGCGGCGGCGACATCGCGCAGCGGCTCAGGCTGGAAGCGCGCTCGGTGGCGAAGCTCGCGGCCACGCCTACCGCGCACAACCTCACCCGCATCTTCTTCCTGCGCGAACGCATGCGCGGACTCGCGGGCGATACAGCGCACGGCATCCGGCACGTGCACGTGATCGGTGCCGGGGTGATGGGCGGCGACATCGCGGCGTGGAGCGCGTTGCGCGGATTCAAGGTCACCCTGCAGGATCGCGAGCGGAAGTTCGTGGAGCCTGCCATCGCGCGCGCGCGCAAGCTGTTCGAGAAAAAACTGAAGGCCCCGGAGCGCGTCGCCGCAGCCGCGCAACGCCTTGAACCCGATGTCGACGGCGCGGGCGCCGCATCGGCGCAACTCGCGATCGAGGCGATCTACGAAAACCCCGAAGCCAAGGCAGCGGTGTACCGCGAAATCCAGTCGAAACTTCCCGGCGACGCGCTGATCGCCACCAATACATCGTCGATTCCGCTGGACGAATTGCGCGCTGCGCTGGCCGAACCACGCCGCTTCCTCGGCCTGCACTTCTTCAACCCGGTTGCGCAGATGCCGCTGGTGGAGGTCGTGCGCCACGATGCGCTGGACCCCACCCTCGAAAAACGCGCGTGGGCGTGGGTGAAGGCCATTGGCAAACTTCCGCTGCCGGTGCTCGGCACGCCGGGGTTCCTGGTCAACCGCATCCTGATGCCGTACCTGCTCGAAGCCGTGCGCTGCCACGGCGAGGGCATCGCCGATCCGGTGATCGACCGCGCCGGCAAACGTTTCGGCATGCCGATGGGGCCGATCGAACTGATCGACACGGTGGGCCTGGATGTCGCGTTGTCGGTGGCGCGCGAACTCGGCCCGTTCCTGAAACTGGAGTTGCCCACCGGCATCGCCGACAAGGTCGAGACCGGCCAGCGCGGCAAGAAGGATGGACAGGGTTTCTACACCTGGAAAGACGGCAGGCCGGAGAAGCCCAAGGTCGATGCCGGATATCTCGCACCCGCCGATCTGGAAGACCGCCTGATCCTGCCCATGCTCAACGAAGCCGTGGCCTGCCTGCACGACGGCGTGGTCGCGGATGCCGACCTGCTCGATGCGGGCGTGATTTTCGGTACCGGTTTCGCCCCGTTCCGCGGCGGCCCGATCCAGTACATCCGCGCGACCGGCGCGGGCGTGCTGCGCGAACGACTCGAAGCGCTGGCGCACACCCACGGCGCACGCTTCGCACCGAAGCAGGGATGGTTCAGTCCGGCGCTTGCGGCACAGTCCTGAACACCGCAAGGAAGAACTTGTCCCCGGTCATTCCGGCAACGGCAGCGGCATCACGGCGTTGTTCTGCGAAAACACGATGCGCCAGTGCGCACCGTCACGGACCAGCACGTAGTGCATCCGGGTGCGGAGCACGTCGTCGCCGATGCTGGGACGGATGCCGGGCGGAAGCTGGCTGAATCCGGTCAGGTCGAGGACAAGGTCGGCGCACGCCGTGAAATCCCCGAGCATGCGGATCCTCATCTCGCGCACGGCAAGCCGGCTTCCCTTGAAGATCGTAGCGAACAATTCCGCGTGCCGTCGCACATTGGCGTCCCGGTTCTCGAAACGCGCGCCAATGATGTTGACGAACTCCGAATCATGGGTGAAGTCCTTGCACCAACCTTCGGCATCGCCTGCATTCCATGCGGCAATTTGCGCCTCGAGGAGATCGCGGATCAGGTCTTCGGCGACGGACGATGTCTGCATGCGGTCCTCGCAAACCAGGTGAACAGCGGTTGCGGCATTTCGGTCAAAGGCGACTGTAGCCCTTGTCCCCCTCCAGCCCCATGCGCCGTGCCAGCGCCCGGAACCGCGGCAGCGTACGAAGCGGGTTCCAGCGCGCATCGATTTTCAGGAAGATGAGGCGAATGTCGTGTTCCCGATGGGCACGCTCAAGCTCATCGAGCGCCATGTTCACGTCGCCCAGCGCGACGGCTACCGCGGCAAAGCTGGTGGCAGGCACGTAGCGAATGGCACGGCGCGCCTGGAGCTCGTCGAGAACCGCCCTGACTGACGCCCCGTCTCCCCTTCTGGCCAAGGCGATAGCGTACAGCGCCAGCATCTGGCTGGCGCGTTTGGAATTTTCGACCGCGCGCTGGAAATCGGTGAGCGCGGTCTTGATGTCACCCCGATCCAGCGCGATTCCGCCCCGCACATGCAAGGCGACCCAGAAATCAGGCCTCAGCTCCAGGGCCCGCTGCACCTGCTTGAGGGCTGCCTCGGGCAGCCGGGCGGCGGTGAGGAATCCGGCGAGCAGCGCATTGATCATCGGAGACAGCGGATCCAGCGCGCGGGCTTGCCGCACCTCGTCCAGACCCTCGTCGAACCGGCCCAGGCTGACCAGCAGGTGTCCGAGGGCGAGATGGGCTTCCATCAGGCTGGGATTCAACTCGATCGCACGCCGCAGTGAAGCCTCGGCGCCGGGCCAATCCCAGTCATGCAGCTCGCGAATGCGGCCTTGCGCCGTCAATGCTTCGGGCGAATCGGGATCGAGCTTCAGGGCCTGCTTCGCCGCCGCCTTGGCCAGTTCAAACATTTCATCCGGTTCGTGATCGAGATGCACCAGGCCACGCCAGGCCAGCGCCATGCCGGCATAGGCGCGGGTGCAGGATGTATCGAGGTCGATGGTGCGCCGGAAAGCCTTCAATGCTTCCTGGAGGTTCGCTTCGCTGGGCCGCTGCAACAGGTAATAGCCTCGAAGGTAGGCGCGGTAAGCCGCCGGATCGTCGCCGTCGCACGAGCTGCAGACGCGTTCGGGCACGACAATAGGCCTCAGCGCGAGCGCTCCAACCACGGCTTCGGAGACCCGGTCCTGCAGGGTGAACACGTGTTCGGCGCCGACATCGAAGGTGCCGGCGTAGGCGGTCTCGCCATCGTCGACCGAAAGCAGGCGCACGTTGAGTCTCACGTTGCCCGCGGTCCGCTGCGCGGAACCGTCGACGACGTAGGCCGCGCCGAGCCGCCGGCCGGCCTCGATCGGATCCGCGATTTCTCTCCCCAGATGATGCGACGATGCCAGCGCACTCACGCGCAGTTCCCGGGAATGGCTCAGCCGCGTGATCAGCGTTTCGGCGAGACCCAACTCGAAAAGCTCGTCGTGCGGCTCGGTGGGCAAAGCCCGGAACGGCAATACCGCGAGCGCCTTCGGGGAGTGCGCCCGGATGGGCGTGACGTTGGAAGCCGCGTCGGCCACAGCCTGCCTGGCATCGGTTGAACGCCGACGCTCCAGGAACCTATCGGTTGCCAACTCGGCAACAAAACGATAGCCACGCCCCGGCACGGTCACGATGTAGCGATGCTCGCCCGCGCCGACGCCGAACGCCTTGCGCAGCGCCGAAATCGCCTGGGTAAGGTTGTTTTCCTCGACGACCCTTCCGGCCCAGACGGCAGCGATCAATTCGTTCTTGTCCACCACCCTGCCGCGCTGCTCGATCAGGTACAGCAGCACGTCCAGCGCCTTGGAAGACAGCGGGATGGGGGAGCGATCGGGCGCGAACAGTTCGCGCGACACGCCATCCAGCCTGAAGCCGGAAAACTCGTATTGGCGCCTCGCCCCGTCCATCGTCGCGCTTCAGAGGAATTCAGGACTTTTCAGAAATTTAGCAGGACTCCCGCCGAATGGAAGGATGAGCATTCGTGCCACCGGCAAAACCCGCACCGGGATCAAACCGTCGGGCCAATTCATCCGAGCGATGGGAGAACCATCATGGCAACCCAGAAATTGCTGCCAATCGAGCTGCTGCTTGCCCTTTCAACGTGTGTGTTGACCGCGTGTGGTGGAGGCGGCAGCAACGGCATGGTGCGGGTGGACACGGCCTCCGTTCCGCCGCCGCCCCCGTCCAGCGCGCCGGCCGAGCCGTGTCCGTCACCCGTGACCGCCGACTGCGTGGCGGACGTGCCATCCAGTGTCGGCAATCAGGACATGACGGGCGGACGCTCAAGCGATCACGCGTTGATCAAACGGGGCGCAAGCCAATTGACCTTGGCCAGCCACTCGAGCAACGACAACCTCCCTCCGACGGTTGATTTCCGTTTTGGCGGCGGCACCACCATCGAAGACGGAAACCTGAGGGTGTGGTCAAACGCCACGCTGCATTCGAACGTCGTCGTGCAAGCGGCGGGGACCTTGCAATCGTTCGGCACCATCACAGGCAGTCTGGACAACCACGGCTACACGCTGGTGTGGGACAAGGTGGTCGGTGACGTGGTCAACGACGGCGTTCTTGAACCGGGCTCGTCCATTTACGGAGATGCCGTCCCTGCCCGCATCGAAGGCAACTTGCGCCAGACACCGAACAGCACACTGATCGCCGTGATAGGCGTGGATGGCGCGCACGGAGACCTGACCGGCGGATTCCTTTCGGTCACCGGCCGCGCCGACATCGATGGCAAGCTGCAGCTTGTCCACTACAGCGACGATTTCGGCCCCTACCCCCTGCCCGGCGCACCCTTGAGTCTGCAGGTGCTGCACGCCGACGGCGGTGTATTCGGGCAATTCGCGCAATGGACCTCGCCGGGCCTGTTCATCACCGGTGCTCCACGTTACCTCGCCAACGACGTGTACTTCGACATCACCACCATCTCGGCGGTGCAGGCGATGTCCGCCGCACCGGCAGTCAAGGTCGATCCGCTGACTCTGGGGTCCGCAGCCCGCTTCGATGCCGCCCTCGGCGATGCCGGCAAGTGGGCAACGACTCGAGGCGATTCGCTCACGGCGACGCAGCGACAGCTCCTCGCATCGGTGGGAGCGATCCAGCGCCTTCGCGATTACAGCCAGGCCGTCCGCACGCTCGACAGTATTTCCGGCTCCGGCTATGCCGCCGCCGCGGATGCCTTGCTGCAACAGGCCGCGATGACGGCGCCGGAGCTGATGGCCCGGATCGGCAACCTGCGCCCCGGTTCGGCGCCGGGATCATGGTCCACGCGATCCGCCATGCTGGTCTCGGGTGCCGGTGTCTTCAGCGGGCAACGCGCGGGATTCGACCAATGGTTGGGCGATCGCCTGCTGTTGGGTTCCAGCTTCGGCTGGAGCGATGGCAGCCTGCGCTTCGATCGCTCCGGCGGCGCTGCGCGCGACCAGTCGCCGCAATGGGATGTGTACGTGCGGCACAACGGCGATGGCAGCACGTACGTGTTCGGCGACGTCGGCTACAGCCGCCACCAGCTGGACTTCAACCGCCGGATCGATCTCGGTATCCGGCGGCAGGCCGCAGGAGCTCGGCAAAGTTTCGACCTGATGCGCGCCTACGTCGAGGCGGGACGCGATTTCCGCGCCGGCCAAATCCGGCTGACGCCGTTTGCAGCCGCGAGTTACGCGATGTTGCGTGGCGCGGGCATGACCGAGCAAGGCAGCACCGGCTTCGAACTGCTCGCGCAACCCTCGTTGCACCAGCGCTTCAACGGTATTGCGGGGCTGCGGTTGGGAACCACATGGCAAGCCAGCGGTGGCCGCTGGACGACCTTGAATCTCGCGACTGGTTACCAACGGCTCGCGTATTCCCGCGACGACGCGCGCGCCGCGTTCACCGGCGCCCCGAATGTCACCTTCGCACTGGACGGCATGCCGCCCCGGCGCAATACCGGCTGGCTGCAGATGAACCTGGCCACGGGCGGCGCGCACTGGAACTGGCTGTTGAGCTACGACCGGCAGGCCAGCGCTGAAGCCCTGTCGCTGGGCGCGGAACTCGATTTCTGACCCAGTCCGGATATTCCTTCCACACGCACACGAGGAGATCAGCATGAACATCCAGAAGACAGTACTGGCCATGACCGTTCTGGCGGTGACGACCGTTGCCGGCGTAACCGCAGCCCAGGGAGCCGCGGATCCGCAAACCACCTTCGGCTGGTTCGCCAATCGCATCGTCGGCGCGTATCAGAGCGAAGCTCATGTGAGGGTGTGTGGATCGCCGGGCCCGGATAACACGGTCAAGAACACCATCATCTTCAACGCGGGCGGTACGGTCGTCGCCATTCCGCGGTTTCCACCACAGGGCGCCGACAACTACTCGCGCACCAACGACCTCGGCACGTGGTCTTACCACCCACGCACGAACCGCTATTCGGTGAGCCTGCACTTTTACGGGTTCGTGAATGGCCAGTTGCAAGGCACGAGCCACGTGGAACGCGATCTTCAAATGAGCGCCGACGGCAATTCGGTTTCCGGGCCCGTGCACGTGACGACCTACGCGCCCGACGGCAGCGTGATCCTCGAGCAGTGCGGCACGGCGACTTCAACACGCCTGTAAACCCGCGGAATCGGCGCGGCATCCGCCGGCACGGCGGATGCCGCGCCCGGACAGTGACGCGGGGTTCGTTCCCCGCGTCAGGCCGTCGCCAGCATCAGTACAGCGGCCACGGCCAGTGCAAGTCCTGCCCAGTTGAGCCGCCCGAGGCGTTCGCCCAGCCACCAGGTACCGACCAGCGTGGCCAGCACGATCACGCCGATGTTCATGGCGGAGAACACCAGGGCCGGATCGCTCGCGAGATGGCGATGCGCCTGCACGTAGAACAGGATATTGCCGAAATTGAAAGTGCCGAGCAGCAACGCACCGCCCGCGTTGCACCAGCGCCAGTGCGCGCGTCCGCTTGCGTACAGCCAGACGATGACGAGCATCGACAACACGAAGGCCAGTACGAAGGTCGCCAGCAACACGTCCGCAAAGGGCACGCCTGTCATCTGCGCCACGCGCTTGAACAGGATGTCGATCGCGCCCATGCCCGCGAACACGATCAGCGGCCACCCCCAGCCGCCCGGCTCCGCCACTCGCGTACCGGAGCCGCGCCTGCGCAACACGATGCACCCGATCGCAACCAGGCCGATGGCCATGCCCGCGCCCTTGTGCCAGGTGAACGTTTCCCCGAACAGGGTGAACGCGGCCAGCAATGGCAACAGCAGCGACAGGCGCTGCGCCGCATCGGTCACCACCACGCCAACCCGTCGTACCGAATACGCGAGCACCACGAACATCGCGGGCAACAGCACGCCAAGCGCAATCAACACCCGCCACGCCGGATGCGCGGCTGGCAGTTCCAGCAAGGACGGATGCGGATCGAGCCACGCGGCGGTGAACAGCACGGCCACAAGGTAGTTGCCGGCGATGGCCTGGCGCACATCGACGCCGTGGCGCGGCGCGAGCTTCAGCAGCACCGAAACCACCACGCTGCAGACGACGCCGAGGGCGATGAAAATCACCGGCGCGCGCTCGTCACCACACCAGGTCGTCGGGCACGCCGTCGTCTTCCGCCGGCGCCGAAGGATCGACCAGCAAGGCCACGGCTTCCGGCGCGACGGCTTGGACTCCCAGGGCTACTTCGCGAAGCACGAGCAACGCGCGACCATTGTGCATCACGACGCCCGATTCACCTGCGTTGATCCCCTGCAACTGTTCGGGCGTGACGTACACACGACGGATCTTGCCGGCGAATTCGAAGTTGCGGACCTGCTCGGCGTCTTCGCGATTCAGCGCCTTTCCGACCAGCAACGCCTGCAGCTTGCGCCTGCGTTCCTTTTTCGCCGCGGCCTTTTCGCGCGCTTCGCGCTCGACGGCGTCGCGCTCCGCACGCTCGGCCTTGGCGCGCAGCGAGAACGCCTGCGCAAGATCAGGCTCCGCCGGTTCGCGAGGTTTGCGCGGCTCCGGCTTGTGACGCACGTGCTGCTTCGGTTTCGGCGATGGTGAAGGCTTGAACCCGGCCTTCAGCAACTGGTCGCGCAGGGAATCGCTCATTATCGGAAGGTAGGGTCAATAGGGCTCGTCATTCCGGGGCTGCCCGCGATGAAGCTGCGGGCAGCCCCGGAATGACGAAGTGGGTGTTGTTCGAGCGATGCAATCATGAGGCGGAAACGGGACTGGAGAGAGTGAGCCATTTCAATAATGCGGCGGCGGCGGTTCATCCCGGACATCCCCGGACAGGCTGGTGCGCAATGCCGCAAGCTCCTTGCGCAATTCCGTCAGCGCACTTTCCAGCTTCACCAGCCGCTGCGACTGCTGCGCCTCGCTGTCGCCCAGCGAGGCGACCGCGTCGTCCAGGAAGGTCAGGCGAAACTCCAGGTCGTTCAGGCGCTCGTCGGATGGCTTGGCCATGTTCATGTCCCCGGCACGTTCACGCTGCGGCCGCGCCCGATGCCGTAATACGCGAGGCCGGCGGCCTCGACCATGGCGGGATCGTACAGGTTGCGGCCATCGAAGATCACGGGTGTCTTCAAGGTCGCCTTGATGCGCGCGAAATCGGGACTGCGGAACACCTTCCATTCCGTAACCAGTGCCAGCGCGTCCGCACCATCCAGCGCGGCCATGGGATCGTCGCACAACTCCAGGTCGGTGCGCTCGCCATATATCCGCGTCGTCTCGCCGAGCGCCTGGGGGTCGAACGCGCGCACCCGCGCGCCGGCCTGCCACAAGGCTTCCATCAGCACCCGGCTGGGCGCCTCGCGCATGTCGTCGGTGTTGGGCTTGAACGCCAGACCCCACAGCGCGATGGTCTTGCCATGCAGGTCGCCACCGAAGTGCCGCACGATCAGGTCGAACAGCTTGCGCTTCTGGTCGCGGTTGACCGCCTCGACCGCGCCCAGCAGGCGCGCATCGTATTTGTGCTGGTGCGCCGTGCGCTCCAGCGCCTGCACGTCCTTGGGAAAACACGAGCCGCCGTAGCCGGTGCCTGGGTAGATGAAGTGGTAACCGATGCGTGGATCGGCGCCGATGCCGTGGCGGACCATCTCGACGTCGGCGCCCACCCGCTCGGCGATGTTGGCGATCTCGTTCATGAAGCTGATCTTGGTGGCCAGCATCGCGTTGGCCGCGTACTTGGTCAGCTCGGCCGAGCGCTCGTCCATCACCACGATCCGTTCGTGGTTGCGGTTGAACGGCGCGTACAACGCCTTCATCAGATTGGCCGCGCGCGGCGACGACGCGCCCACGATGATGCGGTCGGGCTTCATGCAGTCGTTGACCGCGTCGCCCTCCTTCAGGAACTCCGGATTGGAGACGACGTCGAAGGCGACATCCGCGCCGCGGCGCTTCAGGGTCGCCGCGATCTCCGCGCGCACGCGATCGGCGGTGCCGACCGGCACCGTGGACTTGTCCACGACCACGGCGTAACGGTCGAGGTGTTCGCCGATGCTGCGCGCCACGCTGAGCACATACTTGAGGTCGGCGCTGCCGTCTTCGTCGGGCGGCGTGCCGACCGCGATGAAAATCGCGTCGCCGTGCGCGACGGCCGCCCTGGGGTCGATGGTGAACGCGAGGCGCCCCGACCCGTGGTTGCGCCGCACCAAGGGTTCCAGGCCGGGCTCGAAAATCGGGATCTCGCCGCGCTCGAGACGGGCGATCTTGTCCGCGTCGACGTCCATGCACAGCACGTGGTTACCCATTTCGGCGAGGCAGGTGCCGGTGACGAGGCCGACGTAGCCGGTACCGAAGAGGGTGATTTTCATGCGGGTTCCCGGATCACAAAAAGTAATTCTAACCGGGGCCAGGGTGCACTTTCCGATGAGCTACATCGCAGGTGACCTTATCCGACCAGCGGAAAGTGCACCCTGGCCCCGGTTTTCCAGGCGCATGGGGAAGTGCACCCCGACCCCGGTTTTACAGGCGATCCAGCACCGCGCGCAGGTCGTCCGGAAGCGGCGCCGAGAAACTGTACGCGCGCTCGCCCAGCTCGAATTCGAAACGCGCCGCGTGCAGGAACGTGCGTTTCAGACCGAGCTTGGCGAAGCGCTTGTTGGCCTCGCGGTCGCCGTACTTCGGATCGCCCGCCAGCGGATGCCCCGCGTGTGCGGCGTGTACGCGAATCTGATGGGTGCGGCCGGTCGCGAGGGCGGCTTCGACCAGGCTGCAGTCCGGGTAGCGCTCGATCTCGCGGAAGAAGGTGAGCGCCGGCTTGCCGTCCTCGTCCACCCGCACCATCCGCTCGCCGCCCGACAGCACCGATTTCCGCAGCGGCGCGTTGACGTCGAATTTCGCCCGCTCGAGCTTGCCGGTCATCAGGCACAGGTACTGTTTCTTGGTTTCGCCGGCGCGGATCAGCGCCTGCACGCCAGTCAGTCCGCGCCGCGACCGCGCGAACACCAGCACGCCGGAGGTATCGCGGTCGAGGCGATGCGCCAACTCCAGATGATCCGTGGGCCGCGCCGCCCGCAGCAATTCGATCGCACCGAATTTGATCCCGCTGCCGCCGTGGCTGGCGATGCCCGCCGGCTTGTCGATGGCCAGGAAATCCTTGTCCTCGAAAATCACGGCGCGGCGGATCTCGTCCAGCATCGCCGCGGGGGGGGGGCCGGACCCGGGGCGTTCCGCGATCCGCACCGGCGGAATCCGCAACTGGTCGCCCGCGGCGAGCCGCGTATCGGGCTTGGCGCGCTTGCCGTTCACGCGCACCTGGCCCGTCCGCAGCAGCCGATAGATATGCGTCTTCGGGACCCCTTTCAGGAGCACCGCCAGACAGTTGTCCACGCGCTGGCCATCGCGCTCGGGACCCACCTCGACGGTTCGCACCGAGCTGAAGTCCTTGGCCGAAGTAGCCGTCCCCATTGAAAAAAATCCTTTTGTGATGATAGGATGCCAAAACGTCAAGCAGGCTCTGGCCCCGCATGGGCGATCCTGCACCCGTTCGCCGCGCGGACAGGGCTTCCGCCTGCCATTCCTGACCGGGAGCAGCCGGTACCTCGCCATCGTAACGTTCGGGTCGATGTTTGCCCACCTTCGGCATGACGGTGCGGGGACTCGGGACGCGGACAATCCCAATCATCACCAGCCGGGGCCATTGATCGGACCCGGCGACTGCCGCCAGGCGCGGCACGTCATCCGGCCGGCCGCCCCGTGAAGGCGCCGCCGATGGCGCGCGCAGCAAAGGCGACTTCAAGGAATCCACAATGAAACGCATGTTGATCAACGCAACTCAGCGTGAGGAGTTGCGCGTGGCCATCGTCGATGGCCAGGCCCTGTACGACCTCGACCTCGAAATCCCGTCGCGCGAACAGAAGAAATCGAACATCTACAAGGCCCGCATCACCCGGGTCGAACCGTCCCTCGAAGCCTGCTTCGTCGACTATGGCGCCGAACGCCACGGCTTCCTGCCGCTCAAGGAAATCGCCCGCGAATACTTCATGGCCGGCGTCGACCCCAACAAGGCCGGCATCCGCGAGCTGCTGAAGGAAGGCCAGCAGCTGGTCGTCCAGGTCGAGAAGGAGGAACGCGGCAACAAGGGCGCCGCGCTCACCACGTACATCTCGCTGGCCGGACGCTACATGGTCCTGATGCCGAACAGCCCGAATGCAGGCGGCGTGTCGCGCCGCATCGAAGGCGAGGACCGCCAGGCCCTGAAGGAAGCCCTGCAGCACATTTCGGTGCCGGAGGAAATGGGCCTGATCGTGCGCACCGCCGGCGTCGGCCGCGATGCCGAAGAACTGCAGTGGGACCTCGATTACCTGCTGACGCTGTGGAAGGCGATCTCCGAAGCCGCCGCCGCGAAATCCGCGCCGTTCCTGATCTACCAGGAATCGAAACTCTTCATCCGCGCACTGCGCGATTACCTGCGCGCCGACATCGGCGAAATCCTGATCGACGAGCCGTCGCTGTACGAAGATGCCATGCAGTTCATGCAGCAGGTGATGCCGAACAGCCTGCGCAAGCTCAAGTTGTACGACGATACCGTGCCACTGTTCACGCGCTTCCAGATCGAAACCCAGATCGAGAGCGCCTACGACCGCAACGTGCGGCTGCCTTCGGGCGGCTCGATCGTGATCGACCCGACCGAAGCCCTCACCTCGATCGACATCAACTCTTCGCGTGCCACCAAGGGCAGCGACATCGAGGACACCGCGTTCCACACCAACTGCGAAGCCGCGGTGGAAATCGCCCGGCAATTGCGCATCCGCGACCTGGGTGGCCTCGTGGTGATCGACTTCATCGACATGGAAAGCTCGCGCCACCAGCGCGACGTCGAGGAAAAACTGCGCAACGCGCTGAAGCTCGACCGCGCGCGCGTGCAGCTCGGCCGCATCTCGCGCTTCGGCCTGATGGAATTGTCGCGCCAGCGGTTGCGCCCGAGCCTCGAGGAATCCACGCAAATCGTGTGCCCGCGCTGCGACGGCCACGGCCGCATCCGCGGCATCGAGTCGCTTTCACTATCCGCGCTGCGCCTGATCGAAGAACATGCGATGAAGGAAAACACCGGGCAGGTGCTGGTGCAGGCCCCCACCCGCGTGGCCAACTTCCTGCTCAACGAAAAGCGTTCCGGGGTGGTCGAGATCGAGCTTCGCCACAAGGTGCACGTGGTGATTGTCGCCGACGAGAACCTGGAAACGCCGCACCTGGAAATCACCCGCATCCGCGAAAGCGAGATGGGCGAGCACGCCAAGCCGAGTTACGAGCGCCTGACGGACGTGGCCGCCACGCCGCAACCGCGCATGGGCGTGGTCGTGCACGGTGAGGAACCCGCGGTCAGCGGAGTCCCGCACGCCACGCCGATGCCGCAGCGCGAGGAAGTCGCGCCGGTACCGACCGCAGCGCCGGCACCGGTCGCATCCATTCCCGCCACGGCATCCGGTGGCCTGCTCGGCCGCCTGTTCGGCTGGTTCCGCGCCACACCCGCATCCGACACCCAGACGATCGAGGCGCCACGTCCGCAACGCGCGCCGCAGCACGGCGGTGATAGCCGGCGCGAGCGATCCGCCGAGCAACGCGACGGTTCGGCGCGCAGCGGCACGCGCCGCAATGGCCACGACCGCGACGGCGATTCGCGCCGCGCGCGTCAGCAGAACCCGCAGCGGTCCGCGCAAGCCAAGGCGAACAAGCCACGCAACGAGGAAACCCGGCGCCAGCCGCGCCCCGCGTCGAAGCCGACGGCGTCCGCTGCGCCGAAGGCCGGCAGCGAGGCCCATGCCGCGGAGTCCAAACCTGCACCCGCGCGGGGCGAGGCTGCCAACGGACAGCACGAAGCACAGCGGGCGGCCGCTGCCAAGGCCGCGCCCACGCCGGCGCCCGAAACACCTGCGACCGCTGCGATGCAGGCAACGCCGGCCGGCACCGATGCCGCGCCTGCTGCAACGGATGGCGCCGCCACTCCGGCAACCGGCAAGCGCCGTCGCGGTCGCCGTGGCGGACGCCGTCGCAAGCACGCCAATGCCGCGCAAAACGCCGCTGCGCCCAGCACGCCGCGCGACATCGACGACGAGGATGCCGACCGCAACTTGCGCGCGAACGCACCTGCGGCCCCGCAGGTGGATGCTGCGCCCACTCCGAAAGATGCATCTGTCGCGCCGCCGCCCCGCAGCGAACCGCGTCCGGCGCCATCGCCGCCCCATGGCGAGCCGCGCCTGGACCCGCCGCCGGCAGAACCATCGCCTGCCGCACCGTCGCTGTTCACTGCCCCCGCGGGCAAGCCCGAGCCGGCGCCGGCAAAATCCGAGCCCAAACAGGCCACGGGCGCGGCCGGCGCGCCGGTTGAACCCGTGCCGTGCATGCCGGCCGTTCCAGCTGCGGGCGCGCCGATCCAAGCGACGCCCGTCACGCCGCCGCCCGTCACGCCGGCGCCAGTGGTGGTGGCGCAGCCGGCTGCTTCCCCGTTGCCGCCAGTGGCATCCGCTCCGGCTCCGGTTGCGCCCACGCCGGCACCCGCGATGCCGAAGCCAGAGCCGGTCACGCCATCGCTGTTTGCGGCACCGCCTTCCACCCGGCCCGCGGCGCAGCCACTGCCGCGCCACCCGGCCATCCCGACCCCGCGTCCGCTGTCCGGCGCGATCCGGCCGATGCTGGCGCCACAGGTGTTGCCGAAATCGCCCGCGCCGGCCCCGGACGCACCGGACCCGCACGACAAGCCCGGCGAGTGACACCGCCGGCTCCGCCCGCGACCGGCGCCGGCGGAGCCGGGACTGACCGGGAATTCAGTCCGCCGCAGCCTGCGGGTCGTTGAGCAGCCCGTGCGCGGACAGCATGTGGGCCAGCGCGATCGTGTGCTGCACGCCGAGTTTCTCGAATACGCGTTGCTTGTAGGTGGACACGGTCTTGGCGCTGAGGTGCAGGCGCTTCGCGACCTCGCTGACCGCCAAACCGCGCGCCAGCATCAGCGCCACTTCCATTTCGCGCGACGACAGCGACTCCAGCGGGGACGCCTCGCCGTCCACGGCGGACAGCGCCATTTCGCGTGCGATGGTCGCGTCGAGATAACGGCGGCCCTGCGCGACCGTGCGCACCGCCTGCAACAACTCGTCGGACGCACAACCCTTGGTGAGGTAACCAAGAGCGCCTGACTGCAGCAGGCGGCGCGGGAACTGCGCGTCCTGCACCACCGTCAGGATCACGATGTGGGTCTGCACGCCCGCGCGCTGCACGCGCTCGGTCAACTCGATGCCGCTCATGCCCGGCATGTGCACGTCCACCAGCGCCACGTCGGGCGTGACCGCGCGGATCAGCCGCAGGCCATCCTCCGCGTTGCTGGCCTCGCCCACCACCTCGATATCCGGCTGCCCCGAAAGAATCAGGCAGAACCCCGAGCGCACCAATTCGTGGTCATCGACCAACACGATACGAATCATGCAGCCATCCCCTGACGTCGCGGCGCAACCCGCCCGGCCACCCTAAACGGCAACACACGGCTTTGGCAAGCCGATACCCCGCCCCCTGGCCGCGTGCGGCGCGGTCACGACTACACTACGCGGATGCACACTTGGATCCGCCGCGCGATCGCCGCGCTCGAGGCCGAGGCCGCGCGCACGGCCGACACCCACCTGATCCGCCTCGACCTGCCGGCGTTTCCCGGTATCCCGCTGTATTTCAAGGACGAATCGGTGCACCCCACCGGCAGCCTGAAACACCGGCTCGGCCGCTCGCTGTTCCTGTACGCGATCTGCAACGGCTGGCTCGACCAGGACCGCCCGGTGATCGAGGCCTCCAGCGGCAGCACCGCGATCTCGGAAGCCTATTTCGCGCGACTCCTGAACCTGCCGTTCTTCGCGGTGATGCCACGCCGGACATCGCGGGAGAAAATCGCGCAGATCGAGTTCTTCGGCGGCCAATGCCACCTGATCGAGGACACCGACGTGTACGGCGCCGCGCAGCGCCTGGCCGAGCGTTGCCATGGCCACTACATGGACCAGTTCACCCACGCCGAGCGCGCCACCGACTGGCGCGGCAACAACAACATCGCCGAATCCATCTTCCGGCAGATGCAGCACGAGGCCGATCCGGTGCCACGCTGGATCGTGGTCAGCGCCGGGACCGGCGGCACTTCGGCCACGCTGGGGCGCTACATTCGCTACGGCTGCGCGCAGCACGACGAGCACACCCGGCTGGCGGTGGTCGACCCCGAAAACTCGGTATTCCTCGACTACTACAACACCGGCGATGCGACCCTGAAGCTTGCACGAGGTTCGCGCATCGAGGGTATCGGCCGGCCGCGCGTCGAACCCTCGTTCCTGCCCTCGGTGATCGACCGCATGCTGCGCGTGGCCGACGTGGACAGCATGGCCGCACTGCGCGTCCTGGAAAAACTGCTCGGCCGCCGCTGCGGCGGCTCCACCGGCACCAATTTCGTCGGCGCGCTGCAACTGATGGCGGAAATGAAGGCCGCCGGCGAAACCGGCCCGGTGGTGACGCTGATCTGCGACGGCGGCGAGCGCTACGCGGGCACCTATTACAACGACGCCTGGCTCGCGGCCGAGAAGCTGGACATCGGTCCCGCGCAATCGAAACTGCAGCGCCTCGTCAGCACGGGTTCCACGGAATCCCTCCGCGCGAGCTGACACAGCCGCCCCGCGCGCCTGACCTATACTTGCGGCATGCTGAAGATCGACATCCACTCGCACATCCTGCCGCCGGAGTGGCCCAACCTCGCGGAGAAGTACGGCGACCCGCGCTTCCCGGTGATGGTGAACGCCGATGGCCGCCACCGCATCTACCGCGGCAACAGGTTTTTCCGCGAGGTGTGGCAGAACTCGTTCGACGCCGAATTCCGGATGCAGGAATGCGGCAAGCTGGGCGTGGACGTGCAGGTGATCTCCACCGTGCCGGTGCTGTTTTCGTATTGGGCCAAGCCCAACCAGGCGCGCGAACTGCATCGTCACCTGAACACGCACACCGCGGGGATCTGTCGCAAGTATCCGGATCACTATGCCGGCATCGGCACGGTGCCGCTGCAATCGCCGCGCCTGGCGATCGAGGAGATGGAGCATTGCGTGGAACAGCTCGGCCTGCAGGGCGTGCAGATCGGCTCGCACGTGAATGCATGGAACCTCGACGCCCCGGAACTGTTTCCGTTCTTCGAAGCCGCGGCCGACCTCGGCGCCGCGATCCTGGTGCATCCCTGGGACATGATGGGCAAGGAGTCCATGCCGAAATACTGGCTGCCCTGGCTGGTCGGGATGCCGGCCGAACAGTCGCGCGCGGCCTGCTGCCTGATCTTCGGCGGCGTGCTGGAACGCCTGCCGGGCTTGCGCATCGCGTTCGCGCACGGCGGCGGCTCGTTCCCGTTCACCATCGGCCGGATCGAGCACGGCTACCGGATGCGTCCGGACCTGGTCGCCACCGACAACGCACGCGCGCCGCGCGAATACTTCAAGCGGCTGTTTTTCGATTCCTGCGTGCACGACCCCGAGGCGCTGCGCTATCTTCTCGAGGTCGTCGGAGGCGGCCGCGTGATGCTCGGCACCGATTACCCGTTCCCGCTCGGCGAGCAGCAGCCGGGCAGCGGCATCGACGCGCTCGAACTGCAGCCGCGCCAGCGCGAACGCCTGTACCACGGCGCGGCGCTGGAATGGCTGGGGCTGCCCAAACAAAGGTTCACCGGCCACGCGGAGGTTGCATGAATCGCAAGACCCTGTCCACCCTGGCACTGCTCGGCGCCAGCGCACTGGCGCTCGCACCGGCGGCATTCGCGGCGGATTACTCGCTGGCGGGCGGCGCGGTGAAATTCTCCGCATCGGACGCATGGCCGATGCTGATGGAAAAACTGGATGGCCCGCGCCAGTTCGTCGCCCTGCAGGTGAAGACCCCCGGCGACGCCAACGCGCTCGCCCGCATCACCGTGACCACCGAACAAGTCGATGGCATCGCGGGTTTCCAGAAGTTCCTCGGCGACGGCACCGCGCGCGCGCGCAAGTTGCCGGGCTACATCGCCGACAACACGCCCGGCGCCAGTTCCAGCCTGCGTTACACCGCCACCGAAAACCACGAGAAGAACACCTACACGGAGGTTTATGCGTTCCGCTCGAACCTCGCGATCCAGGTGCGCTGCATCCATCCGGCCGCGGCGCCCGCCGACTGGATTGCGACCTTCGATGCGGGCTGCAAGGCCATCGTGACCGCAGTAGAAGAGTGATTCCGTGCGCTCGTCCCTGATCGCCGCTTCATGTTACGCGTGGATTTGCGCGACCAGCGATCGGAACACAACACCAGAGCGGCCGTCAGAGCCACCATCCATGGCCAACAGCTGCGTGGCCTGACTTTCCACAACAGCCGCTCCGTTCGCGGCCGAGGATTCACACAAACGCCATGGTTCCTTCCATCGAATTTGGTGCGGACGCCGGCTGGGCGCGCGCGCAGGACGACAGCGACCCGTTGCGCGGCCTGCGTGGGGAATTCCTGATTCCACCGCACGCCGACGGCGGGCAAACCTACCTCGTCGGCAATTCGCTGGGATTGCAGCCACGCGGCGTCCGGCAGGCGCTGCTGGACGAACTGGACGATTGGGCCCGGCTGGGCGTGGAAGGCCACCTGCACGCGCGGCATCCGTGGTTGCCGTACCACGCCGAAGTGCGGGATGGGCTCGCCGAGGTGGTTGGCGCGAAGCCAGCGGAAGTGGTGGCGATGAATTCGCTGACGGTGAACCTGCATTTGCTGATGGTGAGCTTCTACCGTCCGACGCCGGAACGCCACGCGATCCTGATCGAACGCCATGCCTTTCCATCCGACCGCGACCTCGCGGCCTCGCAGATCCGCTTCCATGGCTACAATCCGGCCGAGGCGCTGATCGAGCTGGATGGCGACGAGCCGGGCGGTGCGGTTTCGATGGCCGCGATCGAGCGGGCCCTCGCCGAACATGGCCAGCGCATCGCGCTGGTGCTGTGGCCGGGCCTGCAGTACCTGACCGGCCAGGCCTTCGACCTTGCCGCCATCACGCGGCTCGCGCACGCGCAGGGTTGCATGGCCGGTTTCGATTGCGCGCACGCCGCGGGCAACATCGACCTGGCCCTGCACGACAGCGGCTGCGATTTCGCGGCGTGGTGCTCGTACAAATACCTCAACGCCGGCCCCGGTGCGGTCGCCGGCGCGTTCGTGCACGCGCGCCATGCACGCGCGGCACTGCCGCGCTTCGAAGGCTGGTGGGGCCGCAACGAAGCCACGCGTTTCGAGATGCGCCCGGAGTTCGATCCCGCACCAGGCGCCGACGGCTGGCAATTGTCCAACCCGCCGATCCTCGCGCTGGCGCCGCTGCGGGTGTCGCTGGAGCTGTTCCGGCGCGCGGGCATGCGCGCCTTGCGCGCAAAGTCGCAACGACTCACCGGCTACCTCGCGTGGCTGATCGAAACGCAACTCGCCGACGTGCTGGAAATCCTCACGCCAACCGAACCCGGGCGCCGCGGCGCGCAACTATCGGTGCGGGTGCGCGCCGGCCGCGCCGCCGGCCAAGCGCTGTTCGACCACCTGGTCGCCCACGGCGTGCTCGGCGACTGGCGCGAACCGGACGTACTGCGGATCGCGCCCGCGCCGCTGTACAACACCTTCTCGGACTGCCTGCGCTACGCCGATGCGGTGCGCGCCTGGCGCACGGCCGCCTGACCGGATGAACGCGAACCCGCGCGCGCGTGTCACGATCATCGGCGCCGGCCTGGTGGGTGCGCTGCTGGCGACGCTGCTGGCGCAACACGGTTTCGAGGTCGAGGTGTTCGAACGCAGGCCCGACCCGCGCCGGCATGGTTTCCTGGGCGGCCGCTCGATCAATCTCGCGCTGGCCGAACGCGGACTGCGCGCGCTCAGGCAGGCGGGGCTGGCCGATGCGGTGCTCGCGCAGGCCGTCATGATGCGCGGACGCATGGTGCACGCGCTGGACGGCTCGACCAACCTGCAGCGCTATGGCCTGGACGACACCGAGGTGATCCGCTCGGTCTCGCGCGGCGGCTTGAACATCCTGCTGCTGGATGCCGCCGAGCACGCGGGCGCGCGCCTGGAGTTCGACGCGGCGCTGACGACTGCCGATTTCGCGCAGGCGACGATCACCCTGGCGGACGCAACCGGCACGACCCGGCAACATCGCGCGGGCCTGTTGCTCGGCTGCGACGGCGCCGGCTCCGCGTTGCGCGCGGCGATGCTGCAACACGCCGACCTCGGCGAACGCATCGAACCGCTGGGGCACGGCTACAAGGAACTCGAAATCCCCCCGCCCCCCGGTGGCGGCTTCGCCATCGAACCGCATGCCCTGCACATCTGGCCGCGCGGACATTACATGTGCATCGCGCTGCCCAACACCGAGGGCAATTTCACGGTCACCCTGTTCCTGCCGGGCACGGGCGCGCATCCGAGTTTCGCCACCCTGCCGGACGTTGCCGCGGCACGCGCGTTCTTTGCGGAGCAATTCGCCGACGCGCTGGCGTTGATGCCGACCTTCGATGGAGACTGGAATGCGCACCCGGTCGGCCAGCTGGCGACGCTGTACGTCGATCGCTGGCACCTCGACGACCGCGCGGTGCTGCTGGGCGATGCCGCGCACGCGATCGTGCCCTTCCACGGCCAGGGCATGAATGCCGGCTTCGAGGACGCGCTGGAGCTCGCCGCGCTGCTCGCCGCACAGCCGGACGATGCCGGCGCGGCGTTCGCCGGATTCGAGACCCGACGCAAGCCCAACGCGGATGCGATCGCCGCAATGTCGCTGGCCAACTATGTCGAAATGCGTGACGGGGTGGCGGATCCGCACTATCTTTTGAAGCGCGAACTCGCGGCGGCACTCACCGAACGCCTGCCGGAACGGTTCATGTCGCGCTACCGGATGGTCAGTTTCACCTCGATCCCGTACGCAACCTGCGTGGCGCGCGAGCGTGAACAGACGGCCGTGATGGAGACGCTGCTGGCCGGCCGGACGAGCCTGGAGGGTATCGATCTCGACTTGGCAGCGGCGCGTGCGCACGCCATGCTTCCGCCACTGCCGGCAAACGCCTGACCACATGCCCCTGCCAGAATCAATCCGGCGCGCCTGGATGGAAACCGATTACCGGGTGCGCCTGCCGCGTGGCGGCCACGTGAGCATCTGGTGCGGGCGGCCGTTGCCGCCACAGTTGCTGGCGCTGCTGCAGCGCGCCGACGACCCGTGGGGCTACATCACGGCCTGGAACCCGGCCAGCGTGCGCCTGCCGCTCGCCAGCAACAAGGTCCGTCAGCGCAGGTTGCGCGACGAACTCAAGGCCGACCGCCACCGCTATCTGGGCGGCGTCGCGGTCGGCCCCAACGACTGGCGCGAACCCAGCCTGTTCGTGCCAAGCATGACCCACGCGCAACTGGACGCCATGGCACACCGCTTCGGCCAGATCGGCGTGGTACGCGGAATCGGCGCCGGTCCGGCGGAGATGCACGAGCTGGTGTGATCGCCGGTAGCCGTTTGCAACCAGGGGCAAACCAGGCGCGACAGCGGCCGGCAGCGGCCCGTGTTGGCCAAACCGGCCGACGGGGACGTCGGCCTCGACGAACCACCTGTCCTCGGACGGCTTTGCACATGGTCGACTCGCAATCGCGGCGGTCCCGGGCACTAATGCACGGAACCCGAACACACGCGAGAGGCAAGCACCATGTGCAGGTACCCGGCAATTCGTGTCCGCGCAGGGGCCACATCACCGTTGCAGCACAAGCACCACGTGCTCCGCAGGACCCTGGCAAGCGCCGCGGCGCTGGTGCTGACCGGGAGCGTGATGGCGCTTGCCGGGTGCGGCGGCAACGTATACGCGAGCCAGGCCGCGGCGAGCGGGCATCAGGCAACTGCCGCCGAACAGGCCCATCACCAGCGCGCGCTCGTTGCCGAGGGCAAGCACATTTTCAGGTACGACACCTTCGGGGACGAAAGTTTCTGGACCGACAAGCTGAAGATGAACGACGTCATCCAGATGGCAGTCAGCCCCGAGGTGGCGCTGGCGGTGGGCTTGAAGGTGGATATCGATGCATTGCCCGCGGGTGTCAGGCAGGGGATCGAAAACGGCACCATCAATCTGGGCGATCCGGCCACGACCCTGGCGCTGTTGAAGCTGAACGCGGTCGTGGGACTCAGGGGTACGGTGCAGGACGTCGACGGCAAGGAGACCCTCACGCGGGTAGGCGTCACCTGCGCGCTTTGCCACTCCACGGTGGACAACTCCTTCGCGCCGGGCATCGGACATCGCCTCGACGGCTGGCCCAACCGCGACCTGAATCCCGGTGCGATCATCGCGCTGTCTCCCGCGGTTCCCGACGCCTACAAGGCCGTGTACAACTCGTGGGGACCGGGCAAATACGACGCGCGTTTCAACCTGTTCGTGCAATCGAAAGGCCTGGCGTTCTTCACCGACGGCCAGACCCCCCCCCACGACAGGTTTGCCGTGGAGATCCCCCCGGCCTACGGCCTGCTGGGAATCGACAAGGAAATCTACACGGGCGACGGCGACATCCAGCACGAGCCTGTCGGACCGGTCGCGTACTGGAACCGCTATGTCGCGGTCACGCAGATGGGCGGGCAGGGCACCTTCTCCGACCCACGCCTGGCTGCAATGGGAGCAGCCGTGCCCGTCGACAACACCCACGGCGGCGCCCTGCCGGACCTGGTGACCCCCGCGTTGCCGGCACTGCAGGCCTATCAGCTCTCGCTCGCCGCGCCACGACCGCCGCTCGGATCGTACAACCCTTCGGCGGCTGCGCGCGGCAGGCAGGTTTTCCACGGCCAGGGGCAATGCGCGGCCTGCCACGGCGGTCCAAAATTCACGGATGCCAACCTCCGCCTGCACCCGCAAGCCGCATCGGCGGCGCGGAACACCGATTACGTGTTGCTCAGCGCGACGGGCAAGTGGCGGTCATCGCCGCTTGCCGGGGTGTGGCAGCACCCGCCCTACTTCCACGATGGATCAGCCGCGACGCTGGAGGATGTCGTGAACGCCTACAACGGCAAGCTGGACCTGAAACTCACGGTGCAGCAAAGGTCGGACCTGGTTCAATTCCTGAAGTCGTTGCCACATCGCGGCGAACCCCAACCCCGCTGACGATGGTCGCGCCGGGCAGCGGCCATGTCCCGGTCCGGAGCCGACCATGCCAGTGCGGCTGGTCGATCGTGCAGCGTGCACTCGCCCCCTTGTGGACGATGCGGGGCCGCGCTGGGACAATACGTGACTGCCCGCCATGACCTCGCCTTCCGCCAATGCCGCGCCGCTGCTGTCGGCGCACCGGCTCGCGTTCTCGCGCAACGATGAGCCCGTGTTCGGACCGCTGGACTTCAGCCTGGGCCGCGGCGAGACCTTGCTGGTCGAGGGCGACAACGGTTCGGGCAAGACCACCCTGCTCAGGGTGCTGGCGGGGATGCTGCCTGCCGGCGAGGGCGAAATCCGTTTCGGCGGGCTGCCGGCATCGCGTGATGCCCGCAACGGACGCGTGCTGTGGCTGGGGCACCGCTCCGGCATGAACGAATCCCTGAGCGCGCGCGAAAACCTCGAATTCCTTGCCGGCCTGTACGGAACGCGGGCAGGCGCAAGCGCGGCCTCCGCCATGCAGCGCACCGGCATCGAGGCGTGGCTCGACGAACCGCTGCGTACGCTTTCGGCCGGCCAGAAGAAACGCGTCGGCTTGGCGCGCCTGCTTTTGCTGCCGGGCGACATCTGGCTGCTGGACGAACCCTACGCGAACCTCGACCGGCACGGCATCGACCTCGTCAACGCGCTGATCGCGGAACACGGCGCGGGCGGCGGTGCGGCGCTCGTCACCAGCCACGGTGCGGTGCGCTTCGCCGATCCGAATGCGCGGCACATCCATCTCAACGCCTGAAAGCAAGTCACGTTGAATTGCTCCCTTGTTTCCCCGGACAGATCCCCGGCATGACCAGCATCGCGCAAACCGCCAACGAGCCAACGCACGGCGTGACTGCCGTGGACGCCCGTGCGCTGCGTTTGCCCGGCACGCTGCGGGCCTGCACCGCGCTGCTGCGGCGCGATTTCACGCTGGCCTGGCGGCGCCGCGGCGAGCTGTTCCTGCCGCTGCTGTACGCGGTGATCGTGGCAGCGCTGTTCCCGTTCGCGCTGGGTCCGGATCCCGAACTGCTGGCGCGCATTGCCGGCGGCGTGTTGCTGGTGATCGTGGTGCTGGCGATGCTGCCGGCGCTGGAGTCGATGTTCCGCGCCGACCTCGAGGACGGCACGCTGGAACAGTGGTTGCTGGCGCCGCAACCCCTGGCCTTGCTGGCCTTGACCCGGGTCATCGCGCACTGGCTGACCACCGTCCTACCCTTGCTCGTCGTGATGCCGTTGTTGGGAGTGCTGTTGAGCCTGCCAGCCAGGGTCCTGCCGGTGCTGATGCTGGCCTTGCTGCTGGCGACGCCGTTGCTGGCTTTGCTGGGCGCGGTGTTGTCGGCCCTGGCGGCGGGGGCGCGCCGCTCTGGTATCCTGCTCGCCCTGATGCTGCTGCCCCTGGCCGTCCCGGTGGTGATCTTTGCCGCCGGCGCCATCGCAGCGGCGCAGTCCGGCATGCCGTACCTTGCCCCGGTGGCGTGGCTGGCGGCAGCCCTGGTCCTGGCGATCGTGCTGGCGCCGCTCGCATGCGCGGCGGCCTTGCGAATCGCGGTAGAAAGCTGATGTCTCGTTCATACCTCCCGCATTGGGTCCACTGGCTCGGCTCGCCGCCGAACTTCTACCGTTTCGCGGGTGCGTGGCGACCTTGGTTGATGGCCGTGGCACTGATCGCGGCAGCGATCGGCCTGTACGGCGGGCTGGTGCTGGCTCCGCCGGATTACCAGCAGGGCGACGCCTACCGGATCATCTTCATCCACGTGCCCAGCGCGTGGATGAGCCTGTTCATCTACGCCTGCATGGCGGTCGCAGGGCTGGTTGCGCTGGTGTGGCGCGTGAAGCTGGCCGAGGTGGTCGCGATGGAATGCGCGCCGGTCGGCGCCGCGTTCACCCTGGTCACGCTGGTGACGGGTTCGCTTTGGGGCAAGCCGATGTGGGGCACGTGGTGGACATGGGACGCGCGGCTCACCTCCGAACTGGTGCTGCTGTTCCTGTACCTCGGCGTGATCGGCCTGTACAACGCGTTCGAGGATCACCGCCGGGGGGCGCGCGCCGCGTCGCTGCTGGCGCTGGTGGGTATCGTCAACCTGCCGATCGTGCACTATTCGGTGCAATGGTGGAACACGTTGCACCAGGGCACCACGGTGGATTTCCTCGATCCCGCACGATCCTCGATCGCACCGTCGATGCTGTGGCCGCTGTTGGTGATGGCGCTGGCGACCCACCTGTATTTCTTCGCCAGCATCCTCGGCCGCACGCGCACCGGCCTGCTCTCGCTGGAGGGCGGCAAGCAATGGGTGCGCGCATTGGTCGGTGGACAACCCACGCAGACGACGGGGGCACCCACCTGACATGGCTCACTGGTTTGCAATGGGTGGCTATGCGTTCTATGTGTGGCCCGCATACGCGGTGTTCTTCATCGTGCTGGCATGGGACTGGTTCGCACCCGCGCTGCGCCGGCGCCGCTTCACCCGCGAGCTGCGCGGCCGCCTCGCACGCGAACGCAGCCGCAACGCGCGCGCGCCGCGCGCGGAGGCCCCGACATGAATCCGGTCCGCAAGCGGCGGCTCATCATCACGCTGCTGATCCTCGGCGCGGTCGCGGTCGCGACCGGCCTGTCCATATTCGCATTGCAGCGGAACATGACCTACCTGTATTCGCCCAGCGAAGTCGATGCAGGCAAGGCTCCGGACGGCCATCCGTTCCGGCTCGGCGGCATCGTCGCGGAAGGCAGCGTGCGCCACGTGCCGGGCACGCTCACCACCGACTTCGTGATCACCGACCGCTTCCAGAGCATACCGGTGAGTTATACCGGCATCCTGCCCGACCTGTTCCGGGTGGGCCAGAGCACCATCACCACCGGCAGCATGGTCGACGGCAAGTTCGTCGCCACCAAGGTGCTGGCCAAGCACGATGCCACCTACATGCCGCCGCAGGTGGAACAGGCGATCGCCAAGGCCAAGGAAGAACACCGCATTCCCAAGGCCGCGCATGGCGGGGGGTCGCAGTGAACCCCGAACTCGGCCAAATCGCGCTGATCCTCGCGTTGCTGCTGGCGGCGCTGCAATGCGCGCTGCCGATCACGGGCGCGTGGCGCGGCAGCAAGCCGTTGATGGCAACCGCGCCGACGCTCGCGATCGGGCAGTTCGTGTTCATCGCGCTGGCGTTCGGGATCCTCGCCTGGGCGTTCTGGACCAACGATTTTTCGGTTACCTACGTGGCGCAGAACTCCAACCTGTCGTTGCCGTGGTACTACAAGCTGTCCGCGGTGTGGGGCGCGCACGAGGGCTCGCTGCTGCTGTGGATGCTGATCCTGAACCTGTGGACGGTGGCGCTGGTCGCACTCGGCGGCAAATTGCCCGAAGCCTTCTTCTCACGCGTGATCGGCGTGCTGGGTTTCGTCGCGTTCGGCTTCCTGCTGTACATGATCACGACCTCCAATCCGTTCCTGCGCCTGCTGCCGGCGCCCGCCAACGGCGCCGACCTGAATCCGGTGCTGCAGGATCCCGGCCTGGTGTTCCACCCGCCCACGTTGTACATGGGGTACGTCGGCTTCAGCGTCGCCTTCGCGTTCGCGATCGCCGCGCTGCTGGGCGGCGAACTGAAATCCACCTGGGTACGCTGGGCGCGGCCATGGACCAACGTCGCGTGGGGGTTCCTGACTCTCGGCATCGTCGCCGGCAGCGCCTGGGCCTATTACGAGCTCGGCTGGGGCGGCTGGTGGTTTTGGGACCCGGTCGAGAACGCCTCGTTCATGCCGTGGCTGGTCGGCACCGCGCTGCTGCATTCGGCGATCGTCGTCGAGAAGCGCGACACGCTCAAGAGCTGGGCCGTCCTGCTCGCCATCCTGACCTTCTCGCTGAGCCTGATCGGCACGTTCCTGGTGCGCTCGGGCGTGCTGACCTCGGTCCATGCCTTCGCGGTCGATCCCGCGCGCGGCATCTTCATCCTGGCCCTCCTCGTCATCTATGTCGGTGGCGCGCTCGCGCTCTTCGCCTGGCGGGCACCGGCGCTGAAAGGCGGCGGCCTGTTCCAGCCGGTGAGCCGCGAGGGCGCGCTGCTCCTGAACAATCTGCTGCTGGCGACGGCCTGCGCCACGGTCTTCATCGGCACGCTCTATCCGCTCTTCCTCGACGTGACCGGCGGCGGCGCCGTCTCGGTCGGTCCCCCCTATTACAACGCGACCTTCGTGCCGGTGATCCTGCCGATGCTGCTGCTGATGGGCCTCGGCCCGCTTTTGGCATGGAAGCGTGGCGATCTCG
>DASURP010000019.1:0-6209 GCA_036279975.1 Rhodanobacteraceae bacterium
TGCCGATCTCGCGTCCGCCCGGCAGCCAGTCCACGCGACCACCAAGCGCGTGCGCCATCAGCTGGTGTCCGTAGCACACGCCGAGCAACGGCAGTGCGACGTCCATGGCGTCGCGGATCCAGCCGGCCGTGCGTTCGCTCCAAGGCAAGCGCTCGGTGACCATCGCCGCGGAGCCGGTGATCACCGCGCCCGCGCACATGCGCGGCGGCGGCAGTGCCTCGTCGCGATCGACGCGCACCACGCGCAGACGCTGTGGGTGCACGCCCAGCGCCAAGCGGAACCAGTGCGGGAAGTCGCCGAGGCGGGCGCGGATGGGGTCGGGCGCGGAGCCCGTCTGCACGATCAGGAGTGGCTTCATGGTCGGCGCATGGTACGGCGCCCGCAGGCGCCTACCGTGAACGCGTGCCCAATACGCGGCTCACTCGGTGGGCGGCAGCACGGTCAGCACTTCGCCGACGGTGGTGACGCCGCGCGCGACCTGTGCCGCGGCAGACAACTTCAGCGGGCGCATGCCTTCGGCCAGCGCGGTCGCGCTGAACGCGCCGAGGTCGAGTTGCGCGCCGAGCATGCCGCGCAGTCGCGGCGACAGCGGCATCATCTCGTACACGCCGGTACGGCCGAGGAAGCCGGTGTTGCGGCACTCCAGACACCCGACCGGCGCGAACACGCGCGCCGGGGCCGGCACGTCGAAGCCGTGGGTGAGCACGCGCCAGGCGTCGGCGTCCACCTCCGCCTCGGTCTTGCAGTGCGGGCAGAGCGTGCGCACCAGGCGCTGCGCCACCACGCCGGTCAGCGTCGACTGGATCAGGTAGTGCGGCACGCCGAGGTCGAGCAGGCGCGTCACCGCGCTCGGCGCGTCGTTGGTGTGCAGCGTCGACAGCACCAGGTGGCCGGTCAGCGAGGCCTGCACCGCCATCTGCGCGGTCTCGAGGTCGCGGATCTCGCCGACCATGATGATGTCGGGATCCTGGCGCAGCAGCGTGCGCACGCCGGTGGCAAAGTCGAGGTCGATCGACGGCTGCACCTGCATCTGGTTGAACTCGGGGCTGACCATCTCGATCGGGTCTTCCACCGTGCAGACGTTCAGCTCCGGTCGCGCCAGGTGCTTCAGCGTGGAGTAAAGCGTGGTGGTCTTGCCGGAGCCGGTGGGGCCGGTGACCAGCACGATGCCGTGCGGCCGCTCGACCAGCGCGCGCCAAATCGCCTCCTCGTTCGGCGCGAAGCCGAGCTGGGCGAACTGCTTGACCACGATGTCCGGATCGAAGATGCGCATCACCACCTTCTCGCCGAAGGCGGTGGGCATGGTGGAGAGGCGGAGTTCGACCTCGCGGCCGCCGGCCGAGCGCGTCTTGATGCGGCCGTCCTGGGGGCGGCGCTTCTCGGCGACGTCCATGCGGCCGAGGATCTTGATGCGCGCGGTCACCGCGGTCATCACTGGCGGCGGCAGCTCGAACACCTTGTGCATCACGCCGTCGATGCGGAAGCGCATCTGTCCGGCTTCGCGTCGCGGCTCGAGGTGAATGTCGGAGGCGCGCTGCTCGAACGCGTACTGCAGCAGCCAGTCGACGATGTGCACGACGTGGCGATCGTCGGCGCCCAGTTCGCCGGTCTTGCCGAGCTCGATCAGCTGCTCGAAGTTGAGGATCGCCGCCGCGGCATCGTCGCCCTTGGCATCCTTGGCGAGCTGGATCGACCGCTGCACGCCGTAGAACTCCAGCAGGTAGCGGTTGACGTCCAGCGGATTGGCGACGACCAGGCGGATCTCGCGCCTGAGCATGTGGCTCAGGTCCGCCAGCCAGCGCCGTTCGAACGGCTCGGCGGTGGCGAACACCACTTCGCCGCCGCCGGCCTGCACCGGCAGGATGCGGTGGCGCTGCGCGTAGGCGTGGCTGACCGCCTGGGTGACGGCGGCCACGTCGATCTTCATCGGGTCGATCTTGAGGTACGGCAGCCCGGCTTTCCCGGCCAGCCACACCGTCAGTGTTTCCACCGTCAACGGCTTGCCGGGGTCGGCATGGTTGTCGGGCTTGGCCGAGGCGACCACCACCAGCGGATGCAGTTCCACCGCGCCGCGGCCCGCGCGACCGCCGCTGTGGATGCGCCTGGCGTCCTCGGCGGCCAGCAAGCCGTCGGCGATCAACGCGGCCAGGACTTCGCCCAGCTCCAGCCGCCCGTTGCGGCCCAGCACCGCCGTCGATTTGGGAATGGCCGACATCGCATGCCCCGTTCTCGCAAGGGCCGGAATCCACTGGGAATCAGGCCTCGCAGCTATACTAACGCGCTTTGCGCCGCGTACCGGGATGCCGATGGCCGTTCCGACTTTCCAGGAGGTCATCCAGACCCTGAACCGCTACTGGGGGAGCCAAGGTTGCGTGTTGTTGCAGCCGCTGGATCTCGAGGTGGGTGCGGGCACTTTTCATCCGGCGACGTTCCTGCGCGCGTTGGGCCCCGAGCCCTGGACCGCGGCCTACGTGCAGACCTGCCGGCGTCCGACCGACGGACGCTACGGCCAGAATCCCAACCGCCTGCAGCAGTACTACCAGTACCAGGTCGTCATGAAGCCGAATCCCGACGACGTGCTGGAGCGCTACTTCGGCTCCCTGCGTGAACTCGGCATCGACCCGCTGGTGCACGACTTGCGGCTGGTCGAGGACAACTGGGAGTCGCCCACGCTGGGCGCCTGGGGGTTGGGCTGGGAAGTGTGGCTGAACGGGATGGAGGTCACCCAGTTCACCTATTTCCAGCAGGCCGGCGGCCTCGAATGCAAACCCGTGACGGCCGAAATCACCTACGGCCTCGAACGTCTCGCGATGTACCTGCAGAACGTGGACAGCGTGTTCGACCTGGTCTGGACCGAGGCGCCGCACGGTACCGTCACCTATGGTGACGTGTTCCTTCGCAACGAGATCGAGCAGAGCGCCTACAACTTCGAACATGCCGACACCAGGGAGATGTTCCACCGTTTCGATGCCTGCGAGGCCGAGGCCAACAAGCTGGTCGCGCTGGATTTGCCGTTGCCAGCCTACGAGCAGGTGATGAAGGCCAGCCACGCCTTCAACCTGCTGGACGCACGGCGTGCCATTTCAGTGACCGAGCGCCAGCGTTACATCCTGCGGGTGCGCGCGCTGGCGCACGCGGTCGCCAAGGCGTGGATCGCGCCGCGCGATGCGCAAGCGGAGGCCGCCCATGGCTGAGCGTCCGCTGCTGGTCGAGATCGGGATCGAGGAGTTGCCCATCCACGCCGTGGACGACCTTGCGCAGGCCTTCGCCAAAGGCGTCTGCGACGGCCTGTCGAAACGCGGCATCACGGGAGATGTCGAACACGCGCGCACGTTTGCCACGCCGCGACGTCTCGCCGTGCTGGTGCCCGGCGTGGCGCATACCCAGCCCGAACAGCGCAGCGAAAGTCCCGGCCCCTACCTGAACATCGCACTGGATGCCGACGGCTTGCCCACCAAGGCGCTGCTCGGCTTCGCCAACAAGGCCGGTGTCGACTGGAAGCAACTGGAGCGCGCCACCGATGCCAAGGGCGAGCGCTTCGTGCATCGCAGCGTTGCACCCGGTCGCACGACCGCCGAACTGGTCCCCGGGATCGTGCGCGAAGCCGCCACTGCGTTGCCGATTCCAAAACCGATGCGCTGGGGCGATCACGACTTCGCCTTCGTGCGACCGGTGCACTGGCTGGTGATGCTGCACGGCGACGGGGTGATCGAAGGCGAATTGTTCGGCGTGAAAAGCAGCCGGCAATCACGCGGGCACCGCTTCATGCATCCGGCGCCGGTGCATCTCGTCGATGCCGATCTCTATGCCGACGCGTTGCTGGCGGCCCGGGTGGTCGCCGATCCCGCCGCGCGTCGCCAGCGCATCCGCGAGGAGGTCGCGCGCGCCGCGCCGGATGGTTGCACGCCGCGCCTGGATGATGCATTGCTGGGCGAACTGTCCAACCTCAACGAATGGCCCGTCGCGATTGCCTGTGCGTTCGAGCGCGGATTCCTGGGGGTGCCCCACGAGGCCCTGGTCACCACCATGCGCGCCAACCAGAAATTCGTGCCGGTGTTCGATGCGGACGGCAAGCTCAGCGAGCGTTTCATCGGCATCGCGAACCTCGAATCGAAGGATCCCGCGCAGATCCGCCACGGCTACGAGCGCGTGATCCGCCCACGCTTCGCCGATGCGAAGTACTTTTACGACGAGGATTTGAAGACCCCGCTGGCGTCCTGGCAGCAGGGCTTGCACGACGTGGTCTGGCAGCGTCAGTTGGGCAGCCTGTGGGACAAGACCGTGCGCGTGGCGGAACTCGCCAGCATGATCGCCGAGCGCCTGTTCGCGCAGGACGTCGATGTCGATGCGGCCGCCGCGGCGCGTGCAGCCGGCCTGTCACGCTGCGACCTTTTGACCCGCATGGTCGGCGAATTCCCGGAACTGCAGGGCGTGATGGGCCGGCACTACGCCACCGCGCAGGGCGAACCCGCCGACATCGCGCGTGCGCTGGACGAGTTCTATCGTCCGCGCAACGCGGCCGACGGCATCGCCGAGGGCGTGCTGGCGCAATGCGTGTCGCTGGCCGACAAGCTGGACACCCTGGCTGGCATCTTCGCGGTGGGCATGAAGCCAACCGGCAACAAGGATCCGTTCGCGTTGCGGCGGGCGGCGCTCGGGCTGGCGCGGACATTGATCGAGGGCAAGCTTGCGCTTGACTCGGACCGTTTGTTCAAGGACGCACTCGCGCAGATTCCCGACGCGGTGCTTCTCCCTCCGTCCTCTGGCAAGGCGGCGCCTCCGGCTCCGGCCGCCCTACCTTCCGGAGAGGTGAAAAGCACCGCGGCACGGCGCACCGAGCTGGCGAAGGAACTACATGACTTCATCTTCGAGCGCCTGCGTGGCTACTACGCCGAGCAGGGTTTCGGCCCGCAGCAATTCGAAGCCGTGGCCGCCGTCGAACCAGTCAGTCTGGTTGATTTCGACCGGCGGCTGCGCGCAGTTGCGGCCTTCGCGAAACAGCCGGAGGCCGAAGCGCTCGCCGCAGCCAACAAGCGCGTCGCCAACATCCTGCGCAAGGAAGGCATCGACGTCGCCGCCGCGGCGCGGCGTGACCTGGATATCGCGCTGCTGCGCGAGCCGGCCGAGCAGACCCTGGCACAGGCGCTGGACTCCGCGCGGCACGACAATGCCACGCGCCTCGATGGCGCCGCGGCCGAGCGGGACTACACCGGCGCCTTGATGCGCCTTGCGCAACTGCAGGCGCCGATCGACGCGTTCTTCGAGGGTGTGATGGTGATGGCCGAGGACCCCGCCTTGCGAGCCAACCGTGTGGCCCTGCTGGCGCGCATCAAGCAGCGCTTCGATGCGATCGCCGAGATCGCATTGTTGTAGTGACGAATACGGGTCCGGTCAGCGATGCGTGTACACCGCACCACCAGGTGCCCTACTCATCCTGCGGCAGCACGCCTGCGGCCCTCAGGTACTGGCGCAGGGGGTCGAGCTTGCTGCCATACAGCGCGCTGCGGGAAGGCTTGGCGCGCAAGGGCTCGCGCACCTGCATCGCACTGGGAACGCTGAAAACCGCACGCCGCGTCTTGTGGAATTCGAAGCATTCGTTGCTGGGCTTCAGTTCGCAAAAATCCAGCAGGCGGCCGATCGATGCTTCCGGGTTCGCCACCAGTGTTTCGTACTCGAGATCCAGCACGCGCCCGGGATGGCGCTTACGCCAGAAGCGGGTGAGATCGAGGAAGTTGGCATAGTACGTGGCAAGGTCGCGCAGATCACTGGCAAACTCGACGGTATCGCCGAAACACTGCCGGAAACAGGCGAGGCAGGTCTCGACCGGATCGCGGCGGACGATGACAACCCGGGCTGCCGGCAGCATGGACAGCATGGCCCCCACCAACAACCAGTTGGTGAGGTTCTTGTCGACCGAACGCGGCTTCAGCGTGCGCCAGCGAGCCGTTTCCTCGAGGTATGCCTGGCCCAGCCGCCGCCAGTCATCCGCGCTGGCGCCGGGAACCCATAGCGGGAACGCGCCTGCCCTTGCCTTGATGACAGGGCGGCCCGGGCTGCACCCCGCCGAGCGCCCTTTCATCGCGCAACGTCGCGCAGTAACATGAAAGTTCTGTCCGTAGAGGGCGCCGCGACCGCGACGGGTCGCCCTCCGGCACGAATTGCCGACCCCGTATTCCGAGGAATATCCATGCAAAAGCTTGCTGCAGCGC
>DASURP010000020.1:0-32518 GCA_036279975.1 Rhodanobacteraceae bacterium
GCCACCCTTGCCGTAGCGTTGCTGGCCCATGCCGTTTTCGCCACGCTGGGCCTTGAACTGCTTCTGGTGACGGAAATCGACCAGCGTGTTGAGGTTCTCGTCGGCCTGCAGCCAGACGTCGCCGCCGTTGCCGCCGTCGCCGCCGTCGGGACCGCCGAGCGGGATGAACTTCTCGCGCCGGAAACCGACGCAGCCGTTGCCGCCGTTGCCGGCGGTGACGGTGATTTCGGCTTCGTCGACGAGTTTCATGATTGGAATTAGATAGCAACGCAGTGGATGGCACAAACGAAAAGCCCCGCCGAAGCGGGGCCTCTCACATCAAGCGTGCCGCGATTACGCCGCGACGACGCTCACGGTGCGGCGCTTCTTCAGGCCCTTCACCGAGAACTCGACCTTGCCGTCGATCAGCGCGAACAGCGTGTGGTCGCGGCCGAGGCCGACGCCGACACCCGGGTGGAACTGGGTGCCGCGCTGGCGCACGATGATGTTGCCGGCTTCGACGGCCTGGCCGCCGTACAGCTTGACGCCGAGGTATTTCGGGTTGGAGTCGCGGCCGTTGCGCGAGGAACCTACGCCCTTTTTGTGTGCCATGGCGGCTTCTCCTTACTTGCTGCCACCGGCGATGCCGGTGATCTCGATTTCGGTGTAGTGCTGCCGGTGGCCCATTTGCTTGCGATGGTGCTTGCGGCGGCGGAATTTCACGATGCGCACCTTGTCGGCACGGCCGTGGCTGCGCACCTTGGCGGTGACGCTGGCGCCCGCAACGCTGGGCGTACCGACCGTGACGACATCGCCTTCGCCGACCAGCAGCACGTTGTCGAACGTGACCGCGGCATCGGGCTCGGCATCCAGTTTTTCGACGCGCAGGACTTCGCCCTGCATCACACGGTACTGGCGACCGCCGGTGACAATGACTGCGTACATGGTTGGCTCGCTGGTTCTGTCGTTATTCTGGGTGGATCGGGCGCGACTGGATGCGCTCGAACCTGCAATTCTAACGTGATTTCAGGGGATTGGGCAAGCTTTCCCCTCTCCCTTGCGGAGAGGGTGCCCCGAAGGGGCGGGTGAGGGTTCGGGTCTTGTATCGAATTGAAAGTTGCAACGGGTCCGGACCCTCATCCGGCGCTACGCGCCACCTTCTCCCGGAGGGAGAAGGGAACAACCATGATTCGGGCGCGCTCGGCCTTCGACCGCCCTCTCCAGAAGGGAGAGGGGAGCTAACGCAGCCATCGAAAACCTGCCGCGCAAACCCCACATCGGGCGGGTCGCTATAGTAAAGGGCTTTGCCGCACGCTTTCCCATGGACACCATCCGCATCCGCGGCGCCCGCACCCATAACCTGAAAAACATCGATCTCGACCTGCCGCGCGACCAGTTGATCGTGATCACCGGCCTGTCGGGGTCGGGCAAGTCCTCGCTCGCCTTCGACACGCTGTATGCCGAGGGCCAGCGCCGCTACGTGGAATCGCTGTCCTCGTACGCGCGGCAGTTCCTGTCGATGATGGAAAAGCCCGACGTCGACCACATCGAGGGCCTGTCGCCGGCGATTTCGATCGAACAGAAATCGACCTCGCACAATCCACGTTCGACCGTCGGCACCATCACCGAAATCCACGACTACCTGCGCCTGCTGTATGCGCGCGTGGGCACGCCGCGCTGTCCGAACCACGGTACGCCGCTGGCCGCGCAGACCGTGAGCCAGATGGTCGATGCGACGCTCGCGCTGCCGGAAGACAAGCGCTACATGCTGCTGGCGCCGGTGATCCGCGAACGCAAGGGCGAGCACGTGCAGGTGTTCGAGCAGTTGCGCGCGCAGGGTTTCGTGCGCGCACGCGTCGATGGGACCGTGTACGACCTCGACGCCGTGCCCGCGCTCGGGCTTCGCATCAAGCACACCATTGAAGCGGTGATCGACCGCTTCCGTCCACGCACGGACCTGAAGCAACGCCTCGCCGAATCGTTCGAGACCGCGCTGCGTCTCGGTGATGGCCTGGCGATCCTGGTCGACCTGGATGACGACAAGGCGCCCGAACAGCTGTTCTCGTCGCGCTATTCCTGTCCGCAATGCGATTACTCGCTGCCGGAACTGGAACCGCGGCTGTTTTCGTTCAACTCGCCGGTCGGTGCTTGCCAGACCTGCGACGGTTTGGGCGTCACGCAATTCTTCGATCCGGCGCGGGTGGTCGCGCACCCGGAGCGCTCGCTGGCCGATGGCGCGGTGCGCGGCTGGGACCGGCGCAATCCGCATTTCTTCCAGATGATCCGCTCGCTGGCCGCGCACTACGGCTTCGACGTGGAAACACCGTGGCGCAAACTGCCGAAGAAAACCCAGGACGCGATCCTCAACGGCTCGGGCGACGACGCGATCCGATTCCAGTACCTCGGCCACGGCCACGGCCCGGTGACGCGCCGGCACCGTTTCGAAGGTGTGATCCCCAACCTCGAACGCCGCTGGAAGGAAACCGAATCGAACATGGTGCGCGAGGAACTGGCCCGCTTCATCAGCGAGCGGCCCTGCCCCGAGTGCCACGGCGAACGCCTGAACCTCTCCGCGCGCAATGTGTTCGTCGGCGGGAAGAATCTGCCATCGCTGTCGGCGCTGGCGATCGGCGATGCGCGTGCATTCGTGGACGGCCTGCAGCTTGTCGGCTGGCGCGGCGAGATCGCCGCGCGCATCATCAAGGAAATCCACGAGCGCCTGCGCTTCCTGATCGACGTCGGCCTCGATTACCTCACCCTCGATCGCAAGGCCGATTCGCTGTCGGGCGGCGAGGCGCAGCGCATCCGGCTGGCCTCGCAGATCGGCGCGGGCCTGGTCGGCGTGATGTACGTGCTGGACGAGCCTTCGATCGGGCTGCACCAGCGCGACAACACGCGCCTGCTGGGCACGCTCACGCGCCTGCGCGACCTCGGCAACACCGTGATCGTGGTGGAGCACGACGAGGAAGCCATCCGCAGTGCCGACCGCATCGTCGACATCGGCCCGGGCGCGGGCGTGCACGGTGGCGAAATCGTCGCGCAGGGCAAGCTGGATGACATCTTGAAAGAGCCGCGTTCGCTGACCGGGCAATACCTCTCCGGCCGGCGCAGCATCGACGTGCCGCAACTGCGCCGCCGGCCCGATTCCAGGCGGGTACTGAAACTGAAAGGCGCGCACGGCAACAACCTGCAGAATGTCGACCTGGAAATTCCCGCGGGACTGTTCACCTGCATCACCGGCGTGTCGGGCTCGGGCAAATCCACGCTGGTCAATGACACCCTGTTCCGGATCGCCGCGGTGGAATTGAACGGGGCCTCGGCGCAACCGTCGCCCTACGATTCCATCGAAAAACTCGACCTGTTCGACAAGGTGCTGGACATCGACCAGTCGCCGATCGGACGCACGCCGCGCTCGAACCCGGCCACGTACACCGGCGTGTTCACGCCGCTGCGCGAACTGTTCGCGCAAGTTCCCGAATCGCGCGCACGCGGTTACCAGCCGGGTCGTTTCAGCTTCAACGTCAAGGGCGGCCGCTGCGAAGCCTGCGAAGGCGACGGGCTGATCAAGGTGGAGATGCATTTCCTGCCCGACGTGTATGTGAGTTGCGATGTCTGCCATGGCAAGCGCTACAACCGCGAGACGCTGGAGATCCTGTACCGGGGCCACACCATCGCCGACGTGCTGGACATGACCGTCGAACAGGCGCACGAGGTGTTCGCGCCGGTGCCGCAGATCGCGCGCAAGCTGGAAACCCTGATGGACGTGGGCCTGGGCTACATCAAGCTGGGCCAGAGCGCGACCACGCTGTCGGGCGGCGAAGCGCAACGCGTGAAACTGTCCAAGGAACTGTCGCGACGCGACACCGGCAACACCCTGTACATCCTCGACGAGCCCACCACCGGGCTGCATTTCTTCGACACCGAACAACTGCTGCGCGTGCTGCACCGCCTGGTCGATGGCGGCAGCACGGTGGTGGTGATCGAACACAACCTCGACGTGATCAAGACCGCCGACTGGATCGTCGACCTCGGTCCCGAGGGCGGCGCCGGCGGCGGGCGCATCATCGCCGCCGGCACGCCGGAGGACATCGCTGCGACGCCGAGTTCATACACCGGGCATTTCCTTGCCCCCGTGTTGAACGGCGTCGCCGCGAAAATACAACGCAAGAAGAAGCGCGCGTGACCGGCTAGGCAGCCAACCCGCATAGTCTCCATGTCGTCATTCCGGGGCCATCGTCGGCTCCATCGACGGCGACGCGGGGAGCGGCCATGGATGGCCGCGCTTTGAGGAGCGAAGAAGCCCGGAATCCATTTTCAGTCCGCGAGATCGAAATGGATTCCGGGTTGTGCCCGCAAACAACGCGGGCAGCCCCGGAATGACGATCATTGTTGTTGCGCGCTCGGTCCTCAAGAAGGATTTCATCGACATGACTGAAGAAAAGAAAACCAGCCCGACCAAGCAGGCACCGCGCAAACGCGGCAAGGCAAAATCACAGGCGCGCAAGCCGCATGCGGCACTGCCAGCCGCCGGACAGCCGGCGGAAATGCCGCAGGCCAGCGCACCGAAACCGCCTGGCCATCAACGCGGGAAAACCACTTCCGGACCCACGGTCGGCCAGGAACCGAACGCGTCACGCACGCTGGCCACGATCCCCCTGCACGTGCGCTGGCGCGACCTCGACGCCTTCAACCACGTCAACAACTCCTCGTACCTGACCTACCTCGAGGAATCGCGCCTGCAATGGCTGCGCCTGGTACCGGGCGAATGGTTCAACGCGCACGCGATGCCGGTGATGGCGGCGGTGGAACTGCACTACCGCAGACCGATCGAATGGCCGTCTGAAATCGACGTGCTGCTCTCGTGCGAACGCCTCGGCACGACGTCGATGACCATCGGCAACCGCATTGTCGATCGCAACGACGCATCGCTCGTCTACGCCGAAGGCGAGGTGGTGATGGTGTGGATCGATCCCGCGACCGGCGCTGCGGTGCCCTTGCCGGATGCCATCCGCAACGCCTGCTCCTCATCGTAGGCGCGGGCCACGTCCGCGATCCGTCTTTGCGCCGCCATGCAAATCCAATCGCGCGCATGGCGCGCTCCCACGCACAGCGACGCCATCAAGTTCGGACGTCTTGTTGCTCCTGGAGCGTCAACGCCACCTTGTCGCGCAGGTACACCGGCAGCGCCTGTTCCGGGGGGACGCCCTTGCCGGCGGCGAACAGTGGTGCGGCAAGCCGCGCCACGTCGCGCGCCTGCGGGTAGCGATCGCCGGCGGCCCAACCCGGCGGCGATGGCAGGCGGGCGCGGATCGCATCGGCGTACGCGCTCCATCCGCTGCCCAGCACGCTCCATCCTTCGGCCTCGGGCAGCGCAAGCCCGGATGCCGCCAGAACGCTTTCTCCACCGAGGGGTTCGACCAGGCCCGTGGTGTTGAAACGAAACGTTCCGGCGTAGATTTCGCCGCGGCGCGCGTCGATCGCGGCGAGGATCGCGGCGCCATCATCCGGCGCCTGCATCGCCAGGGTCGCGAGTGACGACATCGGCACCACCGGAATGTCCAGCGCCAGCGCCAGTCCCTGCGCGACCGAGATCGCGAGGCGCACGCCGGTGAACGCCCCCGGCCCCTGCCCCACCGCGATCGCGTCGAGCTGCCTGCGCGTGATGCCGGCCTCGGCCAGCAATTCCTCTGCCATCGGCAACACCAGCTCGGCGTGGCGGCGCGGCGCCAGTTCGCTGCGGTCGATCAACGCGTCGCCGTGCAGCAGCGCGACCGAGCAGGCTTCCGTGGCGGTTTCGATGGCGAGCAGGTTCATTGGGCGGGAATCGGGAATCGGGAATCGGGAATCGGGAATCGGGAATCGGGAATCGGGAATCGGGAATCGGGAATCGGGAATCGGGAATCGGGAATCGGGACAGCATAAAGGCTGTCACCCCCTTCCAAGGGAAGGGGGTCGCGCCGCAGGCGCGGGGGGATGACGATCCGCATGTCCCAGCGCCGCAGCAAAGAACTTCTGCACGTCGCCCAGCTCGCGCGTGCGCGGCATCGGCGGCAGGCTGGCGAGGAACAACTTGCCGTATGCCTTGCTGCACAGGCGCGGGTCGCACAGCACCAGCACGCCGCGGTCATGCACGTCGCGGATCAGCCGCCCCGCGCCCTGCTTCAGCGCGATCGCCGCGGCCGGAATCTGCCAGTCGCGGAATGGGTTGCCGCCGCTGCGGCGTACCGCGTCGAGGCGCGCCTGCAACACCGGATCATCCGGGGATGCAAATGGCAGCTTGTCGATCACGACCACGCTCAGGGCCTCGCCGGCCACGTCCACGCCCTCCCAGAAGCTGGCCGCACCCAGCAGCACTCCGTTGCCGGAATCGCGGAAGTCCGCCAGCAGTTGATGCCGCGGCGCCGTGCCCTGCACGAACAGCGGCCACGGCGCGTCGGCCAGCAGGTCGGCCGCAAGCCGCAATGCACGGTGCGAGGTGAACAACAGGAACGCACGGCCCTGCGACGCTTCCAGCACCGGGCGCACGGTTTCGACCACGCGCGCGGTGTAGTCGCGCGCCGCGGGTTCCGGCAGGCCCTGCGGCAGCCAGCACAGCGCCTGGTGCGCGTAATCGAACGGACTGCCGAGGTCCAGCGCCACCGGATCGACCAGCCCCATCTGGCGCGTGAAGTGGTCGAATTGTCCCGCCACCGCCAGCGTCGCCGAGGTGTGGATCCACGCCGCATCGGTCGCCGCGCGCAGCGTCTGCAACTGCGGCGCCAGGTCCAGCGGCGTCGAACTCAGCTCGAATCCGCGCTCGGACAATTCATACCAGCGCACTTCATCCTCGCCGTCGCGACCGGCGATGCGCTGCAGGCGCTGGTCCAGCACCACGCAGCGCGCGTGCACGCTGGCGAGCCCCTTGGAGCGCTCGGCCTGGCCGGCCAGCACGGCGGCCAGGTCGTTCAAGGCCTCGCCCAGATGCCCCAGCGCCTCGGCCGCGCCGGCGTCGGCTTCCAGTTGCGCGAACGCGCCGCGTTTCGGCAAGGCATCGAACGCCAGCCGCGCCTTGCGCACGGCATCGTTCACGGCATCCAGCACCGGTTGCAGCAGCGCCAGCGCGCCCGGCTGTCCCGCGCATTCGGCCAGCGCATCGGTGGCGAGTTCGGTCACCTGGCGAGCGCTGATGCCGACCGAAAAATACTGGCCGGCGAGGTCCGGCAACTGGTGCGCCTCGTCGAGGATGTATGCGTCGGCTTCGGGCAGGATCGCGCCGAAGCCCTCGCGCTTCAGCGCGAGGTCCGACAGCAGCAGGTGATGGTTCACCACCACCAGGTCCGCTTCCTGCGCGCGCCGCCGCGCCTTGAACACGAAACATTCGTCGTAGAACGGGCATTCGACGCCAAGGCAATTCTCAGCCGTGGAGGTGACGCGCGGCCACAGCGGCGAGGCTTCCGGCACCTCGGCCAGCTCGGCGCGATCGCCGGTGCGGGTGCGTGTCGCCCACGCCCGGATCTTCTGCAGGTCGGCCAGCTGCGCGCGCGACTTGAATTGGCCCGACTGGACCGTCTGCTGCAGGCGGTACTTGCACAGGTAGTTGGCGCGCCCCTTCAGCAACGCGACATCGGCCTTGATGCCGAGGATCGACAGCACCCGCGGCAGGTCACGATGGAACAACTGGTCCTGCAGGTTGCGGGTGCCGGTCGAGATGATCGCGCGCTTGCCCGACAGCAACGCCGGCACCAGGTAGGCGAAGGTCTTGCCGGTGCCGGTGCCCGCCTCCACCACCAGCGCCTCGCGATCCGCGATCGCGGCCGTCACCGCATCGGCCATCCGCTGCTGGGTCGCGCGCGGCGCGAAGTTCGGCACCTCGCGCGCAAATGGCCCGTCCGCACCGAGCAGTGCGGAGGCAGTGGGATCTTCGAGGACTCTGGCCATCGAACAAGTATCGCCGATGAGGGGGTCGCTTGCCTCCCGACGCCTGCCACGCCCCGGGCGACGGCGCCCTTCGGGCAGGTCATAATGACCCGCCACCGCGCATCCCACGCATGACCCGGCGGCCCCATCCACCCGAACGGAGTTGCCATGGCCACCCGGGAAATCATCGAGCTCCAACGCGTGTTCCTGTCGCGGCTCGATGCGCTCGAACACATCCTGGACGTCGGCGAGCAACACCTGCGCGACATGGCGGCCGCGTTGCAGCAGCGCCTCGCGCCGGACATGCTCCCGCTCGGCACGCAGTTCGCCTTCGCGTGCAACCAGCCGCGCGGCTTCTGCCAGTGGTGCGCGGGCAAACCCGTGGAGAACCTGGCTCCGGAGGTCGGCTCGGTGACCGTGGCCCGTTCGCACATCCGCGAAACGCAGCAGCTGGTCTCCGGCATCGGCGCCAGCGACGCCAAGCTGGATGAAATCAAGCGCATCGGGCTTGGCCCAGGCCTCTATTGCGAACTGCCGGGGCGCCGCTACGTCAGCGACTACCTGTTGCCGAACTTCTACTTCCACATCACCACCGCGTACGCGATCCTGCGCCACCTCGGCGCCCCGCTCGGCAAGGCCGACTACATGCAATTCCTGGCGCCGCACGTGAAGCGGGAAGCCGGCGCCTTCTGACAAGCGTGGACCGGCCAAGGCGCGCACCCATTCCGCGGTCGAAGCAAGGTACGGGAGCACCCGGCAAGCCTCCGTGGCGGGCGGTTGCCATGCTCGTGGGCCTGGTTCGGGTGGGCATTCCGTAATGGCGGATTCCCTGCCACGGACCCGCCCCGCCGAATGCCTTGCGCCGTTCCGGCCACGTACACTCGCGTTTCTCTCTCTGCCAATGGATCGGGGACGATGAAACTTCCGCGAATGCTTGCCTGGCTGCTGGCCACCCTGCCCTGCACCGCACTGGCGCTGGGTGCGCCGGCGCCATCCCGCGACGGCGATGTGTCGGCGCGCGTGCAACGCGTACTCACCGCGACGCCGGTGATCGACGGCCACAACGACCTGCCCTGGGCCATCCGCACCGGGTTCGGCAACGTCGGCAACCTCGACCTCGCGGCCGACACCTCCGACCTGCGCGGCAAGCAGGACGACGGCAGCATCGGCAAGGTCTCGCTGATGACCGACATCCCGCGCCTGCGCGCGGGACACGTCGGCGCACAGTTCTGGTCGGTGTGGGTGCCGCCGGCGGAAGCCGGCCCCAGGGCCGTGGAAATGACGCTGCAGCAGATCGACATCGTCCGCACGATGGTGGCGAAGTACCCGAAGGCCTTCGCGATGGCCTACACGGCCGATGACATCGAGCGCATCGAGCAATCCGGCCGCATCGCCAGCCTGATCGGCGTCGAGGGCGGCCACCAGATCGATGATTCACTGGCGGTGCTGCGCGACTACTACCGGCTGGGAGCGCGCTACATGACGCTGACCCACTGGAAGAACACCGACTGGGCCGATTCCGCCAATGATGCGCCCGACCACCACGGCCTGACCGCGTTCGGCCGCGCCGTGGTGCACGAGATGAACCGGCTCGGGATGCTGGTGGACTTGAGCCACGTGTCGCCCGACAGCATGCGCGACGCGCTGCAAACCACCGCAGCGCCGGTGATCTTCTCGCACTCCGGCGCGCGTGCGCTCGTCGACAACCCGCGCGACGTACCCGACGACGTGTTGCGGAGGGTCGCGGCGAACCACGGCATCGTGATGGTGAATTTCTATCCGCCGTTTGTTTCGGAGAGAGTCAACCTGTGGAACGCCCGCCAGGCCGCCGCGACAGCCCGTTTCGAGGCACTGTACAGCGGCCAGCCCGAGCGCGCCAAGGCCGCCCTGGAAAAATGGAAGCACGCGCACCCGCGCCCCGACGCGACCATCGGCATGGTGGCCGACCACATCGAACACATCCGCAAGGTCGCGGGCGTCGCCAGCGTCGGGATCGGCAGTGACTTCGACGGCATCGGCAGCACGCCGGCCGGCCTCGATGGCGTGGACAAGTACCCCGCGCTGTTCGAGGAACTGGCGCGCCGCGGCTGGAGCGACGACGAACTGGCCGACCTCGCCGGCCGCAACCTGCTGCGCGTGATGCGTGACGCCGAAAAAGTCGCCCAACGCCTGCAGGCCAGCGAAGGCCCCTCGTTCGCGACCCTCGACCTCAAAAAAGGGGACGGAGGCCATTGAGTCGACTTGATTGCCTCCGTCCCCTTTGCGTGCCGCGTGCTAATGCCGCAACAACCGCAACGGCGGGGTGTGCAGCACGCGGCGGGTGCCGGCAAGCCCGAGTGCCGCGACCACCACGGCCGACAGGATCGCCGCAAGGACCAGCGGCCACCACGGTGGCGTGAACGCGTGGATGCGAAACACGACGCGCGCCAGCCAGGCGCCAGCTGCGGCGGCAGCGACCAGCGCGGTCACGCCCGAGATCGTGCCCAACAAGCCGAACTCGCACAGTGCGGCCAGCCGCAGTTGCGCACGCCGCGCGCCCAGCGTGCGCAGCAACGCGGCTTCGTGACGGCGTTCCGCGGCGCTCATGGTCAAGGCCGCCGCCAGCACCAGCGCGCCCGCGAGCAGGCTGAAGCCGAGCACCCAGCGCGCCGCCGCACTGACCTGTGACACGATCTGGCGGGCGCGATCCAGCAGTTCGTCCACGTCGATCAGCGACAGGTTCGGGAACGCGCGCGAAAATCCTGCCAGCGCCCGCGCGTGCCCCGGCGGCAAATGGAAGCTGGCGATCCAGGTGTGCGCCAGGGCCTGGCCGTGCGCGGGGTCAAGCATCACGAAAAAATTGACGTTGAAGCGGCTCCAGTCGACTTCGCGGATGCTGGTGAGCCGTGCATCGATGCGCTGGTCGCCGATGACGAAACCCAGGGTGTCGCCGAGCTTCAGGTCGAAGCGGCGCACCCACACCACGTCCAGCGATACTTGCGCGTCGCTCGCATCGGGCCCGAACCACTGCCCGGCGACGAGGCGGTTGGCAGGCGGCAACGCGCGGCTCCAGGAAAAACGCACCTGCCGCGCGGCTTCCTCGCGCACGTCCTGGTCCCGGAACGGCATGCGCTCCACGTCGACACCGTTGATCGTGACCAGCTTGCCGACCGCGACCGGCATGGCGTTGAAACGGGTAGCGCCCATTTTTTCGATCGCGTCGCGGACATCGGCGCGTTGCGTATCCTGCACGTTGACGACGAACCAGTTGGGCGTGTCGTGCGGCAGTTCCTGCCGCCAGTTGTCGAGCAGCGCGGGCGCGGCCACCGCCAACAGCAGCAGCGCGGTCAGGCCGAGCGCGATCGCGCAGCCCTGCACCAGGCTCAGGGCCCGCCTGCGCGCCAGTGCGCCAGCTCCCAGCCGCAGCGCCGGATGCAGGCGCGCGGCGTAACGCCGTACCAGCCACAGCAGCGCCAGCGTCACCGCCAGCATGAACGCGGCTGCCCCGGCGAGACAGGCCGCGAGGATGCCCGCAAGTTTCCAGCTCCCGGTTTCCAGCGCGACCAGGCCTACCGCGACGGCCACCGGCAGCAGGTACAGCGCATCGGAGCGGCGCCACCCGCGCGTGGCGATGCGGCGGAACACCGCGACCGGCGGCACGTTCCTCAGGCGTGCCAGCGGCGGCAACGCGAACCCCACCAGCACCGCCAGCCCGACGCCTGCCGCGGCGAACGCAGGCCCGAGCGGAAGCGGCGCCCGTTGCGCGGACGCCGGCAGCAGTTCGTGCGCGTAGGCGAACGCCGCCGAGGCGAGACCCAGCGCGATGCCGGCGCCGGCCAGCGCCGCCAGCACCGCCGGCACCGCCAGCGTCCACGCCAGACTGCCGAACGCGAACCGCGAGGGCGCCCCCAACGCACGCAACAGCGCGACCTCGTCGGTCTTGCGCCGCGCGTAGCGTTGCGCGGACAGCGCCACCGCGATCCCGGCCAGCAAGGCCGCCAGCAGCGCCGCGAGACGCAGGAACGAGCCGGCACGCTCGAAGGCCACAGCCAGTCGCTGTTGCACTTCCTCCGGCGTCATCAGGCGCGCATCGGTGGGCAGATGCGCCTTGGCCCAGGCCGTGTAGGCCGCGACCTGCGCCACCCCACCCGCGACGAGCAGACGGTGGCGGGCGCGGCTGCCGGTACCGAGCAGGCCGGCGTTGTTGGCATCGGCCAGCGCCATTACCGCACGCGGCGCCAGCGCGACCAGTTCACCGGCGCCGGGTTGCCGTACGAGCTCACCGGCGACCAGGAGCTCCATGCCACCCACCTGCACGCGGTCGCCGACGGCGAGTCCCAGCGCCACCAGCCCGCGATGGTCGAGGTAAATCCCGCCGGCGGGCGGCGCATGGGTGACGCGGCTGTGGCCGGCCGGTTCCGCCACCACCAGCTTGCCGCGCAACGGCCAGGCGGCATCGCCCGCCACCACCTGCAGCAGCTGGCTGCGGCCATTGGCAAACGCCACGCTCGGGAACTCGGCCGTGTGGCTGATCCGCAGGTTTTCCGTGCGCGCCTGCTGCGCAAAATCCCGTGGCAACGGCGCCGTGGCATCGATCGCGAGGTCGCCGCCTATCAATTCGGCCGCGCTCATGGTCACCGCCCGCTGCACGCGCGCAGCCAGGGTGCCGACCGCGCCCAGCGCAACCACCGACAACAGCAGCGCGGCAACCAGGGTACGCAACTCCGGCAACCGCCATTCGCGGCGCAGGGTACGCAGGGCGTGGCGCGGGCCGATCACGGCGCGTGCGCCCGCAGGCGCCCGTCGACGAGGTCGTACACCCGCGCGCAACGCGCCGCCATCGCGGGATCGTGGGTCACCAGCACCAGCGTGGTGTGGTGTTCGCGATTCAGCCGGAACAGCAGGTCGGCGATGGCGTCGCGGGTGTGGTGGTCCAGGTTTCCGGTGGGCTCGTCGGCGAACAGCACCCGCGGCGCATGCACGAAGGCACGCGCGATCGCAACGCGCTGTTGTTCCCCGCCCGACAACTGGTAGGGAAAGTGCATGCCGCGTGCGGCCAGGCCCACTGCCGCCAGCGCTTCGCGCGCGCGCGCCGACGCATGCGGCACGCCATCCAGTTCCAGCGGCAGCAACACGTTTTCCTCCGCGCTCAGCGCGGGCAGCAGGTGGAACGACTGGAACACGAAACCCACCAGTTTCAGGCGCAACCGCGCGCGGGCTTCCTCGTCCATCGCTTCCAGCGCGTGGCCATCGAGCCGCACGCTGCCACGGCTGGCGACATCCAGCCCGGCCAGCAGGCCCAGCAGGGTGGTCTTGCCCGAACCCGAGGCGCCGGTGATCGCGACGGTTTCACCGGCGTTCACTTCAAGATCGACATCCTCGAGAATGTCCAGCCGGCCCGACGGCCCCTCGAAGTACTTGCCGAGTCCCCTGGCGGAAACCAGCACCATGCTTTCCCGGTTTTGCTCATCCATCCTGTTGTGCCTTGCGTTGGTGATGCCGTGGCCGGCCGCCTCCGCGGCGCAACCGCGCACGATCCTGCTGCTGGGCGATTCGCTGTCCGCCGCCCACGATATCGAATTGGACGCGGGCTGGCCCGCGTTGCTGGCAAAACGCCTCGGCGCGATGCAGCCGCCGCGCCGGCTGGTGAACGCCAGCATCAGCGGCGAGACCACCGCTTCCGGCCGCGTGCGCCTGCCTGAATTGTTGCAGCGCTACCAGCCGGATATGGTGATCTTGGAGCTCGGTGCCAATGACGGTTTGCGCGGGTTGCCGCTGGCGGAGATCCGCGCCAACCTCGCGGCCATGCTCGAGCAGTGCCGGGCCAGCGGCGCAAGCGTCCTGCTGGTCGGCATCGAACTGCCGGTGAACTACGGTCCGCAATACCGGAATGGCCTGCGCGCCATTTATGCCGGTCTCGCCCGCGACGCGGGCGTCGGGCTGGTGCCGTTCCTGCTGCAGGGCATCGCACTCGACCCCGCGCTGATGCAGGCCGACGGCATGCATCCCACCGCGGCCGCGCAACCGCGGGTGCTGGCGAACGTGTGGAGCGCGCTGGCGCCACTGCTGGACGCCGCGCCCACGCAGGTGGCCGCGCCTGCGCAAGGCCCGGCGCACCACTGAGTCGTCCATACGCCCTGTGCCGGGCGGCTTCCGCCTGACCGTGCCCAACGGCACGCCTGCGCGGCGCCGGTCTTTGCCAGGGGAGCTTTGATTTTGCTCGTCATACCGGCGCAGGCCGCTATCCAGTACTCAAAAGAATCGCGGCCTGTGGCTGCGATGCAAATCCATACCGGGCCCCGGCCTACGCAAACACCAAGACGGCGCTACGCGCCTGGCGACGATAAAGGACATTTGACTGGAGGTCCCCTAGAATCGGAAGTTACCCTTTCCCCAGCAGGTACTTGCTCGTGAAGCGATTGATCCTTGCAGGCCTCACCCTCTCCGTGTGCTGCGCCGCGGCCGCGGCGACGCCGCCCACGTTCAGCACGCAGCGTTTGTCGGATGAAGTGGAGACGCTGTCCTCGGATGCATTCGAGGGCCGCGGGCCGGCCACCCCGGCGGAAACCAGGACCATCGACTACGTCGTCGCGCAATTCAAGGCGGCCGGGGTGCAAGCGGGCGGCGACCCCAGGGACGGCCAGCGCGGCTGGACCCAGGCGGTGCCGCTGCTGCGCAGCGACATCGTCGGTTCGCCGGCGCTGTCGCTGACGGTGGATGGCAAGGCCCAAAAGCTGACGCAGGGCCAGGAGATCGCGATCCGTTCGCCGCTGGATGGTTCCGGATCGGTCGATCTCAAGGACGTGCCGCTGGTGTTCGTCGGTTACGGCGTCGACGCGCCGGAACGCAACTGGGACGACTACAAGGGCATTGACCTGCACGGCAAGATCGCGGTGGTGCTGGTCAACGATCCCGATTTCGAGACCGGCACGGGCGACTTCGGCGGCAAGGCCGAAACCTATTACGGCCGCTGGACCTACAAGTACGAGGAAGGCGCCCGCCGCGGCGCCGTGGGCGTGCTGGTGGTGCACGAGACCGCCCCCGCATCGTATGGCTGGGCGACGGTGAAGAACTCCAACACCAACACCATGTTCGACATCGTGCGCAAGGATCCGGCGGCGGTGCATACGCAACTGGAAGGCTGGATCCAGCACGACCTCGCGGTGTCGATGTTCAGGCAGGCCGGGCTCGACTTCGCCGCGCTGAAGCAGCAGGCGCAGACGCGCAACTTCAAGCCTGTCGAATTGAAGGGCGAGACGTTGAGCGCCAACTTCAAGGTGGATTCAAGGGTCATCACCTCGCACAACATCGTCGCCCGCATCGAGGGCAGCAAGTACCCGGACCAGACCGTGGTCTACAGCGCGCACTGGGACCACCTCGGCGTCGGCCAGCCCGACGCCAGGGGCGATCGCATCTACAACGGCGCGGTGGACAACGCCACCGGCACCGCCGCCCTGATCGAGATGGCACGAGCCTTCGCGCATGGCCCGCGCCCGGAGCGTTCGGTGGTGTTCCTCAACGTGACCGCCGAGGAAAAGGGCCTGCTCGGTTCGGAGTACTACGCCGCCAATCCGTTGTACCCGTTGGCCACCACCGTGGCCGTGCTGAACATGGACGCGCTCGACCCGGGCGGTCCGGCCCGCGACTTCACGATCTCGGGCACCGCAAAACTGGGCTTGCTGGACGACCTGGTCGCGGTGGGCAAGACTTTCGGCATGGCCTACACGCCGGATTCGCACCCGGAAGCGGGCTATTTCTTCCGCTCCGACCACTTCTCGTTCGCCAAGCGCGGCGTGCCCGCGATTTCCTTCGGCTCGGGCGAGGACCTGGTGGAGGGCGGGCTGCAAGCAGGCAAGGCCGCGGCCGCCGACTACACCGCCAAGCGCTACCACCAGCCGGGCGACGAATGGGAGGCGGGCTGGCCGTTCACCGGCCTGGCGCGCGACCTGCAACTGCTCTACACGCTCGGCGAAGACCTCGCCAACTCGCAGGAATGGCCGGACTGGAGCCGGGATTCCGAGTTCCGCGCGATCCGCGCCCAGACGGCCGACGAACGCAGCTGAGTCCGGCCCCTGCCCTCCCTGCCTGCGTGGGGAGGGTACCGCAAGCCCCAACGCCGGTGTGCCTCGCCCCAGGCGGACCGGCCCGGGCCTTGCAGGCCCGGCCCCGGCCTGGATGCACCTGCCCACGCAGGCTGAAACCGCCAACCGGCTCCAAACCTGAACCTTGAACCTTTGTGACAGGCGTCGGCCTTGGCACGCGAGGTGCATCCTGGGGCAAAGGCAACACGTCTGGAGCACGGACATGGACCATCCAATCATCACTGCCGGAATCCCGGACAGGCGCCTGCTTGGCACCGCATTGGCCGTCGTGGCCTGCATGCTCGCGGGTTGCGTCCCGAGCCAGAGCGCCCCGCCGATGATCGCCGAGCAACCCGTGCGCGTCGCGGTGGTGTCGGCTCCGGTCGCAACGCAGGCTTCGCCCCGCACCCGATCCGCCAATGCAAGGATGCAGGTCGTTGCGGTCCCCGAACTGCTGGATGCTGCGCTGGCGGCCTACAAGCAGGGCCATCTGGTCGCGCCCGCTGCCGACAACTCGACCGCCTACTATCTCGAGGTCCTGCGGCGCGATCCGCAAAACCGTGTCGCCCGTGAGGCCTTGCAGGAATCGTTTCCGTTTGCAGCCAGGCAGGTCGAGCACACCATCGCGCAGAACGACTTCGACGAAGCTGCCCGCGAAATCGCGCTGCTCGCCAGGACCGATCCCACCAATTACACCCTGACGCTCCTGCGCGACAAGCTCGCGGATGCGTCCGGCGCATCCAACCCCGCTGGCCACGCCATGCATGTGCTCACGTTGCGGGCGTCGACGCAAAGCTGGATCGAGGTCCGTGACGCACATGGCCGCGTGCTCGACTCGCGCGTGCTGCGCGCCGGCGACTTCCGCACCTACCGCGTGGCGGGCGCGACCCGGGTCACGCTCGGCAACGCCAACGGCATTGAGGTGATGCGCGACGGCCAGGACGTCCCGCTTGCCACCAACCGCAAGGATCAGGTGATGCGCCTTACGTTCTTCGCGCAGGGGTGACAATCCCGGCACGCCTGCCGGACACGGCAGGAGTATCCGCCCCGCGATCCTGCGGCCAGCGCCGTCAGTGTTGCGGCCCCAGGTACTCGCAGCCCTCGCCGTTCTGCGTGCGCTTGACCACCACCCGTTGCAACTGCGGCAGGTGGCCGAGTTTTTCCCAGACGAAACGGGCGATGTTTTCCATCGTGGGGATGCCGAGGCCGGCCACGTCGTTGAGCAGGCGATGGTCGAGCGCGTCGCGTGCGGTCTCGATGCCGCGTTCGAGGTCGCCCATGTCCACCACCCAGCCGCGTTCGGTCAGCGGGCCGCGCAGCCACACTTCGACTTGATACGAATGCCCGTGCATGCGCCGGTAGCGCGGGTCGCCACCGGGGCCGGCGTCGAGCTGGTGGGCGGCGTCGAAACGGAATTCCTTCCAGACGTTGAACAGTTGCTCGTTCATGGGATGCCAAGGTACTTGTGGGTTTGCAGGCTGAGCCGCCACTTCGGATGGGCCTTGCAGTAAGCGACCGCCGCGCGGGTGTTTTCTGCCGTGTGCGCGCCATCCATCGGCTGCAGGAAAAAATGCGTCGCGGGGTAGCCGGTGAAGCGCTCCGGCGGCGCGTTGGCCTGCGGGAACACCAGCTTCAATTCGTCCGCGCGTTCGAGCTTCACCGGCTGGGTGCCCTTGGGGCTGACGGTGATCCAGTCGAGGCCTGCCGGTGCCTGCAATGTGCCGTTGGTTTCGGCCGCGCACTCGAAGCCGCGCGCGTGCATCGCCTCCAGCACCGCCTCGTCGAGCTGCAGCAGCGGCTCGCCGCCGGTGAACACCACGAAGCGGTTTTCCGGTCGATCCCGCGGCCACAGCGACGCGATCCGCTCCGCGACCGCTGCGGCCGTCGCGTACTTGCCGCCATGCTCGCCATCGGTACCGACGAAATCGGTGTCGCAGAAGTTGCACGCCGCGGTGGCGCGGTCCTGCTCGCGGCCCGACCACAGGTTGCAGCCGGAGAAACGGCAGAACACCGCGGGGCGACCGACATGGAAGCCCTCGCCCTGCAGGGTATGGAAGATTTCCTTGATGGCGTACATGCAGGCAATCGAATCCCGGACCCGCTATTTTGCCAGCGCGGATGGCTGCGTGCCCTTCCGGCTTGCTACGGGATTCCGCAACACCAGACATCTGAAAATGGATCCCGGGTTCCACCCGCACCAGTTGCACGGGCGGCCCCGGAATGACGAATGAAGAAATCGCGCCGGCGCAGCAGCCGCGCCATCGCCATGGAACATGCCGTCATGCAAATCCGCATCGCCACACCCGCCGACGCCGAAGCCATCGCCGCGGCGGAAACCGAAACCGCGCGCACGCCGGGGTTGCTGGTGCAACGCCCCGGCGAGATTCCCGTCGAGGCGTTCCGGGACAAGATCAAGGCATTGTCCGGGCAAGGCCGCTACATCGTCGCGGAAGACGCCGGCGCGGTGATCGGACACGCCATGCTCGATCCGATGCCGATGCGCGCCAACGCGCATGTGTTCCAACTGACCATCGTGGTGCACCCGGGCCAGGTCGGGCACGGCATCGGCCGCGCGCTGCTGCGCGACCTGCTGGACTGGGCGCAAAACGACATGCGCGTCGGCAAGGTCGAGCTGCACGTACGCACGGGCAACCTGCGCGCCCAGCATGTCTATCGCGGGTTCGGTTTCGTCGAGGAAGCCCGTTTCCGGCGGCGCGTGCAGCGTATCGACGGCAGCTTCGAGGACGACCTCGGGATGGCATGGTTCCCCGACCGCTAGCCACCCGCTTTGCACAGTGACAAACTGTCGCCGGGCGGTGGCGGGAGAAGCGGCGTGGCGGCAACCGAAGGCGACCGGATACTCGAGACTTTCCGGCAGATGGCCGTGCTGCAGGCGCGCGTCTGCTACATGAACGTGGACCGCACGCTGGCGACGTGGACGCGCACCGCCCTGACGCTGATCGTGTTCGGCACCGTGGTGGATCGTTACGGCCTGCTGCTGATGCACCCCCACTTCGGCCACGTGGGCACGCTGCTGGCGCCCAATCCGGTGTCGAGCATCGGCGGAATCTTCCTGGTCGCCATTGGTGCCTTCATCGCGGCCAGCGCGGCAATCCGCCACCAGGCCTACAAGGGTTCCTGGATCGGTACCCATGGCCATGACGAATCCTTCGGCCCCTGGCTGGCGTTCCCGTTCGCCGTGATGGTGGCGATGCTCGGCATCGCGATACTGGCGCTGCTGCTGGTGTTCGAGCAATGATCGCCGCGCGGCGAACCCGCTTGCCGTCCGGACGCGCCCCAGGGAGCCGCCTGCATGGCCGATGACCCCGACAACCTGCAGGTGCAAGTCGCGCGCCAGCTGGTCGAACTGTCGCTGCAACGCTCGTACATGAACACCGAGCGCACGCTGGCTGTGTGGACGCGCACGGCGCTGTCCCTGATGATCTTCGGGATCGCGGTGGACCGCTTCGGCCTGCTGTTGAACCACCCGCCCTGGCACGTCGCCAACCTGGGCAAGTTGCTGCCGAACCCGCTTTCGACCCTGGGCGGCGTGGTGTTGGTGGCGCTGGGCGTGTTGATCCTGCTCGCGGCCGGGTTCCGGTTCCTCGCCTACGGGCTGCGCTGGTACCGGTTGAATCCCCGCAAGGTGGCGTACCACACGCCGTGGCTGGCCTTCACCTTCACGATGCTGATGGCGGTGTTCGGCATCGCCCTGCTGGTGGTGCTGTGCGTGTTCCGCGAGTGATCACCCCTTCGGAACGAAGGGCGGAGCAAAGGCGAACGCGCGCGTAGCGCGAGCGCCGCAGGCGCGGGGGGATGCCGCTGCACGTTGCAGGGGAAAAGCCATCCCCCTCAATCCCCCTTCCTCGGGAAAGGAGTCGTCACGCAGCGGCGGTGGATGCAGTCACATCCTCACCGGCCCCGGCTTGTGGCACTGCTCGCGCCCGTTGCGCGCGAACGCCGTGCCGGCCGGATCGTCCTTGACCTCGGCGATCTCCAGCACGGTTTGCCAGTTGCTGGCGCACAGCCCGCCGACCCTGGAACCCAGCGCGTACGAGCGCCGCGCGTCCGCATCGGCGGCCGGATAGTCGCGCAACAGGATTTCGACCTCGGCGCGGAACTGCAGGATGTCCGGCGCGTCCGGCGACAATTTCAATGCTGCATCGAGCTTGTCCAGCGCATCCTGGTACTTGCCCGCGCCCTCGTCGGCGCGGGCGCCGTCCAGGTAGCCGGCCACCGCCGGATCGCGCAGCGGCGTGACCTGCACCACCGAGGTGTCGGCGGCGCGCGCCGCGCGGATGGCCTCGACCATCGCGGTCGGTGAATGCTGGCCGGTCCCCACCGGCGGCAGCGGCGGGTGCGAGCACCCTGCCAGGATCGCGGTCAGCGCCGCCGCACCAAGCGCGGCCCAGGTCACGTTGCGGGTCATGCGTACTCCGGTTCGGTCGTCAAGGCTGCGGCTGCGTGCCCGCGGCCGGTCGCGCTGCGGCACCATCGTTGGCGCCGCCGAAGAAATTCTCGAGCCGCTGCAGGTAGCAATGATTCTGCACCGGCGGCGCGTAGCCGTCGATGAATGGATACTGCCGCGCGCCGTCGCACTGCGGCAGGCTGCCCTGCCCGGTCTCGGGATCGACCCAGGCGTACTGGATGCCGCCGCCCGGCGTGGTAGCGAGCGGCGCGCTCGGCAGTTTCTCGAACAGCTTCATCCAGACCTTGAGCCCGCCGGTCGCACCCCACAAGTGGGTGGGCTTGTTGTCGTCGCGCCCGACCCAGGCCACCGCGAGGCGGTCCCCGGTGAAGCCGGAGAACCAGGAATCGCGCTGGTGGTCGGAGGTGCCGGTCTTGCCCGCGGCGTGCAGGCTGGCGAGACCGGAATCGCCGATCGCCGCCCCGGTGCCGTACTCGGTGGCCTGCTGCATCATCCAGCGCACCAGGTTGGCCGCCTGCTGGTATTGGCCCTTGCCCGGCCGCACTGCGTACTGCTTGAGGACGCGGCCTTTCGGATCCAGCACGCCGCGCAAGGTCACCAGCGGCAGTGCGTGGCCATCGTCGGCGATGAACTCGTACAACTGCGCCAACTGGAATGGCGACATGTCCACCGCACCCAGCAACAGCGACGGGTTGGCCTGCACGTCCCCGAGGCCGAACGAGCGCAGGAATGCGGCGACGCGATCGACCCCGAGCTGCAGGCCCAGGTGCACGCTGGCAAGGTTGTAGGACTTGGACAGCGCCTCGACCATCGGCACCTCGCCGTGCGAAACGTGGTCGTCGTTCTGCGGTGTCCACAGGTCGCCGTTCGGCAGTCTCAGCGAGATCGGTGAGTCGTCCAGCAGCGATGCCACGCTCCAGCGCGACGGGTCGGTCAACGCCATCAGGTAATAGAACGGCTTCAGGCTGGATCCGACCGGGCGGCGCGCGTCGAAGGCGCGGTTGAAGCCATGCCGGTCGGACTTGCGCCCGCCCACCATCGCCAGCACGTCGCCGTTGCCCGGATCGACCACCACCACGGCGCCCTGCATGCCCTCGCCGCGCTTGCCGAGGCCGTGCAGGGTGTCGTCCAGCGCCTGTTCGGCGTACACCTGCGCGGCCGGATCGAGCGTGGTGTAAACCTTGAGGCCGCCATTGCGCAGCTGTTGCTCGCTGAAATCCTGCTTCAGCTGCTTGCGCACCACGTCCATGAAGGCCGGGAAGCGGTCGACCACCAGCTGCGGATTGGGCGTGACGCCCAGCGGCGCGGCGCGTGCGGCCTTCCATTGCGCGTCGCGCAACAAGCCGGTGGCGTGGAACGCATCCAGCGCCGCGTTGCGACGCGCCAGCGCGCGCTCGGGGTTGCGGCGCGGGTCGTAGTAGCTCGGGCCGCGCACCATGCCCACCAGCAACGCGATTTCCTGCGGGCGCAGGGTCTGCACCGGGCGCCCGAAGTAGAACCAGCTCGCCGCCGCGAAACCGTGCACGGCCTGGTTGCCCTGCTGGCCCATGAACACTTCGTTGCAGTACGCGGCGAGGATCTCGCCCTTGCTGTAGTGCGCATCCAGCAGGATCGACAGCAACGCCTCGTTGAACTTGCGCACCAGCGTCTGGTTGCGGTCGAGGAACAGGTTGCGCACCAGTTGCTGGGTGATGGTGGAGCCACCCTGCACCACGTGGCCGGCGCGCAGGTCGGCCCAGGCCGCGCGCGCGATCGAGGACAGGTCGATGCCGTGGTTGTTCTTGAAGCCGCGGTCTTCCACCGCCTGCACGCCCTGGACCAGCAGCGGCGGCAGTGCGGACAGCTTTTCGATGATGCGTTCTTCCTGCTCCGCGCCGTACATCGTCGCGATCCGCGCAGGATCGAGATGCGTCCTGCGCAGCGGCTTGTTCGCGGTGAGATCGAACACCGACTGGATGCTGCCGGAACCCAGCGTCACGCGCGCCCGGCGCGGCAATTCGCCGCCGGCCGGATCCATGTAACCACGCGAAGCGATCACGAACCCGTTGCCCTCTTCGCTCCAGGTGCCGGGCACCTGCGCGTCATGCGCGGCCTCGGTGTAACCGGCCATCCGCAATTCCAGCGCCAGCGTCGCCTTGTCCATCGGCACGCCGGCCTGCAGGAGTTGCGGGCGCGCGTACACGCGGGTCGGCTGGGTGAAGTCGATTTCGCTGACGCGCGTCTTCACGCGATGGTCGAGGACCAGCGTGTACGGCAACACGAAACCGATCGCGAAACCGATCCCGATCAGGATGGGCCAGCGCGCGAAAGGCCAGACCCGGGCAACGATCCGGCACACGCGTTCGTACCAGGACAAGGCGTTCTATCTATCCGATGCGACAGCGCGCAGTGTATCCGATTGCAATGACCATCCGGCGCGCGGGCGCGCCTTGCATTCAGCATCGCCCGCGTGCCCAGAGCTCAGCTTTTCAGCAATGCGGCGCCAGCTGCGTGGTTCTTCACCGATTCGATGCCGCTGTCGCAGGCGGCCTCGCTCGCGTAACGCTGGCTGGTGCCGATGACCTGCCCGTTGGCGGCTTTCGGCACGAAATAGGACTTGCCGTCGCTGGAGGCCTTCTTCTCGAACATCGCGGACTGGACGCCGTGCTTGCGCACCGACTCGATGCCGTTGAGGCAACCGCCGCGATCGGCGTAACCCTGGCTGGCGAGGATCACCGGGCCATTGGCTGCCTTGAGGTTGAAGCGGTGCTTGCCATCCTGCCCGATGCTGCATTCGAATTTGCCGGACATCGCATGCTCCTTCGCTGTCAGGGACGAATGGAACCACCGAGCCGCCTGCGTGCGACTCGTCCCTGGACCTTGGCGCCCCGTCCGGACCCGGGCAACAACGGGGTCACCCGCGCCGCGAGACCCAAAAGTACCCACCGCACCCGCTGTCCACCCGGATGCCGGCGTGTTGACAGACCCTGGTTTCCGCATGGAAAACTGAACCGCGACTGGCAGGCCACGTCACCGCGTGGACAAGCCTCAGTCGCCGGCCGCCTTGCTGGCCGTCTCCGTCGTGGCGGACTTGGGGGTTTCCTTTGCAGGCTCCGCCGGCTTGTCGGCGGCAGCCGCGGGCCTGGCGGCATCGCCGGCCAGGTTGTGCTTCGTTTCCCTGTCGGACTTGAAGTCGGTTTCGTACCAGCCACTGCCGGCCAGCCGGAACGCCGGCGCGGTCACCTGCCTGCGCACCGTGTCCCGCTTGCCGCAATGGGGGCAGGTATCGGGGTCGGGATCGGACAGCTTCTGCAGGCGCTCGAACTTCTCGCCGCAGTCGTCACAGCGGAACACGTAGATGGGCATCGTGGGTAAAGCCGGGATTCGACCCTGCAATGATACCGCCGACCGAGCCGACAGGATGCGGCGGGATGCACGCATTCGATCGCGTCGCCTATCATGCAGGCCTTTGCACGAAGGAAAGCTCGATGCCGTTCGACCGTATCGCCTGTTTCGCCCTGGCGGCGTGTGCCGCCATGCCGTTCGCCGCGTCGGCCCGCGACGCCGCGCCGTCGTGCCCCGCCACGTGGCCGTCGCAACCCGCAGCGTATGTCGCGCACATCAATGAAGTGAATCGCGGACTCGGCATTCCGCTCGACTACGCCGCGCAGCACGACCTGGTGCCCCTGCCCGAGGGCAAGGATCTGGTGCAGGTGCCGCGCGACGTGTACGGGCGCAAGGCCGAGATGGTCGCGCCGGCGGCCGCCGCGCTGAAACGCATGTTCGCGGCCGCCGCGCGCGATGGCGTGAAGCTGCAAACGGTGTCCGGATTCCGCAGCATGAATTACCAGACGGGCCTGATCCGCCGGAAACTGAAAAAAGGCATGACGATCCTGAAGGCGCTGTCGATCAACGCGGTGCCGGGCTACAGCGAGCACCAGACGGGGTGCGCCATCGACCTGACCACGCCCGGCGTGCCCGCGGCCGATGGCAGCTTCGCCAAGAGCAAGGCCTTCGCCTGGTTGCAGCAGCACGCCGCTGCATACGGCTTCCACCTGTCGTTTCCGCCCGGCAATCCCTACGGCTACGAATACGAACCGTGGCACTGGCGCTACATCGCGGCGGAACAACCGGCGCATTCGCATTGACGGGACATCGACGTCGCAGGTTGGCGCTGGGCCGGGCTTCTTCCGGCGAAGCCCGGCCCATGTCGCTACGCCACTCGATCGGACAACCTGAAATCGGTGTATTGGAACCGGCCGTCGCGCAAGCTCGAAGCGCCGCGCTCAAGACGCAAAGACTCGCTGAACAACGGCCCGGCATGACCCAGCGTGTGGAACTCGCCGCGTTCGCCGCAGGGATCGACGCCGGCCGGCAGCTCATCCAACAACGCCGGGTCGTACTCGCGGCCGCTGAACGAGCCATCGAGCTGTTGCGTGTCCACGCACACCAGCACCGCGCGGTGGCCCTGTGCGTGGAAGTTTCGCGACAGGCCACGCGTATCCGCGCCCCACAGCGGAAACACGCCGCACCAGCCGGCGTTCGCAAGCTGCCGCTCGCGGTATGCACGCACATCTTCGAGAAACAGATCCCCGAACGCACAGTGGCGGAGGCCTGGCCAGCGCTCACCGGCCTGCCGCAACGCGTTGGCGTGCGCGGCTTCGTAGGCGGCATTGCTGGACGGCCAACCGATGCTGCATTCGATCAAGGGAAACCCGAGCGCCGCGGCTTGCGCGTGCAGCACATCGCGGCGAATGCCATGCATCGACACCCGCTGGAACTCGCCGGTGACCGTCGTGAGCAGCGCGACGACCCGCCACGCGGGATCGCCGCGCAGCGCCGCCAGCGCCATCAGGCAGTCCTTGCCGCCGCTCCAGGACAGCAGGATGGGCGTCGGTGCATCGCTCATGGCAACAACGGCCTCTCAGCCATGGCCGGGCCTCCAACGCAGCGTCAGCATGAAATTGCGACCCGGCTGGTGGTAGAACCACGCCGTCTCGTACTGTTTGTCGAACACGTTGTCGAGCGCGAATTGCAACTTCCAGTCGCGATCGAATTGCCAGCCCGCGCGCAAGTTGGCGAGCGCGTAGCCGCCGAGCGGGTGCTGGTTGGCGATGTCGTCGTACGTACGCGAGGCGAGATACCAGCTTGCACCGAAACCGAAGCGCCCGAAACTGCGATCGGCGTCGAAACGCGCACTCTGGCGCGGCCGCCGGGGCAACTGATTGCCGTCGTGGAAACCGCCCGTGGCATTGTCGCGCGCGTCCATCAGCGTTGCGGTCGCGCGCACTTCCCAGCCCGCGAGCTTGCCGCCCACCACGCCTTCGAGCCCGGTGATGCGCGCGCGGTCGATGTTGTTCGGCAGGTTGAGCGCGGCGTCCCAACTGATCATGTCGCTGACATCGTTGCGATAGACCGACAGCGACCAGTGTCCCCAATCCGGCGTGCCTCGCAGGCCGACTTCGATGTTGCGCGAGCTTTCCGGGCGCAGGTCCGGGTTGGAAAAACCGGGGTAGTACAAATCGTTGAACGTCGGCGCGCGGAACGCGGTGCCCCAACTCGCGGTGACGCGCAGGTCCTTCGCAAAGGTCCAGCCCCACAGCACGCTGCCGGTGGTCTTGCCGCCGAACTGGCTGTTGTCGTCGCGACGCACGTTGGCCTGCAGTGACTGTTCTCCGAAGCTGCGCTGCCATTGCGCAAACAACCCTAGATCGGTGCGCGCATCCTGCGTGAAGGTGTAGTTGCTGGCGATGGTTTCGCGCTGCCAATCCATGCCGGCGCTGAGCAATCCACCACCCCATGCGACGTCCGCCTGCAGCGATCCCAGCGTGCGCCGCGTATTGAAGTGATCGACGTACACGCCCCCAAGGAAATCCTCGTCGAAATCCGCGCTGCTGCCCGCGCGCAGGGACAGGTTCAACGTGTCGTTCGGACGGAAGTGCAACTGGCCGCCGATCACCTGCGTCGCATACGCGTCGGCGTCGCTGAAAGAGCCGTCGTATTTGTTGAGTCCTTCGGTGCGCACCGCCAGCGCGTCGGCGCTCCAGTGATCATTGAACTGGTACGCGCCGTTGACGGTCAGCGCGTTGTCGTGCATGCCATCGCGATCAGGCTGGTCGGCGAAGCAACCGGCAAATGCTTCCGCGGCGCCCAACCGGCAGGCATTGATGCCCTTGAGCTGGTCGTGCGTCGCCTGCACCGAAATCCGGCCTTTGTCACCCGCCGCCGAAAACCCGCTCGACACGTTCCAGTGTCGATAGCTGCCGATGCCGGCACTGGCGTTGGGCGCGAACGTCCCCGGTGCATGGCGCAGGAAGATCTGGATCACGCCACCGATCGCTTCCGATCCGTACAGGCTCGAGAACGGCCCTCGCACGATCTCGATGCGCTGGATCTGGTCGACCGGAATCTGCTGGACGGGCGTGGTGCCCGCAGTCGCCGAACCGATGCGGATGCCGTCGACCAGCACCAGTACCTGGGTCGCGTTGGTGCCGCGCAGGAACATCGCGCTGACCTTGCCCGGGCCGCCCTGGTTGCTGATCGCCATGCCGGGCGTGTCGTTCAACAGGTCCTGCAGCGACGCGGGCTGCAGCAATTCGATTTCCGCGCGCGTGATCACCGTGACCGGCGCCAGCGCCGCATCCTCGGTTTGTGCGGTGCGGGTTGCGGTGACCACGATCTGGCCGAGGGTGGTGGGTGTGCCTCCAGCCAGGGCTGCAGTGGGCGGAAACGACCACGACAAGCACGACAGCACAACGCACGACAACCTGGCTGGCGCACTACGGATCAAGCGAGGATGCTGTTTCACGAAACGCTCCTGTCCGCGCCTGCCCGCGCGGTGCCGGTGGCAGCATGGACAGGAGGAGGGAGTGCGGTGCCGACGCGGAACGCGGCCCCGTGACACAAGCCCGCCGCTTGTCCGGTTCGTGCCGAAGGCCGGTCTCCGGGCTCGCGAGCGAAGACATGGCGTCCTCCGGTTTCGCGCCTTCCCGTGCATCAGCACAGTGGCCAAGTGCGAAACCCCTGCTCGCCTACCGTTGCGGGGGCAGCTCCGGAATGGACGTCCATTTGCACGAACGTCGTCACCGGATTCCCGTTTCAACCGTCCGCGCAAGCGGACGATCACCCTGGGCAGCGCACAGCATAGACGATCGGCACGGGCCATGCCATCCGGTTACGCTGTGTCCATGTGGCGCGCGGCATGCTGCGCGCACGAGCCGCATCCGGCATTCCCAGCCAGCAAGCACGAACCATGTTGCGCACCCTCAGACCCGTCGCCTCGCTGCTGGCAGGCACCTCGCTGTTGCTGATCGGCGTGGGCCTGCTGAACACGCTGATCCCGCTGCGCGGGATGGCGGACGGATTTTCCGGGACCCTGCTGGGCGGGCTCACCTCGGCCTACTACGCGGGTTATTTCGTCGGCACTTTCACGATGCCGCCGCTGGCGCGGCGGATCGGACACATCCGCGCCTTCGCGTTCTGCACCGTGTGCGCGGCCTGTGTGGTGCTGTTGTACGCGTTCGGAACCAACGCCGTCGCGTGGCTGGCGCTGCGGTTGCTGACCGGAATCGTGCTGGTCGGGCTGTACGCAATCATCGAGAGCTGGCTCAACGCGCAGGCGCCGGCCGGCAAGCGCGGCGCGGTGTTCGCAACCTACATGGTGGTGAACCTGTGCGCGCTGGCGCTCGGCCAGCAACTGCTGCGGTTGCAGGGCGAAGCATTCGTGCTGTTCGCGGTGGTCGCGCTGCTGGTGTGCGCGGCGACCCTGCCGGTGCTGGTCACGCACCAGGCGCAGCCGCCGCAACAGGCAACGCCACGCCTGCAGTTGCGGCTGTTGTTCCACGTCGCGCCCACCGCCGGGCTCGGAGCACTGCTGTCGGGCATGGCGATGGGCGCGTTCTGGGGCCTGCTGCCGGTGTACGCGCGCGCCAGCGGTTTCGACACCGCCGCGGTGGGCACCTACATGAGCATCGCGATCCTGGGCGGGGCGGCGTTGCAGTGGCCGCTGGGACGGCTGTCCGACCGGCACGACCGACGCATCGCCCTGACACTGGTGTCCGCGGCCGCGACGGTGCTGGCGCTCGCGGGCATTGCATTCGGCAGACGCGTGTTGCCGGAAATGGCCACGATCTTCCTGTTCGGCGGGATGAGCTTCGCGGTGTATCCCATCCTGGTCGCGCACCTGGTCGATCACGCGCCACCCGAGGACCTGCTCGCGGCCAGCAGCAGCGTGTTGCTGGTGTACGGCGTGGGCTCCGCGATCGGACCGCTGGTCGCCGGCGGCATGATGTCCGGGTTCGGCGCATGGTCGCTGTTCGCGTGGTTCGCGCTGACCCACGGCGTGCTGGCGGCGTACGCGGCCTGGCGTTACGGGATGTTCCGGCGCGTGCCGGCCGAAGCCGCGGCTTTCCGGCCGATGCTGCGCACCACGCCCGCCGCGCTGCGGTTGCTGCGTGCGGCGGTGCGGGGCCGGCACGATACCAATGGCATTTGACAGCATGACGGCAAATAGCCTAGCCTGCCGGACTGGGGTTTTGGGGCCGTTCCCCGGGTACCGCCGAGGCAACCGGACTGCATGCGTGCCATGTCGGCCTCCGTTCACATCGGAGAAATCATCCATGCCCGTATGCCACCGCCCTGCCGCCTTGGCAGCGTCGATCTGCGCCGCCCTGCTGACGCTGCCCGCCTTTGCCCAGAACACGCCCAGCCAGGACGCCCCGGCGCAACAAAAGCAGCCGGCGACGCTGCAAACCATCATCGTCACCGGCACCCGCGCGTTCGATCGCACCGCCGCCGATTCGCTGGCGCCGATCGACGTACTGACGCCGAAGGAACTGGTGAGCACCGGCGCGCCGGATCTCACCACCGCACTGCGCACCCTGCTGCCTTCCTTCAATTTCCCGCAGCCGTCGCTGACCGATGGCACCGATTCGACCATGCCGGCGCAGTTGCGCGGCCTCGCCCCTGACCAGACCCTGGTCCTGATCGATGGCAAGCGCCAGCACACCACTGCGATCGTCAACGTCAACGGCTCGATCGGGCGCGGTTCCTCGCCGGTCGATCTCTCTGCGATCCCGATCAACGCGATCGCGCGCATCGAGGTGCTGCGCGACGGCGCCGCGGCGCAATACGGTTCCGACGCCATCGCGGGCGTCATCAACATCATCCTGAAAGGCGGCGCCGACCACGGCGGCGTCAACCTCGGCTACGGCCAGCACGACGGTGGCCAGGGCGATACCTGGCGCGCCGGCGCCGACGGCGGTTTCGCGCTCGGCAACAACGGCTGGGTGCATCTGTCGGCCAACTACCTCAAACAGGACAGGACCAGCCACGCCGGACCGGACATCCGCTACCCGGGCGACCCCACCTACGGCACGGTCACGTTCCGCTTCGGCCTCCCGGAGTCCACCGCCAAGCAGGCCGCGGTAAACGCGCAGTACAACCTCGGCGAGAACGCCACGCTGTATGCGTTCAGCGTATTCAACAAGCGCAACGTCGTGTCCGGCGGCTTCTTCCGCTCGCTGTCGCAGTACGAAACCAGCACACCGGCCGCGGCCGTGGTGTATCCCGACGGCTTCCTGCCGCTCGAACACAGCGCGATCCTCGACAACACCACGGTGCTGGGCATCAAGGGCGACGCCGGTGGCTGGCACTACGACATCAGCGGCGACACCGGCGGCAGCCACTGGAAACTGCACACCACCGATACCTTCAACTATTCGCTGGGCGCGCAGTCACCGACCGCGTTCTACATCGGCACGCTGACGATCCGCCAGAACGAATTCAACGCCGACTTCAGCCGCGACTTCGATGCCGGCTGGTACCACCCGCTCACGGTTGCCTGGGGTCTCGCCTACCGCCACGAGGAGTTCGCGATCAAGGAAGGCGACCCCGCGTCCTACGCCGGCGCGGGCGCGCAGGTGTACCCCGGCTACCAGCCGGGTGACGCAGGTTCGCATTCGCGCAGCAACACCGCCGGCTACATCGACCTCGAAACCGATTTCACCGACAGGTTCTCGGCCGGGCTGGCTGGCCGCTACGAGCACTACAGCGACTTCGGCAACACCACGTCCTGGAAACTGTCGGGGCGCTACGCGTTCACGCCCGTGGTCGCGCTGCGCGGCACGCTGTCCACGGGTTTCCGCGCGCCGTCGTTGCAGCAGGAGTTCTACTCCAGCACCTCGATCAACTTCGTCAACGATGGCAGCGGCAACCTGGTGCCCTACACCATCCGCACCTTCCCGGTGTCCGATCCCGCGGCGGTCGCACTCGGTGCGCAGCCGCTGAAGCCCGAGAAGGCGCGCAACTACAGTGTCGGCCTGGTGTTCACGCCCAGCGTGGGTCCGTATGTCACGTTGGACCTGTACCAGGTGGACATCGACGACCGCATCATCCTTTCCGGCAACCTGGTCGGCACCGCGGTGCAGAATTACCTCACCTCGGTCGGCATTCCGTTCGTGAGCGGCGGGCGTTTCTTCACCAATGCCGTCGACACGCGCACGCGCGGCGCGGACCTGGTCGGTACCTGGCCGGTGCAACTGCAAGCCTCGTCGCTGAAGTTCACCGGCGGCCTCAACTGGAACAAGACCGACATCCGCTCGATCAAGCCGAACCCGCCGCAACTGGGCCTGGCCGGCCTGGTGCTGCCGATCATCGACCGTGCCGAGCAGGGCCGCATCAGCGTGGGCACGCCGCGCAGCAAGGCATTCGTTGCTGCCGACTGGGGCATCGGCAACTGGACCGTGCACGGGCAGCTGACCCGTTATGGGCAGTGGGAATCGCTGGGTTCGTCGGCGGCCAGTGACCAGACCTTTGGCTCGGCGATGCTGCTGGATGCTTCGCTGAGCTATGCGCTGGATCGCTGGGACTTCACGTTGGGCGGCAACAACATCACCAACGAGTACCCCGAGAAGAACAGTGCGGCCAACAACTACCACGGCATCATCGTCTATCCGCTGACCTCGCCGTTCGGCTTCAACGGGTCGTACTGGTACGCCAACGCCTCGTATCGGTGGTAGGTTCGTTCCGCGGCACCCGTCGCCAGGGACCGCTCCCGCAAGGTCCTTTGCAGGAGCGCGCCTGCGCGCGACCCGTAGCATTCCCGCAAGCGCGGCAGCACCGGTCGCCTGCGGGCAGGCTCCTGCAAGGGCATGTCGTGGCAAGTGGTGCTTGCAGGAGCGCGCCTGCGCGTGATCAGTGCTTGCGGAACACCAGTTTGCCGCCTTCGGCCTCCACCTCGATGGTGTCGCCACCGGTGAATTCCCCCGCCAGGATCTTCGTCGCCAGTGGATTCTCGAGCTGGGTCTGGATCGCGCGCTTGAGCGGACGCGCCCCATAGACCGGATCGAAACCGACGTTGCCGAGCAGCACCAGCGCGCCGTCGGAAATCTCCAGGTCGATCTGGCGTTCCTGCAGGCGCTTCGCCAGGTACTGCGTCTGCAGCCGCGCAATCTCGCGGATCTGCGACTTGTCGAGCGGGTGGAACACCACGATCTCGTCCAGCCGGTTGATGAACTCGGGCCGGAAGTGCGCCTGCACCACGCCCATCACCGCGGCCTTCATCTGGGTGTACGCCTCCGGTGAATCCTCGTCGATGCCCGAGGTCGCGATTTCCTGGATCTGCTGCGAACCGAGGTTGGACGTCATCACGATCACGGTGTTGCGGAAATCCACCGTACGGCCCTGGCCATCGGTGAGGCGCCCGTCGTCCAGCACCTGCAGCAGGATGTTGAATACGTCAGGGTGGGCCTTCTCGACTTCGTCCAGCAGGATCACGCTGTACGGGCGCCGGCGCACGGCCTCGGTGAGATAGCCACCCTCTTCGTAACCGACATAGCCGGGCGGCGCACCGATCAGCCGCGCGACCGAGTGTTTCTCCATGAACTCCGACATGTCGATGCGGATCATCGCTTCGGTGGTGTCGAACAGGAACCCGGCGAGCGCCTTGCACAGCTCGGTCTTGCCGACACCGGTGGGCCCGAGGAACAGGAACGAACCGTACGGACGGTTCGGATCGGACAACCCCGCGCGCGCACGGCGGATCGCGTCGCTGACGGCGCGCACCGCCTCGTCCTGGCCGATCACGTTCTTGTGCAGCGCCGATTCCATCTGCAGCAGTTTTTCGCGCTCGCCTTCCAGCATCTTCGAGACCGGGATGCCGGTCCAGCGCGACACC
>DASURP010000021.1:0-29400 GCA_036279975.1 Rhodanobacteraceae bacterium
CCGCGGAAGGCATCGCCGACGTAGCCGTAATGGCTCGCGGAAGGATTGAAGCCGGGCAATCCGGCCTGCACCAGCACGTACGAAATGAACGCCGCCGACCACGGCTGGTCGATGACGAAGGCACGGCATTGCGGCGAGGAATATCCGCCGCCACCGACGTAACTGCAATCGGCGGCCCCCGCGAATTGCTGCATCCGTCCCAGCAAGCCGCTGCCGCGCCAGTAATTCACCACCTGCATCCACGCCGGCGTGATGCCGTCGCTCAGCCGCGCGCTTTCCGCTTCCGACACGGTGTTGCTGGCGAGGCGACCGTTGGCATCGATGAAGGGGCTGTACCACAGCACGTTCTCGCGGCAGGCGATCGCCGCGATCTTCGCCGCTTCCATGCCGGTCCCAGACGGTTGCACCGTCACGCAACCGGTGGCGCGGGCCATCCACGGCGCCGCGAACAATGAAAGCATCAACAGGGAACGCAGCAGGATGGAATGACAGCGCATGGAGCCTCCGTGCTTGTCGAGCAAGAGGCATCCTAACCCGATGCGCTCAAGCCCCGCCCGCGCAGAACGCGGCGTAGTCGATATAACCGGGGAATGCGCGACCCAAGGCGCAAACCGGACATTGCGGATCCGGCGTGAGGCGCGTTTCGCGGAAACGCATCGCCAGCGCATCGAATTGCAGCAACCGCCCGGTCAATGGCGCACCGATGCCGAGGATCAGCTTCACCACCTCGGTGGCCTGCAGCAGGCCGATCACGCCCGGCAACACGCCGAGCACGCCGGCTTCGGCGCAGTTGGGCGCGGCATCGGGCGGCGGCGGTTCCGGGAACAGGCAGCGGTAGCATGGCGCTTCGCCGCGATGGCGGCCTGCGTCGAATACGCTCGCCTGGCCTTCGAAGCGCTGCACCGCGCCGTACACCAGCGGCTTGCCGAGCTTCACGCAGGCGTCGTTGAGCAGGTAGCGCACCGGGAAGTTGTCGGCGCCATCCAGCACCACGTCGGCACCGTCGAGCAGGGCTTCGACGTTGGCCGAGGTGACACGTTCGGGCAGGCCTTCGATGTCCACGCGCGGATTCAGTGCATGCAGCGCGTGCGCCGCCGAGCCGAGTTTCGATTGGCCGATGCGATCGTCGGTATGCAGGATCTGGCGCTGCAGGTTGCTGCGCTCGACCACGTCGTCGTCGGCGATAACCAGGGTGCCGATGCCGGCCGCGGCGAGATAGAAGGCCGCGGGTGAACCCAGGCCTCCGGCCCCCAACACCACCACGCGCGCATTTTCGAGCTTGCGCTGGCCGCCCTCGCCGATCTCCGGCAGGCGCAGGTGGCGCGAGTAGCGATCGTAGAAATCCTCGTCGCCACCGGCCCTGGCGACGGGCAAGCCTTCCTCGATCCAGCGCGCGGTGCCGCCGGTTACCGAGACGACATTGGCATAGCCGCGTCGCTGCAAGGCCTGTGCCGCGCGCAGCGAACGTTGCCCGTGCGCACAGATCGTGAGGATTTCACGCGCCCGGTCGGGAACGACATCGCCGATGCGGTGCAGCACCTCGCCCAGTGGCAGCGCGACCGCCCCATCCGCCATCCCGGCGGCCTGCTCGTAGGGTTCCCGCACGTCGAGCAGCAACGCACCGGCGTGCTGGCGTTGCAGGGCTTCCCGCGGGGAGATTTCATGGATGCTCATGCGTTCATGCTAGCCGCTCATTCGGGCCAAAGCATGACCACCTCGCCTGCGGCAAAGTCACGCGCAGCTTCGGGAAGCAAGGCCAGGGCGTCGGTTTCGGCAAGCCCGCGCAACATCCCGGAACCCTGCTTGGCGTGCGGCGTGGCCCACTGCACGCCCTCATCGTCGACGTGCAGGCTGCAGCGCGCCAGTTCCGCGCGCGGATGACGCTTGTGCAGTGGCGCGGCCAGGCGTGCGCGATGCGGCCGCGGCACCTGTGCGACGCCCTGTATCGCGCGCAACGCGAAGCGCACGAATACGCGGAATGTCACCGCCGACGCCACCGGGTTTCCCGGCAGCCCGAAATACAGGCAGGCGCCGACCTGTCCGAACAGGGTCGGCATGCCGGGCTTCAGGCGCACCTTGTGGAAATGAATCTCGCCGAGCGTCCGCAGCACCGCCGGCAGGTGGTCGGCCTCGCCCGCCGACACGCCACCGCTGGTGACGATCAGGTCGGCATCCGCGGCGGCTTCCAGCAGCGCCGCGCGCAAGGCGCCGGGGTCGTCGCGCACGCGTTCGCGTGCCACGACGCTGGCGCCTGATTCATGCGCCAGCGCCGCCAGCATCACGGCATTGGATTCGTGGATCTGGCCGAACCCGAGCGGTTGTCCCGCAGGTACCAGCTCGTTGCCGGTGGCGATCACCACGAGGCGTGGCGTGCGCCGCACCGGGACGCGCGCGATCCCCGCCGCGGCCAGCACCGCGAGTTGTGCCGCGCCCAGCGGCGTACCGGCGGCAGCCGCGAGGTCACCCTCGGCGTAATCCTCGCCGGCCGCGCGCACGTTGGCGCCGGCCTCCTCGCCGGCCCGCAGGACAATGCGATCCCCGTCCGCGCGCACGTTTTCCTTGATCACCACCGTGTCGCCCCCGGGCGGCATCGGCGCACCCGTGGTGACGCGCACGCATTGCCCCGCCCCCACCGCGGGCGCCGAATCCGCGCCGGCGAAGACCTCGCCGATCAATTCCAGCCCACGCTCGCCCTGCGCCGGAAGGTCCGAGCCACGCACTGCGAACCCGTCCATCGCCGCGTTCGCGAACGGTGGCAGCGGGTGCGGAACGCGCACGTCTTCGGCCAGCACGCGGCCATGGGCGGCGGCGAGCGTCGCCAGCTCGACCGGCAAGCGATGCCGTGCCGCGCGCGCGGCGACGATTTCCAGCGCCTGCTCGAGGCTGACGCGGGTCGGGTAGTCAGCTTCTGCCATGGACACGTTCGAACCGCTGGAAATCACCGGGTGTGTTGAGATTATGGAATGCATCGCCGGCGTCGTCGAAACCGGTCGCGACCGCCCGCAGTGCGGCGTGCCAGCGCCAGGGTGAGCCGTGGCCGTGCAGCGCGGATCGCGCGGAGGCCTGCCATACCGCTGGGTCCGGCCCAATCCGGTACAGGGCGAACAGCGGCTGGGGCTTGCCCCCGCATTCCGCATAGGCACAGGATGCATCGGGATGTGCGGACAGGGCGGCGCCCATGCGCGCCGCAAGGTCGCGGGGCGGATCCGGGCAATCGACGGGCACGCTCAGCAGCCATCGCGGCAAGGCATGCCGGTTGGCGCACAGGAATCCGAACGCTGCAAGCAGTCCGGCCAGGGGCCCCGCGCAGCCCGGCCCCTCGTCGTGGATCGCGGGTGCGTAACCGGCATACGCGTCCAGGTTGCGATTGGCGACGATCAACACGCGGCCGCACTGCGGGTGCAGGCACTCCAGCACGTGTTCGATGAGTGGCCGTTCGGCAAACGGGAGCAAGCCCTTGTCCTTCCCTCCGACGCGTGCACCGGCGCCGCCGGCGAACACCACGCCCAGGACGTCATTCCGGCCACGGAGTCCTTGGCCATGGGCGGCGCTGCCTGGTCCGGACCCGGTGCGGTGGACGTCGGAGGCCATCGTCAGCGACCGCGCGCATGCCGAAGCATCCGCCTGCGTTTGCGCTGCTGGCCCTCGCTCGGGGCGTTGCGCTTGCCGGCATAGGGGTTCTCGCCCTCGCGGAACTCGATGCGGATTGGCGTGCCTTCCAGCTTGTAGTGCTTGCGGAAAAAATTCTCCAGATAGCGGCGGTAACTGTCCGGGACATGCCTGGTGCGGCTGCCGTGGATCACGATGGTCGGCGGGTGGTCGCCGCCCGGATGCGCGAAGCGCAACTTGGGCGAATGCCCGCGCACCAGCGGCGGCTGGTGCGCCGCCACCGCTTTCTCGAGCGCGCGCGTGAGGTCGGAGGTGCTGAGTTCACGCGCGGCCGCCGCACCGGCGCGGTCGATCGCGCGCATCAGTTCGCGCAGGCCGGATCCGTGTTTCGCGGACAGGAACACGATCCTCGCCCATGCGACGAAATCCAGCTTGCGCTCAAGGCCGGCCTTGCAACGCTCGCGGTCGTATTGTTCGAGGCCGTCCCATTTGTTGGCGACGATCACCAGTGCCCGGCCCGCTTCCAGCACCTGCCCGATCAGCGCCAGGTCCTGGTCGGTGACGCCCTCGCCCGCGTCCAGCATCACCGCCGCGACGTCGGCCGCCGCGATGGATTGCAGCGTCTTGATCACACTGAACTTCTCCAGCGCGTCTTCGACGCGTCCGCGACGACGCACGCCGGCGGTATCGATCAGGACGTAGCGTTTGCCATCGCGTTCGAGCGGCACCTGGATCGAATCGCGGGTGGTGCCGGCGATGTCGGAAACCACCACCCGCTCGTCACCCAGCAGGCGATTGACCAGCGTGGACTTGCCGACATTGGGGCGACCGACGATGGCGACGCGGGTGCCGGCCGTATCGTCATGCCCGGAACCCGCGTCCGCGTCGGCATCCGCGGGCAGCAAGGGCAGCGTCGCGGCCAGCAGCGCGTCGAGTCCGCGTGCATGCGCAGCGGCGATCGCGAAGGTCGCGGCAACGCCCAGCACGGCAAACTCGGCCAGCGCGGCCTGCACGTCGAGCCCGTCCGTCTTGTTGACCGCCAGCAGCACGGGCTTGCCGGCGCGGCGCAGGCGGTCGAGGATCGCGCGATCCTGCGGCAGCAGGCTCTCGCGGGCATCCACGAGCAGCACGCAGGCGCTGGCCTCGTCGATTGCGAGCTGCACCTGCCGCTCGGTGAGCTGGTCGATGTCGATGCGCGCGCCGGAAAGCCCACCGGTATCGACCAGCACGAACGGCCGGGCGCCCAGGCGGCATACGCCGTAATTGCGATCGCGGGTGACGCCCGGCAGGTCCGCGACCAGCGCGTCACGCGTGCGGGTCAGCGCGTTGAAGAGCGTCGATTTGCCGACGTTGGGACGGCCCACCAGGGCGACAACAGGCAGCATGACTCAAGGACCCCGCGAATACCGTTGGGCTTCACTGCGTTCAGCCCAACCTACCAGACTGTAGGAGCGGCCCTTGGCCGCGACTGAGTGGACAGGACAACGCGTACATCGGGTCGCGCGCCTGGCGCGCTCCTACAGGGTCCTCAGGCTGCGTGCCTGCAGAACGGACCGCTATCCAGCGTTTCCTGAAATCCGGTACGCCACCACGTGGCCCTTCACGTCCTCGACGTACACCATGTCGCCGTTGACGACCGGACGGGCGCGGATTGCATCCTTGGACAGCCGCACGCGCGCGGCCAGCTTGCCGTCCGACAGGTCGAGCCAGTGCACGTAACCCTCGCCGCCGCCGACCACGGCGTACTTGCCCTGGATGGTGGGTGCGGTTAGCCAGTGGTATTCGAGTGCCGCCTGCTTCCACATGTCGCCGCCACCGTTCTTCGAGAAGGCCCAGACCACGGAGTCGTCGTCCACGCCCACCAGTTGCGTGTCGGCGACGCCGACACCCACGTAGCTGGAAAAGGTGCGGTTCCACGCCAGCCGGCCCTGCGCCGCGTCGATCGCGGCCAGTTCCCCGTGGTAAGCGGTCGCGTACACGGTGTCGCCGTCGAGCTGCAGGGTATCGTCGGCGTCGTCCAATTTCTGGATGTCGGTGCGTCCGGTGCCCTTGGTGATCGGCAACTGCCACTGGATGACCCCGGTATCGCCGCGCAAGGAGACCACACTGCCGTCGTCGCTGCCGAACAGCACCACGCCGTGCGCGGCCAGCAGCGGGCCGTTCCCGCGCAGGCTCAGCAACGGTACGTTGGCCTGGTCGTTGAGCCATTTGCGTTCGCCGGTGTTGCCGTCGAACGCGTACACGTAGCCCGAATTCGTGCGCACGTAGACCACGCCCGAGTCGATTGCAGGCGGCGAAATCACCTCGTTGTCGACCGCGGCGCTCCACAGGCGCTTGCCGGTGGCGGCGTCGTAGGCATAGACGTGGCCGTCCAGCGTCCCGACCGCCAGCAGGTTGCCGGAAACCGTCGGGCCGCCCGCGTAGCGTGCGTCGGGGCCGGGCTGCTTGCGCCGGAACGGCCAGATGCCGTCGCCCACCCGCGTGGACTGCTTCCAGACTTCCTTGCCGGTGGCGGCGTCCAGCGCCTCGATCTTGCCGTCGGTACTGATCAGGTAAAGCTTGCCGTCCGCGTAGGCCGGCTGCAGCCGCACCCCCGAGCGACCGGCGCCGTCGCCGATCCGCTTCGACCAGACTTCCCGGACCTGCAGGCTCGGCGCGAATTCGACCAGGGGCTTGGGCGGCTGGATGTTCTCGCTACGCTTGAACACCTTGTTCCACAGCCCGCATCCCGAGAGGGCGAAAACGGCCACAAGCAGCGGCAACAGCAGGAGATGACGACGCTTCATTGGGCCTGTTTCCCGGTCTGCGCAGCCTGTGACTGCGTGAGGTTTTCCAGTTTCATCTCGACGGCGTTGCGCGCCGGCGCATCCTTGTCCAGCTTGGCCAACGCTTCCTGGTAGGCGGTGCGGGCGGCGGCGGACTTCCCGAGTTTGAGCAACGCATCACCGCGAAGTTCCGCGGAGATCGCCGCGTATTCGCCGGCAGGCACCTTGTCCAGCGCGTTCAGCGCCTGCTGGGCGTGGTCCTGGGCGAGCAGCACCCGGGCCAGGCGCAGCGAGAACAGGCCCTGCAAGGCCGGTTGCTTGCTGTGGGCGACCGCCCACTCGAGGTTCTGCGCGGCGGACTTCAAATCGTCCTTGCCGACGTCGTACTCCGCCACCGCGGCGCTGGCGAAGGCCGCGTAGGAATTCCTGGAATAGTTCTTCTGGAGATCACCGAGCGCCGCGGCCATGGCCTGCTTGTCGCCCGACTGCGCGGCGTTCCGCACCACGGCGAATTGCGTGGCCGCCTGGACCTCGACATTGGCCTGGTGGGCCTGCCAGCGCCGCCAGCCGAAGATCAGCGCCAGCGCAATGACCACCCCGACCACGACGGCGATGCCGTTTTCCTTGAGCCACTTGCGAACTTGTTCGCCCTGTTCGTACTGGTCGTAATCTTCGAATGCCATTGTCCACCTTGGTGCATACGGGCGCCCGCGCACGAAGACTCCTGCGCGGAAACGTGCAAGCATACAAGAGATTCAGTCGTTTTCGCTTGCGCCCGGCGATCCGAAGACGTCGAAGTGGGCCACGTTGGCGCGCTGGTATGAACCCGGATCGAGCGGCTGTCCATCCTGGGTCACTGCCACGCCGCCGGCGTTGCCAAGCGTGACGTGCAGGACGCCCGCCGAATGCCAGCTGCGCGTGTCGCCCGCGTGCAGCAACCCCGAGTCGACCTTGTTGCCCTCGGCATCGGTGAGTTCGAACCAGCAGTCCGCGCTGGCCGCCAGGGTCAGGATGTGCTGCCCGCCGGGCGCTGCGGGCAGCGGCCCATTCGCCTGCGCGGAGGCCGCGTCGGCCGACTGGCTGTCTTCGTCGATGCCGATCGCGGTGAAGGGTGTCATCGACGCCCGGAACGGCGAGGCGTCGGGGGATGCCGGCTGCGTGGCGGCGTGCGATGCCACCGCGCTGGTGGGCGCGGCCGGCGCCGAAACCGCCGGCTGGTCAAGGGAAACGATGCGCGCGGCAGGACGGTGCAGGCCGCCGCGCAGGCCCAGCAGCACCAGCGGCACCGCGATCATCCCGGTCAGCGCGATGTAGGTGGCCGCGGTTCCGTAGCGCCGCAGCAGCCAGCGCGTCCGCGAGGTGCGGGCGACCGACACCAGCGCCGGCTGCTCGGCCGGCGCGACGGCTCGCAGCGTGTCGTCGCAGCAGCCCGATGGCAGTCCGAGAAAGCCCGCGTAGCTCTTGAGCGCACCGCGCAGGAACACGAAATGCTCGGCGGATCCGAAATCGTCGGCCTCCAGGCGCTCCAGCACCTTGATCGGGAGGTGCAGCGCCTTCCCGCAATCGGAAAGGGACAAGCCCTTGTCGACGCGAGCCGCGCGCAAGCGATAGCCCACGGGGGCCACGGGCGAGGGCGCGGATTGCTCCCGGGGATCCGGGATGGGAGCACGCTCGCCGCGCCTGGCGTCGGGGCCGGTGGAAGGGGTGTCGGCAGCCTGGTGCTCAGTCATGATTCTGGCCATTCAACGACTGCGCCTGCGTGGAATCCGGAAACTGATCCTGCAGGCGGTTGGAGTAATTGGTGGCCGAATCCTTGTCACCAAGACGGTTGGCGATCCGATAGCCGAGCAGCAATGATTCCGGGGTAGCCTTCCCCGAGGACTCAAAGCGCTGCATGTAGCCCCTCGCTTCGAACGCCTTGTTCTGGTCCAGGTCGAGCTCGGCCATCGCCAGCAGGGCCGGGCCGTACTCCGATTCGCTTGCGAGCGCCCTGTTGATGTAGGGCGCGGCGCCGGAGTAGTCCTTGAAACCCATCAGGCAGACCCCTGCGTTGGTGTTGGCCACCGCGGGGGTCTTGTAGAACGGATCGGCCAGGGCGCGCTTGAAATGCTTCATGGCGTCCTGGCGCTTGCCTTGCGCGCACAGGAACTTGCCGTAGTTGTTGTTGGTGTCGCCGTCTGAAGGATCGATCGCGATGGCGGCGCGAAACTCCTTGTCGGCGTCCTGCAGGCGGTCGATCTTCCAGTACAGGATTGCCAGAACCGTGTGTGCCTGGACGTACTTATCATCGAAACCCAACGCCTTGTGCAACGCGGTTTCGGCCTGCTTCAGGTCATCCTGCCCCATGTAGGCCACGGCGAGCTGCGTGTGGGTCTGCGCCGCCGCCTGTTTGTCCTGCTGCGTGGTATCGCGCGGCGCCTCCTTGATGTTGCTCATCGGCGTCTGGTACTTGATGATGCCGTTGTCGTGCCTGCACGCCGCCAGCCCGAGCGCGAGTGTCGCCACCCCCAGCAAACAGATTCCCTTACGCTGCATCGGCCCGTACCTCGGTCTGGCCCGCCACCGCGATGCGGCGCTGGAATTCGGCATGGCGGCGGGTGCGGTCGGCCACCCTGCCCCTGAGTTGTCCGCAGGCGGCGTCGATGTCCTCGCCACGGGTGCGGCGCACCATGGCCTGCACGCCCGCGTTCAACAGGATGGTCTGGAAAACGCGGATCACGGTTTCATCCGAACGCTCGTACTGCGTGCCGGGGAACGGATTGAATGGAATCAGGTTCACCTTGGCCGGCAGGCGGCGCACCAGCTTGACCAGTTGCCTGGCCAGCACCGGCGTGTCGTTGACGCCGCGCATCAGGGTGTATTCGAAGGTGATGGTCGCGCGCGGCTTGCGCGCGGCATAGCGCGCGCAGGCATCCAGCAGTTCGTCGATACCCCAGCGCTTGTTGAGCGGCACCAGCTGCGTGCGCAGCTCGTCGTTGGGTGCGTGCAGCGACACCGCCAGCGACACGTCGGCGACTTCGCCCAGCCTGTCGATCATCGGCACCACGCCGGCGGTCGAGAGCGTGACGCGCTTGGAGGCCAGCCCGAAGCCGAGATCATCGCGCATCAGGCTCATGGCCTTGACGACGTTGTCGAAGTTCAGGAGCGGCTCGCCCATGCCCATCATCACCACGTTGGTGATGCGGCGCTGCTGATGCGTCACGTTGCCGAGTTGCCTGGCGGCGTGCCACACCTGCCCGATGATTTCGGAGGCGGCGAGGTTGCGGTTGAAACCCTGGGCGCCTGTGGAACAAAAGGTGCAGTTGAGGCCACAACCGATCTGCGAGGACACGCACAACGTGCCGCGCGTGGGTTCGGGTATGTACACCGTTTCGACTGCGTTGCCGGCATCCATGCCCAGCAGCCACTTGCGGGTGCCATCGCTGGAAACAGTGTCCACCAAGGCTTTGGGCGGCGCGACCACCGCCACCTCGGGCAGCTTTTCGCGCAGGCTCTTGCCGAGGTCCGTCATCGCCCCGAAATCGCTTTCGAGACGGTGATAGATCCACTTCATCACCTGGTCCGCGCGATACGGCTTCTCGCCGAGCCCGGCGAAGAAGTCACGCATTCCGTCGCGATCGAAGTCCAGCAGGTTTGCCCTGACATTCGTGGCTGTCATGGAACCGCTCTTGTGAAAAGTCAGGCCAGGAATGGCCGTTTTTGATCCCCGCGTTCATGGACGAACGCAAAAAAACTCACCGCGGACAAATTTCCGTCGCGGAGAAGAAATAACCGATCTCGAAACGCGCGGTATCCGGACCGTCCGAACCGTGCACCGCGTTGGCGTCGATGCTTTGTGCGAAATCCGCGCGGATGGTTCCCGCGGCCGCTTCCTTCGGATTGGTGGCGCCCATCAACTCGCGGTTCTTCGCAATCGCGCCCTCACCTTCCAGCACCTGGACCATCACCGGACCCGACACCATGAACTCGACCAGCGGCTTGAAGAACGGACGTTCGCGATGCACCGCGTAGAAACCCTCGGCCTCGTTGCGCGACAGCCGCTTCATCTTCGCGGCAACGACCTGCAGCCCGGCTTTCTCGAAGCGTGCATAAATCTGTCCGATCACGTTTTTTGCGACGGCATCAGGCTTGATGATGGAAAGGGTGCGCTCCAGCGCCATGGGTTCCTCGACTGGTGGAAAAGGTAAACAAAGCGCACGAAGCCCGCCCGGGCTTGTCAGCTTATCCCGAAAACCCTGCACAAAATGCAGAGTTAGCTCACAAATGAGCGAATGATTCTAGCTCAATCAACGGGCCTTGGCCACGGCCGCCGACAGCGTTGACCCACGCTGCCAGGTGGCCTAGACTTCAAACGATTGTTTGAAACGCGAGTGGCCATGCCCCACGGTACGCAATTTTCGACGCGTCAGCGGATCCTCGGCGCTGCCGAGGAACTGTTTGCGGAGCGGGGCTTTGCCGGGGCCTCGCTGCGTCAGGTCACGGCCGCGGCCAAGGTCAACCTGGCCGCCGTGAACTACCACTTCGGCTCCAAGAACAACCTGATCGAGGAGGTCTTTCGCCGCCGGCTCGACGAGTTGAGCCGCCGCCGGCTGGAGCGGCTTGCCGAACTGGACGCTGCCGGTCACGCCAGTCTCGAGACGGTACTCGATGCCTTCATCACCCCGGCGCTGGAACTGTCGCTGGATCGCAAGGGCGGTTCGGTGTTCATGCGGGTGCTGGCGCGCGCGTTTGCCGAGCACAACAGCAGCCTGCGCACGTTCCTGTCCGACAACTACGGCCATGTCCTCAAGGACTTTGCCGCGGCGTTCGCACGCCTGCTGCCCGATCTCGGCAAGGAAGAGCTCTACTGGCGCCTGGATATCGCGGTCGGCGCGCTCACCTACGCCATGGCCGACTTCGGCATGATCCAGCGGCGCAGCGGCGAAAGCGAGCGTGCACACCGCGAAAAGATGGCCAAACACCTGATCCATTTCACCGCGGCGGGGCTGCGGGCGTAGGAGCCTGCCTGCAGGGTGAGGAGCGGCGTCTGCGTGATGCCAGTGGCATCACGCGCCGCTCCGAACGGGCGGCCAAGGATGGCCGCACCGGCGCCCCGCGCCAAGGATGGCTGCTCGCTCTACCATCGGTCGCGGCCACGGCCGCTCCTACGATGTCGTGAGCAGGCTCGCTCCTACTACAAAAGAACTGTTCAGACGGAGATTTACATGCCTCACGAATTGTTGATCCGCAAAGCCGCCGTGCTGGGCGCCGGCGTGATGGGCGCGCAGATCGCCGCCCACCTGACCAATGCCGGCATCGAAACCCTGCTGTTCGACCTCGCCGCCAGGGAAGGCCCGAAGAACGGCATTGCCGTCAAGGCCATCCAGCATCTCGGCAAGATGTCACCCGCGCCGCTGGCGGCGAAGGAGCTCGCTGCCGCGATCACGCCGGCCGACTACGACGAAAACCTGGCGTCGCTGAAGGATTGCGACTTCGTGATCGAAGCGATCGCCGAGCGGATGGACTGGAAACTCGATCTCTACAAGAAAGTGGCCGCGCACATTCCTGACCACACGATCCTGGCCAGCAACACCTCCGGGCTTTCGGTCAACAAGCTGGCCGAAGCGCTGCCGGAAAAACTGCGTCACCGTTTCCTCGGGGTGCACTTCTTCAATCCGCCGCGCTACATGCACCTGGTCGAGGTGATCCCCGGCAAGGCCACCGACCGCAAGTTGCTGGAAAGCCTGGAAGCCTTCCTCACCTCCACGCTCGGCAAGGGCGTGGTGTTTGCGAAGGACACGCCGAACTTCATCGGCAACCGCATCGGCGTGTTCTCGATGCTGGCGACGATGGTCCATACGACGCAATTCAAGCTGGGCTTCGACGTGGTGGATGCGCTGACCGGCCCGGTGATCGGACGGCCGAAGTCGGCTACCTACCGCACCGCCGACGTGGTGGGCCTGGACACCATGGCGCACGTCATCAAGACCATGGCCGACACCCTGCCCGACGACCCCTGGCACGAGCATTTCAAGTCGCCCGCGTGGCTGGCGGCGCTGATCGAGAAGGGCGCACTGGGCGCGAAGGTCGGCGCCGGCTTCTATCGCAAGGCCGGCAAGGAGATCCAGGTGCTGGATCTTGCGAAGCAGGATTACCGCGCATCCGAACAGAAGGCGTCCGACGAAGTCGCAGCCATCCTCGCGGTCAAGAATCCGGCCGAAAAGTTCGCCAAGCTGCGCGCGTCGAACGATCCACAGGCACAATTCCTGTGGGCCTGCTTCCGCGACCTGTTCCACTACACCGCGTATCACCTGGAGTCGATCGCCGATACCGCGCGCGACGTGGATTTCGCGATCCGCTGGGGCTATGGCTGGAAGCTCGGTCCGTTCGAAGCCTGGCAGGCCGCGAACTGGCAAGCCGTTGCCAAGGCGATCGCCGAAGACATCGCCGCCGGCAAGGCCATGAGCAACGCGCCCTTACCCGCATGGGTCACCGACGGCCGCCAGGGCGTGCATTTCGCGGACGGCTCATACTCGCCGCGCGGGAACAAGGACATCCCGCGTTCGTCGGCGCCCGTGTACAAGCGCCAGTTGTTCCCCGACGCGCTGATCGGCGAGAAGTTCGACCAGGGCACGACCGTCTGGGAAAACGATGGCATCCGCCTGTGGACGCTGGGCGGCGACGATGTCGGCACCATCAGCTTCAAGACCAAGATGTGCACGTTCGACGATGCGGTGCTGGACGGCATCCAGCACGCGGTCGCCCTGGCCGAGCAGAAACTGAAGGCGCTGGTGGTATGGCAGACCGGCCCGGTGTTCTCCGCCGGCGCCAACCTGAAAGGCGTGCTGGGACTGCTGAAGGAAGGCAAGGTCGCGCAGCTCGAGGCCATGATCGCCAACTTCCAGCAGACGACCCAGCGCGTGCAACACGGGCTCGTACCGACCGTCGCCGCGGTGCGCGGCCTGTGCCTGGGCGGCGGCTGCGAATTGCAGATGCACACCGCGCGCACGGTGGCCGCGCTGGAGAGCTACATCGGGCTCGTGGAAGCCGGTGTGGGCCTGCTGCCCGCAGGCGGCGGCTTGAAGGAAATCGCCGAGCGCTGCGCGCGGGCGTCGTTCACCGATGATCCGTTCGACCAGATCAAGCACCATTTCGAAACCGTGGCGATGGCCAAGGCATCGACCAGCGCGCTGGAAGCCAAGCAGCTCGGATACCTGCGCGAAACCGACGTGGTGGTGTTCAACGCCAACGAGCTTTTGTACGTCGCGAAGGACGTCGCGTCGTCGCTGGCGGAATCCGGCTGGCGCCCGCCGCTGCCGCAGGCCACGCACATCGCGGGCGATGTCGGCACTGCAACGATCAAAGCGCAGCTCGTGAACATGCTGGCGGGGCATTTCATTTCCGTACACGACATGGAAATCGCCAGCCGCATCGCCGACACGCTGTGCGGCGGCAACATCGAACGCGGCAGCACGGTGGACGCGCAATGGCTGCTCGACCTCGAACGCCACCACTTCATGGAACTGGCGCAAATGGAAAAGACCCAGGCGCGCATCGCGCACACCATGAGTACCGGCAAACCGTTGCGAAATTGAAAGCGGGACCAGGGACAGGGGACCAGGGACCAGTAGAGCCGCGCTTCTGCTTTCCCCGATCCCCGGTCCCTGGTCTCCGGTCCTGAATTCAAAAGACACCGAGGAACTGAAATGACTCGCCAAATACAAGACGCCTACATCGTCGCCGTCAAACGCACCCCGGTCGGCAAGGCGCCGCGCGGCGTGTTCCGCCATACCCGTCCCGACGACCTGCTGGCGCATGTCATCCGCGAAACGCTGGACGAATGCCCCGGCATCGACGTCAAGCGCATCAGCGACGTGGTGATCGGCTGCGCGATGCCGGAAGCCGAGCAAGGCATGAACGTGGCGCGCATCGGCGCGCTGCTGGCCGGCCTGCCGGACTCGATCCCCGGCATGACCGTCAACCGTTTCTGCTCTTCAGGGCTGCAGTCGGTCGCGATCGCGGCCAATACCATCAGGCTTGGCGAATCCGACCTGGTACTGGCAGGCGGCACCGAATCCATGAGCATGGTGCCGATGATGGGTTTCCATCCGGTCATGAACCCGGAAATCTTCAAGGACGAGAACATCGGCATCGCCTACGGCATGGGCATCACCGCCGAGAACGTCGCGACGCAATGGAAGATCAGCCGCGAGGAACAGGACGCCTTCGCCCTGCGCAGCCACCAGCGCGCGCTCGCCGCGCAGGACGCCGGCGACTTCAAGGAAGAGATCGCGCCCTACCCGCTCGATGACCGCTATCCCGACCTGCGCTCGCGCGGCGTCAGGGAAGACAAGCGCATGGTCGAGGACGACGAAGGCCCGCGCCGCGACACCAGTGCGGAGGTGCTCGCCAAGTTGCGTACCGTGTTCCGCCGCGACGGCACCGTCACCGCCGGCAATTCCTCGCAGATGTCCGACGGCGCCGGCGCGGTGCTGCTGGCCAGCGAACAGGCGATCAAGGATTACGGCCTCACGCCGCTGGCGCGTTTCGTCGGCTTCTCGGTCGCCGGCGTGCCGCCCGAAATCATGGGCATCGGCCCGAAGGAAGCCATTCCGAAGGCACTCAGGGTCACCGGCATGAAGCAGGACGACATGGAGTGGATCGAATTGAACGAAGCCTTTGCGGCGCAATCACTCGCCGTCATCAAGGATCTCGGCCTCGACACCGACAAGGTGAACCCGGAAGGCGGCGCGATCGCGCTGGGCCACCCACTCGGCGCCACCGGCTCCATCCGCATCGCCACCCTCGTCCACGGCATGCGCCGCCGCAAACAGAAATACGGCATGGTGACCATGTGCATCGGCACCGGCATGGGCGCGGCGGGGATATTCGAGATGGTGTGAAGGCGGCCGGCTGTGACACCTGTTTCACACCAACAGCGCCAACGCAAACGTCCCCAGCATCATGAAGGCCGTGGCGAGCTTGATCGCGGTGCCGATCAGCAGCCCGATCCAGGTGCCGACGCCCACCCTCGTGGCGTGTTCGATCGGGCTACCCGAAACCAGCTGACCGATCACGGCGCCGATGAACGGGCCGAGCAGCAACCCGGGAATGCCGAAGAACAGTCCGACGATGGTGCCGATGAAGGCGCCCCAGGCCGCCGCCCTGCTGGCGCCGTAGCGCTTTGCGCCGTACGTGCCGGCAAGAAAGTCGAACACGATGGAGATCGCCGCCAACACGCCGAGGATCACGACCACCCAGACCCTGATCTTCTCGAAGTGCCCCACCCACGCGGCCAGCAACATGCCGCCGAACATCGCGGGGACACCCGGCAAGATCGGAAGGAGCGTGCCGATGAAGCCGGCGACGATCAGCAACCCCGCGACGGCGTACCACAGGATGTTCCAGTCCATCGGCAAAGAATAGCCGCTCTTCCTCCTGCTTCCGCAGGGAAGAGAGCGACGGGGATGGCACTGCGGCAGCGCGGAAAGTGTCCCGCGCCGCCATTGACCGGAACCGCGCCCGCTAGCGTCGGGACGGAATGAAGTCCGGATCCTCGTGGCGTGAGGGCCGCGGCCACGGGCAGATCATCGGCACGCGCTGGCGGTAACCCCGATAGTCTTCGCCGTGCATCGCGACCAGATCGCGCTCTTCGAGAAACCGCACCGCGATCAGGATGTAGGCGGTCGTCGCGGCCGCAAACAGCAAGTGTCCGACGGTCATGCGGGGGATCGCCCAGAACGCGATGATGAACCCCAGCATCAGCGGATGCCGCACGATGCGGTAATAGAAGCTCTCGACGAATTCCGGCGCCGTGTAGGCGACGCCGCGCGCGCGCAGCCACACCTGGCGCAGGCCGAACAGGTCGAAGTGGCTGATGATGAAGGTGCCGCTCAGCACGATCAGCCAGCCCAATGCCGATACGGCATACAGCAGCCACCACGCCCAGCCGGGGCCCACGTCCCAGACCGCGCCCGGCAGCGGCCGCCATTGCCAGAACAACAGGATCAACACCAGGCTGGTGAGCAGGACGTAGGTGCTGCGCTCCATCGACTCGGGCAACCAGCCCGTCAACCAGCGCTTGAAACCGCGCCTTGCCATGCCGCTGTGTTGCACGGCAAAAAGCCCCAGCAGCACGAGGTTGATGACCCAGTCACCGGGTGCACCCGCCGGTTCGGGCATGGGTTGGTCCAGCGTCCTGGGCAGGGGCGCATCGGCGACGAAGCCGATGGCGTACAGGAACACCAGGAAGAACACGACATAGCAAATCAGGCCATACAGGAAGATCAGGGCGCCACGCATGATTGCTTTTCCTCGACGAAAGGGAACGGAGGTTGCTTGCCTGCCTCACTCGGCCATGGCGGCACCCGAGCCACCCATGGCCTCGGGAAGATCCTTGAGCTTGGTCACGCCATCGCGGATCGGCAACACGCTTTCCGCGTAGTGGACGTGCACGCCCGGCGCGAAATCGAAATCCTCGATCACGGCGGCATACACGTCCACGAGGCCCCACGCGGGGTGTTCGGTCAGCACATGGCCGCCGCACCGCTTGCACCAGCGGCGCACGCTGGCTGGGGTTTTCGCGTAGCTGCCAAGCTGGTCTTCGCCTCTCGTGATCCGCACCGAAGCATTCGGCCACAGGCTGAAGGCATTGACCGGCCCCGCCGACCAGCGCCGGCAGGACTCGCAGTGGCAATAACCCATGGCCTCGGGCGCGCCACTCAGGCTGACCTCGACCGCGCCGCAGAAACAACGTGCCGTGTGGACCGCAGGCGTTCCCATGTTGTGCCCCGCATTCATTGCTGCCGCGACGGATCGTCCGCCGGGTTGACGTAGACGATCTGGAACGGGCCGTAGAAACTCAGGTCGATCAGGGCGCCTTCATCTTCGGTGTAGGCGTAGTGATGATGCATGGCGGGCAGCGACACGAAACCCATCGCGGGGGCGGGGGTGGCCCGTGCCTTCTCCACCTTGTCGCCCATGCCGATGAAAAGCGGTCCGTCGAGGACCGTCAGACTCTCGGCGGTCGGGTGCCAGTGCGGCGCGAAGGTCGTGTGCGGCGGGATCTTGAGACGCACGATCGAAAAGCCCTCGGCGAACGGATTGCCGTACAGTACGGCGATCTGCACGCCCTTCGGGAGTACCGGCGGGGCCTGCATCCATTTGAGGTCGGCGGGCGCCAGTTGCACGTGATCGGCAGGCGCAGCCGGTGGCGCGGCGAGCGCGGTGCCGGCGGCGCAGGCAAACCCCAGCACACAGAGCAACGCCATCGAGAGATGTGGTTTCCGGTTCATGGACGTGTCCTCGCGTTGGACCGCAATTGGACTCCGGGCGGTGCCGGAACCGGCACACAGCGCGTCATGCCATCGACCAGTGTCCGGGTGCGGGCACCGCGCCACAATGCCCGTTGCACCGGCAAACATGCCCGAAACGCCGGCCCTTGCGGTCGGGAGATCAACCCGTGGCCTGGTTGCACGAGACCAGCGGGTTCCACATCGAGAACGCACCCATCGGGTTGTGTTTCCAGGCCCACACGTGGATCGAGTAGAAGGCCGGCAGGCCGTAGCGATTGGGCATGCCGGTGAAGTCCAGTGACTGGCCCATCAGTACCGGCGGCACGCTGTCGTGGCTGGCGTTCCACTGGTCGGCCAGTACCACATACTCCACCGCCACCAGGCGCAGCTGGCCGTGCGCTCCCGGTTCGTACACCAGCACCTCCGGGTGTTGCGGGTCGAGCACCCCGTCGGCGACATAGTTCCCGTTGGCGTAATGGTTGCCCATGGCCCCGGCCATCGGACCGCTGACGCAACCAAGGAACCGCCCGTAGCCGTCGTGGAGGGCCGTCACCACATTCTGGTATTTACGCGATGCGTCCCTCACTGCTGCGATCAGCCCGCTCGCCGGATCCTGGAACGACAGGGTGGGGTCGTCGCCGCGCGGAGGTGCAGCCATGGTCCGGGGCGCCCATACGGCGGCGAATGCAGCAGCAAGCGCGATGACGATGAGCGTGGTTTGCGTTTTCATGGGACCCTCCCGGGATCGATGTTTCCGGATGAATGGTTGCGACGCCCACCGCGTGGGAGTGATTGCAATACGAGAAGCACCGGAATGCTGGCTTGCGACACGCGCTCCTTCGATCGAATTCTGTCGCGGCCATCCGGCGTGAACACCCCCTCAGGGACGTGCTTCCAGCACGATGTTGAAAGGCGTTTCCGCCGCGCGCCGGAAACGCGAGAAACCGCCTTCGTCCACCAGCACTCTGCGCATGCGGGCCTCGCCGGCCTGCGCGCCGAGCGCGGGCCCGTTGCGCGCCAGCGCCTTGTACAAGCCGAGCCGGTCGCCGATCAGCGTCAGCGAGGCGCTGACGGCGGCGCCAAGGTCGCCGACGGCCTTGCCGAGGAATTCGTGGAGCCGACCTTCATCGACGGTCATGCAGCGCCCTCCGACAGTGCGCCGGGCGACCGACCCTAGACCGATGCACCGGGGTGAAGATGCCTGGCAGGTACGTCGCCATGGGATTGCGCCACCCCGTGCGCGGCCTGGTTTCGCATTCGCCCGGCCCGGAACGAGTCTCGCCATGTCCGGACGCAACCGCAATGACTTATACTCTGCGATCCATGCTCGAAACGCCGACCGGGGCGTTGTGCAAGCATGACAACCGACCTGCTTTCCGACGTACTGGCGCTGGTGCGCCTGACTGGCGCGCTGATTTTCCGGGCGGACATCACGGCGCCATGGGGCATCGCGGGAAACCCCACGCTGGACAAGTTCGCCCCGTTGCTGCCTGCCTCCACCAACAATGTCATCGCCCTGCACGTGGTGCTGTCGGGGGAGTGCTGGATCCGTTGTCTGACACGGGACTGGATCCACCTGACCTGCGGCCGGGCGGTGGTGATTTCGCACGGCGACCGGCACGACCTTTGCGATCGGCCCGGACGCGAGACCATGCCGTTTCCCACGCTGCTTCGCGGTCGCTCGTTGCTGGATCTGCGCCACGCGAAAATCGGGACCGGGCCGGGGGCGAAGGTGAGCCTGTTGTGCGCTTTCCTGGGCTGCGACCACCGCACATTCGACCCTCTGTGCGATTCCTTGCCACCCGTGTTCGAGGTGGATCTTGGTGCGCACCGGGATCCACTGGTGCGCTATGCGGTCGCGAACGCACTCGACGACAGCCCCGGCGCCGCGGGCTTGCGCAGCCGGCTCGCGGAGCTGCTTTACCTGAGCACCTTGCGGCGATACATGCGCGACATGCCGGCGGACACCACCGGCTGGCTGGCCGGCCTGCGCGATCCGCTGGTCGGGCGCGCCCTGCAAGCCATCCACGCCGCGCCCTGCCGGCGCTGGTCGGTGGACGAGCTGGCCACGACACTCGCCAGTTCCCGCTCCGTGCTGGCCGAGCGCTTCCGTACGATCATCGGCGAACCTCCCATGCACTATCTGACGCGGCTGCGCATGCAGCTCGCGGCGCGCAGCATCGAAGACAGCCGGTGCAGCATCGCAAGTGTTGCCGACCAGGTCGGCTATGACTCCAGCGCCGCCTTCCAGCGTGCCTTCAAGCGCTGCTTCGGGATGCCACCGGCGATGTGGCGGCAGCACGTGGTCGGCGCGCAATGACGTGGCGTGAGGTTCACCCCTCCAGCATGGACTTGAAGCGATCCCGGCCCTGCAGCCACCAGTATTGGGCTTGCACGCCGAGGTAACCGAGGGGGCGGAAGGTGTTCTGCAAACCGAATTGAGCGAACTCGCGCCAACCATCGTCGTCCTGGGCGATGGCGGCGGCCAGCAGCTCACCGGCGGCGCAGGTCGGCGCGGTGCCGTGCCCGCCGAACGCCTGCATCCACCACAGGCCGTCGCCGCGCGTGCCGAGCTGCGGCATCTGGTGGCGCGCGTAACTCATCAGGCCGGACCATGCGTACTCGATCCCGACCCCCGCAAGTTGTGGAAACACGTGCAGCAGGTCGCGTGTCAGCAGTTTCCGCACCGCCTCGGCGGAATGGTCGCGGACGGAGATGCGCCCACCCCACAACAGCCTTGAATCCTTGAGCGGCCGGTAATAGTCGAAAGCGAAACGGGTGTCGTAGATCGCGGCCTGGGTGTGTAGGCATTCCTGCAGCCGCGCGCCGAGCGGTTCGGTGGCCATCACGTAGGTCGCGATCGGCAGCACCGCGTGATCGACGTCGCGTTGCAGGTGCGCAAGATAGCCGCCACAGGCCAGCACCACGCTTTGTGCCTTCACCTCGCCGCGCCCGGTGCGTACCCGCCAGCCCGCGCCGTTTCGCACGACCCGTCGCACCCGGGAGTTTTCGTGGAAGCGCACCCCCTGCCCTTGCGCGGCGCGCACCATGCCGTGCAGGTAGTCGAGTGGATGCAGGTGCAGCGCATTGCGCTCGAACAGGCCGTCGTGGTAACGCCGGCTGTGGATGATGCTGCGGAGGTGGTTCTTGGCGATCCATTCCCACTCGACGCCATAGGTTTGCGCGAGCAGGCGCTGGCGTTCGCGCAGTACTTGCGGATCGCGGAACCAGTTGGCCCAGATCACCCCGGCATCGGTTGCATCGCACTGGATGGCGTATTTCGCGATGCGCTTGCGGATCAGCCCGACCGCGTCGGTGGTGGCGGCGTAGAGGCGCCGCGCGCGCTCGGCCCCGAGCTGTCGAAGCAGGGCGTCTTCACCCAGCGAATAGCCGCCGAACACGAAGCCGCCATTGCGGCCCGACGCGCCGTGGCCGATGCCTTTGCGCTCCAGCAGCAGCACCTCGCGCACGCCGCGTTCGGCCAGGCCGAGCGCGAGGCACACGCCTGCGTAGCCGCCGCCGACGATCACGACGCGCGCCTCGTGCCTGCCCTCGAGGGCAGGCAGTGGATCGAACGGTCGTGCGCTGGCCGCGTACCAGGTTTGCCGTGTCATCCGGCCAGCATATCGCAGTGGGAAAACCGGGGTCAGAGTGCACTTTCGCGGACCGGTCTCGTCAATGGCACAGACCGCTGGCTCGAAAGTGCACCCCGACCCCTGCTTCCCAGCTGGGTCAGTTCGTGGCTGCAGCACCCGCCACGAGGTGGCGCAACGCCGGGTCGGCAGCGGCGAAATGCAGGGTCGCGCGCACCATGCCGGCCTTGCTGCCGCAATCGAAACGCGTGCCGGCGAAGCGATGGGCCAGCACCGGGGTTTCCTTCAGCAAGGCGGCGATCGCGTCGGTCAGCTGGATTTCGCCGCCGGCGCCCGGCGTAGTGCTTTCCAGCAGCTCGAAAATGCGCGCCGGCAACACATAGCGCCCGACCACGGCGAGGTTCGAGGGCGCATCTTCGGGCTTGGGCTTTTCGACCATGAAACGGATGCGGTCGCCGTCGGACCCGACGTCGACGATGCCGTACTTGCCGGTGTCGGCGTGCGGCACTTCCTCGACTGCGAGCACGCCGGTCTTGCCGTCCGCCATGCGCGCCGCCATCTGGCGCAGCGCGCCCGGGCCATCGTTCACGATCAGGTCGTCCGGCAGGATGACGCCGAATGGCTCGTCGCCGATGACGGCGCGCGCGCACAGCACCGCGTGGCCAAGCCCGAGCGCCTGCTGCTGGGTGACATACACGCAACGCACGTGCCGCGGCAGCAACCCCTGCACCATTGCCAGCAGTTCGAGCTTGCCGGCGCGGTCCAGGGTTTCCTCCAGCTCGTAGGCGGAATCGAAATAGTCCTCGATCGCATGCTTGTAGCGGTTGGTGACGAACACCAGCGTATCGGCGCCGGCATCGACGGCTTCGTCGACGGCATACTGGATCAGCGGCCGGTCCAGTACCGGCAGCATCTCCTTGGGAACCACCTTGGTCGCCGGAAGGAAACGAGTGCCGAGTCCGGCCACCGGAAACACCACCTTGCGCAATCGTGCCACGTCTTGTCCTTTTCGTTCTACGCAACGTTCCCGCTGCCGCGTTGCAGCGGCACGACTTCGGCGCTTTGCACCGGTTCGCCGGTTTCCCAGCGGAACGACGGCAGCAGCGCGCCCACGCATTGGGTCAGGCTTTCCTCGTCGAAACCCGCCACCGCGTCGCTGGCGCGTGCGAGCTGTGCCATGACCAGTTCGCTGGACTGCTGGCGCGGCGCCGCCTCGAAGATCTTGGGATGCGTGGTACTGTGATAGTTCTCGAGCGGGTGGAACAGTTCCTCGAACAGCTTCTCGCCGGGGCGCAACCCGGTGTACAGGATCGAGATGTCGCGGCCCGGCTGCTTGCCGGCAAGGCGGATCATCTGCTCGGCCAGGTCGCGGATGCGGATCGGCTCGCCCATGTCGAGTGCGAAGGTCTCGCCACCCTTCCCCATCGCCATTGCCTGCAGGATCAGCTGGCAGGCCTCCGGGATGGTCATGAAGTAGCGCGAGATCTCGGGGTGGGTCACGGTCACCGGTCCGCCCGCGGCAATCTGGTCGCGGAACAGTGGCACCACCGAACCCGCCGAATCCAGCACGTTGCCGAACCGCACCGTGACAAAGCGCGTCGCATGCCCTTCGCCGATGGCTTGGCAAATGATTTCGGCGATGCGCTTGCATGCGCCCATCACGCTGGTCGGATTCACCGCCTTGTCGGTGGAGATCAGCACGAAGCTTTCGACGCCGTGCCGAACCGAGTGCGTGGCGACGGTGCGCGTGGCCATCGCGTTGTTGCGGAAGGCCTCGCGCAACTGGTTCTGCAGCAGTGGCACGTGCTTGTAGGCGGCGGCGTGCAAGACCCGTTGCGGCCTGGCCAGCGCGAAGGCGTTCCGGCAGGCCGCGTCGTCGCCGCAATCGCCCACCAGGCAACGCAACAGCAATTCCGGATAATGCGCACGCAATTCCTGCTCGATCCGGTACAGGTTGTACTCGGACAACTCGAGGATGGTCAGCTCGGATGCGCCCAGCCGCGCCACCTGGCGGCACAGTTCCGAGCCGATCGATCCCCCGCCGCCGGTGACCAGGATCCGCTGGCCGGTGAGGCTGCGCCGGATCGCGTTCCATTCGAGCTTCACCGGGTCGCGCCCGAGCAGGTCCTCGATCGCGACCTCCTTCAACTCATTGAACTGCGCGCGCCCCGAGACGACGTCGTCGAGCCGCGGCACGGTGCGAAACGGCAAGCCGGTCGCTTCGCACTGGTCCACGATGCGGCGCATCTGCTGTTTGTCGGCGCTGGGCATCGCGATCAGCAGCATCTCGGCGCCGACCCGGCGCGCCAGCTCCGGCAGCCGGTCGGTGCCGCCCAGGACCGGCACGCCCTGCAGGCGCGAACCCCGCAAGGACGCGTCGTCATCGACGAAGCCCGCCGGGATGTAGCGGGTATCCCGGCGCAGGTCGCGCACCAGCGCCTCGCCGGCGCGGCCGGCGCCGATCACCAGCACGCGGTGGCTGTGCCTGGCGTGGAACAGGTCGAGCTGGCTGTCCTTCCAGTAGCGGTAGGCAAGCCGCGGCGCGCCGAGGAAAATCGCCAGCAGCACCGGGTAGATCAGCAGCACCGAACGCGAAATCCCCGCCATGCGGTCGTACAGGAACAGCGCGAGGTAGATCACCACGGCGCCCGCCACCACCGCACGCAGGATGTTCCACAGGTCCGGGACGCTGGCAAAGCGCCACAGGCCCTTGTACAGGCCGGTCCAGTAGAACATCGCGGCTTGCACGCCCAGCACGATCAGGGTTTGCCAGCTCAACAGGTCGAGGTGCTGCCCGTACGGCAACATCGCGTAGCGCAAGGTATTGGCCAGCCACCATGCCAACAGCGTCACCGCGAGGTCGTGCAGCACGACCGCCGTGCGCGGGTGCACCTTGAAGGGCAGGTCAGGCAACTTCACGGGACGCACTCCTTTGCACGGACGACAGGCAGGCGCGCTTGCCGATATACCAGACCATTCCTGTCGCGAGGTACGCCGCGACGGCGCCCCAGACACCGTACGCCGGCCAGCGCGCCGCGATCCACGCCAGCGGCGCCACGATCGCGAGGTTCCAGGTCATGTAAGCGACATCCGTGCGCGCATGGCTCCATTTTACCCGCACCAGCCACTGGTAAAGGTGCTGGCGGTGCGGCGCATACCAGCGCTGGCGCCCCACCACGCGCCTTGCCAGGGTGAGGCCGCCGTCCGCCAGGAAGGTCGATGACAGGATCAGGCATGGCCACAGCATCGCAGGGTTCCGCTGAACCAGGAGCGCGCCGACCGCACCGATCAGGAGCCCCAGCGCGCCCGAGCCGACGTCGCCCATGAAGATCTTCGCCGGCGGTGCGTTGAAAGCGAGGAACCCGAGGCACCCCGCTGCCACGGCAAAGCCGAGTCCCGCGATGCCCATGTGCCCCGCCCAGGTCGCCAGCAAGGCGTAGCCCAGCATCACGAACAGGCCCTGCTGGCCCAGCAGGCCGTCGATGCCATCCATGAAGTTGTGGACGTTGATGCAGCCGACCAGGACCGGCGCCACCGGCAACAGCAACCACCACAGGCGCGGGTCGTGGCCGGCAGGCTGCGCCAGCACGACGGCGGCGACCAGTACCGCGGCCGCGGCGTGCACGAGCAGGCGGGGTGCCACCGGCAGCGCCGCATGATCGTCGCGCCAGCCGACCAGGGCCACGGCAAGCACCGCCGCGGCCAGCGCCACCGGTTGCGTCCAGCGTCCGCCGTCATCGAGCAGCCCCCATGCAGGCAGGGCCACGAGCAGCATGCTTGCAACGATGCCGACGCCCCCGCCGCGTGGCGTGGGCGAGCTGTGCGAGCGCCGCTTGCCAGGCTGGTCCAGCAATCCGTGCCGGCGCGCGTACACCAGTGCGATCCATGTCGCCAGCGCCGAAACGATCAGTCCACACCCGGAAGCCATCGCGAACGAGCCGGCGAAGGAAAAACCGGGGACGGCGCCCATGGTCATTCACTTACGACGCTGTGGATGGGCCTGACCGTCCCCCAGCTCTTGCAGCTCGGGCATTGCCAGTGGTGCGCCTTGGCCCCGAAACCACAGTGGTTGCAGCGGTACATCGCGCGGCCTTCGAGCAGCTTGCGGGTAAGGTCGCGCAGGATCAGGAAGTTTTCCCGGGCCTCGCCTTCGGACCGCGACATGGTCGCGTCGATCAAGGCCATCATCCCGCGCACCGAGGGACGCTGCCGGAGCTGGCCGGTCAGGAATTCGATCGCGACACGCTCGCCTTCGCGCTTCCGGTACAGGTCGGTCAGCGCCAGCACCGGGGTGATGCCGTGGTAGCGCTCGACCACCTGGGTCAGGAACTTCTCGGCGCGCTCCATCTCGCCGGCGTGGGCGTAGGCATCCAGCAAGGGCGGCAGGATCTCGGGCACGAAATCGACGTCTGCATCGACCGCCTGCTCGAACGCCAGCACCGCTTCGTGCCAGCGGCCCTCCTCGGCGAACAGGTGGCCGCTGATCAGGTAGCCGCGCACGCAGCCCGGCTGACTGGCAAACGCCTCGTCGAGGTAGGCGCGGGCCTCGGCGCGCGCGCCGTGCTGGCGCGACTGTTCGGCCAGCTCGCACTGGAACTGGGCGATGGTCGCCGCCTGCGATTCGCCGGTCATTTTTTCCAGCCGCCGTGCATGCCCGATCGCCTTGTGCCAGTCGCGCTCGTGCTGGTAGATAGAAATCAGGTGCCTGAGCGCGGATGGCGCGTGGGCGTCCATGGCGACGAGGTCGTCGAACAGCGCCTCGGCGCGATCCAGCAGGCCCGCCCGCATGTAGTCCTCGCCCAGCTCCAGCAACGCGACAGTGCGTTCGGCTTCCGAGAGATTGGAGCGGCTGACCAGGTGCTGGTGGACCCGGATCGCGCGGTCCACCTCGCCGCGGCGGCGGAACAGGTTGCCGAGCGCGAGGTGGGTTTCCACCGTGTCGCGGTTGAACTCGGCCAGCTTCATGAAGACTTCGATGGCCTTGTCCGGCTGCTCGTTGAGCAGGTAATTCAGCCCACGGAAGTAGTGCGAGGAAAGCTCGGTGACGCGCGCACCCGAGCGGCGCGCGAGCGCCTGCCGGCCGATGATCCAGCCCAGCCAGCCCGCCAGCGCCAGTGTGGGCAGCAGGAATAGCAGCCAGAGTGGATCGAAGGGGCCGCTCATCGACGCCTCCGCCACAGGCCAGCGGAAGGGCACGCACCCGGATCGACCAGGTATTCAGGGCAGGTCACGGCATCCACGGGGGGATGTATGCGTTCGACGACGAGCCGGTGCCCGCAACCCGTCAGTCGGCGCGGCCCCCGTTCACCCGCTGGCGCAGTTCCTTGCCCGGCTTGAAGTGGGGCACGTACTTGCCGGGCAACGCTACGGCAGTGCCGGTCTTGGGGTTGCGCCCGGTGCGCGGTGGGCGGTAGTGCAGCGAGAAGCTGCCGAAACCGCGGATTTCGATGCGATCGCCGTTCGCAAGCGCCGTGCTCATCTGCTCGATCACGTTGCGCACCGCCAGTTCCACATCGGCGAACGCCAGATGTTTCTGGCGCTCCGCCAGCGCGGCGATCAATTCGGATTTGGTCATCGATGGCAACGTGCGGATACCTTGCGGGATGGCAGTGGGGTCACACACGCGGCCCCCGGGCCGGATGCCGCCCTTGCGGGCGACATCGTCGTGTTACTCAAAACGCAAGCCTTTATATAGGCTTACTCCGACTTGTTCAACTGTTCTTTGAGTAGCGTCCCGAGCTTGGTCGTGCTGCGCTCCGTGTGCTGGTTCTGGTATTCCGACAGGGTTTCGGCCATCTCGTCCTCGTCCTTGGCGCGGATAGAAAGCGACAGCATGCGGCCCTTGCGGTCCATGCCGGTGAACTTGGCCTCGACCTGCTCGCCCACCTTCAGGTGCTGGCCGAGGTCGTCGATACGGTCTTTCGAGAAATCGCGCGCCGAGAGGTAACCCTCGATGCCATCGGCCAGATCGACCACCGCACCCTTGGCGTCCACTTCGCGGACGGTGCCGGTGAGGATCGCGCCGCGCGGATGCGCCGCCATGAACTGGCCGAACGGATCCTGTTCCAGCTGCTTGATACCGAGGCTGATGCGCTCGCGCTCCGGATCGACCGCCAGCACCACGGCATCGACTTCCTCGCCCTTCTTGAAGTCGCGGACCAGTTCTTCGCCATTGCCCTGCCAGGAAATGTCGGACAGGTGCACCAGGCCGTCGATGCCGCCATCCAGGCCCACGAAGATGCCGAAGTCGGTGATCGACTTGATCGCGCCGTGGACCTTGTCGCCCTTCTTGAAGGTGGCCGCGAAGGCCTCCCACGGGTTGGACTGGGTCTGCTTCATGCCCAGCGAAATGCGGCGGCGCTCTTCGTCGACGTCCAGCACCATCACTTCCACTTCGTCGCCGACCTGCACCACCTTGGCCGGGTTGACGTTCTTGTTGGTCCAGTCCATCTCGGATACGTGCACCAGGCCTTCCACGCCCGGCTCCAGCTCCACGAAGCAGCCGTAGTCGGTGACGTTGGAAACCTTGCCGAACAGGCGGGTGCCGGACGGGTAACGGCGGGTGATGCTGACCCACGGGTCGTCGCCGAGCTGCTTCAGGCCCAGCGAGACGCGGTTGCGCTCGCGGTCGAACTTCAGCACGCGCACGTCCAGTTCGTCACCGACGTTGACGATTTCGGATGGATGCCGCACGCGCTTCCACGCCATGTCGGTGATGTGCAGCAGGCCGTCGATGCCGCCGAGGTCCACGAACGCGCCGTAGTCGGTGAGGTTCTTGACGACGCCGTGCAGGATCGCGCCTTCCTGCAGTTTCTCCAGCAACTGCTCGCGCTCCTCGGAGTGCTCGCTCTCGACCACCGCGCGGCGGCTGACCACCACGTTGTTGCGCTTGCGGTCGAGCTTGATGATCTTGAATTCCAGGTCCTTGCCTTCGAGGTAGGCCGGATCGCGCACCGGGCGCACGTCCACCAGCGAGCCCGGCAGGAATGCGCGCACATCGCGGATGTCGACGGTGAAGCCGCCCTTGACCTTGCCGTTGATGCGGCCGGTGATGGCCTCTTCCTGTTCGAAGGCGCTTTCCAGTTCGTCCCACACCATCGAGCGCTTGGCCTTCTCGCGCGACAGCTTGGTTTCGCCGAAACCGTCCTCGATCGCGTCCAGCGCAACCTTGACCTCGTCGCCGACGTTGACTTCCAGTTCACCGTCCTCGTTGCGGAACTGTTCGATCGGGACGATGCCCTCCGATTTCAGCCCGGCGTTCACCACCACCACGTCGGGGCGGATTTCCACGACGGTGCCGGAGACGATGGCTCCGGGTTTCAATTTGGCCAGCGACTGGCTCTGTTCAAAAAGCTCGGCAAAACTTTCGGTCATGGGGATTCCAGGTTGGGAATGGATCGCTGCGCCTGCAAGTTCCATTGATGTCGATTCCTTGAGGCGACGATCCGCCGGTTGGGGGATGCCAGGGCATCCATGGGAAAAACCGCGCGGACGCGGTACGTTTTACGCATCAGTTCCGTTGCATGACAGCGAGCACCGCATCCACCACCGCGGCAATCGACTGACCGGTGCTGTCGATCACGACGGCATCGCCAGCCGGCCGCAGCGGCGCGACTGCGCGCGACGCGTCGCGCGCGTCCCGCAACTCGATTTCGTGCAAAAGGCTGGCTAGTGTAACGTCAAGTCCCTTTGCCTTCAACTGCTTATGGCGCCTATCGGCGCGCTCGGCGGGGCTGGCGGTCAGGAACACCTTGAACGGGGCGTCGGGGAAGATCACCGTGCCCATGTCGCGGCCGTCGGCAACCAGCCCCGGCGGCTGGCGGAACGCCAACTGCTTGTCCACCAAAGCCTTGCGCACCTCCGGCAACGCCGCGATCGCCGAGGCCGCCGCGCCGGCGGATTCGGTGCGGATGGCGTCGGTCGCGTCCACCCCATCCACGATGACCCGGGTCTCGCCGCCATCGCCGGGGTCCCGGAAATCGATGCGGGTTTCCGCCGCGCAGCGCGCGATTGCCCCGGCATCCGCGAGATCCAGCGCCCGTGCGCCCGCGGCGACGCCGATGGCCCGGTAGATCGCCCCCGAATCCAGCATGTGCCAGCCCAGCCGGTCGGCCACGGCGCGGGCAATGGTGCCCTTGCCCGAACCGGAGGGGCCGTCGA
>DASURP010000022.1:0-6464 GCA_036279975.1 Rhodanobacteraceae bacterium
GGCGATCGGGTTCGGGCAGGTCAGCGGCGCGAGCGTCTTGCCGTCCATGGCCTCGTTGTAGGCCACGTTGCGGTCCTTCGAGCACCACACGGTTTGCGCCTTCTTGTCCGCGCCCGGATGGATGCTGAGCGGAAACAGCACATAGTCAACGGCGATACCGAGCTTGTTGTATTCGGCGATCTGCTTGTGGAATTCGCGACAGTACGGACAATCGACATCCGTGAAGACCGTGACGTGGTACTTCGGATGCGGCGGCGCGAAGGTGATGCGCTTGCTCTGCGGGATATTGGCCAATGCCTGCTTGCGTACGCCGGCCATGGCATCGTCCATGACGTTGCGGCGTGCATCGATGTCGTAGACGTGGCCTTCGATGAGGTACTTGCCGTCCGTGCTGACGAAAACCGGGTGGCCGTCGGCGACGACCGCGTAGAAACCCGTCAGCGGCGCAGGCGTGACGGATTCGATCTTCGCGTTCGGCGCAAGCTTGTGCAGCGCCTGGGTGACAACGGTGGTTGGTTCGTCGGCGGCGGTCACCGAAAAGGCGCAAACCGCGAGCAAGGTGGACAACACGAATCGGTACATGGAAATCTCTGGAAAGCGCGAACGGCGCATTATCGACCGGCACAGCGGGCCGGATATGACAATTGTCGCACAGGTCAAGCCCTTGGATGGTGCCGCTCGTGCAGACGTTTCAACCCTTCGCGCGCCACCAGGGTGTAAATCTGCGTGGTCGACAGCGAGCTGTGGCCAAGCAGCATCTGCAGGGCGCGCAGGTCGGCGCCGTGGTTGAGCAGGTGCGTGGCGAAGGAATGCCTGAGCACGTGCGGCGAGATGCGCTTGGCCGCGATGCCTGCGGTCAGCGCGTGTTTCTTGACGAGTGTCCAGGCCATCTGCCGGGTCATGCCGGCGGCGCGGTTGCTGAGGAACAGCGCCGGCGTTTCGCGACCCTTGGCCAGCGCTGGGCGCGCTTCGGCAAGATACCGCGACAGCCAGTCCATGCAGGTTTCGCCGACCGGCACCAGCCGCTCCTTGCCGCCCTTGCCGGTGACGCGCAGCACCCCCTGGCGCAGGTTCAGGCCGGCCAGCGGCAGCGTCACCAGTTCGCTGACACGCAGGCCGCAGGCGTACATCAGTTCCAGCATCGCGCGGTCGCGCAGGCCGATCGGCGTGGCGACGTCCGGCGCATCCAGCAAGGCCTCGACTTCACGCTCGGCCAGCGCCTTGGGCAGGGTGCGCGGCAACTTGGGCGCATCCAGCAGCAGGGTCGGATCCTCGAAGCCGGCGTCCTGGCGCACCTGTTCGGCGTAGAAGCGCCTGAGCGCCGTCAGCTCGCGTGCGTTGGTGCGCGCGCCGATGCCGGCCCGGTTGCGGGCGGCCAGGTACTCGAACAGGTCGGCCCGGGTCGCGGTCAGCAGCCTGCGCGCGTGCGCGGCCAGCCAGGTGGCGCAGCGCTCCAGGTCGCCGCGATAATCGACGAGCGTCAGATCCGCGAGGCCGTCGCGCGACCACACGCCTTCGAGAAACGCGTCGATCGCGGCGCGGTCGCGCGGGTCGATGTCGATCGCCGATTCGGTCATTCCGCGATGCTGGCGCGCGCCTCTTTCCATCGCAAGTCCCGCCCATGCCTTCGACGCCCGCTTCCATGGCTGCAGCAAAACCCGTTCCACTGTGGCGCCGCTTCGCCAGCATGCTGTACGACCTGTTCCCGCTGCTGGGCCTGTGGATCGTCGGCGCGGGCCTGTGGGTGCTGGCGTTCCACGACGTCTATGATCCGCTGCACCCGCAGCCGGCCTTGCGCGTGCTGTTGGGCCTGTGGCTGGTCGTGGTCACGGCCGCGTATTTCGTGGTGTCGTGGGTGCGGGTCGGGGCAAGCATCGGCATGCGCGCGTGGAAGCTGAGGCTGGTCGACGGGAACGGGAACCGCATCGGCGGCATGCTCGCGGTCAAGCGTTTCGTGCTGGCGCTGGTATCGCTGGCCGCGCTCGGATGCGGGTTCTGGTACGCGTGGTTCGACCCCGGGCGGCAAACCTGGCACGACCGGGTGTGCGGGACACGCGTGACACGCCTTTGATTTTTGTTAGGCGCGTCTGCCGTTCGGCGAGCACCAGGGGCAGTTGGCCGACACGGCGTCGACGAGGCCGTCACCCGATTAGTGCCGTATCCCGGCAAGTCTCATGCACACGGCTGGAAGGGTTGTCGTCATTCCGGATTCGCCTGCGACTTCATCGCAGGCGAACCCGGAATGACAAGAAACAATGGCTGCCGACATATGGCGCGAATCAGGAATCGTCATGCCCGGCGCAATGACCTTGGCCACTTTTTTCGAAGGGAAAGTAACCCGCGCCGCGGGACGGCGCGGAACCAAGACAGGGAGTCGTTGCTGGAATAAACAGTGCCCGCGCGCGAGGCAAGCTGACATCGCTACGCCCGCCGGTAGTACCAGACCGAGATCGCCAGCAACAGCAGCGCCGGGATCAGGTTCACCACAAACGGTGGCACGCCGAACACGGTGCCGGTGCTGATGATCGCGCGCTGGATGAAATACCACGCGATCGCGATGATCACGCCAAGGAACAGGCGCTTGCCCAGCCCGCCCGAGCGCAGCGTGCCGAAGCCGAACGGCAGCGCGCAGAACACCAGCAGCAGCGTGTTGAGCGGATAGAACACGCGGGTCCACCAGGCGTTGAGGTACACGCTCGGGTTCTGGCGGTTCGCGCGCAGGTAGGCGATGTTGCGCGAGAGGTCGCGCAGCGAAAGGTATTCCGGGTGCGTGACGGAAGCTTCCAGCACCTCGGGGTCCAGCGAGGTTTTCCACGGCTGCTGCGCGTGGCTGGTACTGGTGGCGCCGAGCGCGCTGACGCGGGTGTCGCGCACGTCGTGCAGCGTCCAGTCCTTGCCTTGTTGTGTCGCCAGCCTGGCGTGGCGGAACGATGTCAACTCGCCGGCCTTGTTGAAACCGAACACCCGGACGTCCATCAGTTCGACCTCGGGCCGGCCCTGGACGATCCGCGCCAGCGCGGCCTTGGCGTTGATGATGTCCGTGTCGTCGCGCGCCCACAGGCCGCTGTCCTGGCGCATGTGCAGGTGGCCGGAGCTGCGTTGCATCTGGATTTGCTGCGCATGCTGTTCGCCGGCCGGCGCCGCGGTCTCCCCGAGGATGAACACGCCGACCACCAGCACGAACACCAACCCGAGCACGGACAGGCTGATCCTGAACTTCGACATGCCCGCCGCCCTGAGCGCGGTGAGTTCGCCGGTCGCGGCCAGCGCACCTGCCCCGACCAGGCTGCCGATCAGCGCCGCGAACACAAACCACTGGTAGGCGCGGCGCGGCACGGTGAGCAGGATGTACGCGACCGCGTTGCCGAGCGAGTAACCGTTCTGGCCGATCGCGCCGATCTGGTTGGCAAACTCGATCACCGCATCGAGCCCGGTCAGCACCAGCCAGGTCAGCAGCAGTCCACCCAGCACCGTGCCCGCGATCAACAGGTCCGCGCGCTTGATCCGGAAGCGATGCCAGGCCGCAGCGATCACGCGCCGGCCCCCGCCGCGGCACGCGGCTTGCGCGTCGCGTATTGCCGCGCGAACGCCCACGCGGCGCCGGCAAACGCCGGCAGCAGCACCCACCACAGCCCGATGGGTGCGGCCAGTTTGCCGCTGGTGATGAATGATTTTCCGAGCACCATCAGGTTGAAGATGATCAGGTACGCCAGCACCGCGATCAGGATGCGGCCGACCGGCGAAGCGCGCGGCCCCTGGCGCGCCAACGGCAGCGCCAGCATCGCGAGCACCAGCGGTCCGAACGGAATCGCGATGCGCCATTGCAGTTCGGCGCGCGCCGCGGGGTCATCGTCGCCGACCAGCGAAGCGGTGGTGCGCAGGCTTTCGGGATCGCTGCCGTCGCCGTCGTCGTCCGGCTGCGACAGCGCGATGTCGTTGCGCTGGAACTGCATCAGGCGCCAGTTGTCCTGGCCGAGCCGGATGTCGTAGCGGTGTCCGTCGTGGAGGGCGATGAAGCGGTTGTCTTCCTGGCCCTCGTGGAACAGGTCGCCGTGGTCGGCGGTGACCACGCTGATGGTGACTGTGCCGTCCTTGCCGGTGCGCTCGCTTTCGACGAACAGCTTGCCGAGCCGGGTGCCGTCGGGGCTGACGGTGTTCGCGAACAGCGTGCCGCCGCCTCCTGCCAGGTTGGTGAAGCGGCCGGCTTCGAGTCCCGCCGCGATCACCGAGCGGTTGGCCTGCTCAATGGTGGCACTCGCGGTGCGTGCGGCCAGCGGACCCAGCCACAGCGCCACCAGCGCGACCACGATCGCGGCGCCGATCGCGAAGATCGCGCTGGGTTTCAACAGTCCGCGCGGCCCGAAACCGGAGGCCGAGAGCACGTGCATTTCGCTGTCGCGGTACATTCGCCCGAGCGCGAGCAGGATGCCGAGGAACATGCCCATCGGCAGCAGCGCCTGCAGGGTGTTGACCAGGTTCAGGCCCAGCACCGTGAACATCACGCTGCCCGGCAGGCGGCCGGTCGCGACCTGATTGGCGATGTCCGCAAAGGTGCTGCCGGTGAAAATCACCAGCAGCACCACGATGGCCGCGACCGCGCTGAACAGGTATTCACGCAGGATGTAGCGGTCGAGGATGGAAAGGCGCGGCATCGGCTAAACTGGCCAGTTTGTCAAACCGCAAGTCTAGCGGTGCGCGCCCGAGCGCCCGACACCACGAGGAACGTTCCGTCATGCTCGAATTCAGCCAGAGTTCCGCCGCCCCCGCCGTTGCCGCCACGCCGTGCGTAGTGGTGGGCGTGTTCGAAGATGCCGAGACGCCCGCGGCCAAGGCCATCGACGCCGCCAGCGGCGGCGCGCTGCACAAGCTGCGCGAGGCGGGCGACTTCACCGGCAAGCTCGGTGCATCGCTGCTGTTGCACGGCCTTGCCGGGGTGGCGGCGCCGCGGGTGCTGCTGGTCGGGCTGGGGCGCAAATCCAGCCTGGATGCGCACGCGTACCGGCGCGCCTGCGGCGACGCCGGCAAGGTCCTGAAGGAGTTGCCGGTCGCCGACGCGGCCTGCTTCCTGCCCGAGGCCGGCGTCGCGGGCCGCGACGCCGACTGGCACGTGCGCACCTGCGCGCTGGCGATCGACCACGCCTGCTTCCGTTACACCGCGACCTTGCGGCCCGCCAACGGCGACAAGCCGCGCCCCGCCAGGCTGGAGTTGGCCGCTGGCGCCGATGCCGCAACAGGCATCGCGCAGGCACGCGCCATCGCGCGCGGGGTTGCGTTCGCGCGCGAACTGGGCTGCCTGCCGCCGAACCTGTGCACGCCCACCCATATCGCGGCGCAGGCGAAGACCATCGCGGACGAACACGCGGGTTCGGTCACGCTGGAAGTGCTGGAACGCGAGGACATGCAGAAGCTCGGCATGGGTGCGTTGCTTGCGGTCGCGTCGGGTTCGGCGACACCGCCCAAGTTGATCGTGCTGCAGTACCAGGGCGCCGGCGCTGAAAAGCCGTACGCGCTGGTCGGCAAGGGCGTCACCTTCGATACCGGCGGCATGAACCTCAAGCCCACCGGGTCCATGGAGGAAATGAAATACGACATGTGCGGCGCAGCGGGTGTGCTGGGCGCCTTCCTGTCCACCGTGGAGATGCAATTGCCGGTCAACCTGGTGTGCGTCGTTCCCTCGGTCGAGAACATGCCGGGCGGTGGCAGCTACCGCCCCAGTGACGTGCTGCACACCCACGCCGGCCTCACGGTGGAAGTGCTCAACACCGACGCCGAGGGCCGCCTGATCCTGTGCGATGCGTTGGCCTATACCTGCAAGCGCTTCCAGCCCCAGGCGCTGGTCGATGCCGCGACCCTCACCGGCGCCTGCGTGATCGCGCTGGGCGCGCACGCCTCGGGCCTGTTCAGTGCCGACGACGCGTTGGCCGAGCAGTTGCTCGGCGCCGGCAACGCAACCCTCGATCGCGCCTGGCGCTTGCCGCTGTGGGACGATTACCGCAACCAGCTCGAATCCGCGTTCGCCGACATCGCCAACATCGGCGGCAAGAGCGCGGGTGCCGTCACCGCCGCGTTGTTCCTGTCCCGCTTCACCGAGGGCACCCGCTGGGCGCACCTCGACGTCGCCGGCACCGCGTGGGTCCCGGGGCGCAAGGGTTACGCCACCGGCCGTCCGGTGCCGTTGCTTGCGCAGTGGCTGATCGACCGGGTCGGCGCCGCCTGATCCGCGGCAATCCCCGATACCGTTCGTCATCCCGGACCTCGCCGGGATGATGGAATGGCTTGGGCGCATGTGCGTGTCCGGCGAGGGCATTGACCCAACCTTCACGCAACGCCCTGACTTCCGGCACTCCCTCCGCCTTCCTCCGGAGGATTACGGTCAGCGGGTTTTTCCCCTCGACCGGAGATCGCCGTGAACGCACGATCCGTTGCAGCGCTGTTGTTGCTGACCATCGCCGGAACCGCGCTGG
>DASURP010000023.1:0-7727 GCA_036279975.1 Rhodanobacteraceae bacterium
CACATGCTCGCGAAGCGAGCGAAACAGCACGAAGATGAATCGTTCCAGCGAGGGCCGAACCCTCACCCGCCCCTTCGGGGCCCCCTCTCCCGGAGGGAGAGGGGAAAGGCATGGATCCCGGCCCCGGACGGGAGCATTCCGGGGCAGGCTCTGCGCCGGCATGGCGGCAACAGGCAATCAAGCTGCGATCACTGCGTGATCGCTCACGCCCCGACGGGATACGCCGGCGCGGCGTCCAGCGCCGACGCACACATTTCCGCGAGTTCGAGCAGGCGCAGGTCGGAACCCGGCGCGCCCACGAACTGCATCCCGATCGGCATGCCGTCGGGCAAGGCGCCCATCGGGATGCTGACCGCAGGACACGCCGAAAGGCTGGCGAATGCCGTGAGGTCGGCCTGCGAGGCCGGCACCGGCGCGTCGACCGGGAATGCGCCCTGCGGGGTGGTCGGCAGCACCAGCACGTCCACCCGCGAAAACACCCGCCGCGCCTTCAGCACCGCGAAATCGAGGATGCGGTCGGCCAGCGCGTAGTCGGCGGCGGACTTGCGCGCGGCATAGTCGAGCATCGCGCGGAAATGATCGGATACCGGGTGCACGGTATCGGCAAGATCGTCGGCAAAGGTGTTGCGCATCTCGGCTTCCATCAGCAGCAGGCCGGCGCGGCGCATCTTCTGGAACGGCCAGTCGGAAAAATCGAGCGCGTGGCGCTCGCCGAGTTCGCGTTCGAGCTTCGCCAACGCCGCTTCGAACACCGCGATCACCGGTGCTTCCACGCCGATGCCGGCAAGCTCCGGCAATACCCCGCAGCGCAAATGGCTGGGATCCCAGTCCGGCGGCTGCAAGGCGACGCGGCGCCGGCGTGAACGTGGATCATCGGCGTCGTAACCCGCCAGCACCTGCAGCATCACCACCAGGTCGCCGACGCTGCGGCCGAGGATGCCGACCGCGTCCAGCCGCCGCGCCGCCGGGACCAGCCCGCGCGCGGAAATCTCGCCGTGGGTCGGTTTCAGCGCGAACACGCCGCAATAGCTTGCCGGGATGCGCACCGAGCCCAGCGTGTCCGAACCGATCGCAACCGGCGCCAGGCCGGCGGCGACCGCCGCGGCCGAACCGCCCGAGGAACCGCCGGCGACGTACCCATGGTTGAACGGGTTGCGGGTGGTGCCGAAATGCGGATTGCGGGTCGCCGCACCCAGCGCGCCCTCGTCGAGGTTGGTCTTGCCCAGCAGCAACGCTCCGGCCGCGCGCAGGCGTTCGATCGCGTGCGCGTCGTTGCGCGCGACGTGGTCCGCGCGCGACGGCAGGCCGGCGCGGGTCGGGTAGCCGGCCACGTCGAAGTTGTCCTTGATCGCGACCGGGATGCCATCCAGCCGGCCGATCGGCCCCTCGCGTCGGCGGCGTTGCGCGCTGGCGGCCTGGTCGCGCACGATGTCGGGGCGCACGTCCACGAACGCATGCAGCGCGGGATCGATCCGCTCGATCGCCGCCAGGCAGGCCTCGGCCAGCGCCTCGGGCGTGGTGCGCCCGGCCGCCAGCCAGTGCAGGCATTGCCACACGCCGCCGCGCCGCAGTGCTTCCGCTCCCAGGGTTTCCCCCTCGTCGATTGCGCTCATGCACCCTCCAATCGGCCGATTATGCGGGAAGCGCGCCGGGTTTGCCGGCCAGCGCAAGCGCGGTGACAATGGATGCCGGCAGCAGCAAAGCGACGGGAGCCGCCATGAGTGAACGCGAAACCATGGAGTACGAGGTGGTCGTGGTGGGCGCCGGGCCGGCCGGCCTCGCCTTCGCGATCCGCCTCAAGCAGCTCCAGCCCGACGCGCGGATCTGCGTGATCGAGAAGGCCTCGACCGTGGGCGCGCAGATCCTGTCCGGCGCGGTGATCGAGCCGGCGCCGCTGGACGCGCTGCTGCCGGGCTGGCGCGACCATCCGCCGCCGATCTGCGTGCCGGCCGCGCATGACGAATTCCTGCTGCTGCGCGACGCCAAGCGCGCAGTGAAATTGCCGACTCCGCCGCAGATGCACAACCACGGCAACTTCATCGTCAGCCTCGGCGCGTTGTGCGCGTGGCTGGCGCCGCAGGCCGAGGCGCTGGGTGTGGACGTGTTCCCCGGCTTCGCCGCCGCCGACGCGGTGTTCGATGCTGAGGGCGCGGTCGCCGGCGTGCGCATCGGCGACATGGGGGTGGCCAGGGACGGTTCGCACAAGCCCGGCTACACCCAGGGCATCGACATCCTGGCCAAACTCACGGTGCTGGCGGAAGGTTGCCGCGGCAGCGTCAGCAAGACCCTGATCGCGAAGTACGGACTCGACCAGGACTGCGACCCGCAGACCTACGGCATCGGCCTCAAGGAACTCTGGCAACTGCCGCCCGGCCGCGTGCACGCCGGGCACATCACCCACACGATCGGCTGGCCGCTCGACAACCGCACCTACGGCGGCAGCTTCATCTACCAGCTCGACAAGGATCGCGTCGCGATCGGCTTCGTCGCCGGGCTCGACTATTCCGACCCGCTGTTCCGGCCGTGGGAAGCATTCCAGCAATTGAAAGCCCATGCGCGCATCGCGCCATTGCTGGAAGGCGGCCAGATCGTCTCGGCCGGCGCCCGCGCGCTGATCGAGGGCGGCCTGCAATCGCTGCCGAAAACCGAAATGCCGGGCGCGCTGCTGATCGGCGACGCCGCGGGCCTGATGAACGTGCCCAAGATCAAGGGCACCCACCAGGCGATCCGTTCGGGGATGCTGGCGGCCGAGCATTACGCGGAGAAACGATCCGGCGCGGGTTTCGACGCGCGGCTGCGCGCATCGAACATCGCGCAGGAATTGCACAAGGTGCGCAACATCCGCCCCGGCTTCCACGGCGGCCTGTGGCGCGGCCTCGCCAACGCGGCGTGGGAAACCGCAAGCGCGGGCCTGTCGCCGTGGACCCTCAAGAACCACGCCGACTGGTCGTCGCTGGAGAAACTGGATCCGCCCGCGACCAGGGAAAACCGCCCCGGCCCGAACGCCACCTCGCCACGGGAGCCCGGCTGGGTCGAACGCACGCTGCCGCCGCGCGACCGGCTGGCCTCGGTGTACTTCGCCGCCACCGAACACGACGAAGACCAGCCCATCCACCTGCACGTGGCCGACACCTCGATCTGCGTGGATCGCTGCGTGGTCGAATACGGCAACCCGTGCACGCGCTACTGCCCCGCCAGCGTGTACGAGATCGTCGAGGATACCTTGCCCGACGGCGGCACCGAACTGCGCTTCCAGATCAACGCCGCCAACTGCGTGCACTGCAAGACCTGCGACATCAAGGATCCCTACGAAAACATCACCTGGGTGACGCCGGAAGGCGGCTCGGGGCCGAATTACCAGAACCTGTAACCCATGCCCCGCATCGCCCTGGTCACCGCGCGTGCCGCGCGCGGCACCGATTACGACATGCCGCCGCTGCTGGCGGCCCTGCGTGGAGCCGGTGCGAATGCAAGCGAAGTCGATTGGGACGACGCCGCGCTCGACTGGTCGCGGTTCGACCTGGCGCTGTTGCGCTCGACCTGGGACTACTTCGAACGCCTGCCCGAATTCCTCGCGTGGGCAGCGCGGGTGTCGCGCCACACGCGCCTCCTGAATCCGCCGGACGTGCTCCGCTGGAACACCGACAAGCACTACCTCGCGGACCTTGCGCGCGCCGGCGTGCCGGTGGTGCCGGGCCGGTTCGTCGAGCCGGGCGAAGACGCCACGCCCGCACTGGCTGCGCTGCTGGCCGCGCATCCTTCCGTCAGCGACGTCGTGGTGAAACCCGCCGTCGGCGCGGGTTCGCGCGACGCACAGCGGCACGCGCGCACGGATCCCGGATCGGCCGTCGCGCACCTGCAGCGCCTGCTCGACGCCGGCCGCAGCGTCTTGCTGCAACCCTATCTGGATCGCGTGGACGAACAGGGCGAAACCGCATTGCTGTTTTTCGAAGGGGCATTCAGCCATGCGATCCGCAAGGGGCCGTTGCTGAAGCGCAACCAGGGTCCGACCACCGGACTGTATGCGACGGAAACCATCTCGCCGCGCGTACCGTCGCCGGACGAGCTGGACATCGGACGGCGCGCGCTCGCGGCGATTCCGTTCGACCAGCCATCGCTGTACGCACGCGTGGACCTGATCCACGACGACAATGGCGCGCCGCGCCTGCTGGAACTGGAACTGGTCGAGCCGTCCGTGTTCGTGGAGTACGCGGATGACGCGGCGGCACGGTTCGCCGACGCGATCATGCGGCGCGCCCGCCCGCCCCTGTAAAAAAGCCCCAGGCTTTGCGTAGGAGCCAGCCTGCTGGCGATCATTCGAATCGGCGTCGCATCGGTCGCGCGCAGGCGCGCTCCTACACAGGAGGCTTGGCGTGGGCCAGCCTGCCGACGACCCTTCGCGCGATTCCGGCAACACCATCATCATCGGCAGCAGGATGAAGTCCGTGAAGCCGCCCCTGTCCCGCAACGTGCGCCTGCTGATCGGCATGCGCGCGGCGCGCAGCCTCGGCCAGGGTGCGATGGTGGCCGCCTTCGCGCTGTACCTGCACGCGCTGGGCTGGACGGCCACCGCGATCGGCGCGGTGCTGATGGGCGCGCTGTTGTTCGGCACGCTGTTGACGATCGTCGTCGGCCCCTTGAGCGACCGTGGCGGACGCCGCGCTTTCCTGCTCGGCTACGACGCGCTGCAGGCGCTGGTGGCGGTGGTGGCGATGCTGACCACGACACCGTGGCTGCTGGTCACGGCTGCCGTGATCGGCGGCTTCGGGCGCGGCGCCAACGGCTCGGCCGGGCCGTTCGCGCCGGTCGAGCAGGCCTGGCTTGCGATCGAGCTGCCCATGCAGCGGCGCGGCAGCGTGTTCAGCAGCAACAGCGCGGTCGGATTGATCGGCATGGGCGTCGGCGCGCTGCTGGCTGCGCTGCCGGCGTGGTGGCTGGGCCACGCGCTGGGCGTGGACGACTACCGGCTGCTGTTCGTGCTGCCGCTGGCCGGATCGCTCGCGAGTTTCTCGTTGCTGTGGCTGGCACGCGAGCCGGCCGTGTTCGTGCGGCGCGAACGCCCCGCCGCATCGTCGCACGACGTCACCCGCGCGGAAAACCGGCTGCTGGCGAAACTGGTGCTGGCCAACTCGCTGAATGGTCTCGGCATCGGCCTGATCGGCCCGCTGGTCGCGTACTGGTTCGCGATCAAGTTCCAGCGCGGGCTGCTCGAAATCGGTCCGGGCATTGCCCTCGGGTTCCTCGTCAGCGCAGCGGGCGCGTTCCTGGCCGGCGCGATCGCCCGCCGCCACGGCATCATGAACACGGTGCTGTGGATGCGCGGGGTCGGCGTCGTGCTGCTGGTCGCGATGCCGCTGGTGCCGTGGTTCTGGGCGGCCATGGCGCTGTACATCGCGCGCGGCGCCAGCAATCGTGGCACTGGCGGCGTGCGCCAGGCGCTGGCGGCCGGGCTGACCCGCGTCGAGCGCCGCGGACTGGCCAGCAGCCTGCAGAATATTTCGATCCAGTTGCCGCGCGCGGTCGGGCCTGCAATCGGCGGCGCACTGTTCCACGCGGGCCACCTCGCGCTGCCGTTCCTGCTCGGCGCCGCGCTGCAACTCGGCTACCTGATCCTGTACGCGCGTTTCTTCAGCCACACCAGGGCCGCGCAGGTCCGAGAACCGTAGCCCGGATGCAGCGAAGCGGAATCCGGGGAAGTACTTGCGAGAAGTTCCCGGATTTCAGCGCGCGCCTGCATCCGGGCTACAGCCCAATGCGCGCGACGCCGCGCGGGGCCGTGAACCATGGTCGGTTACAATACCCGTTTGATTTTCAGGCCCGTGCACCCGAGCCAAACCAAGGAATACCCGATGAAGATTCTGGTCGCATACAAGCGCGTGGTCGATTACAACGTGCGCATCCAGGTGAAGCCGGACGGCAGCGGCGTCGTGACCGACGGCGTGAAGCTGTCGCCCAACCCGTTCGACGACATCGCGCTGGAGGAAGCGCTGCGCCTGCGCGAGCAAGGCCTCGCCGAGGAAGTCATCATTGCCAGCATCGCGCCCGCCGACGCGCAACCGCACCTGCGCAACGGCCTCGCGATGGGCGCCAACCGCGCGCTCCACGTGGTCACGCCCGATCCCGTGCAGCCGCTGGCCGCCGCGCGGGTGTTCCTGAAACTGATCGAAAAAGTGCAACCCGGCCTGGTGATCCTGGGCAAGCAGGCCATCGATGACGACTGCAACCAGACCGGCCAGATGCTGGCGGCGCTGTGGGATCGGCCGCAGGCGACCTTCGCATCGAAGCTGGAAGTGACCGGCGACAAAGCCACCGTCACCCGCGAGGTGGACGCCGGCCTCGAAACCATCGAAGTCGACCTGCCCGCGGTGGTCACCACCGACCTGCGCCTGAACGAACCGCGCTTCATCAAGCTGCCGGACATCATGAAGGCCAAGGCCAAGCCGATCGAGACGATCGAGCTGGCCACCCTCGGCGTCGACAATGGCGGCGGTATCAAGGCCACGAACTACGCGCCGCCGCCCAAGCGCTCGCGCGGGGTGATGGTGAAGGATGTCGCCGAACTCGTCGGCCTGTTGAAGCAGAAAGGGTTGGTTTGATGTTTGGAGGCGAACCCAACCATCAATGCTGTTGATGTCCCCTCTCCCTCCGGGAGAGGGTGGCGCGAAGCGCCGGGTGAGGGTTCGGTCTTCGCGTGACGTTTCAGTCGAGTTCGGACCCTCATCCGCCCCTTCGGGGCACCTTCTCCCGGAGGGAGAAGGAAATTCCAAAATCGAGCGGATGCAACCCATGAGCAAAATCCTGATCGTCGCCGAACACCTGAACGGCCAACTCAACACCTCGACCGCACGCTGCGTCACCTGCGCGCGCGAATTGAAGCCCGAAGCCATCGACGTGTTGGTGCTGGCCGATGCGCCCGACGCCATCGCCGTGCAAGCCGCGAAGCTGGAGGGCGTCACCCGGGTGCTGACCGTCGCACGCGCCGAAAACGCGCACGCGCTGGCCGCGGTGCTGGCGCCGCAGATCGCCGCCGCGGCGAAAGCCGACTACTCGCACCTGCTGCTGCCCTCGACCACGTTCGGCAAGGACGTCGCGCCACGCGCAGCCGCGCTGCTGGGCACGGGCCAGGTCAGCGACATCATGTCGGTCGCGGATGCGCACACCTTCACCCGCCCGATCTACGCAGGCAACGCCATCGTCACCGTGGAAGCGCCCGCCGACGCCATCGTGGTCGGTACCGTGCGCACCGCGTCGTGGCCGGCCATCGGCGAAGGTGCGAACCCGGCTCCGATCGAGGCGTTGCCGGTCGACGCCGCGTTGCCAACGCATACGCGCTTCGTGGAACTGCAGCAAGCCTCCAGCGAGCGTCCCGACCTGCAGGGCGCGGCCAAGGTCGTATCCGGCGGCCGCGGCGTCGGCTCGAAGGAAAACTTCGCGATCATCTACCAGCTCGCCGACAAGCTGCACGCGGCTGCCGGCGCCTCGCGCGCCGCGGTCGATGCCGGCTATTGCCCCAACGACATGCAGGTCGGCCAGACCGGCAAGATCATCGCGCCCGAACTCTACATCGCGATCGGCATTTCCGGCGCCATCCAGCACCTCACCGGCATCAAGGACGCCGGCACCATCGTCGCGATCAACAAGGACGCCGAAGCGCCCATCTTCGAAGTCGCCGACATCGGCCTGGTCGGCGACCTGTTCAAGATCGTGCCGGAGCTGGAAGCGGCGGT
>DASURP010000024.1:0-12324 GCA_036279975.1 Rhodanobacteraceae bacterium
CGCTTCGCGCTGACGGGCGCGCTGGCGATCGGTCCGCTCGGCCGTCCGTCGAACGTCCAGGTCGATCTCGCAGGCACGCCGCAGGCGATCACCCTGAACGCGCTGAAGCTGGTCCAGAAGAACGGCGGCCTCGACGTGCACGGCACGGTCGCACTGCAGCCGCGCCTGGCGTGGAAGCTCGATGCAAATGCCTCGCGCTTCGATCCCGGCGCGATCCTGGCGGGATGGAACGGCGCGCTGGACTTCGCAGTTGCGACACAAGGCATGCTCACGCCGCGCGGCCCCGAGGCCACGTTCAAGCTTGACAAGGCGGGCGGGAGCCTGCGCGGGCGCAGCATCGCCGGCAGCAAGGCCGACGTGAAAATCGCACCGGGCAACCTGCTGGATGGCTCGCTGCTGCTGGTGGCGGGCGGCAGCCGCCTGCACGTGGCCGGCAAGGGCGGCAGTCAAACCGATGCAGTCGTGACGCTCGACATCGCCGCGCTGGGCGACTGGCTGGACGCTGCATCCGGCAACCTGCGCGGGCGTTTCGACATCAAGGGCAAGTGGCCGAAGCTGGCGGTGGCGGGCGCCCTGCACGGCAGCAGCCTGCGCAGGGGCTCGTCCAGCATCGACACCCTGCAACTCACGGCCGCGGTGCCCGACATCACGCAGCCCGGCGGCGACATCGACCTGGCACTGGCGGGCGTGCATGCATCCGGACTGGCCTTCGACAGCGTGCGCGTGCGCGGCAACGGCAACGCTGCGGCGCACCGGTTGACGCTGGACGCGCAAGGCAAGCAGCTCGGCATCGCGCTCGCGCTGGCGGGCCGCTGGCTGGCCGCGGCGCGGCGCTGGACCGGCACGCTAAGCGACGTCGAACTCACGCCGCAGGGCATGCCGGCATGGCGGCAAAGGCAGCCGGCCTCGATCACCTGGCAAAACGGCGCGGCGACGCTCTCGCAGTTCTGCCTTGTCGCCGGCACGCCGCAATTGTGCATCGCGGCCAGGCGCACGGCCCAGGGCGCGACCAGTGCCACCTACACGCTCACGCAATTGCCGTTGCAACTGTTCGCGGCGCTGGCGCCGGGCGCCAATCCGTTGCGGGCCACGGGCGAACTCTCCGGTTCCGGCCAGGTCACCCTCGGCGCGGGCGGCGGGCTGCAAGGCGGGGCCCAACTCAACGCGGGCGCCGGCAGCATCGGTTACGCCGCGAATCCCCGGCAGCCGTTGCTGGCGTGGTCGAGCCTCGAGCTCGATGCCACCGCCGCCGGAACCAACCAGCACGTACGCCTGCAGGGCTCACTGGACGATGGCGGCCACCTCAGCGGCGACGTCGCCATCACCGGCGCCGGGCGCGCGCTGCGGGGCACGCTCGATGCGGACTTGCACGACTTGGCCTTCCTCGAAGCCCTGTCGCCCGAAATCGCCAACGTGCAGGGCAGCCTCGCCGGCACCCTCACGCTCGGCGGCACGCTCACGGCACCGCAGTTCCAGGGCCGCATCCAGAGCAACGGCTTCAGCGCGGAACTGCCACGCGCCGGACTGAAACTGCACGACGGCAATTTTTCCGTCACGGGCGATCCGCAGGGACACTTGCTGATCGCCGGGCAGGTCGCTTCCGGTGGCGGCGTCCTGCATGTGGACGGCAGCACCGGCCTCTCGGCGGACGCGCCGCTGGCCCTCGCCATCAAGGGCGACAACGTGCTGGTCGCGGACATCCCGGCCGCGCACGTGGTCGCTTCGCCCGACCTGCAGGTCGCGCGCGCGGACGGCGTGTTCACGCTGGGCGGCAGCATCACGATCCCGAACGCGCGGGTGCAGGTCGAGAAACTTCCCGGCCAGGGCCCGGCGCAGGCTTCGCCCGACGTGGTGATCGTCGACCAGCCGCAGGCGGAGCAGGTCGCGCCGCTGGCATTGAACGCCGATATCGAAATCAGGCTCGGAGACGACGTGAAGGTGCAGGGCTACGGCCTCGACGGCACCGTGCACGGACAACTCGCAGTGCGCGCGCGCCCGGGTCGGACCGCGACCGGGCGCGGTGAAATCCGCATCGACGGCAAGTACCAGGCCTACGGGCAGAACCTGGCCATCGAGCGCGGGCGGCTGCTGTTCGCGGGCACGCGGCTGGATGATCCCGGGCTCGACATCCGCGCGGTGCGCAAGATCCGCAGCGACGACATCACGGTCGGTTTGTCGGTGCGCGGTACCGCGCAAAGGCCGATCCTCACCGTGTTCTCCGATCCGGCGATGGAACAGGCCGAGGCGCTCTCCTACCTCGTGACCGGGCGGCCGTTGAACGCGCTGAAGAGCGGCGAAGGCGACACCCTCAACACCGCCGCGCAGGCGCTCGGCGGCCTGGCCGGCGACCGCCTGGCGAAGTCGATCGGCTCGCGGCTCGGGCTCGAAGCCGGCGTATCCAGCAGCGAGGCACTGGGCGGCTCCGCCTTTACCGCGGGCAAATACCTTTCGCCGCGCCTGTTCCTCAGTTACGGCGTCGGCCTGTTCGCGCCGGGCCAGGTCATCACCCTGCGCTACACCCTGAACCGCTTCCTGCAATTCGAAGCCGAGAATGCCACCACCGGCAACCGCGCGAGCTTCAACTACAGGATCGAAAAATAAGTCGAGTTCGCCAATCCGGACAGCGCGTGGAAGTCGCGGCGATCACGACACGCTGATAGATTGCGGTGGATCGGCTGTCGAATCGATACCGGGAACACGGATGCACCTGCCCACCGAAAACCCACCACCCGCCGCCGCCGATCCAGCCAACGCCGTGCCGTCGGCCAACCGCCCCGGCGTATGGAGCGGCCTCGGCACCGTGGCGCTGTATTTCCTGCTGCAACTCGGCTTGAGCCTGCTGATCGGCATGGCGATCGGTTTCGTGCTGGCCGTGAAGGCGGGTGTCGAGGCCGGGCTGCGTGGCGCCAGGCCCGACACCGCGGCCATCACGCAGCTGCTGCAGACCAGCCCGGACCTCAAGGTGATCCTGACCGTGGCGACGATCGCTGCCGCCGCCGCGATCATGGTGCTGCTGGTGCGCCAGTCCTGGCCGGCGCAATGGTCGCGCGGCGAACTTCCGGGGTTCGGCTTCACGCAGCCCGCGGACAAACTCGTTTACGTGGCCGCCGTGGTATTGGGCGTGGGCGTGTTGCTGCTGGGTGGACTGCTGACGCACCTGCTCGCGGGCAGCCATCCGATCCACCAGGACGTCAAGGTCATGGCTGCCCACGCACCCCTTGGCCTGCGCGTGTTGCTGGCCTTGCTGGTCGTGTGCGTGGCGCCGATCGTCGAGGAACTGGTGTTCCGGGGCGTACTGTTGTCGGGCCTGGCCAGCCGCATGCAAGTCGGCTGGGCGATCGTGGCCAGCGCCGTCATCTTCGGTTGCGCGCACCTGCCCGACTTCCAGTTCGCGTGGTACCCGGTGCCGGCGCTGGTGCTGCTCGGCCTGGTGCTGGCGTGGCTGCGCGTGCAGACACGCTCGCTGTGGCCGTCGATCACCCTGCACGCCACCAACAATTTCGTGGCGGTGCTGGCATGGTTCGTAGTTGCCACCCACTGACTGCAACCGGAAACCGGCGTGGTGCCTGCCTCCGCCAGCGAGTTACGCGGGCGGCTTGCCCTGCGAAATCCACAGCGCCCCACTTTGGCTGACAACGTGGAAAGAATACCGGTGGGTACCCGGCACAACCAGCAGCCAGGGGTTGTCTTCGTGCAAGACTTTCCGATTGCAGCACGCCATGTAGCGCGCAATACTCGGAGTGGCGCGCCACTCCGGGGCAGGACAAGCGTCAGGTGCCGAAGAGAGAGATCTCACGAGTCGCCCGAATTTCCTGTATCGCTGGCAGCACCCTGTTCCTCGCAACGGCCGTGCTGCATGGCTCCGGTTATTTCCAGGTCGGCGGTGCGATTTCCAAATCGAACGCCTCCGGATTTCTCGAATATGTCGTGCCGGGCCTGTGGGCGCATTTCTCGATCCATCTGGTAATCCTTGCCGAATTTGGTATCGTCCTGGCGTTTTCCCTCCACGGCACCCGCACCTTGTTGGCACTGTTGGCTCTCGCAGCGGCAACGGATGCCGCATGGGCTTTCTCGTTGGCCGGCTTTTTCCTGGGGGTCGCTCTTCCCATTGCTGCGGCACTGTGCTTTGCCTTCGCGACATTCGCGCCTGACAGTCCACTCAAGCGGCCGCGCGAAAAATCGGGCGCCACTTGACCCAAGCGTCCAGGCGCACGAGGAGGGTTGTATGGGCACGAACACTTTTACACGACCGAGCGCACTGGCACCCATGGTCATGTCGTCGGCTGCGTTGGCGGTTGTCCTTGGTCGTCTCGTTCTCACCGGCACCACGCGCTCGCCGGACGAGGGAGCCGCAGCGCATCTGTTTCAGATTTTCATCGTTGGGCAGCTGCCCATAGTCGTCTTCTTCGCAATCAGGTGGCTGCAACGCACCCCCAGGCGCGCCCTGGTGGTCCTGGCGGCGCAAGGGCTGGCGGTTTTGGTCGCATGTGCGCCGGTCTTCTTCTTTCACTTGTAGACGCGTCGCGCAGCACGCGTCCGCAGTGTCCCGACACCATCTGATCCGGACCCGCGGGGATCGATCCAATCCGGGTACTCAATACCCCGCCGCCGAGCCCGCCGGGTAGCGCGGATCGTTGACACTTTCCAGCTTGCCCGACTCCGGGTTCACGACGATCGCGGCGATGTCGCCCATCTGGCGGATCGTGCGGATCCTGTAGCCCATCGCCTCCAGCGCCGCCTGCACGCCGGGCGTGAACGCATCCGGTTCGGCGAAGACCTGGTCGGGCAACCACTGCATGTGGATGCGCGGCGCGTCGATGGCCTGCTTGACGTTCATGCCGTACTCGACCACGTTGAGGATGCTCTCCATCGTGGTCGAGATGATCGTGGAACCGCCCGGGCTGCCGGTGACCATGACGAGCTTGCCGTCCTTCAGCACCACGGTCGGGCTCATCGAGCTCAGCGGGCGCTTGCCGGGTTCGATCTGGTTGGCCATGCCCTGCACCAGGCCGAACTGATTGGGCACGCCCGGCTTGGACGTGAAATCGTCCATCTCGTTATTGAGGAAGAACCCGGTGTCTCCGGCGATCTGCTTGATGCCGAAGTAACTGTTGACCGTGTAAGTCACCGCGACCGCGTTGCCCTCGTCGTCCACCACCGAGTAATGCGTGGTGTTGGTGGCCTGGTACGGACCCAGGCTGCCCTTTACCTGCGAGGACGGCGTGGCCTGGTCGGGAAGGATGCTGGCGCGCAGTTCGGCCGCGTGTTCCGCCGACAGCAGCTTCGCGATCGGGTTGTCGACGAACGCCGGGTCGCCGAGATAGGTGTTGCGGTCGGCGAACGCGCGGCGCTCGGCCTCGATGAAATAGTGCGTGCTTTCGGTGGAATGGAAACCCCACTTCGCGAACGGATACGGCGCGATGATCTGCAGCGTCTCGCAGATCGTGGTGCCGCCCGAACTCGGCGGCGGCGAGGAAATGATCGTGTAGCCGTGGTACGCGCACTCGATGGGCTCTTCCCACTGCGCGGTGTAGGCCTTGAAGTCCGCAAGGGTCAACAGGCCCTGGTTGGCCTGGCTGGCCTTCACCACCGCGGCGGCGATCGGGCCGTCGTAGAACGCCTTGGTACCGTCTTCGGAAATCAGTTCCAGCGTATGCGCCAGTTCGGGCTGCTTCAACACCTGTCCGGCTTTCCACGGCTGGTCGTGGTCGAGGAAGATCGCCGCGACGTTCGGGTGCTGCCGGAAATAATCGGTGGAGGTGTCGAGGATGCGCACGTCGCCCGGTTCCAGCACGAAGCCGTCCTTCGCCAATTTGATCGCGGGCGCGAGCACCTGCTGCAGACTCAGGGTGCCGTACTTCTTCAGGGCCGCGTCGAACCCCATCACGGTGCCCGGCACGCCGACGCCGAGGTAGGTGCGGGTGCTGCGCCCCTTCACGACCTTGCCCTTGTCGTTCTGCATCATGCCGGGCGTGGCCGCCAGCGGCGCCTTCTCGCGGAAATCCAGGAACAGGTTGCGGCCGTCGGCAAGATGGATGGTCATGAAGCCGCCACCGCCGATGTTGCCACAGCAAGGATGCACCACCGCCAGCGCATAACCGACCGCGACCGCGGCGTCGATCGCGTTGCCGCCCTGCTTCAGGATGTCCACCCCGACCTTCGTCGCGAGGTGCTGGGCGCTGACCACCATGCCGTGTTTCGCGGTGACCAGCGGCTCGTCTGGCCGCGCCGGCCGGGCCTTGGCCTCGACCTTCGGCTGCAGCGGACCGTCCTGCGCCGTATGCGCGCCCTGGGTTGCTGCACGTGCAGGCAGCGCAAACGCTCCCGTGCCCAGGGCAAGGACAAGTGCAACGAAAAATGCGGGAGCACGACGCATGCAGGATCTCCTGGTGGATGCAGACCGAATTTGTACGATGCGCGCCGCCGCGGGGCGTGTCAATCCGAAGTGCGCAGCACCGCGACCGCCGGCGCGACCTGGCGCTCGCGCGCAAGCGCACGCCCGGCCTGTTCGAGGCGCGCCGCAAGCGTCGCGCGATCCGGCCCGCATACGGTGGCATGGCCCACCTTGCGGCCCGGCCGCGGCGACTTGCCGTAGTCGTGCCAGTGCGCGCCCGGGATCGCGAGCAGCTTGTCGCGATCCGGCAATTCGCCGATCCAGTTGAGCATGCACGACGGGAATCGCGCCGCGGTGTCGCCCAGCGGCATCCCCAGCACCGCGCGCACGTGGTTCTCGAATTGCGAGGTGACCGCGCCCTCGATGGTCCAGTGCCCCGAGTTGTGCACGCGCGGCGCCATTTCGTTGCCGAGCAACGCGCCATCCTTGACGAACAGTTCCAGCGCGAACACGCCGGCGTAGTCGAGCCGCTCCGCGATCGCGCGCGCCTGCGCGAAGGCCGCGGCATCGATCTCGCCGCCGCGCACCGCGGGTGCAAGGCTGGCCGAAAGGATGCCGTCCACGTGCCAGTTGCGGGTCACCGGCCAGGCGCGGAATTCGCCGTCGGCCGCACGCACCGCGACCACCGACGCCTCGAAATCAAAATCCACGAAACCCTCGAGGATCAGGCCGCGCGTCGCGGCGTGCGGGCCCAGCGCCTGCCAGGCCGCGTCGGCATCCGCCAGTGTCTTGATGCGGAACTGGCCCTTGCCGTCGTAACCCTCGCGGCGGGTCTTCAGGATCGCCGGCGCGCCGATCTTCGCAAGCGCGGCATCCAGGCCGGCGCGGGTCGCGACGTCCGCGAACTCGGCGGTCGCAAGGCCGCATTCGCGGAACAGGGTCTTTTCCAGCACGCGGTCCTGCGCGGTCCGGAGTGACAGCGCATTGGGTGCGACACGGGTGCGCGAGGCCAGCCACGCCGCAGTCTGCGCCGGCACGTTCTCGAAATCGAAGGTCGCGGCGTCGATGGCGCGCGCGAACGGCTCCAGCTCCCCGAACGCATCCCAGCCCGTCGCGAGCAGCGGGGCGACCTGACCCGCGCAGGCGTCGGCGGCCGGATCGACGATGCGGAAGCGCACGCCCAGCGGCGTGCCGGCCAGCACCATCATCCGCGCGAGCTGGCCGCCGCCGAGGATTCCCAGCGTGGCCATCAACGCTTCGCCCTGCCGCCTGCCCCGGACTTGCGCCCGGCCCCTTGCGCCGGCCGCGGCGGTTCGAGGCGCGGATCGGGATGTTCCAGCACCTGCGCGGTCTGCGCCTCGCGGAATGCTTCCAGCTCGCGTGCGACCCTGGTGTCGTGCAGGGCCACGATCGCCGCCGCCAGCAGGCCGGCATTGCTGGCGCCCGCCTCGCCGATTGCAAGCGTTCCCACCGGCACCCCGGCCGGCATCTGCGCGATCGACAGCAGCGAGTCGAGGCCCTTCAGCGCGCGCGACTGCACCGGCACCCCGAGCACCGGCAAGCGGGTCTTGGCGGCGAGCATCCCCGGCAGGTGCGCGGCGCCGCCGGCGCCGGCGATGATCACTTCGATGCCACGCGCGCACGCGCTTTCGGCATAGGCGAACAGCTTGTCCGGGGTGCGGTGCGCGGAGACCACTTCCACCTCGTGCGCGACGCCCAGGGCCTCAAGCATCGCGGCGGCGTGCCGCATCGTCTCCCAGTCCGAGCGCGAGCCCATCACCACTCCGACGCGCGGCGCGATCGTCGATTTGCGCATGGCTTCACCGTGGCAAAACGGCTATTGTACGCGGCATGGACAAGCGATTGCTCGATATCCTGTGCGACCCGGTCACGAAGACCCCGGTGCGCCCGTTGCGTCGCGACGAACTGGACGCGCTCAACCACGCCATCGCCGACGGCGCGGTCGACACGGTCGCGGGCCAGCGGGTTGCCGCGCCCCTCGCCTCCGGCCTCATCACCACCGACCGCAAGGTGGTCTACCGGATCGAGGACGACATCCCGGTGATGCTGGCCGAGGAAGGCATCGGCACGGCCCAGCTCGCCCGGTTCCCCGCCTGACGGCCCTGTGAACGGCTTCACGGCTTTTCAACGCCAGCAAGGCATACTGCAAACTCCCTGATTATCTTTCCATAATCGGTTTCCTGACCATGACGCCGATGCCCTCCGACCCGAATTTCGATCCGGACAAGAAGGTGGTGGACATTGCCTCGCGTGCGCACGACGGCGGCCACGACCCTGTCGGCGGCCTGCTGGTCGCAGTACGCGAGATGACCCTGAAGGAAACCGGCAACCTGCTTGCCGCGCTGCTCGACAACGTGGACGACACGCTGTTCGACCTGGCCGAAAAGGCCGAGAGCAACGCCAGCCAGACCGAATACTTCGACGGCATGCGCGAGACCCGCAAGCGGCGCCCGCGCATCGAGCGCCTGTTCGGCGAACGCGTCGCGCACGGTTTCACCGATTTCGCCTCCGGCCGCCCGTTGCGCACCAACGAGGCGCAGCGCGTGTTCAGCGCCAGCGGCGAATTGAGTCTGGTCGACGACCGTGAGCTGGAGGAATCGCTGGCGGTTTCCAGCATGGTCGCGAAAGCCGACGGCCGCCTGGCGGCCGCGCTGATGGCCCTGAACCAGCGCCTGTCGGTGCTGAGCGGCGGCCGCACCACCACCAATGCCGGCAACCCGCTCGGCCCGAACGCGCTGACCGAATCCTTCCGCGAAGCGCTGGGCGAACTCACCGACGTCAACATCCGGGTGCGCCTGATCATCCTGAAGATGTTCGAGCGTTACGTGCTGAAGAACCTCGATACCCTGTACCACGACGTCAACGTCAGGCTGGTGCAGGCCGGCGTGCTGCCGCACGTGCAACACCCCCGGGTCGTGCGGCGCCCCGGCACGGGCGGCGTCGCGCGGCGCCCGGCAGCGGGCCCGGCCGGCCCCGCCGACAATGCCGTCGTGGCGGGCGATTACATCGACGAAACCGCGGACGAACTGCACAACGAATTGATGCAGCGGCTCACCTCGCTGCTCGCCGCGCGCGGCAGTGCCGCAGCCTACCCGACCGGCCGCCGTTACGCGACGGGCGGCATCCCCACGCTCACCCCGGCGGAACTGCTGGGCGCCTTGACCCTCTTGCAGGGCGACTCCAAGCCGTTGCCCGCGCTGCCCGCCGCCATCGACACCACTTCGGCCGTGGACATGGTGCAGCACCTCAAGGACGAGCTGATGGCGCAGATCCGGCGCCTGTCCGGGGCCGCGCACGCGAATGTTTCCGGCAGCGACGAGGACACCATCGACCTGGTCGGGATGCTGTTCGAATACATCCTGCAGGACCACACCATCCCGGCGCCCATGCAGGTACTGCTGTCGCGCCTGCAGATCCCCTACCTCAAAGTGGCCATCCTCGACCGGCGCATGTTCGCGCACGCCTCGCACCCGGCGCGCAAGCTGCTCGACCAGTTGGCCGACGCCGCCAAGGGCTGGTCGGAGGAATCCGACCGCGACCACCGCCTGTTCGAAACCGTCAAGGGCGTGGTCGAGGCCCTGCTGGAGGACTTCGACGACGACGTCGGCTTGTTCGAACGCAAGCTTGCCGAGTTCAACCAGTTCATCGAGCAGAACCGCAAGCGCGCCGAGCTGGCCGAAAGCCGCGCCACCGAAGCGGCGCGCGGCCGCGAGCGCCTGCAGGAAGCACGCCGTCGTGCCGCCCAGGAAATCCTCTCGCGCATCAACGACCGCAACCTGCCGGCCTTGTTGCGCGGCGTGCTGACCCGGCCGTGGGCCAACTATCTCGTATTGATCGTGCTGCGCCAGGGCCCCGAGTCCACCGAGTTCCGCGCGGCCGTGCACTTCGTGGACGACTTCATCGCCACCGCCGACGCGCCGCGCGGGGAAGCCGCGCACCAGCGATACAAGGCCGCGCTGCCCTCGCTCGAAAAGCACCTGCGCGAGGGCCTGACCACGGTCGCCTTCCAGGAACCGGACGTCGAACGCCTGCTGGAGGAGTTGCGCAAGTTCTGGAACCAGCAACTAGGTGTAGCCGTACCCGCCGCACAGGCCGCCGAGCCGCCCGTCGATGCCGATGCCGTGCTCGGCGTCACCCCGGATACCCAGCCCGCCATCACCGACGCCGCGCCCGACCTCGACGACGATTTCGGCCCCGACGACATGTCGGTGGACATCGACGCCGGTTCGCTGCAGGCCGTGCGTGAACTGAAGGTGGGCGGCTGGGTCGAATTCACCGACGAAAACGGCACCCGCGAGCGCGCCAAGCTGTCGTGGATCAGCCCGATCAGCGGCAAGTACCTGTTCGTGAACCGGCGCGGCCTCAAGGTCGCCGACCGCACCGCGGTGCAGCTCGCCACCGAAATCCACGACCAGCGCGCGATGATCCTCGAGGAAGTCCCGCTGTTCGACCGTGCGCTCGACGCCATCGTCGACCGCCTGCGCAACGCGCAGCCCGCGCCGCAACCCGGCGCATGAGCGGGGCCGACGCGCGGCCCCAGCCACCGCCGCAGCAAGTCATCCACGCCGATGTCGCCCGCGCGCTGGCCGAGGACATCGGCACGGGTGACCTCACCGCCGCACTGATCGAAGCCGGCGCGCAGGCCAAAGCACGCATCGTCTGCCGCGAGGCTGCCGTGCTAGCCGGCAGCGCATGGGCCACGGAATGCTTCCGCCAGCTCGACCCGGACGTGCGCGTCGCATGGCATTGCCACGACGGCGAACGCGTGCCGTCCGATACCGTGCTCTGCGAAATCCACGGCAACGCGCGCGCGCTGGTCGCGGGCGAACGCAATGCCCTCAACTTCCTGCAGACCCTGTCCGGCACGGCCACCACCACCCGCGCCTACGCCGATGCCGTCGCCGGCACCCGCGCGAAGATCCTCGACACCCGCAAGACGATCCCGGGATTGCGCCTCGCCCAGAAATACGCAGTGCGCTGCGGCGGCGGCCACAACCACCGCATCGGCCTGTTCGACGCCATCCTCATCAAGGAAAACCACGCCGTCGCCGCGGGCGGCATCGCCAACACGATCCGCGCCGCGCGCGCCGCGCATGCCGACGTGCTGCTGGAATGCGAGGTCGAATCGCTGGACGAATTGCGCGCAGCCATCGCTGCCGGCGCCGACCGCGTGCTGCTGGACGAATTCCCGGACGCCATGCTGCGCGAAGCCGTCACCCTTGCCGCCGGACGCGTGCCGCTGGAAGTCTCGGGCAGCGTCAACCTGGAACGCGTGCGCGCCATCGCCGAAACCGGCGTCGATTTCATCTCCATCGGCGCACTGACCAAGCACGTCCGCGCGATCGACCTGTCGATGCGTTTCGACGCGCGCTGAAATTGACGTGTGCGCGGGTCCGGGCCGGGAGTCGACCCCTTGCTGCCGCTCGGAACGTCCGCTATCGACGACGCCGATATGCACGCCACCGCGCAGTATCGGCACTGCCCGCCAGCGAAATCGACAGGTCAAGCCCGATCAACGCCTGAACTCGGCGGCGGCCCGTCAGGGCCGCCGCTGCAAAATGATCAACTGTGCATTTCAAACTTGATGCTACGCCACGCCCGTACGGGCCTTGCAACTCAACATTAGTGCATATACGATAATTATGCATGAGTCACGACCCCGCGAAACGCCGCAAGAACCTGCGTAAGCATGGCGTCGACCTGCCCGGCTGCATGGAAGCGTTTGATGGCCCGATGCTCACCCGTGAGGATGACCGGGAGGACTACGGCGAGCAACGATTGGTGAGCTTGGGCTGGGCGCATGGCCGTGTGGTTGTGCTTGTGTGGACCGACCGCGAGGACGGCCCCCGACTGATTTCGTGCCGCGAGGCAGAACCCTATGAACGTGAAGCGTACTACCAAGCGTACCCCCAAATCTGACGTGCCGTACGACCCCAAGAGCAAAGCGGCGACGCTGAAGTATTGGAAAG
>DASURP010000025.1:0-64218 GCA_036279975.1 Rhodanobacteraceae bacterium
TCCTTCAGGGTGGTGTCGACTTGCGGGTTGAAGTCGCAGTGCGCGCTTTCTGCCCTCTCCCCCCGGGAGAGGGTGTCGCGCAGCGACGGGTGAGGGTTCGCCTTCGCACCGGCGCTTGTCGGAGCCGAACCCTCACCCCCAACCCCTCTCCCGGAGGGAGAGGGATGCAAAGCCGCTCCGGAAGGAGAGGAATGCAAAACCTTCTCGCGCAGCAGCCGGCACAGGTTCACGAACATCCACGTCACGCCGGGGTCGTTGAACTGGCTGGCGATGGTCGGGTACACCGGCACGTCTTCGTCCGGGGTCTTGAACGCGGTGTGGTTGCGCTTCCACTGCTTGCGGACGTCGCGCAGCGCGTCCTCGGCGCCGCGACGGTCGTACTTGTTGAGCACCACGAGCTGCGCGAAATCCAGCATATCGATCTTCTCGAGCTGGCTGGCCGCGCCATAGTCGCTGGTCATCACGTACACCGGGAAATCGACCAGATCGACGATCTCGGTGTCGGCTTGGCCGATGCCGGCGGTCTCGACGATCACGAGGTCGAACGGCAGCGATTTCAGGAACGCGATGCAGTCGTGCAGCACCGCACTGGTCGCAACATGCGCGCGGCGGGTTGCCATCGAGCGCATGAACACCCGATGCGAACGCAGCGCGTTCATGCGGATGCGGTCGCCCAACAGCGCACCACCGCCCTTGCGGCGGGTGGGATCGACCGCCAGCACCGCGATCCGCATTTCGGGGAAGCTGTGCAGGAAGCGCAGCAGCAGTTCGTCGACCACGGAGGACTTGCCGGCGCCGCCGGTGCCGGTGATGCCGATGACCGGAACGGTGCCGTGCGCCGCGCCGGTCCACTGCTTGCGCAGCAGCTTCAATTCGGATTCGGAGAGGCCGCCGTCTTCGAGGCGGGAAAGCATCCGCCCGACGCTGACTTCGTCGTCGATGTCGGGCTGCAGTGGCTGCTTGCGATTCGCGGCCTCGGCCTGGTCGCGGGCGCTGCGGGCACGCTCCACCACGTCCTCGATCATGTGCACCAGCCCCATGTGCATCCCGTCGTTGGGGTGGTAGATGCGCTCGACGCCGTAGTCCTGGAGTTCGCGGATTTCCTCGGGCGTGATGGTGCCGCCGCCGCCGCCGAACACGCGGATGTGGCCGGCGCCGCGCTCGCGCAGCATGTCGACCATGTACTTGAAATACTCGAGGTGGCCGCCCTGGTAGCTGGACAGCGCGATGCCGTCGGCGTCTTCCTGCAGCGCGGCGCGAACGACGTCCTCGACGCTGCGGTTGTGGCCGAGGTGGATCACCTCCGCGCCCTGCGACTGGATGATCCGGCGCATGATGTTGATGGCGGCGTCGTGGCCGTCGAACAGGCTGCCGGCGGTGACGAACCGCAGCGGCGTGGCGTCGGGCCGGGCTTCGCGGGACGAGAGATCGATGGCAGTCTGGCTCATTGCCGCATTCTAACGCGTGCTGAACGGAGCCTGTTCGGAACCCGACGGGGATCTGAATGAACGATCGTTGAAACTGGCGTGATGTTGCAAACCGTGGTTACTCTTGGGTCGCGGCCCAAGCAGGCCGAAAACAGAGGAGGTGTATCGTGCACACACGCAAACTCGCATTGCTTGCCGCGCTGGTCATCGCTGGAGGTGCCACCGCGGCCTTCACGCCACCCGCGTCGGCGCAGGTGAGCTTCGGCATCAGCATCGGTACGCCGCCGCCACCGCTGCGTTACGAAGTCGTCCCGATGCCACGCCCGGGTTATGTGTGGGCACCGGGCTACTGGAACTGGGCCGGTGGCCAGTACGTCTGGATCGGCGGCAGTTGGTACCGCGACCGCCCCGGTTACGTGTACTACCAGCCGCGCTGGGAGCGGTACGGCGACCATTGGAGGATGCGCCGCGCTTATTGGGGCCGGGACTCGCACTGGCGCGGCCGGCACCACGACAACGGTCGTCATCGCGGCTGGGATCGCCACGACCGCGACCGCGGGCACGGGCGCCATCACCACTGATGGCCCGGGCACCGAAGCCAAGCCCGGCGCGCAAGCGCCGGGCTTTTTCGTGGGCGCGGAATTGCGGTGGCAGCGCCGGGCCAGGCTGGCCATGGTGTCGCGTCCGGACTTGCACATGCCTGCCATGCGTCTATGCTGCTGCCAAGGCCCCATGGGAGAACCGGCATGAAACGCACGATCCTGGTCGCCCTCCTCACGCTGCTGCTCGGCGCCTGCGCCACCAGTCCCACCGGGCGCAGCCAGCTGATGCTGGTCTCGGGCTCGCAGATGAACCAGCTCGGCCTGGATTCGTTCAACCAGATGCGCAAGGAGGGCAAGTTCGCCAATGCACCGCGCGAACGCGCCTACGCCACCTGCGTCGCCCACGCGCTGATCGGCGTGCTGCCGCCGCCGTGGAACGGCGAGAAGTGGGACGTCGAGATCATCAACGACGACAGCGCCAACGCTTTTGCCCTGCCGGGCGGGCGCATCGGCGTGAACCGCGGCCTGTTCAAGGTCGCGAACACCCCGGCCCAGCTGGCCGCCGTGCTGGGGCACGAACTCGCGCACGTGGTCGCGCGCCACCCGGCCGAGCGCGTTTCCGACAACCTGGCCGCGCAGATCGGGGTGACGGCGGCCAATGCCTACGGCGTCGCGCAAGGCATGAACCCCGACACCATGCAGGCCCTGCTGGGCATCGGCGCGCAGACGCTGGTGTTGTTGCCGTTCTCGCGTGCCCAGGAAAGCGAAGCGGACGTGCTGGGTCAGCGCTACATGGCACAGGCAGGCTTCGACCCCCAAGCCGCGGTCACGTTGTGGCAGAACATGGAAAAGGCCAATCCGGGCGGGCGCGCTCCGACGTTCCTGTCCACCCACCCGGCGCCCGGCAACCGCATTGCGCAACTTTCCGCCCGCGTACCCGCGCTGGAACCGGTCTATCGCGCCGCACGCAGCAGCGGACACGACCCGCGCTGCTCGCCGTAGCTCCGGCCGTCGTTGGCGTCGGGTCAGCAACGTCAGCGAAGACAATGTGTTAGGCGACCATGTTGAGGGCCGCATGCCGACGGCGCCTGTCATGCGCCACGCGTCCCGGCTACACTAGGCGGCTGCGAATGCACGGCCGGGCCCAACCAATGCCCCGCCGGCGTTCGTTTTCCTTTCGCGGCGCCCGGCGGCGCCACTTTCCCATCCCGCGCCCCGAATCGTGCGCAACTGGAGCAGCCCGATGCTTTTCGAAACCATCGCCACCACCGGCCACGAGCAGGTCGTGTTTTGCCAGAGCAAGGATGCCGGCCTGAAGGCCATCATCGCGATCCACAACACCGTGCTCGGCCCCGCGCTGGGCGGCCTGCGCATGTGGCCGTACAAGACCGACGAGGAAGCCTTGAACGACGTGCTGCGGCTGTCGCGCGGCATGACCTACAAGAACGCGGTCGCCGGCCTGAACCTCGGCGGCGGCAAGGCGGTGATCATCGGCGATCCCGCGAAGGACAAGTCCGAGGCCCTGTTCCGTTCGCTGGGCCGCTTCATCAATTCGCTGCACGGCCGCTACATCACGGCCGAGGACGTCGGCATCGACGTCAACGACATGGAATACGTGTATCGCGAAACCGAATTCGTGACCGGTGTGCACCAGGTGCACGGCGGTTCGGGCGATCCCTCGCCGTTCACGGCCTACGGTGCGCTGCAGGGCGTGATGGCGACGCTCAACTACAAGCACGGCAACGAGGACGTCGGCAAATACCGCTTCGCGGTGCAGGGCGCGGGCCACGTGGGCTCGGAGTTCATCAAGTTGCTGCGCGAACAGGACGCCAAGGTATTCGTCACCGACATCAACAAGCAAGCCGTGCAGCGCTGCGTGGACGAGCTCGGCTGCGAGGCGGTCGGCGTCGAAGACATCTACGACGTCGATTGCGACGTGTTCAGCCCCTGCGCGCTGGGCGGCACCGTGAACGAGCAGACCATCGAACGGATCAAGGCGCCGATCATCTGCGGCATCGCCAACAACCAGCTTTCCACCGACGCCATTGGCGATGAGCTGATGAAGCGCGGCGTGGTGTACGCGCCCGACTACGCGGTGAATGCCGGCGGCGTGATGAACGTCTCGCTGGAAATCGACGGCTACAACCGCGAACGCGCGATGCGCATGATGCGATCCATCTACTACAACGTCGGCCGGATCTTCCAGATCGCCGACCGCGACGGCATCCCGACCTACAAGGCCGCCGACCGCATGGCCGAGGAACGCATCAACGCGGTCGGCAAGATCAAGCTGCCGACCATGGGCAACGACGGCGCGCGGTTCCTGGGCAGGATGCGCGGGCAATGACCTGGTAGGAGCCTGCCTGCAGGCGACAGGGATCGCGCGCAGGCGCGCTCCTACAACAACCAGCTTCGGTGGGGCGACATGCAACCTTTCAAGCTTGGCGAAGACATCGACCTGCTGCGCGAAAGCGTGCGCGCGTTCGCGGAGAAGGAGATCGCGCCGCGCGCGGACGCGATCGACCGCGACAACCTGTTTCCGCACGACCTGTGGCGCAAGTTCGGCGACATGGGCCTGCTCGGGATCACGGTGCCGACCGAATACGGCGGCAGCGGCATGGGGTTCCTGGCGCACCTGGTGGCGATGGAGGAGATCTCGCGCGCCTCGGGTTCGGTGGGCTTGTCCTACGGCGCGCACTCCAACCTGTGCGTCAACAACATCTTCCACAACGGCAACGAGGCGCAGCGCAGGAAATACATCCCGAAACTGTGCGCGGGCGAATGGGTGGGCGCGCTGGCGATGAGCGAGCCCGGCGCGGGTTCCGACGTGGTCGGCTCGATGCAGTGCAAGGCCGTGAAGAAGGGCGACCACTGGATCGCCAACGGCAACAAGATGTGGATCACCAACGGCCCCGACGCCGACGTGCTGCTGGTGTACATGCGCACCGCCGACCGCACCGCCGGCAGCCGCTGCATCACCGCCTTCATCGTCGAAAAGGGCATGCCGGGCTTCTCGACCGCGCAGAAGCTCGACAAGCTCGGGATGCGCGGCTCCAACACCTGCGAACTGGTGTTCGAGGATTGCGTGATCCCCGACGCAAACCGCCTGGGAGAGGTCAACGACGGCGTGCGGGTGTTGATGAGCGGCCTCGATACCGAGCGGCTGGTGCTCTCGGGCGGGCCGATCGGGCTGATGCAGGCGGCGCTCGACGCCACCCTGCCCTACGTGCGCGAACGCAAGCAGTTCAACGCGCCGATCGGCAGCTTCGAGATCATGCAGGCCAAGCTTGCCGACATGTACACCGCTCTGCAGTCGGCGCGCGCGTTCGCCTACATGGTGGCGCAGGATTTCGATCGCGGCACCAAGTCCCGCACCGATCCCGCCGCGTGCCTGCTGTGCGCGTCGCGCAGCGCCGTCAAGGTGGCGCTGGAAGCCATCCAGTCGCTGGGCGGCAACGGTTACATCAACGAATTCCCCACCGGCCGCATCCTGCGCGACGCCAAGCTGTACGAGATCGGCGCCGGCACCAACGAAATCCGGCGCATGCTGATCGGGCGCGAGTTGTTCTACGGCAACGCGTAAAAAGCCAGGTACCCGGGGCTCGGGGAAAGCGTACCCCCACACCCATCGTCATTCCGGGGCCGGTCCGGCTTCACCGGGCCGGAACCAGGAATCGGTCTACCGACGCCGCAAAACCGATTCCGGGTTCCGGAACTTCCCGTCTTTGCAACTAAAACGCGAACGCCCCCTGCAGCATCACGCTGCCGGCCTGCTGGCGCTGCCCCTGTGCGCGGGTGTAACCCAGCCGCAATCCGAAATTCCGCGCTGGCCACAATGACCATCCTGCACGCAGCACCGATTCGTCGCGCGAGAGGCCGATGCCGTCGACCGGCAGCCAGTCGTCGAAGCCCGTGAAACTCGCGTCGAACGCGGCGCCGTACTGGTGCAACGCATGCCGCCACGCGGCGCTGCCGTCGAACTGCATCCGCATGCCGTTGGCCAGGCGCCAGTCGTGCTCCGCGCGCAGGCCGATGCCCGTCTGCAGGCGGCCGGCCGCATGCGCGTTGGCCTTCAGGCCGAACCCGTAACCCCCGGCTTCGGCGAACCCGCCCTGGTCGATGTGCTGGTAACGCACCGCGACGAACGGCGTGATCGTGGTCGCGCCCGCCTGCAGGCGATAGCCGCCTTCCAGCGAACCGTCAAGGTAATTGCCGGTGGAACCGCTGCCCACCGGCGCGGCCAGGCCGCCCAGCAGCAACAGCCGCTGCATATCCTCATGGAACCAGCCGCCACCGAGGTGCGCGCTCGCATACCACGGGCCGCGCCACGCGCCCGCATACAACGTTGCGTGATCCGTCCGGTTGCGGCCGTGGTCCCAGGCCGCGTCGAGCTGGCCGTAGCCGCGGCTCGCGCCCACCGCGTAGCCCAGCAGTGCGTGTTGGCCCACCAGGAAATCGGCGCCGGCCATGCCGCCGCCGCTGCGGAACGTCGCGCCCGCGTAGCCGGCGCGTTGCAGGTCGCCCTGCGCGTCGAGGCCGGCGTACCAGGCGCCCGCCTGCGCGCGCCCGTCCAGCAGGTCATCGAAGCGCTCGTCCAGCGCGTCGCCGGTCGCGTCGATGCCGTCGAACAGCATCGCGGCACTGGCCGCGTGCAGTTGCCCCGACAGGCTTTGCAGCGTGTCCCGCGCCGAGACCGGGGTGGCCGCGTGCTGGATTGCGCCGGCGCCTTGCAACACGCCGCTCGCCACGGAACCACCCGTGGCGATGCGCGAATTGATCGCGTCGAAGCCACCCTGCACACGCACGGCCGCCGCCGTCGAGGCCGGGTCGATGATCGCCATGGCCTGCGCCGCCGCCGTGATACTGAGGCTGGTGGTGTCCAGCCACACCGTGTCAGGCGTGTACTGGATGGTGGTGTTGAGGAACACGCCCGGCGAAGTGGTGAGTTGCGCGAAGGTGCCGCTGACTCCGCCCTGGGCCAACAGCACGTCTTCGTGGCTGTTGGTGACGTAGCCGGGAACCGCGCCGAGCACGTTCAACGTGCCGTCGAGGTTCGCCGTGCCCGTGACGTTGAGGGATGCACCGAGGTCGACCGACAACGTGCCGGTATTGGTTTGCGTGTAGTCCTGCCCGACATCGACGGCGCCCGTCTTGACGATCACCGTGCCCGCGTTCGTGAGCGAACCGCTTGTGGTTGCGTTGTCCAGCGTGCCGGCGCTGCCGACGTCGACATCCCCCGGCAACGGTTGTGCCGCCTGCAGCGTTCCACCCAATACCTGGGTGCCGCCCGAATAACTGTCGTCACCCGTCAGGAGCAACGTGCCGGTGCCGTTCTTGACCAGGCCGCCCGTGCCGCTGATGTCGTTGCCCCAGGTCGAGGTCAGGTTGTCGAACGACACCGACACGTCGCCCCAGTTGAATTGGGCCGGTCCCTGCACCGCCTTGCCCACGTCAAGCTCGCCGTAGCCGAAGGTCGTGTCCGGGCCCGGCGCACCCAGGTCGTCCGCGGTGCCCAGCAACGTCTGCCGGACAAGGTCGTTGTCGAAATACGGGAATGCCTGCCACACCAGCGCCGCCGCGCCCGTGACCATCGGCGCGGCCAGCGAGGTGCCCCCGACGATGTAGTACTTGGGATCGGTGGTGCTGGAGGTGGTGTCCTTGTCCAGCACGATCACGTCGCCCGGCGCCGCGAGGCAGTAGTCCATCGCGACGCCGCAATGGTTGGAATAATCCGCCAGTTGGGTCGGGTTGTTGCTGTCGACCGCAACCACCGTCAGCCAGCCCTTCTCGAGATCGGGCGCGACGCTGGGCAACGCCGCGAACGTACTCGGGTTGGGATCCGAACCGTTGCCGGCCGCGAATACCACCAGCCCGCCGTGCTGGTTCACGTAGGGACCGTAGGCGTCGTCGAAAGCCTGGTTCACGCTGGCGTTGCCGGTATCCCAGGTCAGGCCGCCCCAGGAGTTGTTCATCACCATGACGCCCGAGCTGATCAACTGCTGGTTGACCTGCAGGAAGAACTGCGCGGCCGACGCGTCGATCTGGGAGGGTGGCTGGCCGTGATCGGACGGCGCATTGTCGGAAATGATGCGCGCCGACACCAGGCTCGCGCCCGGCGCGATGCCGCCGGGGAACTTCGCGAACGGCGTACCGGCGGCGATTTCCGAAACCCAGGTGCCGTGGCCGACCACGTCGTCGATGCTGGTGTTGTTCTGGCTGGGATCGACGTCGATGTATTCCGCGATGACGCGCCCGGTCACGGTCGGGTTGCTGCGCATGATGCCGCTGTCGACCACGCCGATGATCACGCCCTGTCCGGTGTACCCGGCGGCGTGCGCGGCGTAGGTGTTGGTGATCGACAGCTGCGCATCGATCGGCGGTTGCGCCACGGTCGGCGTGGGTGGTGGTGGCGCTTCCGGCGTCGGGCGCACGCTGCTGCCGCCACCCCCGCAGCCGATGAGCGCGCCCGCCAGCATGGCCAGCGCCAGCCATTTTGCCCAGAACCAGGTTTCCCTCGTCATGCGATCCGACCTCAGTTGCGCCCTGCCCGCACCGGTTCGCGCATTCTGCACCCACGCAGCGCTTCGGGCCAAGCCGCGTTTGCGGCAACGCAACATTCGACGCATAATCACGGCATCGATACCTGCGGGAGCAAGCCATGTCCGACATCGTCATCGCCGCCGCCAAACGCACGCCGATCGGCGCGTTCCTCGGCCAGTTCACCGGCTTCCCCAGCCCGAAACTGGGCGCCGCCGCCATCGGCGCGGCGTTGCAACAATCCGGCATCGCGCCCGGCGACGTCAGCGAGGTGCTGATGGGCTGCGTGCTGCCGGCCAACCTGGGCCAGGCGCCCGCGCGCCAGGCATCTTTGGCCGCGGGGCTTCCGCCTTCCACCGGCTGCACCACGCTCAACAAGGTGTGCGGTTCGGGCATGAAGGCGATCATGCTGGGGCATGACCTGATCAAGGCCGGCTCGGCCAGCGTGGTCGTCGCCGGCGGCATGGAATCGATGACCAACGCGCCGCACATGGCGGCGGTGCGCACCGGCATCCGCCTCGGCGACGGCAGCCTGGTCGACCACATGATGTGGGACGGCCTGACCAACCCCTACGACGGCAAGTCGATGGGCGTGTTTGCCGAAAACTGCGCCGACAAGTACCACTTCACGCGCGAGCAGCAGGATGCCTTCGCGACCGAGTCGGTGCGCCGCGCGCAGGCGGCGGTGAAGGACGGAACGTTCGCCGACGAAATCACCACGGTGACCGTGCCTTCACGCAAGGGCGATGTGCAGGTTTCGGTCGACGAAACGCCCGGCAAGGTCGATCCGGCCAAGATTCCCACCCTGAAGCCCGCGTTCCGCAAGGAAAACGGCACCGTCACCGCGGCGAGTTCGTCCAGTATTTCCGACGGCGCGGCCGCGCTGGTGCTGCTGTCGGCCGACGATGCCAGGGCGCGCGGCATCAAGCCGCTGGCGCGCGTCGTCGCCCACGCCACGCATTCGCAGGAACCGCAATGGTTCACCACTGCACCGGTGGGCGCGATCCACAAGGTCCTGGAGAAGGCCGGCTGGAAGGTCGGCGACGTGGACCTGTTTGAAGTCAACGAGGCCTTCGCGGTGGTGGCGATGGCGGCGATGAAGGAACTCGACATCCCGCACGCAAAGCTCAACGTGCACGGTGGCGCCTGCGCCCTCGGGCATCCGATCGGCTGCACCGGCGCCCGCATCGTGGTGACCCTGCTGCACGCGATGATCCACGCGAACGCGAAGCGCGGCGTGGCGTCGCTGTGCATCGGCGGCGGCGAGGCCACCGCGATCGCGATCGAACGGGCTTGACACATGCCGCGGCCCTGGTCGCCCGCGTGTGTGACAAACTGGGACGTTGACGTTGACGCGGACGCAACGCCGTCGCTGGCAAAGTACGCAACATTGCCGCGAACAGGCAATCCGTTCAACGCAAATCCACGGCTGGACCTGAGGAGGCCCCATGAAAACCATCCATACAGCACTCGCAACCGCGCTCGCATCGGCGCTGGTTCTGTCACTTGCCGCATGCAGCAACACCGGCCAAGGCTCGAATCCCGCCGCGACGGCTGGGACGACCGCGCCCGCGATGACCGCGACCGCCGCCGCTCCGGGCGCGATGCAATCCACACCCGCGTCGACCGCCGCCACGCCGGCGGCGTCGGGCACCACCGCCGCCATGTATGGCAGCGCCACCACCAACTGGTTCGGCGGTCCCATCTACAGCGGCGAGCCCGCGCTTGGCGCAACGGCGGCGCTGGTCAAGGCGGGTGGAGGCGCGGAGAATTTCGATTTTGCCAAGGCCCTGGTGGCGATGCTCGGCGAGAAGACCGTCAATGCGGAAGTTGCCAAGCTCACCAAGCAGTACGGCAAGGACAACGTGGACAACTTCATCAGCGGCATGACCTTCGCGGTCAAGGACGGCCTGAAGCGCGCCACCGAGCAGGGTATTGCGCTGCCCGAGCCACCGGCCGACCTGCACGGACAGAAACTTGCCGAAACGCTGGTCGAGGCCGGCACCGCGCCGGATGGGACGTTCTGGTCCGGGTACCTGTTCGACAAGGCATTGTCACACCCGCTGCATGACATCGTGATGGCCGACATCGACGCCCAGTTCGGCCACGCGGCCGACGAAAATACCCACAAGATCCTCAACCAGGCGATGTACGACGTGGCCCAGGCGCTTGGCAAGAAGGACGTCAAACTGGCATCGCTGCACTGATTCGACGAATCATCGGCTTGCGAGCGGGCCGGCAGCGATGCCGGCCCGTTTTTTCGTGGCAGGCGGCGGGGTGCCGGAAACAGCCAGGCGCGCACGGGAACGATGCCTGAATGCGGCACGCGGCGGGATTTTCGGGGTGCTGGCGTTATGCCACCAGACGCGGTTTAATACGCGAGCCACTTCCGTGGCTATCCACGGCCTATTCCAGGAGATCCCCAATGAAGTTCAACCGTACCGTTGTTGCGGTCGCTGTGGCGTCCGCGATGGTTTTGTCGTTGTCCGCCTGCAGCAACACGGGCAGCGAGGGTCAGTCCGCCGCCGACCAGGCCCAGAACGCCGCCGCCGCGATGTCGACGGCCGCCGGCAACGCCGCGCAGGCTGTCGGCTCCGCCGCCGCCGCCGCGGGTTCGGCCGCCGAAGCCGCCGGCAACGCCATGAGCGGCGCACCCGCGTCGACCGCCGCTGCGCCGGCTTCGACCGCCGCGCCCGCTTCGACCGCCGGCGGCAGCAACGCGATGGATGCGATGAAGGCTGCCGCGAGCAAGGCCAAGGACGCCGCCGGCGCCGTGAAGGACGCGGCCAACAAGACCAAGGATGCGATGGGCGGGCACTGACCCCTGCTGCAACCTGCTGTGCTCGGAACCGGCCGCTGCGAGCGGCCGGTTTCTTTTTGGGCCCGCGTCCGGCAACCGATAGAATGACCGCTGCGCGCGCGTTTGCGCGTCACGGAACCGGCCATGCCCGTCATCCCCACCCGCATCGACAGCAAGAGCGAATCCTTCCTCGACAACGCCGCCAGCCTGCGCAAGCTCACCGAAGAACTGCAGGCCGAACTCGCGCGCACTGCCGAGGGCGGCGGCGAGAAGGCGCGCGCCAGGCACGTCGCGCGTGGCAAGCTGCTGCCGCGCGAACGCATGCGCGCCCTGCTCGATCCGGGCTCGCCGTTCCTGGAACTGTCACCGCTGGCGGCGCACGGCATGTACGACGGCGCGGCGCCCGCCGCCGGCCTGATCACCGGCATCGGCCGGGTCCGCGGCACCGAAGTGATGGTGGTCGCCAACGACGCCACCGTGAAGGGCGGCACCTATTTCCCGATCACGGTGAAGAAGCACCTGCGCGCGCAGGAAGTGGCGCTGGAGAACCGCCTGCCGTGCATCTACCTCGTCGATTCCGGCGGCGCGTTCTTGCCGCTGCAGGACGAGGTGTTTCCCGACAAGGAGCACTTCGGCCGCATCTTCTACAACCAGGCGCGCATGTCTGCGCTCAATATCCCGCAGATCGCGGTGGTGATGGGTTCGTGCACCGCCGGCGGCGCCTACGTGCCGGCGATGAGCGACGAGACCATCATCGTCAAGGGCGAGGGTACGATCTTCCTGGGCGGCCCGCCGCTGGTGAAGGCCGCGACCGGTGAAGTCGTCGATGCCGAAACGCTGGGCGGCGCCGACGTGCACACCGCCATTTCCGGCGTGGCCGACCACTTCGCGGAGAACGATGCGCACGCGCTCAGTATCGCGCGCGACATCGTGGCGACGCTCAACGTCACGAAAACCGTGCCGCTGGAACTGACCGAACCGCGCGAACCGGAATACCCGGCGGACGAACTCTACGGCGTGATCCCCGGGGACACCCGCCGCCCGTTCGACATCCGCGAGGTGATCGCGCGCATCGTGGACGGTTCCGAGTTCCACGAATTCAAGGCGCGCTATGGCAAGACGCTGGTCACCGGCTTCGCGCACATCCACGGCTACCCCGTCGGCATCGTCGCCAACAACGGCATCCTGTTTTCCGAAAGCGCGCTCAAGGGCACGCATTTCATCGAGCTGTGCAACCAGCGCAACGTGCCGCTGGTGTTCCTGCAGAACATCACCGGCTTCATGGTCGGCAAGAAGTACGAACAGGCCGGCATCGCCAAGGACGGCGCCAAGATGGTCACCGCCGTCGCCTGCTCGCACGTGCCGAAGTTCACCGTGGTGATCGGCGGCAGCTTCGGCGCCGGCAACTACGCGATGTGCGGCCGCGCCTATGGCGCGCGCTTCCTGTGGATGTGGCCGAACGCGCGCATCAGCGTGATGGGCGGCGAGCAGGCGGCATCGGTGCTGGCGACGGTCAAGCGCGACGGCATCGAGGCGCGCGGCGGCGCTTGGTCGAAAGAGGAAGAAGACGCCTTCAAGGCGCCCATCCGCGAACAATACGAGCGCCAGGGCAGCCCGTACTATTCCAGCGCCCGGCTGTGGGACGACGGCATCATCGATCCGGCCGACACCCGCCGCGTGCTGGGTCTGGCGATTTCGGCGTCGCTGAACGCGCCAATCGAGCCGCAGCGTTACGGCGTGTTCCGGATGTAGCAACACCCTTGCACCCCGGCCGGCGCCGGCATCGCGAACAGGAACCCGGCCCTTCCTAGAAAAATTCGTATTCGATCCGGAAACGGAACGTCGTGCCGGGCGTGCTGCGCGTCAGCCCCCCCAGCAGGGCCAGGTCATATTTCAGGTTTCTGGCGTTGCCGACCCTGAACACCCCGAACAAGGCCGGCCCGGCGCGCAATTCTTCCGAGTGGATGTGGCCGAGGGTGCCCAGTTTGCCGAACACCTGGAATCCGGGCTGGAGTTTCGGGTGCGCGTACCATTTCCACTGCGCCTGATAACCGACCTCGGTGTGGATCGCATCGCCGGGACCGTCGGGCGAATCGAGGCGGCGTTCGAACAGCAGGTTGAGGTTGGCCTGCGACTGCCCGATGTCCTTTTGCAACATCGGGCCGATTTCCAGCGCCGTTTCGTTGTCGATGCGGTTGTGCGAAAGCTCGCTGAAAATGCCCGCATCGAGCCAGTGCTCGCCTTGCTCGGTCAACTGGAAGATGTTCTCGAACTCGTATTCCTCGACGCGGCCGGCGTGCCCGGGGACGCGCGAGTATTCGACTTCCAGTCCGGCCTTCCACCTTGGTGCGATGCCATAGGCAAGTTCGACCTTGTAGGCCTGTTCGCCGTCTTCGGTGTCGTTCCAATCCTGGACGCCGCCCTTGATCTCCAGCTCCCATTCGCGGAAGTCGACGATGGGCGTATGCACTGTCGAAGCCGGGCCCGCCAGCGCGAGGCCCGGCATGGCCAAGGCGCCGCCCAGCGCGAGCAGCCCGGTGAAGGACCAGAACACCAACCGCAGTTGCACGTCTCGTTGCACTTCGCTTCCCCGATTCAGGATGGATGGATGTCCAGACGCCTTCGCAGGGCGCTCCGTGCCTGCCGCCCGCAACCACCGGCGCGCCCTCCCCCCGTGGCGCTGCACTGGCGCCGGTTGGCCGTCACACATGGCTCACGGGGACGCTGCAGGCGCGTAGCGCAGGTTGTCGAGCAACGGCGTCTGCGGGCGCTGGACGTGCAGGAAATCGACGCCCACTGACGCATGGCAGGCGTTGCATGACGCGGAAAGCTGGTCGAATGCCGCCGAGAACGCCGCGGCATCCTGCTTTTCCAGCGCCTTCTGCACGCCGCGGATCGCCGGGTCCATGATCGCCGGCATGACCTCGGAGAGCTTCTCGGGTTGCAGTTCGATGGCATCCCCATTGGTCTGTTCGATGCTGCGCAAGGCCTCGCCGAGTTCGCTCGCCATGTAGTACGCAAGGTTCCAGTTGCCCGCCTGGCCCGCCCACCACAAGCGGTCATGCCGGATCTGCAGTTCCAGCATCTGCTGCCCGAGCTCCGGCGGCGGCACGCGTTTCTCCAGCTCGGCCAGCCTGGCCTCGAGGGCCGCGGCTTTGGATGCGCCGGACGCGCGCGCCGGCGCGCTTGCCGCCGCCACCACGGCGAACGACGCGCAGGCCAGCGCAGCGCAGGCGGCCAATGCCAGATACGGAAATCGGCGCTTCATCGGAACCTCTCGTGGACGAACTTGCCCTGCCAGGCCTGCGGCCACGGCCGCCGCCCTTGCCGGCGCCCATGCATCAAGCGCCGTGCGCCGCCGCGGCCGCACCGGTGGCGGCGCTGCCCTGCGCTGCGCGCCTGGCGCGCCGGTGCTGCGCGGCCATGCGCATCGCCACCAGGCGCATCCCGACCACCAGCACCACGAAGGTGACGATCCAGAACACCAGCTGCATGCCGGCCGGACGCGCCTCGTAGCCGGTGAGGATGTGCACGGCCTGGCCGACGAGCGAATGGTTGGTGAGCAGCCACGAGGTATCCCACAACTGGTTGCCCCACGCCGGCAGCAGGTTGGCCTGGACCAGGAACCCCGCCGCGGTCGCGGCAAGCCCCGACGCCAGCACCACCAGCATCCAGTTGGTGGCGGTGAAGAAGTACCGGATCGGAATGCGCAGCAAGCCGAAATACAGCGCGAACCCGACCGCGACGCCCCCGGCGAGCCCCAACGGCACTCCGGCGAAGAATCCGACCTGGCCGGCGCCGCCCGCGGCCATGCCGTACAGGAACAACACGATCTCCGAGCCCTCGCGCAGCACCGCCAGCGCCACCACGGCCAGCAGGATCGCGATCGAACTCGATCCGGCCTTCACCGAATCGGTGACGCGCCGCATCTGCAGCACCATCTGCTTGCCGTGGCTGGACATCCAGGTCACGTGCCAGCCGATCATCACCACCGCGGTCAGCAGCACGGCAGCCTGGAACACTTCCTGTCCCACGCCGCCGAGCGAGCCTTCGATGAAGCCCATGCAGACGGCCACCACGATCGCGCCGAGCACGCCCAGCGCGATGCCGCCGCCGACGAACACGCCGCGCCGCGGAACCCCGCGCGTGGCCGCCGCGACCACGGTCACGATCAAGGCCGCTTCCAGGACCTCGCGGAACACCAGCAGTGCAATACCCAGCATGTCAGGACCTACTCCGCAATCAACACGCCGGTGGTGGACTGGTGGAAATCGTCAAAGAACTTGTAGCTGCCCTTGTCGAGCGGCCCCACGAAAACCGTGACGGTCGAGTTGGGCAGCACGATCTTCTCGCGGTTGAAGTCGGTGCTCTCGAATTCCGACGGGGTCGGATTCTGGTTGGTGACCAGCACCTTGAACTTGGCGCCCGCGGGCACCTTGAGCGTTGCCGGCTGGAACTGGTGGTCCTTCAGGACCAGGTGGAACTCGGGCATGGCCGCGGCATGGGCCGCCGCGGCAACCGCGACGCCCCCGACGAACGCCATGACCGGAATGAACAACGACCAACGCATTGCAGGCTCCAGGGTGGGACACGCCCACTTCCGTCTCGATGGCAATGCTAATCGTTCTCATTTATCAACGCAACCGTGGCCAGGGATGGCCACGCCCCGGACCGCACAGGGATGTGCGCCGATCCGGGGCCCATGGCCGGAACGGCCGCGCCCCGGACGGCACAGGGATGTGCGCTGATCCGGGGCCCATGGCCTGGACAACCAACCCCCGGCGGGGGCCCGCCGTGCGCAACTCGGCTATTCTGTTGGCTTTGGCTTGCCCCTCCCATGGACGAAACGATCCGAATCGAACGCAGCGGTGCGGTGGCGACCCTGACGCTGAACCGCCCGCAGGTCCATAACGCCTTCGACGACACCCTGATCGCGCAAGCGACGGCGGCGCTGGAATCCATGTCGGCAGATTCGCGGATCCGGGCACTGGTGCTGACCGGCGCCGGAGCCACCTTTTCGGCCGGCGCCGATCTCAACTGGATGCGGCGGATGGCCAAGGCCGGCGCCGGCGAAAACCGCGACGACGCACTACGGCTCGCGAAACTCCTGCGCAGCCTGCAGTTCTTCCCCAAACCCTGCGTAGCGCGCGTCAATGGCTCGGCCTACGGCGGCGGCGTGGGCCTGGTCGCCTGTTGCGACATCGCGATCGGGGTCGAGGGCGCGAAATTCTCGCTCAGCGAGGTGAAACTCGGCCTGGTTCCGGCAACGATCGCGCCGTACGTGGTGCAGGCCATCGGCGCGCGCCAGGCACGCCGCCTGTTCGTCAGCGCGGAAGTTTTCGATGCGGGCGAAGCCGCGCGGATCGGCCTGCTGCACCAATGCGTCGCGGCCGACCGGCTGGACGAAGCCGTCGACCGCCAGTTGCACAGCCTGGCCAAGGGCGGGCCCGTGGCGCAACACGAAGCCAAGCAGCTGGCGCTGCGCAGCGCCGGCATGACGCCCGCCTCGGCCGAACGCCTCGACGCCGAAAACGCCGAACTGATCGCGCGCTTGCGCGTGTCGGCGGAAGGCCAGCAAGGTCTCTCGGCTTTCCTCGAAAAGCACCCCCCGGCGTGGGTGCAGGAGTAACGCGATGCCCGCAATCCAGGCCCCCGCTGCACCGCTCATCAACCTGGCCGAGATCGAGATCCGTTCCGTGGACGAGGGCCACGCGCCGCGTGGCAGCACCGCGGACAAATACGACATCCGCTGGGCCGAAATCGCCAGCCGCATCGGTGCACGCCAGCTGGGCTACAACCTCACCGTGGTGGCCCCGGGCAAGCGCAACTGCCCGTTCCACAGCCACCGCGCCGAGGAAGAGATGTTCTTCATCCTGGAGGGCAACGGCGAACTGCGCTACGGCGACAGGCGTTTCCCGTTGCGCGCGGGCGACATCATCGCCTGCCCCACCGGCGGCCCGGAAACGGCGCACCAGATCATCAATACCGGCGAGGTCGAGATGCGTTACCTGTCGGTGAGCACGCTGGCGCCGATCGAGGTCTGCGACTACCCCGACTCGGGCAAGTTCGGTGTGTACGAAGACCAGCCGTGGAATGGCGATTCGAAACGCGCGCCGTTCAGGCACCTCGCCCGGCACGAGGATGCGCGCGACTACTGGGAGGGTGAATAGGTGTTCGAACGCGTCCTGATCGCCAACCGCGGCGAGATATCCTGCCGGGTGATCCGCACCTGCCGGCGCCTCGGCATCCACACCATCGCGGTGTATTCGGAAGCCGACCGCGACGCCCGGCACGTGCGCCTGGCCGACGAGGCGTGGCCGATCGGCGGGCCGCGTCCGGACCAGTCGTACCTGCGCATCGACGCGATCATCGAGGTGGCGAAACGGAGCGGCGCGCAGGCGATCCATCCGGGTTACGGATTCCTTTCCGAGAACACCGCGTTCTCGCGCGCCTGCAAGGATGCCGGCATCGTGTTCATCGGACCAGATCCGCAAAGCATCGAGGCGATGGGTTCGAAGGCCGCCGCCAAGCACCTGATGGCGAAACACCACGTGCCGCTGGTGCCCGGCTACGACGGCGACAACCAGGACAACGCCTTCCTCGCCAAGCAGGCGCACAAGATCGGTTACCCGTTGATCATCAAGCCCTCCGCGGGCGGCGGCGGCAAGGGCATGCAGATCGTGCGCTCCGACGCCGAATTCCCCGCAGCACTGGCCACCTCACAACGCGTGGCCGAGGCCGCCTTCGGTGATGCTTCGATGCTGCTGGAACGCTACATCGAGCACCCGCGCCACATCGAATTCCAGGTGTTCGGCGACCGCCACGGCAACCTGATCCACCTCGACGAGCGCGAATGCTCCGCGCAGCGGCGCTACCAGAAGGTGCTGGAGGAAACACCCTCGCCGTTCCTCGACGCCAAACGCCGGGCCGCGATGGGCGCGGCGGCGGTCGCGGCGGCCAAAGCCGTCAATTACGTCGGCGCCGGCACCGTGGAATTCATCGTCGGGCCGGAAGGCGATTTCCACTTCATGGAAATGAACACGCGCCTGCAAGTCGAACATCCCGTCACCGAGTTGACCCACGGCATCGACCTGGTGGAATGGCAACTGCGCATCGCCGGCGGCGAGCCGTTGCCGATGACGCAGGAGCAGGTGCAATCGCACGGCCACGCCATCGAAGTGCGCCTGTACGCCGAGGATCCCGAGCATGGCTTCCTGCCGGGCTCGGGCCGGCTCGCGAAGCTGCAACTGCCCGCGCCCTCGCCGCACGTGCGCCTCGACGGCGGCGTGGTCGAAGGCGACACCGTCACGATCTTCTACGACCCCATGATCGCCAAGCTGATCGTGTGGGACGTCGACCGGTCCTCGGCGCTGCAGCGGATGCGCGAGGCGCTGGCCGAATGCGAAATCGTCGGGCCGAAATCCAATGTTGCGTTCCTGGAACGGCTGGTGCGGCATCCCGCGATCATCGAGCACCGCATCGACACGGGTTACCTCGACCGGCACCTCGACGAGTTCATCTCAGGTGACAGCGAACCGGAGCCACGCAGCATCTTCGCGGCTGCCGTAGCAGCGCTGCTGCACGAAGAAAGCCATGTCGCGGGCGCGGCCGCCGATCCGCATTCACCCTGGAGCCGCGCCGACGCGTGGCGCATCGGCCACGCCGGCAAGCGGTTGGTGGCGCTGGCGATACGCGACCGGCGCTGGGAAGTCGAGGCATGGGGCCACGCCGGAAGCTACCGGCTGCAATGCGGCGTGTCGAAGTGCACGATCGACGGGACACGCTGGGACGAACGCACGCTCTCGGCGCGTTTCGATGGCGAAGCGCAGCGCATGGATGTCCGCGCGGATGCCACGCGCGTGCTGCTGCACGACGCGGCCGGAATCCGCTGGCGCCTCGAACGCGTGCCGGCGTTCGCCTGGGAGGCCAGCGTTGGTGCGGCCGGCAACCAGGTGACCGCGCCGATGCCGGGCCGCATCGTGCTGGTCAAGGCCGAGGCCGGCGACAAGGTCGAAGCCGGTCAGGAGCTGCTGGTGATGGAAGCCATGAAAATGGAGCTGTCGTTGAAGGCGCCACGCGCCGGCACGATCGAGGCGATGTCCGCCGCGGCCAACGAGTTCGTGGAAGCCGACGCCGTGCTGGTGCGATTCGTGGAATAGCGATGGAAACAGGACCCGGCCAGCTTGCAAAGTGGCCGCGCCGCCATCATTTTCACGGCACTGTGGAATCCGCAGTGCGCAGCATCGACAGGCCCCAGACAACCATGCTCCCCGACCACGTACGCATCGTCGAAGTAGGCGCCCGCGACGGCCTGCAGAACGAAAAGACCGTCATTCCGACTCCGGTCAAGATCGAGTTGATCGACCGGCTTTCGGCGTGTGGGCTGGGGACCATCGAAGCGACCAGTTTCGTCAGCCCGAAATGGGTGCCGCAACTCGCCGATGCCGAAGAGGTGTACGCCGGGATCACCCGCAAGCCGGGCGTGGACTATCCCGCGCTGGTGCCCAACATGCAGGGCTACGAGCGTGCGCGCGCCGCCGGCGTCACCAGCATCGCGGTGTTCACCGCGGCCAGCGAGGCCTTCAACCAGAAGAACATCAACGCCTCGATCGACGAATCCATCGAGCGCTTCCGCCCGGTGCTGGAGCGCGCCCGTTCCGAGGGCGTGCGCGTGCGCGGCTACGTGTCCACCGTGCTCGGCTGCCCGTACCAGGGCAAGGTGCCGGTCGCCGACGTGGTGCGCGTGGCGAGCCGCCTGTACAACCTGGGCTGCGACGAGATTTCGTTGGGCGACACGATCGGCGTCGGCACGCCATTGAAGGCGCGCGAGATGCTGCGCGCGGTCTCGCACGAGGTGCCGATGAAGGCGCTGGCGGTGCACTTCCACGACACCTACGACCAGGCGCTCGCGAACATCCTGGTGTGCCTCGAGGATGGCGTGCGCGTGGTGGACAGCTCGGTCTCCGGCACCGGCGGCTGCCCCTACGCCAAGGGCGCGACCGGCAACGTCGCCAGCGAGGACGTGGCCTACATGCTGCAGGGCATGGGCATCGACACCGGCGTCGACCTCGACAAGCTGATCGAGACCGGCTGGTGGCTGGCGCAGCAGCTCGGCAAACCCACGTCGAGCCGCGTGACGCGCGCAAGGATGGGCGAATGAAAGCCGGGGTCGGAGTGCACTTTTCATGGCGACTTGCGCATGACCAATAGTCCTTGATGGAAAGTGCACTCTGGACCCCATCTTCCCTGGACCCCATCTTCCCTTGGAGGGAAAGTGCACTCCGACCCCCATCTTTCCTTTTCCATCCGCCCCATCGAGCCGCGTGACGATGCAGCGGTCGCGGCCGTCATCCGCGCGGTGATGCCCGAATTCGGCGCCGGCGGCGCGGGTTTCGCGATCCACGATGCCGAAGTCGACGCCATGCACGCCGCCTACGCGCGGCCGCGCAGCGCCTATTTCGTGGTCGAAGTCGCCGGCGATGTGGTGGGTGGCGGCGGCGTCGCGCCACTGGAACACGCCGAACCCGACATCTGCGAGCTGCGCAAGATGTATTTCCTGCCGCGTGCACGCGGCCTCGGGGCTGGCCACGCGATGATCGCGCGCTGCCTCGCAACCGCACGCGGCCTCGGTTTCAAACGCTGTTACCTGGAAACCCTGACCGGGATGGACGCCGCCCAGCACCTGTATCGCGAACACGGTTTCCTGCCGCTGTGTTCGCCGATCGGCAGGACCGGCCACCACGGCTGCGACCGCTGGTTCATCCGCGCCTTGTAGGCGCCTGCCTGCAGGCGACCCGGTAACGGTCGGAAGATGCCGGACTCTTGTCGCGTGCAGGCGCGCTCCTGCCCTAGAATGGCGCGTTCGATTCCACGGAGACCCCCATGCAACTCGACCAGGTGAGGGCCATCGTCACCGGTGGCGCATCCGGGCTTGGCCACGCCGTGGCGCAGTACCTCGTCGCGCACGGCGGCAAGGCTGCGCTGTTCGACGTCAACGAAGAAAAGGGCCAGGCCGCCGCGCAGGAAATCGGCAGCGCCGCGCACTTCTACCGGACCGACGTCACCAGCGAGGACGGCGTCGCCACCAACGTGGCCGCAGCGCGCGAGGCGATGGGCGGACTGAACGTGGTCGTGAACTGCGCCGGTGTGCTCGGTGCGGGCCGCGTGCTCGGCAAGGATGGCCCGATGCCGCTGAAGAATTTCGCGACCACGGTGATGGTGAACCTGGTCGGCAGCTTCAACGTCGCCAAGGCCGGCGCCGCGCTGATGCAGGCCAACGATCCCGGCGAGGACGGCGAGCGTGGCGTGATCGTCAATACCGCATCCATCGCCGCCTACGAGGGCCAGATCGGGCAGGCGGCCTACTCGGCCTCCAAGGGCGGCATCGTCGGCATGACCCTGCCGATGGCACGTGAATTCGCACGGATCGGGGTGCGGGTGATGACGATCGCGCCGGGCGTATTCCATACGCCAATGGTCGACGGCATGCCCGAACAGGTTTACCAGTCGCTGTGCGCGCAGGTGCCCTACCCGTCGCGCCTCGGCAAGCCCGCGGAGTTTGCCGCCACCGTCGCCTGCATCCTGTCCACCGGTTATTTGAACGGCAGCGTGATCCGGCTGGATGGCGCGATCAGGATGCAGCCAAGGTAGGGATACCGCAGCCCCGGACAGGACATGGATGTCCGCTGATCCGGGGCCCATTTTCCAAGACACTGGATCCCGGCTTTCGCCGGAATGACGAGAATGTATGAAAGCCTCCGACGTCAAGAAAGGCAACGTGGTCGAACACGGCGGCACCGTCTACCAGGTGCGCGACCTCGAACGCAGCGCGCCCACCGCGCGCGGCGGCAACGTCACCTTCCGCTTCACGCTTTATTCGATTCCGGGCGGGCGCAAATTCGACCTGAGCCTGCGCGCCGACGACGACCTGAAGGAAATGGAACTGGTCCGCCGTGCCGCCAACTATTCCTACAGGGACGGCGACGCCTTCGTTTTCCTCGATGCCGAGGACTACACGCCCTACACGCTGGACCCCGGCGTGGTCGGAGACAGCGCGGCGTGGATCGTGGAAGGCGTCGAGGGTTACTACGTGCAGCTGATCGACGATGCGCCGGTCGCCTTGCTGGTACCGACCAGCGTGGCACTGACCATCGTCGACACCGCCCCGGAATTGAAGGGCGCCTCGGCCACCAAGCGCACCAAGCCGGCCACGCTCGAAACCGGCATCGAGCTGCAGGTGCCCGAGTACATCGGCAGCGGCGAAAAGGTGTGGGTGAACACCCTGACCGGCGAGTTCGCGGGTCGAGCTTGACGCGCATGCGGGAGTCCAGTGGACTCCCGCGCGGCAAGCGAGGGTGAGGCATGGATGCCGAACGGGCTGCGTGCCATGGAGGGCTGCTTGCCTCGGTCCTTGACGCGCATGCGGGCGAACCGCGACAGCGCGGGGCAGGCCGTCCCGTGGCGATTCACTACCCCCTGCCATTGGTCATGCCCGCCGCTGCGTGGCGGTGCCCGGACCGCGACGGCGCTGGCGTCCCGGCGTGCTGCATTGCGCCATGGCGTGCGCCGCCACGACTTTTCACGTTGACGGGTGCTTGTACGCGATGCGCGGCTTGGGTATGTTTGCGCGAATGTGCGCCGCAGGGGCGGCGCCGCCAGTCCATTGCGACGACAGCCCGGCCGGGGAGCCCGCATGATCAAGAAACTGTTTGCCACCCACCCCATCGCCCCGAGCGGGCACGTTGCGGCGGGGGAGCCCATCGAGGGGGGCCTGCTGGGCGAGGCCTCGCTGAAACGCGTCCTCACCGCCAGGCACCTGGTGATGCTCGGCATCGGCGCGGTGATCGGCGCCGGCATCTTCGTGCTGACCGGCACCGCCGCCGCGCAATTCGCCGGCCCGGCGCTGGTGATCAGTTTCATTTTCGCGGGCATCGCCTGTGCACTGGCCGGGTTGTGCTACGCGGAATTCGCGGCGATGCTGCCGGTGTCCGGCAGCGCCTACTCCTACACCTACGCGACACTGGGCGAAGTGGTGGCGTGGTTCGTGGGCTGGAACCTCGTGCTCGAATACCTGTTCGCCGCCTCGACCGTGGCGGTCGGCTGGTCGGGCTATTTCAACGAACTGCTGAAGATGCTCGGCAACCTGGTCGGGATACCACTGGCGCTGCCGGCGTCGCTGGCGTCCGCGCCGTTCGGATTCAACGACGCCGGGCAACTGATCGCCACGGGCCACCTTCTCAACCTGCCTGCGATCGCGATCGTCGCCGCGATCGGATGGTTGTGCTACCGCGGCATCTCCGAATCCGCGACGGTCAACGCGATCATCGTCGCGATCAAGGTGATCGTGATCCTGCTGTTCCTGGCGCTGACCTTCCGCTACATCAACCCCGAGCACTGGCAGCCGTTCATCCCGGCCAACGAAGGCGGAACGCGCTACGGCTGGCCCGGTATCCTGCGCGCGGCGTCGCTGGTGTTCTTCGCGTACATCGGGTTCGATGCCGTTTCCACCGCGGCGGGCGAAGCGAAAAACCCGCAGCGCGACATGCCGATCGGCATCCTCGGTTCGCTCATCATCTGCACGATCCTCTACATCGCGATGGCGGCGGCCCTGACCGGGCTTGCCCCGTACAAGGAACTGAACACCGCGGAGCCGGTCGCCACGGCGCTCAACTACGTGCTGGGGACGGTGGCAGCGGGCTCGACGGGGGCGGTGATCCTTACCGCATTGAAGGGCGTCGTCGTGCTGGGCGCCCTGCTCGGCCTGTCCTCGGTGATCCTGGTGATGATGATGGGCCAGCCGCGCATCTTCTACACGATGTCGCAGGACGGCCTGTTGCCGAAGCCGTTCGGGCGCGTGCACCGGAAATACCGCACGCCGCACCTGGGTACCGTGATCGTGGGCGTGATCGCGGCGGTGTTGGCCGGCCTGTTCCCGGTGGACGTGCTGGGCGACGTGGTCTCGATGGGCACCCTGCTCGCCTTCGCCACGGTCTGCATCGGCGTGCTGGTGCTGCGCCGGACCCGCCCGGAGCTGCCGCGCGCCTTCCGCGTGCCGATCCCGTGGCTGATCTGCCCGCTCGGTGCCATCGTCTGCCTGTTCCTGTTCTGGCAGGTGTTCGTGGTGCGCTGGTACCTGCTGGTCGGCTGGATCGTGATCGGCTTCCTGATCTACGGGTTCTACGGGTTCCGCCACAGCCGCCTGCGCCCGGGCGCGGCGCACCCCCCGGCGACCGACAAATGAAGGCCGTCGCCACGCCAGGACACGGCCAGCCGGTGCGGCCAGCCTGATGCTGGAGCAACTGCTCGCCCGCAAGGGTGTCGACACTGGATATGACGCTGGCGGCGAGGTGCAACTTCGCCGCACCCTCGGTCCGTGGGGCCTGACCGCGCTCGGTATCGGTGCGGTGATCGGCGGCGGCATCTTCGTGATCACGGGACAGGCCGCGGCCGAACACGCGGGGCCCGCGGTGCTGCTGTCGTTCGCGATCGCGGCCGTCGTCTGCAGCTTTACCGCATTGTGTTACGCGGAGTTCGCCACGCTGATCCCGATGTCGGGCAGCTCGTATTCCTACGCGTACGCTACCCTGGGTGAGTTCGCGGCCTGGTTCATCGGCTGGAACATGGTGCTGGAATACGGCGTGTCGGCCTCCGCGGTCGCGGTGAGCTGGACCGGTTACTTCAGGAGCCTGGTCGAACACACGGGATTCCACCTTCCGGCGGTGCTGAGCAACGCCCCGATCGCGTTCGTGGACAAGCACCTCGTGGTGACCGGCGCGTTGTTCAACCTGCCCGCCGTGGTGCTGGTGCTTGCGCTGACCTGGCTTTGCTACGTGGGTATCCGCGAGTCGAGCGGCGTCAACACGGCCATCGTGATCCTGAAGGTCGCGTTGATCGTGATCGTGATCGCGGCCGGCTGGCATTACGTGAATCCGGAGCTCTGGCACCCGTTCATCCCGCCCGCCGAAGGGCCGGAAAAATACGGCTGGGGTGGCATCATGCGCGCGGCGACGCTGGTGTTCTTCGCCTACATCGGTTTCGAGGCGACCTCGACCGCCGCGCAGGAAGCCAAGAACCCGCAGCGGGATCTCCCGATCGGCACACTGGCGTCGCTGACCATCTGCACCGTGCTGTACGTGGCCATGGCCGCCGTGCTGACGGGCCTGATCCCCTACCAACTGCTCGGCACCGCGGAACCGGTCGTGACCGCGGTGGCGGCGCATCCCGAACTCAACTGGCTGCGCTGGCTGGTCGAAATCGGCGCGCTGCTCGGGTTGTCGTCGGTGGTGCTGGTGATGATCATCGCGCAACCGCGCATCTTCATGATCATGGGCCGCGACGGCATGTTGCCACCGGTCTTCTCGAAGCTGCACCCGCGTTACCGCACCCCGCACATCAACACGTTGATCACCGGCGCCGGCATCGCGCTGCTGGCCGCGGTGTTTCCGCTGGACGTGCTGGGCGACCTGGTGTCGATGGGCACCCTGCTGGCCTTCGTCGCGGTGTGCGCGGGCGTCATGATCCTGCGCCGCACCCGGCCCGACCTGCCGCGCACGTTCCGGGTGCCGTGGGCCAATGTCACCTGCACGCTCGGGGTGCTGAGCTGCCTGATGCTGCTGTACTGGGAGAATTGGTACAACTGGACGCTGATGGGGCTGTGGACCGCGTTCGGTTTCCTGATCTATTTCGGTTACGGTTTCCGCCACAGCAAGCTGCGCGGCACGCAACCCGGCGAGCACGCCTGAGCCCGATTTGTCGCAGCGTGCGCGGCAAGGCGGGAAGCGCAGGCGCAGCTGCCCACGGACAAGCTGACCGGGCCGACAAGCTTTTGCCGACTGTGGCTCGAAAGCCTGCCCCGGAGCCCAGACCATACGCACAAGTATTGTGGACAAGTCTAGAATCAACAAAACGTTAACGTGCCAAGTGATTGTTTTCAATGGCACGAAAAAATCATTCCAAAAATCCGCCCGTCAACCTTGGCCCCTGCTGATCCCCGCGCTATGATGCGTGTTCCGAGGGATTTCCCATTGGCAGTGGACCCCGGACCGTTGCCCGGTGCGGCAAGCGTAGTCAGCTCCTCCGCTTGCCGTATCCGGGCAGCAACTTGTCCGGCCCCCGCATCCACTCCACCCTCGCGCGCATCGGCGCCGCGCCTGGCGACAGCGCGGTCGCCACCCACTCAGGACTTCGCCTGGAAGCCCGTGCACCAGCCCTTCGCGTTGACGTCGAAGCCGGGGAAGATTGCGCACGGGCCATACGCTTCGCCCGGCTTGCCCTGATAGTGCATGCACGCCGAGCAATCCTGTCCCGGTTGGTGTGGCGGGCCAGCCTTGGTGTCGTCCTCGACGTAATGCAGGGCCTTGGCCGTCGCGTTGGTCGCGGCGCTCAGGTGCGGCAACGCCGCCCACGCGCGACGCGGCAGCGAACCCAGCAGCACCATCGCCGCCGCGGCACCGCCGGCCAGCTTCAGGAAACGGCGGCGGGGGGATGCGGTTTCTTCGGTCATGTCGATACTCCTTCCACTTCTGCAGTGAATTGCGGGGACACTCTGTGCATGGTACGCCCGCCATGCGCAATTCGCACACCTTGCCGGTCCGGGGTGCGTGTTACATTCATCCGCCTGAATGGAACCCCGCAGCACGCATGCCATTGCTCCCCGCGCAAGTAGCCGAACACCTGCACGCCTGCGGCGCTGAAATCGCACGCGTCGGCGCCGAGCTCGCGGCACGCGGCTGGACACCCGCCACCAGCAGCAACTTTTCGATGCGGATCGATGATGCCACGATCGCCGTGACGGTTTCCGGGCGCGACAAGGGCGCACTGACGGCCGACGACGTGATGGCGGTCGGCCTGGACGGCAAACCCCTCGACCCCGCCCTGCGGCCGTCCGCCGAGACCGCCCTGCACCTGCAGGTCTATCGCCGCCAGCCCGGGACCGGCGCGGTGTTGCACACCCATTCGCACAACCAGACGGTGGCTTCGCGCCTGTTCGCGGCGCAAGCGGTGGTTTCGTTGCGCGGGTGGGAACTGCAGAAGGCCATCACCGGCCATGCCAGCCACGCCAGCACGCTCGACGTGCCCGTGTTCGGAAACTCGCAGGACATGCACGACATCGAGACCAGGGTCGATGCCTGGCTGGATGCAGGGCGGCCGCTGTACGCCTACCTCATCGAGGGCCATGGGCTTTACACTTGGGGGCGCGGCATGGCCGAGGCCCGGCGCCATCTCGAAGCGCTGGAATTCCTGCTGGCCTGCGAACTCGACCTGAAACGTCTCGGAGCTTAGGGCCTGCTTGCGCTGTGCCACGTGGTCGCGCCGTAGATCATTTGCGTGCAGGGCAAGGAAGAGTGAGGAAAATGTATGCCGATACATCGACGAATGATGACGCAGCCATGCGGGCAAATGGTCCCGGCCCGGAGGGTTGCTTCGCAGCGGCCGCCATACATCGGTGCGCGCCTTGGCCATGGAGCCACCATGACGCTGCAGCGCGCGCCTCGCCTGGCAACCGCTGCGATAGCAACGCGGCTCACGCGGCACAGCGCAAGCAGGCCCTTGCCATGAGCCGTCTGCGCGTGTACGACCAGCGCGACCCCGCGCGCCCGCTCGGCACCCTCTTCGAGCACGACATGATCGCGCACGCGCTGGGTGAAGTCGGCGTGCGTTTCGAACGCTGGGAAGCCTCCAAACCGATCGCGCCGGGGGCGAGCCAGGACGAGGTGATCGCGGCTTACCAGGAAGACATCGAACGCCTCAAGCGCGAACAGGGCTACCAGGCCGTGGACGTGATCTCGCTGACCGCCGACCATCCGCAAAAGGATGCACTGCGGCAGAAATTCCTGTCCGAGCACACCCACGCCGAGGACGAGGTGCGTTTTTTCGTGGCGGGCCAGGGCCAGTTCACACTGCACATCGGCGAACGCGTGTATGACGTGCTGTGCGAACAAGGCGACCTGATCGGCGTGCCCGACGGCACCCGCCACTGGTTCGACATGGGCCCGAATCCGCACTTCGTCGCGATCCGCTTGTTCACCAATCCGGAAGGCTGGGTGGCGAACTTCACCGGCGAGGACATCGCCGGGCGCTTTCCGCGCCTAGAGAACTGACCGCGGCAGCGAGGGGCCATGTCCTGTCCGACGACCGGAATGAAACGCGGGATCGCGGGCGCCGGTTGCGCACGCGCCGCAACACGACGGCTCCGCGCAACGGCATGAACGACGTGCAATTACATGGTGTCCGCGCCGTCCTCACCGACATCGAAGGCACCACCAGTTCCATCGCGTTCGTCAAGGATGTGTTGTTCCCGTATGCGCGCGAGCACCTGCCGCGCTTCATCGAAACGCACCGCGACGACCCCGGGGTGTTGCGCTGGCTGGACGCCACAGCCCGCGAGGCGGGCATCGAGGATCCGCGCTCGCGCCGCGTGACCGAAACCCTGTTGCGCTGGATCGACGAGGATCGCAAGGCCACTCCGCTGAAAGCCCTGCAGGGGATGATCTGGAAGGCGGGCTACGCGGCGGGCGATTACCGGGCCCACGTCTATCCCGAGGTTCCCGCGCGACTGCGCGCGTGGAAGGCCCAGGGCCTGCCGCTCTACGTGTACTCGTCCGGCTCGGTGGCGGCGCAGAAACTGTTGTTCGGGCATACCGAGGCAGGCGACCTGACCGGGCTGTTCGATGGCTGGTTCGACACCGAGGCCGGCGGTAAACGCGAGCGCGGCTCGTACTTGCGCATCGCGGAGTCCATCGGACAGCCGCCCCCGGCTGTCGCGTTCCTGTCGGATGTCGCAGCCGAACTCGACGCCGCGCGCGCCACCGGCATGCAGACCATCCGGCTGTGCCGGCCGCCCGAACGGTGCTCCGGCACCGGCACGCACCCCTGCGTGGCCAGTTTCGATTCGATAAGCCTGCGATGAAGCGATTCGCACCGCTTGCGCTCGCCGCGTTGCTGGGCTGCCTGATTGGCACGGGCATCGTATGCGCGGCCGTGGGCGTGCGCCCGCGCGGACCCGCCAGCCTGGCGAATGCTGCTGCGCCCGCCACGGCCACCGTTTCGCCTCCGCCCGCCGGCGCGCCGCCACCGTCCTACGCCAACTGGCCCGCTGCCTCGCCCACGCCCGAGCAGGTGCTTTACGCGCAACCGGAATTGCTCGACCGCGAGATTGCCCGGCTGCGACCGCGCACGCCGGGCAAGGTGAACCTCTACGCCGTCGCGTTCGCGGGCGACGGCAGCCAGAACGTGTTCCGCAATGAAGCCGAGTACTTCGAGGAACTGTTCTCGCGCCGACTGGGCGCCGGGGGCCACGTGATCGTGCTGGAAAACAACCCGGCCACGCTCGCCACCCGTCCGCTCGCGACCTGGAGCAACCTCGAGCACGCACTGGACGCCATAGCGGCGCGGATGGATTTGCGGCAGGACATCCTGCTGGTGTATTTCACCAGCCACGGCAGCGAGGACCACACCATGCTCGTGGACATGGATCCCCTGCCACTGGACCAGATCGGCGCGACGGACCTGCCGGACATCCTCGCCGAGCATGCGTTCAAGTACAAAGTGGTGATCGTCAACGCCTGCTATTCGGGCGGCTTCATCCCGCCCCTGGGGGCCCCCGGCACCATGGTCATCACCGCCGCGCGCAGCGACCGCTCTTCGTTCGGATGCGGGGAACAATCCGCACTTACCTGGTTCGGTCACGCCTTGCTCGTCGATGCGCTGAACCGCACTGACAATTTCAGGCAGGCCTACGCGCTCGCGAGCAAACAGGTCGCGGCCTGGGAAAGACGCGACCACTATGCGCCGTCCGACCCGCAGCTTTCCGCGGGGCAAGGCATCGTCGCGCAATTGACGAAGTGGCGCAGCCAGTTCACACCCGGGCCTGCGGTTTCCTTCGCGCCGGCTCCGCCGGTATCGGCGGGGTCGACGCCGTGACGCCTGCTGCGGATACGGCCCCAACCCTGGTCATCCTCGCCGCCGGCCTGGGCAGCCGTTATGGCGCCGCCAAACAGGTCGCGGGCGTCGGGCCGGCGGGCGAATGGCTGCTGGAGTACGCGATCCACGACGCGCTTGCGGCGGGCTTCATGCAGGTCGTGCTGGTCATCCGCGCGGAGCTGCGCGAACCGCTGCAGCAACGCCTTGCGCCGCAGCTCCGCGATCGCGCCGAACTGCACTTCGTCGAGCAGACCCCCGACAAGCTTCCCGCGGGTTGCAGCGCGCCCGCCGGCCGCAGCAAGCCGCCCGGCACCGGCCACGCGTTGTGGTGCTGCGCGCCGCTGCTGCAGGGACCCTTCAGCGTCATCAACGCCGACGACTATTACGGCCGCGCGGCCTTCGGCTTGCTCGCCGGCCACTTCCGCCACAGCCCGTATCCCGCGATGGTCGGTTACCGGCTCGCCGCCACGCTGTCCAGCCACGGCGGCGTCAATCGCGGTGTCTGCCGTGTCGATCCGGATGGCCACCTCGAGGACGTCACCGAGTTCACCGACATCGCCGTGCGCGAAGGCCTGCTGGCGGGCAGGGCGCCCGACGGTTCGCGCGAACCACTCGCGCCGGACACCGTGGTGTCCCTGAACTGCTGGGGGCTGCAACCCGGACTGCTGCCGGATCTAGAGCGGGGGCTGCGTGAATTCCTCGCACGCGCAACCGCCGCGGACGAATACTTCCTGCCGCACGCAATCGCAGAGCATCTGGTCGCGCAGCAGACGCCGCTCGCGGTGCTGTCCACCGACGACACCTGGCTGGGCCTCACCTGTCCCGATGACCGCGCGCGCGTCGTGGCTGCCATCGCAAGACTGCATGACCTCGGCGCGTACCCCACGCCGCTCTGGGCGCGCGGGTGAACGCTGCCGCCCGCATGGCCCCGTCCACCCGCAACGGACTGGCGCAGGCATGGGGACTGTCTCCCCACGCCCGCTTTGCACCGCTCGGCAACGGCCTGATCAACCGCACGCTGCTGGTGACCGACGACGGCCGCCGGCGGGTGCTGCAATGCCTGAATACCGATGTGTTCCGCGATCCGGCGCTGGTCATGCGCAACTGCCACGCCGTCACCGCGCACCTCGGCCGCGAACGCGCCGCGGGCCGCTACGCCTACGCGGTGCTCGAACTGGTCCCGACACTCGCCGGCGATCCCGCTGCCGTCCTGGCCGACGGCTCGTGGTGGCGGATGTACGACCACGTTCCGGACTGCCGCAGCCACGACACCGCCGACACGGCAGCGCTCGCCTGCGAGGCCGGGCGTGGCTTCGGCGCCTTCGCCGCCGCGCTGGCGGGCCTCGCACGCGGCAGCGTGGGCGAGGTCATCCCGTATTTCCACGACCCGGTCCGGCGCTTCGAGGCCTTCCGCGTCGCATGCGCGGCAGATCGCGCCGGGCGCGCCGGGGATGCGATCGCCATGTGCGATACGGCAACCCGGGCCTGCGAGGACATGCTCGCGCATTGGCATGCCTTGCTCGATGCCGGACTGCCGTGGCGGATCACCCACAACGACTGCAAGTTGAACAACCTGTTGTTCGATGCCGCGGATCGCGCCAGCTGCGTCATCGACCTCGACACCGTGATGCCCGGCAGCCTGCTGTTCGACTTCGGCGACATGGGGCGCACCATGTTGAGCCCGGTGCTCGAGGATTCCACCGAGCTTGCGCGGGTCGGCGTGCGCCGGGAGCACTTCGCCGCGCTGGCGCGGGGTTACATCGAAGGCTGCGGCGACTTGCTGACCCCGCTGGAGCGCGCCAACCTGGTATTCGCCACCCGGCTGGTGACCGGCGTGATCGGCCTGCGCTTCCTGACCGACTACCTCGACGGCGACCGCTACTTCCGCATCACGCACCCCGCGCACAACCTCGAACGCGCGCGCAACCAGTTCACCCTGCACGCCGCGCTCACCGCGCAGGCGGATTCCCTGCAGGCACTGGTGCCGTCGGGGTGAGCCCCGGAACGCACCGCGCGGAGCGCAGCCACGTCAGGCGTCGAGGGCCCGCTCCCGCACCAGCCGGCAAGCCGCGCCGATGTCGTGCTGCATCGCACGGTCCCGGTGCATGAAGGTGATTGTTGCGCGCAGACGGTCGTGGGCGGCGCGTACCGCCACGCCCGGGTGGAAGCCCTCCGACTGCGCCAACTGCCCGGCCAGCGCCTGCACCTCCTGCTCGAACTGGCTCCGTAGCGGGTGCCCCACCGGCGGGGCGTTCTCGATTTTTGCGGCCAGGGCTTCCCAACCGCCATGCCTGGCCAGGCCCCGCGCGGCGTTCAACATGTCGTTGCGGTAATCCAGGGCCTGCGCGGCGACATACAGCTCCAGCGCCAGCACGTCCGAGAGGTCACCCGTCATGTCCAGCACGTGGCGCGCCTCGTTGGCCCCCATCGACACGTGATCCTCGGCGTTGGCGCTGGTCGGGATCGAATACACGCTGGCCGGATGCGCGCGGGTGGCAAGGTCGTTGACCAACGCCGCGGCCGTGTACTGCACGATCATGAACCCCGAGTCGGTACCGTCCTCGTTGCCGGTCAGGAACGCCGGCAGGCCGTCGTTGGTCGCGGGATCCACCAGCTTGTTGAGGCGGCGCTCGGAAATCGACGCCAGCACCGGGATCGCCGCCTTCACATAGCTCATCACCAAAGCCAGCGGCATGCCGTGGAAGTGGCCGGCCGAGATCACTTGCTCCTCGATGTGCTGCGCATCGACATTGCCGGGGAAGATCAGCGGGTTGTCGGTGACCGCGTTCAGTTCGATGTCGATCACCCGGCAGGCCTGCGCCCAGGCGTCGCGCACCGCGCCGTGCACCTGCGGCATGCAGCGCAGGCAGTAGGCGTCCTGTGGCTGGTGTTTCTTGCCGCCCCGGAACGGCAGGAAGCGCTGGTAGAACGCTTCCCGGCCATGCCGCTTGCCGGCTGGCACCCATTCCCAGCCGATGTCGAACGACGCCTTGCGGTCTTCCGGCGTTGTCCAGGCCTGCGCCGACCAGGTGCGGAAACGTGGCACCAGGTGATAGGGAATGTCGATCAAGGTGGAATCGGCAAGCAACTCGCGCACGTGTTGCGCCGCGGCCACCTGGCCCGGATGCGGACGCAATGCATGCACGTCCTCGCGCAAGGCGCCGCCGCGTCCCGCGAAGGCATCCAGCGTCATCGCCGCGGCGAGATCGGCCACGCCCAGCAGGTATTCCAGTTCGTCCAGCGCCAATACCGCGCAGGCCAGCATCTGCGCGGTGCCGTTGTTGAGCGCGAGACCCTCCTTGTAGGAGAGCTTGACCGGCGACAAGCCGGCGCGCTCGAGCGCCCGTGCGCCCGGCATGCGTTCGCCCTCGAAGAACGCTTCGCCGCCGCCCAGCAACACGATGGCAAGGTGCGAAAGCGGCGCCAGGTCGCCGCTGGCGCCCACCGAACCTTTCGCCGGCACCACCGGCACCACGCCGCGGTTCAGGAGCTCCGCCAACGCGCGCAGCGTTGCAACGCGGATGCCGGAATGTCCCCGCATCAGCGTGTTCACGCGGATCACCAACATCGCGCGGACCACCTCGGCGGGGAACGGTTCGCCCACGCACACGGCGTGGGTGATGATCAGGTTGTGCTGCAATTCCTCGGGAAGGGTTTCCGGACGCGGCTCGGGATCGCCGCCCGGCAATTCGTCGCGGGCGCGATGCGCGCCCAGCAATTTGTCGGCATTGCTGCCGAAACCCGTGGTGACACCGTAGATCGGCTCGCCGCAACGCACCTTGTCGGCGATGAAGTCCGCGGCGCGCTGCACTTTTGCGAGTTGCGCCGCATCCAGTTCGACCCTGGCGTCCTGGCGGGCCACCGCGACCACGTCGGCGCGGGCGAGATGGCTGCCATCGAGCCGGATGGTGTTCATGCCTTGCGTACCTCGTCCTGCGACAGCTTCGCGCGCAAGGCCTCCACCAGCCTCGTGCGCGGCACTTCGAACTGCTCGCCGCGACGCAGGTCCTTGACGGCGACCGCAGCGCGCGCGAGTTCGTCGGTACCCGCCACGACCGCGAAACGGATGCCGCTGCGGTCGGCGTACTTCAACTGCTTGCCCAGCTTGCCGCCTTCCAGCGCAATCTCGCTGGCGATGCCGGCCTCGCGCAATGCCTGGGCGATCGCAAGGCAATCCGGCAGGTGCGCCGCATCCATCAGCGTCACCAGCACCTGCACGCTGCTGTCGGAAGCTTCCAGCAGGCCGGCTTCGCGCAATTGCCAGAACAGCCGGGTCAGGCCGATCGAGATACCGACGCCCGGCAATTGCGACTTCGTGTAATTGGCTGCAAGGTTGTCGTAGCGCCCGCCCGAACAGATCGAGCCGATATCCGGATGATCGTTCAACGTCGTTTCGTACACCGTGCCGGTGTAGTAATCGAGCCCGCGCGCGATCGACAGGTTCAGCGCGAATGCCGATTCCGGTACGCCGAAGGCGGCCACGGTGTCCAGCACCTCGCGCAGTTCCGCCCTGCCCTGTTCGAAGGTTTCCGTGCCGCTGCCGAGCGCCGCGAGCTTCGCATGTGCATCGGCCAGCGACGTCGAACGCACTTCGACGAACCGCATGATGCTGTCCGCCGCTGCGGTGGAAAGTCCGAACTCCCCGCCGGTCAGCACGCCGCGCACGTGGTCGGGGCCGCGCTTGTCCAGCTTGTCCACTTCGCGCAGCACCAGCATCTGCCTTTCGCCGTCGCCGATGCCCAGGCCCTCGAAGAAGCCGCGCATCAGCTTGCGGTTGTTGAGCTGGATCGTGAACGCGCCGATGTCGAGCGCACTGAACACCGCGTGGATCACGGCCGGGATCTCGGCGTCGTAGCGGATCGACAGGCTGTCCTTGCCGATCACGTCGATGTCGCATTGGTAGAACTCGCGGAAACGCCCACGCTGGGCGCGCTCGCCACGGTACACGCGTTGCATCTGGTAACGCCGGAATGGAAACGCCAGTTCGCGCTCGTGCTCCGCCACGTAGCGCGCCAGCGGGACCGTCAGGTCGAAGCGCAGCGCGTGCTCGGGGCGAACCGGTTGCTCCGATCCGCGCTCCAGCGCACCGGTCGATTGCACGAAATACACCTGGCGTTCGGTCTCGCCGCCGCCCTTGGTCAGCAGGATGTCGGCGAACTCGATGGCCGGCGTCTCGATGGGCACGAAGCCGTACACCTCGAAGCCGCGACGGATCGTGTCCAGCATCGACTGGAACGCGATCTGCTCGCGTGGCAGCAGTTCCAGCGTGCCGGGCATCGTACGGGGCGTGGTCAGCGCCATGGCCAAGGCTCTCGCGTCAAAACCGCAAGGTTAGCAGTTCGCGCCGTCGCAATCGCAGCCGCCATGCGCCAGCAGCAGCAAGTTGCCGGCTCGATTCCGCGGGAGGTTCCACCAGCAACAGCCAATTGCCGATTGCGCGCGAAGATAGGGTTATCTTCCGCGACGATTTGGTCGGGGAGACAGGATTTGAACCTGCGACTTCTACGTCCCGAACGTAGCGCTCTACCAGGCTGAGCTACACCCCGACATGTCGCAGCGTGGCAGCGCCCCGCAGCGAGCCGCAAATGATACTTGGCGCGGCTTCGCGCACGCAAGCCGCCGGCTGCGGATACGCCGGCGAGCGCGCCCTCACATCGTATGCGTCGGCTTGTCGCCGCCCTGCAAGCCTGCCAGCAGGGTTTCGATCTTGGTGCGCGCGTTGTCGCCGTCGGCGCTCTCGGTGAACTGCACGCCGATCCCGGCCGGGCGGTTGCCCTGCGCGGCGATCGGGGTGATCCACACCACCCGTCCGGTGGTCGCCACCCGCTCGGTTTCCTCGGGCAGGCTCATCAGCAGGAACACCTCGTCGCCGAGGTTGTAGCGCTTGTTGGTAGGCACGAACAAACCGCCGCCCTTCACGAACGACATGTACGACTGGTACAGCGTCTGCTTGTCCTTGATGACGACCGGCAGGATGCCCTGGCTGCCCGCGCCACCTGCGCTACCCATCGTCGCCATCATCGCCACTCCTCGAAACCGGCGTCGCCAGCTTGCCGTCACCGCCCTGCCGCGGTCAAGCATGCGGCCGGCCGAAACGGCACCAGCCCCAGCCATCGAACACCCAGGGTGAAGGCAGCGGGCAGTACAACTTGACGTAATACGGCGCCCGCAGCGGTCGCGACGTACGGGCCGCCGGGCTGCCATCGCGCCAGAACAGGTTCGCGCCACCACCCCGGCCCAGGCTTACCCGCTCGCCCCCTTTGGCATCCACCACCAGCAGCGCAAGCCCGGATCGCAGCAGGCGCGCGGGCCGCCATGGCAAGGTCACGCCTGCGCGGTCATGGGAATCCAGTCCGGCCACGAAACTTTCCGTCGCGGTCGCGGAACGCAGCAGGCGACGATGGCTGAGCGCCGTCTGGCTGGCGTGCGCTTCGATCGCCGCGCGCTTGCGGCGCAGTTCCGTCTCGCCCAGGGCGAAAACCGCCCGCCGCGGCGTGCCGGGACGGGAACGCCCGTGCAACAGATAACCGAGGCACGCCGGCCGCGACGTGCCCGGCATGCCCTGCAAGGCCATTTCCACCAGCACGTGGATGGCGCTGTGGTCGGGGTGCCGATCAACCAGATCTGGCAGCACCAGGATGGTGGGTTGCTCCTTCCCGAGCAACGCGCGCAGTACGTCGAGCGTTGCCGCGGTTTCATCGATGAGTTTCCAGGTAATCCCGCCGTCCGGCCAACCCAGCCGGTGGATCGTGACACCCCCGGCACCCATCGCGCGCAATGCCGCGTCTGCTTCGGCCCGCCGGCGCGCACCCCATGCCGCACGCTGTCGCGCCCCGATCCATACCCGTCGCTCCAGCGCGCGTTGCGGCCACGGATTGTTCTCACCGTCGCTGACGAACACCACGCTGACGCCTGCACCGTAGGCCAGGGCCCGCTGGATCAAACCGCCCGCCGCCAGCGATTCGTCGTCCGGATGCGGCGCCAGCACCATCAGCCGGGCGCCGGGCTGCCGCAACAGCGCGTCGGGATCCAGCAGATCGGAAGGTCGTTCGGGGCGCAAGCGGGCTAGGGCCTGTCAACGCCATGCCAAGTGAGCCGCGTTGCTTCCGCAGCGGTTGCCAGGCAAGGTGTGCGCCGCGGCGCCATGGTGGTTCCATGGTCAAGGTGCGCGCCACCGCATGGCGGCCGTTGCGGAGCAACCCTTCGGGCCGTGGCCCTTGGCCCCCATGGCGGCGTCATCACTCGTCGATGTATCGGCATACATCTTCCTCTCTCTTCCTTGCCCTGCGGGCCAAGGGCCGGCGGCGCGGCCACGTGGCATGGCGTTGACAGACCCGGGTCCTGTTTGTTTGCGACTGGTGTCGCCACCCAGCCGGGCGCGATTGTGACGGGGGCAGTTTGAGCTTGCGCTGACCGTGGCGCGTCAGGCGGACGGGCGCGGGGGTGACAAACCATCCAGCCATTCGAACAGGGCGAGATCCGCGCGCAGCGGCCCGTTCAGGAGCAACCGCAAGCGGTTGGCCTCGGCAAACCGGGTGACCAGCGTCGTATCGTCCCAGCCCGGGTCGAAGCGTGCGCGCTGGCCCGCCGCACGTGCAACCAGTGCGCCATCCAGCAGGCGCGCGGCCTGTTCCAGCCGCTGCGCGGGCTCGTCGTCCGCCCATGCCCTGCCCAGGGCCCGCGCGTCGCCGCGCCCGGCCGCCAACGCCAGCAGGTCGCGGGCAACTTCCTGGCGCCGCTGCATGCCGCCCTGTTCCGCCAGCAGCCAGGCTTGCCCGGGATTGCCGCCCGCCGCCGCCAGCACGTGCCCGGCGCCGTCGACGCCGCGCGATGCCAGCCATGCCAAGGCGTCGGCCTGGGGAGGCACGGCGAAATCCAGCCGCTGGCAACGGCTGCGGATGGTCGCACCGAGGCGCCACGGCTGGTCGGCAACCAGCACGATCAGGCTGGCGTCGGTGGGCTCTTCCAGGGTCTTCAGCAAGGCATTCTGCGCCGCGGCGTTCATCGCCTCCGCGGGCTCGATCACCGCGACCTGCCAGCCATCGAGCTGGCTCGACATGGCCAGCCGCGCCGACAGCGCGCGAATCTGGTCGACGACGATTTCGCGGCGCATCACCCCGGTTTTCGGGTTGGGTTCGAGCGTGACCAGCAAGCGGTCCGGATGCGTGCCCGCCGCCAGCAACCTGCAGGCGCGGCAGTGGCCGCAGGCCTGCCCGTCGCGCGGGCTGTCGCACAGTCGTGCGCGCACGAACGCTTCGGTGAGGGCCCGCTTGCCGAGCCCAGCCGGACCGCAAATCAACAATGCGTGCGGGAGCGTGCCGTGCGCGGCGCGCGCGGCCAGCAGTTCCCATTGCGGTCGGCACCAGGCTGGCAAGGGATCGCCCGGGGCGATCGCGACGGCGTGCTCCGGCGCTTCGCTCATGCCGACTCCCGTGCACGCAAGGCGTCGATGGCGTGGACTGCAGCCTGCAGCACGTGTTCGGGTGACTGCGCTGCGTCGATCAGCCGGAACCGCCCGGGCTCGGCCTGCGCACGGGCGCGATAGGCCGCACGCACGCGCTCGAAGAAATCCTCGCGTTCGGCCTCGATGCGGTCGGCGCCGCCACGCTGGCTGGCGCGCACACGTCCGTGCGCGACCGGCAGGTCCAGCAGCAGGGTCAGGTCGGGTTCGAGGCCCTCCGTCGCGATCCGTTCCAGTTCCGCAATGCGCGCGACGTCGACACCGCGTCCACCGCCCTGGTAGGCGTAACTCGCATCGGTGAAGCGGTCGCACAACACCCAGCGCCCTGCCGCGAGCGCGGGGCGCAGCACCTCGCGCACCAGTTGCGCACGCGCCGCGAACATCAACAGCAACTCCGTCTCGGCGACCATGCCGCGCTGCGCGGGATCGAGTACCAACGCGCGGATCGCCTCGCCGACGGACGTGCCACCGGGCTCACGCGCGTACAGCAGGTCCAAACCAGTCCGGTCGAAATGTTCGCGCAAGCCTGCCAGCAGCGTGCTCTTGCCGGCGCCCTCGCCGCCCTCCAGCGTGATCAGCCGGCCGCTCATCGCTGCTTCTTCTCCAGGATGTACTTCCTGACCGCTGCGTTCTGCTGGGCCAGCGTGGCGGAAAACTGGTGGGTGCCATCGCCCTTCGCCACGAAATACAGGGCGTCACCCGCGGCCGGGTGCAAGACTGCGTGGATGGCGCCGCGGCCAGGCAGCGCGATCGGCGTCGGCGGCAGGCCGTACCGCGTGTAGGTGTTGTAGGGCGTGTCGGTCTGCAGGTCGCGCTTGTGGATCTTGCCGGCATAGTCAGCGCCCATCCCGAAGATCACGCTGGGATCCGTCTCCAGCCGCATGCCGATCTTCAGGCGCCGCTCGAACACCCCCGCGATCCTCGGGAGTTCGGCGGGCACCGCGGTCTCCTTCTCGACCAGCGAAGCGAGGATCAACGCCTGGTACGGGTGCTGGATCGAAATCGAGGTGTCGCGCGCCGCCCACTCGCGCGCCAGGAACGCCCGCAGCGCCTGGTGCGCGCGCGCAAGGATGTCGAGGTCGGACATGCCCAGCACATAGTCGTAGGTTTCCGGCATGAACTCGCCCTCGGGCGACACGCCGGCAGCCCCGAGCCTTGCCATCACCTGCGCGTCGTCGAGACCATCCAGGTCGTGGGCGAGTTTCGGCGCCTCCTGCAGTGCCTTGCGTACCTGCGCGAAGGTCCAGCCGTCGACCAGCGTGACGCGCCGATGCAGCACCCTGCCATTCGCCATGTTCTCCAGCAGCACGGTCGGCGTCATGCCCGGCGCCAGCGCGTACTCGCCGGCGTGCAGGCGGTTGGTCACCCCGAGGCGCATTGCCAGCGCACGCCACAGCAAGGGTGGCGCGCTGGTGAGCCTGGCGTCGCGCAGCTGCCGGACGATGTCCTTGAACCCCTCGCCCCGCGCGACTTCAAGCGTCTGCCCCGCGGCACGCACGTCCAGCGGGGTACGCGTGAAATGCAGGTATTTGATGCCGCCCCATGCAACGACGGCGGCCAACGCCAATGCGATGACCACCAACAGGACGCGCACGGCGGCGTTGCCGGCCTGCCGTTTGCATGACGCATGGGATGCAACGATATCGATCCGCATCATCCGGGCAGTCTAGAGCCTGTTCAGACCCGTTTGAACACCAGCGTGCCGTTGGTGCCACCGAAGCCGAAGGAGTTGGAGATCGCCACGTCGATGGTTGCCTCGCGCGCGGTGCCGGGCACGAAGTCGAGGTCGCAGCCTTCGCTCGGTTGGTCGAGGTTGATGGTCGGCGGGAGCACGCCGTCGCGCATCGCCAGCAGGGTGAAGATCGCCTCCACGCCGCCGGCGGCGCCCAGCAGGTGCCCGGTCACCGACTTGGTCGAACTCATCGCGAGCTTGTACGCGTGGTCGCCGAATACCCGCTTGGCGGCATCCACTTCGCCCGGATCGCCGACCGGCGTGGAAGTGCCGTGCGCATTGATGTACCGCACCTCGGTCGGGTCCACGCCGGCGTCCTGCAACGCATTCTGCATGCAGCGCCCCGCGCCTTCGCCGCCCGGGCTGGTACCGGTGATGTGGTAGGCGTCGTCACTCATGCCGAAACCGACGACCTCGGCATAGATCTTCGCGCCGCGGGCCTTCGCGTGTTCGTACTCTTCCAGCATCACGATGCCGGATCCGTCGGACAACACGAAACCGTCGCGATCCTTGTCCCACGGCCGGCTGGCACGGGTCGGATCGTCGTTGCGGGTGGACAGCGCCTTGGCCGAGCAGAACCCGCCGATCGCGGTCGGGGTGACCGAGAACTCGGCGCCACCCGCCAGCATGGCGTCGGCATCGCCATACTGGATCAGGCGCATGGCGAGGCCGATGTTGTGAGTGGCGGTGGTGCAGGCCGTGACGCAGGCAATGTTCGGACCCTTGATGCCGTGCATGATGGCCAGGTTGCCGGACACCATGTTGATGATCGAACCCGGCACGAAGAACGGCGAGATCTTGCGCGGCCCGCCCTCGTGGTAGGCGATGGCGGTGCGCTCGATGCTGGCGATGCCGCCAATCCCGGCGCCGACCGCGATGCCCGTGCGCGTGGCATTGGCCTCGCTGATCTCGATGCCGGAATCCTCGAGTGCTTCGGCGCCCGCGGCGATGCCGTAGTGGATGAAGGTATCCATCTTCTTGATGTCTTTCGGCGCGATGTACTGCGCCGGGTCGAAACCCTTCACCTCGCCCGCGATGCGGGTGGGGAATGCACTGGCGTCGAAATGGGTGATCGGGCCGATCCCGCTGTTGCCCTCGACCACGTTCTTCCACGCCGTCGCCACGTCGTTGCCGACGGGCGAGACCATGCCCAGGCCGGTGACTACCACACGCCGTTTGCTCATGGGAACTCCGTGATCCAGATATTCGAATTATCGCATTGCACAGCGCTCTCCCTTCGGGAGAGAGACAAGGGTGGGATTGCGCATGAAGCGCGGATTCCAGACCCAATTGCTGCTGCCTGCAAGCCAACGGCGAAGCCGCGCAAGAAGCCGTCCATGGCGCTTGGCGCCGGTGCGGCCGTCCCTGCCCGCCCGCTCGAAGCGGCACGCGATGCCCCCGGCATCACGTAAACGCCGCTTCTCCCCCCCACAAAGCGAAAGCTGCGCACGTGAGGCGCAGCTTTCGGGTTGCCGCATCGCAAGGCACACGCCGCCCGTGGGCACGCGCCGTCAAGCTCAGGACTTGACGTGCGCCTTGATGTAATCGACCGCCTGCTGGACGGTGGTGATCTTCTCGGCCTCCTCGTCGGGGATTTCGGTTTCGAACTCCTCTTCGAGCGCCATCACCAGCTCCACAGTATCCAGCGAATCCGCGCCCAGATCGTCGACGAACGAGGCGTTTGGCGTAACGTCCTCTTCCTTGACCCCCAACTGATCGACCACGATCTTCTTGACGCGCTCTTCGATGCTGCTCATGAGACAGTGCCTCCCGGAAAAAGACGTTCGAGGTCAGGCCAGGCCCTTCCCCACTCGACCCACGCACACCCGCCAGGGTCCACGCAGTTTGGATTCCAGACCCCACGGGGTCGGTGTGGCGATTCCGTGACCCGCCGATCCACGCCGGCCGCGACACGAAAGGCGCCATATTACCCGGTTTATCGATTGCGATCATCCCTGATCGCTGCTCTACCCCGCGGTGGTCAAACCTGGGGCTCTATCGCGCCATCGACACCCGAACGGCCATGAAGCCGCCATCCATGGCCAAGAGCTCCCTGGCCCGACTTCCAACAACAGCAGCTTCGAATGGCGCGCCACGCTCAACTCATGTACATGCCGCCATTGACGTGCAGGGTTTCGCCGGTGATGTACGCCGCGGCCGGCGATGCCAGGAACGCGACGGCGTGCGCGATGTCCGCGGGCGCCCCGAGGCGGCCCAGCGCGATGCTGCCCTCCAGCGCCTTGCGCTGGTCGTCGCTGAGCGCGCGGGTCATGTCGGTGTCGATGAAGCCCGGCGCGACCACGTTGACGGTGATGCCGCGCGAGCCCACCTCGCGCGCCAGCGATTTGGAGAACGCGATGATGCCGGCCTTGGCCGCCGCGTAATTGGTCTGGCCCGGATTGCCGGTCACGCCAACGACCGATGCGATGTTGATGATGCGGCCCTTGCGCGCCTTCATCATCGTGCGCATCACCGCCTTCGAGGTGCGGTACACCGACGTCAGATTGGTGTCGAGGATGACCTGCCAGTCCTCGTCCTTCATCCGCATCAGCAACTGGTCGCGGGTGATGCCGGCGTTGTTGACGAGGATCGAAAGCCCGCCGCATTCCTTCACGATCGCCTCGATCAATGCCTCCACCGCGGCGCCATCGGTGACATCCAGCACGCGGCCTTCGCCGCCGTGTGCGGACAGGCGCTGCGTGATCGCCTGCGCGCCCGCTTCGCCGGTCGCGGTGCCAATCACCCTGGCGCCCTGCGCCGCGAGTTCGTCCGCGATCGCGGCACCGATGCCGCGCGAAGCGCCGGTCACCAGCGCGACTTCGCCCTGCAATACCTTCGTCATGCCTGGACCTCCGCCAGCGCCGCGCGCAATTCCCCGGGCGTGCCCAGCACACGGGCGTCGATGGCCTTGTCGATGCGCCTGCACAGGCCCGCCAGTACCTTGCCGGGTCCGCATTCGAAAATCCTGGTGGCGCCGTTGCGCACCAGCGACTGCACGGTGTCGGTCCACAGCACCGGCATGTACAGCTGGCGCTCCAGCGCCGCACGGATGAACTCGATCCCGACGTGGGCCTTGGCATCGGCATTCTGCAGCACCGGAACCGCCGGCACCTGCCAGGGCAAGTCCGCCATGCGCTCGGCAAGCTGCAGCGCCGCGTCGCGCATCAACGGCGTGTGCGAAGGCACCGACACCGCGAGCTTGACGACCTTGCGTACGCCGAGTTCGGCCAGCCGCTGCGCGGCGCGCTCGACCGCGCCCACGTGACCCGCGATCACCAGCTGCCCGGGGCTGTTGTAGTTGGCGGGGGTGACGATTTCCACGCCGGAGACTTCCTTGCAAACGTTGCGGATGACTTCGTCGTCGGCGCCGAGCACCGCTGCCATCGACCCGACGCCGGCCGGGACCGCAGCCTGCATCAGGCGGCCACGTTCGGCGACCAGCGCGGCCGCATCCCGCAGCGGCAAGGCGCCGGCGCAGACCAGCGCCGAGTACTCGCCAAGGCTGTGCCCCGCGACCTGCGCGGGCAGCGGGCCGCCCAGTGCCTGCCACACCCGCCATACCGCGACGCTGGCGGCCAGCAGCGTCGGCTGGGTGTTTTCGGTCTTGCCGAGTTCGTCGTCCGGTCCGTCCTGCGAGAGCGCCCATAGGTCGAAACCGGCGCCCCCTGACGCTTCATCGAAGGTCTTGCGGACTTCCGGGAACTCGGCGCCGAGTTCGGCCAACATGCCGACGGACTGCGAGCCCTGGCCCGGGAAGACGAACGCAAGCTGCGCCGCCGGTGAAGCTTGTTTGATCGCGTCCTCGCCCATTTCGAATCAATACCTGATCATGGCCGAGGCCCAGGTGAATCCGCCACCGAAGGCTTCCAGCAGGAGGTGCTGGCCACGTTGCACGCGCCCGGAACGCACCGCGGCGTCCAGCGCCAGCGGCACCGAGCCGGACGAGGTGTTGGCGTGCTTGTCGACCGTGACGATCACCCGTTCCATCGGCATGCCAAGGCGCCTGGCGGTGGCTTCGATGATGCGCAGGTTGGCCTGGTGGGGGATCAGCCAGTCGATCTGCCCGGCCTGCATGTTCGCGGCCTCGAGGGTTTCGTCCACCAGTGCATCCAGCGTCTTCACAGCGATCTTGAACACCTCGCGTCCACGCATGCGAATGCGCACGCCGTGGTTTTTCTCGTCACTGAATCCCACCGATACCCCGACCGGGTTGTACAGCAGATCCTTGTAACCGCCATCGGCATGCAGGCAGGTGGCGATCACGCCCGGCTCGTCGGACGCCTCCAGCACCACCGCGCCGGCGCCGTCACCGAACAGCACGCAGGTTTCGCGCTCACTCCAGTCGACCATGCGGGTCAGGGTTTCCGCGCCCATCACCAGCGCACGCTTGACCTGCCCCGCACGGATGAAATTGTTCGCGACCCCGAGCGCGTACATGAAACCCGAACAGGCGGCGTTGACGTCGAACGCCATGCAGCCGTTGGCGCCCAGCCGATCCTGGATCAGGCAGGCGGTGGCGGGAAACACGATGTCCGGGGTGGTGGTGCCCAGGATCACCATGTCGAGGTCGGAGGAGTTGACCCCCGCATCGTCCAGCGCCTGCTTGCCGGCGCGGAACGCGAGGTCTCCGGTGGTTTCGCCGGCGGCGGCGACGTGCCGTTCACGGATGCCGGTGCGGGTGCGGATCCACTCGTCGCTGGTATCCACGATCCTTGCAAGATCGTCATTGGTGACGACGCGCTCCGGCAGCGCGCTGCCGGTGGCGAGAATGCGGGCGTAAGTCAAGATTCAGTCCCCCGGACAGGCGTTGCGCACGCGAGAAAACGCGGCGGCGCCCGCAAGCGCCGCGTGTCGGCTGGCAGCATTGCCATCAACGAGGTCAATCCTCGTCGACGGCCGCCTGCTTGTCCTCGATCACCTTGCGGCCGCGGTAGTAGCCGTCCTTGGTGACGTGGTGGCGACGATGGATTTCGCCCGAAGTCGGATCGGTGGCGAGCTGGACCTTGTCCAGCGCATCGTGGGCGCGGCGCATGCCACGGCGGGAGGGGGATTTGCGACTCTTTGCAACGGCCATGACGGCTCTCCTGGAAACAATTCAACGACGGGAGCGTCCCGTCACTCGTGGCGATTCTCTGCGAACCCGTTGCGACGTGCCTCCGCGGCCACCACCGAACCCTTGCAAGGCAACTGTTGCATCGCCCGCTTGATTCGAGGGGCAAGAAACCGGGGAGCCGTCATGACGGGTTGCCCATGAAACACGTACACCAACTACGACTATTTCCCGCGTGACGCGATCAACTTGCGCAGGTCCGCGAACGGACGCGCTACCGCTGCAGCATGCGCAGCATTCCCTGGCGCCTGCACGGACGTGTTCCATTCGCCCTGCAGGGCCTCGCTGCCTGGCTTCACGGGCACCAGCGGCAAGGCCAGCAGCAATTCGTCCTCGATCACCCGGCGCGGATGCAATGCTCCGTTTTCGAGCAGCAGCGGCTCGCACTGCCCCGGCAATCCCGCCGCGTCGTCCTCGCTGGCGAGCAGTCCGAGCCGGGTGTCCACCGTGACCGGCCATTCGAAGGGCTGCAGCGTCCGCTGACACTGCAAGGTCAGGCGCCCAGCCAGACGAACGTGCAACTCGGAGCCACCGAGTTGGCCGGACTCGAAGTCGAGATTGTAGGCGATTTCGCCGGTATCCTTCGCCAGCGCCTCCACCAATCGCGGCAATTCCGCGACCGGCAGCGCACCTTCGAAGGATCGCCGCCCGGCCACCATGCGTTCGGCGTCCACACTCGCTGGCAGGGACGCGGACATAAGCGCGGAATGCTAGATTCCGCACTGCACAAAGTCAACAGCCGGGTGGCGGTGGGAGTTGGCCCGTATCATGCTTGGCATCCATCCGCATCGCGCTCGCAAGGCCCGCGTTTGACCTCCGCCTCCGCCACCATGCTTGCCATCGTCCTGCCCGCCCTGGTGGCAGCGGTCGTCTGTGGCGTGGTCGTATGGCTGCTGGTTCGCCAGATCCGCCACCAGCGCACCCTGCGCACCCTGTACCTCGAAGCCGACGGCATCGAGCGCGACCTCAAGGAATGCCGGCAGCGCCTGCAACGCGCACACGCATCCATGTCGATCAGCCCCAACCTGCCCGCGGCCGGCGAGACCCGGGCCCGGCAGGCGATCGACGCCGCGCTGCGCGAACTGCTGTCGCACCGACTGTGGTTGCGCGACCGGGCCGAACAGGCCACCCAGCACGAACTGGACGCCGCCGTCGCGGCCATGGGCAAGGCGCGCGGCGCGCTCGGCGCGCAACTGCGCGAACTCGACTCGGCCCAGCGTGCACTGGAAACCGCGGTGCGTGAAAAGATCGAAGACCTTTCGCAGCAGCCATGAGCCGGCCCCGGATCGTCCTCGCCTCGACCTCTTGCTACCGGGCCGGACTGCTGCGGCGCATCATCGCCGATTTCACGCAGGCCCCACCCGCTGCCGACGAAACCCCGCTGGCCGGCGAGCCGCCCCCGGCACGCGCCGCGCGCCTGGCCTCGACCAAGGCGCGGGCCGTTGCCTCGGATTTCCACGACGCCCTGGTCATTGGTTCCGACCAGGTCGCGGCGCTCGGCGAAACGGTGCTGCACAAACCCGGCAACATCGATAATGCACGCGAACAACTACGCGCAAGTAGCGGAAATACAGTTGATTTCTTCACGGGTATCTGCGTGATCGATACCCGCGACGGACGCCAACGGGACGCGCTCGACCACACCAAGGTGGTTTTCCGCGAACTCGACCATGGCGAGATCGACCGCTACCTTTCACGTGAACGCCCCCTCGACTGCGCCGGCAGCTTCAAATCCGAGGGTGCCGGCATCGCACTGTTCGAGCGCATCGAGGGCGAAGACCCGACGGCCCTGATCGGGCTGCCGCTGATCGCGCTGGCCCGGCTGTTGCGGGAAGCCGGCGTCGCGTTGCCCTGAGTCCACGCGGTCGCGACGCGTGGCGTCGTACACTGGCCATTGTCCGCAGCATCGCCCGGGAACCAGCATGGACCACAACTTCGCCGCCGCTGCCGCGGCCTCCGTCGAGGCCACGCCGCGCCAGCACCTCGACGCGGCCATGGCACAAGTCAACGACGTGCTGGTGGGCAAGAACCGGGCGGTCCGGATGGCGTTCGCGTGCCTGCTGGCGGGTGGCCACCTGCTGGTCGAGGACGTGCCGGGGGTCGGCAAGACCACGCTGGCGCACGCGCTGGCGGCGACGCTGGGACTGTCCTTCCGGCGCATCCAGTTCACCTCCGACCTGCTGCCCACCGACATCGTCGGGGTCGGCGTGTTCGATCGCGACGGCGGCGTATTCCGCTTCCAGCAGGGCCCGATCTTCGCGCAGTTGTTGCTGGCCGACGAGATCAACCGCGCCACGCCCAAGACCCAGAGTGCGCTGCTGGAGGCAATGGCCGAAGGCCAGGTCACGGTGGATGGCGCGAGCCGCGCGCTGCCGCAGCCGTTCTTCGTGGTCGCGACCCAGAACCCGCTGGACATGGCCGGCACCTACCCGCTACCCGATTCGCAGCTCGACCGTTTCATGCTGCGGATTTCCCTGGATTACCCGGATGCCGAGGCCGAGCGCAGGCTGCTGACCGGCGAGGACCGCGCCGGCATGGTCGGCCGCCTCGCTGCGCAACTGTCCGGCCCCGAGATCCTGGACCTGCGCAAGCGCGCGCACTCGATCACCGCGAGCCCCGCGCTGCTCGATTACGTGCAGGCGCTGGTGACGGCGAGCCGCAAGCATCCGGAGATCCGCACCGGGCTGTCGCCGCGTGCAGGACTCGCTTTGCTGGCCTGCGCGCGCGCGTGGGCGCTGCTGGGCGATCGCGATTACGCCTTGCCCGAGGACGTGCAGGCGGTATTCGTGGCGGTGGCCGGCCACCGTCTCATCCCCGCCCGCAGCGTGGCCCGCGACGCACTGGCGCAGGCCCTGCTGGAGTCGGTTGCGGTCGAGTGAACCCATGGACGCAGCCGCGCACGCCGCACCCGTGACCCTCGCGGCGCGCCTGCGGCGCTGGTTTCCGACCCTGGCGCGCGGGCGCAGCCCGGAAGCCCTGCCGGTGCGGCTGGACCGCCGCCGCATCTACATAGTGCCGACGCGCGCGGGGCTGGGCTTTGCGGTCCTGCTGGCAGCCATGCTCACGGGCGCGCTCAACTACCAGAACAACGCGGCGCTGCTGCTGACCTGCCTGCTCGGCGCCACCCTCGCCGGCAGCATGCTGCTGACCTGGCGCGAGCTGCATGACCTGACCCTGCGCTCGCTGCACGCCGACCACGGCTTCTGCGGCGCGCGCCTGCCGATCCACCTCGAGTTCGCCGACGATGGACGCGCGCGCCCGGGACTGCACATCGCACTTGACGACATCCGGCAACCCTGCCCGCTGCAACATGGCACCAGCCGCGCCACGGTCACTGCGCCCACCAGTGCGCGCGGATGGATGCCGCTGCCGCGCATGCAGCTCTCGAACACCCTGCCGTTCGGATTGTTCAGGGCCTGGAGCTGGATCACGCCGGACCGGAGCGTGCTGGTTTATCCGCGCATCCTGCGCGATGTCCCGCCACCCGCAAGCAACGACGACCCGAACGAACGCATCGCCGGCGGCGACGAATTCGCGGGGTTGCGCGACTACCACGTGGGCGACCCGATCCGGCACGTGGCGTGGAAGGCCAGCGCCCGCCACGACCACCTGCTGGTACGCGAATTCGACCGCGCCGCGCCCGGACAACCGTTGCGCTTCGACTGGCATGCCCTGTCCGGCGTCGACCGCGAGACCCGCATCGCACGCCTCACCGGCTGGATCTGCGATGCGTACGCCGCGGCGCACCCGTGGCTGCTGATCCTCGAGGACCATCACGCGCTCGGCCCCGGCAGCAACGCCGCGCACTACCACCGCTGCCTGACGATACTGGCGGAGCTGCCGTGAAACGCCGGTCCGCGCCGCCCCCCGGAACCCGCGAGCAAGCCTGGGCGCTCACGCCGCTGCCGTTCAACCTGCTGTGCATCACCGTGCTGTGCGTGCTGGCCGCGCACGCGCCGCACCTGCCCGCGTGGTACACGGCGGCACTGGCCGCGATCCTGCTCGCGCGCTGGTGGCAACGCCGCCGGCAGCGCCGGCGCGTCTCGACCTGGCTGCGGATCGTGATGCTGGTGACGGTGCTGGCGGTGGTGACCGCCGTCTACGGTTCGCCGTTCGGACGCGAACCGGGCGCGGCCATCGTGTGCGGGTTGCTGGTGGTCAAGCTGCTGGAGAGCGAACACCTGCGCGACGCGCGCATGACGGTCGGGTTCGCCTGTTTCATCCTCATGAGCGCGTTGCTGTTCGACCAGTCGCTGGGTTTCACGATCGTGGCCGGCTTGATGCTGCTGCCGGCACTGGCAACCCTGCGCGCGCTGGAGCCCGGCCTGCCCGCGGCCGGCTGGCTGCCCGCCTTCAAGACGGGCACGGCGTTGCTGGCGGCCAGCCTGCCGGCCGCACTGCTCGGCTTCCTGCTGATCCCGCGGCTGTCGATGCCGTTGTGGGGTGCACCCGACAAGGGCGTGGCGCGCACCGGCGTCAGCGATCGCATGGCGCCGGGCGACCTGCAGTCGCTGCTGACCGACGACGCCGTGGCGATGCGGATCGGTTTCGACGGCGCGCCGCCGCCCGACGGGCAACGCTATTTCCGCGGCATGGTGCTGTGGGAATTCGACGGACGCGCGTGGCTCCCGGGCGCGGCCGCGCGGCGCCCGTGGCCACCCGCGCCACTCGCCACCCGCGGCCCGGCGACCCGCTACGAGGTGACCCTGCTGCCCAGCCACCAGCACTGGCTGTTCGCGCTGGACGTGCCAATTACCGCACCCGAGGGCGCGCAGATGGGACCCGACCACACCTTGTGGTCGAGCAAGTCCGTCGACCAGACCCTGCGTTACCGCGTGGCGTCGGCAACCGATTACCACCTCGCGCCGGAAGGCCTCGATCCGCGCATGCGTGCGGCGGCACTGGAATTGCCCGCGGGATTCGATCCGCGCGCGCGTACACTGGCCGCGCGCTGGCGCGCGGCGGCGGGTTCGGACACGCCCGCGATCGTTCGCGATGCGCTGGCGCTTTTCCGCGACGGCGGTTTCGTTTACGACCTCGATGCCCCCCCGCTCGGGCGCAACAGCATCGACGATTTCCTGTTCGACACCAAAACAGGTTTTTGCGAACACTACGCCAGCGCCTTCACCTTCCTGATGCGCGCCGCGGGCATCCCGGCGCGCGTGGTGGTCGGATACCAGGGCGGGTTCTGGAACGGCTTCGCGCACTACCTGCTGATCCGCCAATCCGACGCGCACGCATGGTCGGAAGTATGGCTTGCGGGCCGCGGCTGGGTGCGGGTCGACCCCACCGCCGCGGTGAGCCAGGTGATCCTGGCCAGCACCGGCGGCGCGGTCGGCGACATCGGCGGGGGCGGCAGCAATTGGTGGATGCCCTGGCGCGACCGCATGGACGTGATCAACCGCTGGTGGGGCCAGACGGTGGTCGGCTTCGATGCCTTGCAGCAGAGCCGGCTGTTGCGTCCGTTCGGCGTCGACCACGCCACCGCACAGACACTGGGCATTGCACTGGCCGTCGTCGTGTTCCTGGCCCTCGGCGCGGGCGCGCTGCTGGCATCGCTGCGTCCGCGCAGGAAGCCGCGCGATACGCTGGCCGCCGCACAGCAGCGCCTGCAGCGCAAACTCGCGCGCTTGGGTATCGTGCGCGGCCACGCAGAGGGTCCACGCGACTTTTATCGACGCACTGCAACCGAACTGTCCGATTGGGCACCTACGGTAAACAAGCTGGCTACGGAGTACCTCACCCTGCGTTACGCCTGTTCCGAACCGCCGCCTGAACAGGCCAAGGCCTTCGCCCGGCGCGTACGTCGCTTCCGGGCCCGCCGTGTGGTCAAATAGACGCGTCGGTTCACCAACAGGGTGTTGAAAAAACACCCTGTTGGCGCGGGCCATGGATGGCCCGCCGCGAATCAAGCACACCAAGTGCTTGATTCAACGAAGCCGAGTCCGGACATGCGCCGGACTCGGCGTGTTGAAAAAGTGCAGGAAAGCACTTTTTCAACAACCTGCCAATCACGGAGGCCCGCCATGACACGTCGTGTTCTTTTCCTTTCGGTCGTGGGCGCCCTGGCCCTGGGTGGCTGCGCCACCATCCCCAAGCCGCTCGCCGGTGACTACGCACCGGTCTCGCTGGAGGCCGCACGCAGCGGTACCGCCAGCGCCACCCCGGTGCGCTGGGGCGGCGAACTCATCGAAACCCAGCCGCGCGAACAGCAGACCTGCTTCTTCGTGCTGGCCGAGCCGCTGGATTCGCAGGCGCGCCCGAAGGGCGGCGAGGAAAGCCTGGGCCGGTTCGTGGCCTGCAAGCAGGGCTTCTACGACCCGGAGGTATTCCAGAAGGGTCGCGAGATCACCGTGACAGGCACGCTCTCGGGCACCGTGCAGCACAAGATCGGCGAGTTCGACTACACCTACCCGAAGGTCGAAGCCAACAACGTTTACCTGTGGCCGAAGCGCCCGCTGTACGTGGCGCGCCCGGATCCGTGGGGCCCCTGGGGGCCGTGCGATCCGTTCTGGTCGCCGTGGGGCTGCGGCTGGGGCTACGGCCCGTGGTATTACCCGCCGCGCGTGATCGTGGTGCCGCAGCCGGCACCACCGCCGCCGCCAAAGAAAGGCTGACCAGCCAGTCGCCGGGCTGGCGTCCGCGAACGGGTGCCATGTCACCGGCTTGCGCGTCGGCCTCAAACCATGCGTTCGGGCATCTGCCTGCCGGCCATCAGGTGCACGTGCAGGTAAAACACCGTCTGCCCGCCGCCGCGGTTGCAGTTGATCACGCAGCGATAACCGCTGTCGGCGAAACCCTCGCGCTTGGCGTACGCGGATGCGGCAAGCAACAGCTTGCCCAGCAACACGGCATCGGCCTCACCGCAATCGTTCAAGGTAGGAAGCGACTTCTGCTTCGGGATGAACAGCACGTGCACCGGCGCCTGCGGATGGATGTCGCGGAACGCCAGCACCTCGTCATCCTCGTACACGATGTCGGCCGGCAGTTCGCGGCGCAGGATCTTGTCGAATATCGTGTCGGACATGGCTTGTTCCGGTTCAACCTCGACGCAGCATAGCAACCCCGGGATTTCGCTGCGGTTTGCGCGGATCAGTCCTCGAAGGCCACGCGGCTGCCAAACGCGTGCGCAAGCGTGCCGCGATCGACATATTCGAGCTCTCCGCCAAGCGGCACGCCATGCGCCAGCCGCGTGGCACGCACGCCGGCGCTACGCGCGAGCTGGCCGAGCCAGTGCGCGGTGGCTTCGCCTTCCACGGTCGGGTTGGTCGCGATCACCAGCTCGCGTATCTCGCCGTCGCCGAGCCTGCGCGTCAGCAGATCGCCGCCGAGTTCGTGCGGCCCCAGGCCATCCAGCGGCGACAGCCGCCCCATCAACACGAAGTAACGGCCGCGATAGCCGGTGGCCTGTTCGATCGCAAGCAGATCGGCGGGCGTCTCGACCACGCACAGCAACGAGGCATCGCGCGATGCATTGGCGCAAATCGCGCATTCATCCAATTCGCTGAAGTTGCGGCACGACTTGCAGTGGCCGATGCGCTGCATGGCCTGCTGCAGGGATGCCGCCAAGCGCAGGCCGCCCTCGCGGTCGCGCTCCAGCAGGTGGAAGGCCATGCGCTGCGCGCTCTTGGCGCCGACGCCCGGGAGGCAGCGCAATGCCTCGATCAGTTCGGCGAGGAAGCTGGGTTGACTGGACATGGGCTTGGGAAACCGGGGTCAGAGTCACTTTTCCGAAACGTGATCCGCGCATGCGAATGGCCGCTGGAAAAGTGACTCTGACCCCATATCAGACCCCATTTCACCTGGCTCTCAAAAGGGCAGCTTGAACCCGGGCGGCAGGTTCATTCCCGCACTCACGCCGCCAAGCTTTTGCTGGCTGATCTCGCTGACCTTGTTGACCGCGTCGTTGACCGCGGCGGCAACCATGTCCTCGGCCATCTCCGGGTCTTCCGCCATCAGCTTGCGGTCGATGCGCACGCGCCGAACCTCGTGGCGGCCCGTCATCGTGACTTCCACCATCCCGCCGCCCGCGCCCCCGGTGACTTCCAGCTTCGCGATTTCTTCCTGCGCGCGCTTCAGGTCCTCTTGCATGCGCTGCGCCTGTTGCATCAATTGTCCGATTTGTCCTTTCATGCGTGTCTGCCTGCGGGTCGAATGCTTTCGGGAATGACCTGCGCGCCGAGTTGGCGCTGCATGTCCTGGACGATCGGATCCTCCGCCATGGCGCGTTCGGTGGCGGCCTGTTCGTCGGAGTGCGCCTTGGCCGCGCGGCTGGCGGGGGTCTCGGCGACGACCGCGTGCACGATCCGCACCCGCAACTTGTGCCCGATCGCCTCACCGAGCTGGTCCTGCAACTGCGCGCGCACGGCATCGCTGTTGAAGACCGCGTGCTCGGGTTTGAGGACCAGCGTCAACACGTTGCCCTCGAACGATTTCGGCACCGCGTGTCGTGCGAGCTGGCCGACCGGACCGCCCAGGCCCGCCTTCCGGATCCATGCTTCCCAATCGGCGACTCCATCGATCCTGGGCGCAGCGGCCGCGGGCCTTGCCGGCGGTTCCGGTGCATCCGCGGCGCCATTCGCACGCGCCGGCCTGCCCTGCGGCACCGGCGCTGCGGCGTCCGCCGCCGATCGCGTTGCCGTACGCCTGGCCGCCGCAGGCTCCGCGCGCTGTGCGGCACCTTCGGCGCCGGCCGCGTCCGCACGAAACGCCAGCATGCGCAGCAGCGTCATCTCGAAACCCGAGCGCGCATCGGGCGCCAGTGGCAAATCGTGGCGGCCGTTCAACGCGAACTGGTACCACACCTGCACTTCCTGGGGGTCGACCTTGCCCGCCAGCTCGTCCAGCACCTCGCGCTCGGTCTCGTCGCCCGCGAAATCCGGCACCAACTGCCGCAACTGGATCCGGTGCAGCGCGGTGGCGAGCTGCTCCAGCACCACCGCGAAATCGGGCGAGAGGCCAGCGATGCGCCCGGCTTCCGCGAGCAGCGCCTTGCCATCGGTAGCGGCCAGGGCGCGCAACATCACGCCGACATCGTTGTCGGCGATGGTGCCAAGCATCGCGCGCACGTCATCCGCCTTCAGCGTGCCGCCGCCGTGGGCGATGGCCTGGTCCAGCAGCGACAAACCATCACGCAGGGACCCGTCCGCGCCACGCGCGAGGGCCGCGATCGCGCCTTCATCGAAGCCGACGCCCTCCTTGCCCAGGATCATCCGCATCTGCCCCGCGACCTGCTCGGGCAGCAACCGCTTCAAGCCGAACTTCAGGCAGCGCGACAGCACCGTCACCGGCAGCTTCTGCGGGTCGGTGGTCGCCAGCAGGAACTTCACGTGTTCGGGGGGCTCCTCCAGCGTCTTCAGCAGCGCGTTGAACGCGCTCTTGGAGAGCATGTGCACCTCGTCCACCAGGTACACCTTGTAACGGCCTTGCGCCGGTGCGTACTGGGCATTCTCGATCACTTCGCGCACATCGTCCACGCCGGTATTGCTGGCCGCGTCGATCTCGATCAAGTCCACGAAACGACCCGCGTCCACCGCCTTGCAGATCGCACACTCGCCGCACGGGTGCGCCGACATGCCTTTCTCGCAGTTGAGCGACTTCGCGAAGATACGCGCGATGGTGGTCTTGCCAACGCCACGGGTGCCGGTGAAAAGATAGGCGTGGTGCACCCGGCCGGAATCCAGCGCGTGCGTCAGCGCCCTGACGACGTGTTCCTGCCCGACCAGTTCATCGAACTGCTTCGGGCGCCACTTGCGGGCAAGGACCTGATAGCTCATGTTCCCCATTGTGCCAAGTCATGGCGGCGAGACCAAGCCAAAATGGCGGCAGCCCCGCCAGCGTATCTCCGGCGCACGAGTCGATCGATACCGTTGCTGCCTTCCGGCCCTGGCGGAATTTTCGATTTATCGTCGCGGAGGCGCCGACGGGGCCACCATGAACATTGAAACTGGCGGAGAGGGCGGGATATGTTCGCATCATCCATGATGCTCACCCCTCGCAACGCTCGGGGCCGACCTTCGGTTGTCCGAATTTGCTCCCGGCGAATTCGTCGAACCCTGCGGGTTCTCACCCGCCTCTGCATCTCACGATTTTTCCTGAAACTGGCGGAGAGGGCGGGATTCGAACCCGCGAAGCGGGGTTTAGCCGCTTACACACTTTCCAGGCGTGCTCCTTCGACCGCTCGGACACCTCTCCGGGTTATTGGTTCGATCCCGCCCGAGGCGGGATATGCTCGCATCGTCCCTGATGCTCGCCCCTCGCTGCGCTCGGGGCCGCCTGTGGTGTCCGAATTCGTTCCCGACGAATTCGTCGAACCCGCGAAGCGGGGTTTGGCCGCTTACACACTTTCCAGGCGTGCTCCTTCGACCGCTCGGACACCTCTCCGGGAAAGTGGACGCTGCAGGATAATGGCATCAACGGCTGCGGGCAATCATTTCCGCAGTCCAGGTTCCGGGTGCAACCACTCCGACGGACCTTCCACGTAATGCTCGCGCTTCCAGACCGGCACGCGTGCCTTGACCTCGTCGATGATATAGCGGCAGGCGTCGAACGCGGCGGCGCGGTGCCCGGCCGATGCGCCCGCCCAAACCGCCACCTCACCGAGCGCAAGGTCACCCACCCGGTGCACGCACACGACGCGATCGACGGCGTAGCGGTGGTGCGCTTCCGCGACAATGCGCACGCCTTCGGCCTGTGCAAGGTCGGCGTAAGCCTGGTAGGACAACCCATGCACCGCCCGTCCGTCGTTGTGGTCGCGAACGCGCCCTTCGAAACAGACGACCGCCCCCACCCCGCGCGCCTCCAGTGCACCCCGCAGGCGTGCAACATCAATGGGCACCTCGCTGATCGCGAACATCTCAGCCCCCGCTGACCGGCGGCAGGAACACCACTTCATCGTTGTCGGCGAGTCGATGATTCCAGTCGGTGAACGCGCCATTCACCGCGACGCGCAGGCGATCCGGCGCGAAGGTGAACCCGTGCCGCGCCGCCAGTTCGGCGTATAGCGCGCGCACATCGCGTGCCTCGCTCGCCACGGTTTCCCCGGCGCAGCCCACGGCATCCGACAGCGCTGCGAAGTACAGCAACCGGTAGTTCATGGCGTCGTGCCCTTCCCTGCTTTCACGCTTCGCTTGCCGCCGGATTTTTCCAGCAGGCGAACGCCCGTGATCACGATTCCGTGCGACAGCGCCTTGCACATGTCGTAGACCGTCAGCGCCGCGACGCTGGCGCCGGTCAGGGCTTCCATTTCGACGCCGGTCTTGTGCGAAATCGCGACTTCGCAGCGTATGGCGAGTTCGGTGTCCGACACGAAATCCGCCTCGATGCGGCAGCGCTCGATCGCCAGCGGGTGGCAGAACGGGATCAACTCGTGGGTGCGCTTGGCCGCCATGGTGCCGGCCACGATGGCGGTATCGACCACCGGTCCCTTGGGCCCGCGCATGCCGCCCGCCCGCAAGCTGTCGGCGACCTTTTTCGGAAAGCGCACCACCGCCTCGGCCACCGCCTGGCGCGCGCTGACGGGCTTGCCGCCCACGTCGACCATGCGCGGACGGTTCGATGCATCGATGTGGGACAGCTTGTTTTTTTGTGTCATGGTCGAAGTCACTGGGTCCCGGCTTGCGCCGGGATGACGAGCCTGGAAACCCGAACGCAGGCGAGCGTGTTCGTCATCCGCCAATCCGGTACATCTCCACGTGTTCCAGCACCCCCGCCGCGCGCAATTCCGCGCGGCGTTCGCTGTAGCGGTCGCCGCGATGGCTCCAGATGCCGGCAACGGTCGCGCGCAGCGCGGCGTCCGATTCGCCGGCACGCAACAATGCGCGCAAATCGTGGCCGGCATGCGCGAACAGGCAGGTGTACAACTTGCCGTCGGCCGCCAGGCGCGCGCGCGTGCAACCGCCGCAGAACGGCTCGGTCACCGAATTGATGAAGCCGACTTCGCCCTTGCCGTCGCGAAAGCGCCAGCGCCGCGAGGTGGATGCTGCATTGCGCGGCAGCTGCTCCAGCGGCCAGCACGCGTCGATGCGCCCGACCAGTTCCGCGCCCGGCGCCACGCGGTCGCCGCGCCAGCCGTTGACCGTGCCGACATCCATGTATTCGATGAAGCGCACGACGTGCCCGGTGCCGCGGAAGCGCCGGACCAGGTCGAGCACCCCGCCATCGTTCACGCCGCGCATCACCACGCAGTTGATCTTGAGTGGCGCGAAGCCGGCGCGCTCGGCCGCGTCGATGCCTGCCTCGACCTGCGCGAGTTCGCCGCGTCCCCCGGACATCCGCCTGAACACTTCCGGGTCCGCGCTGTCCATGCTCACCGTGATGCGCCGCAGGCCCGCCGCGTGCAACGGCTGCGCGAGTTTCGGCAGCAGCACGCCGTTGGTGGTCAGGGCCAGGTCCTCGACGCCGCCGAGCGCTGCCAGCCGCGCCACCAGATCCGGGAGATCCCGGCGCAACAGCGGCTCGCCGCCGGTGAGGCGCAGCTTGCGCACCCCCAGCGACACGAACACGCGTGCGATGCGTTCGATCTCGTCGAAATCCAGCCGTTCGCGGGCGCGCAGGAACGCATGGTCGGCGGGGTAGGACTCTTCCGGCATGCAATACGGGCAACGGAAATTGCAGCGATCGATCACCGAGATGCGCAGATCGGCCAGGGCGCGGCCCAGCGCATCCGGCGGCGCCGGCGACTGCTGGATCGCAAGCGGCGCTTCGGGTTTCATCAGCCCGCCTCCGCGCGCACCGGGTTCGGCGCATGCAATGGATAACGGCCATCCGGTGCCGCGGTCCGAAAGCCGCGCCCACGCAGTGCCTGGGCATCGGACTCGCTGCCGAAGTGGTAGAGCAGCAATCGCTCGCGCAATTCGGCGGGATACTCCCGCTCCAGGTCATCGGCGCCGGCATGCGATGCGTTGCCGACCAACGCGCAATCGTGCGCGACCAGAGTGTGGGCATCGGCGACCGCAGCGAGCGTCTCCGGGATCGGCCGCGTGTCGCCGGTCCAGGCAAAGCAGCCGGCCAACACCACGCCGAACGACGTGCCGGGCGCATGGTGGCGCGTCGCGAACACGTCGAACCACCAGTCGTCCAGCCAGAACCCGCGCGACAACGCGACCAGGCGAAACCCCTCCCAGAAATTTGCCCCGCCTTCGGCGACGGCGTTGGGGTAGTCGGCGAGCCGCGCCTGCAGGATCGGCACCAGGTTGGCGTGCATGAACAACTTGACGCTTCCGCGTCGCTGCGGACGGAACCACGCACTGTGGAACAGCCGCTCCAGTCCTGCGACGTGGTCCATGTGGCCGTGGGTGATGAAAACGGCCGGCGGCAGTGCGCCATAGCTGCGCAGGTAGTGTTCGAGCGTGCCCGGGCCGCAATCGATCAACAGCATCGGCTGGCCATTGCGTTCCAGCACCGCGCCGGATGCGCCCAGATCGACCGCGCTTGCGGCCCCCGTGCCGAGCACGTGCAGTGACCACGCGTCTTGACCGGTGGCGGTCGCGGGCGTGTCTTCGTCGTACCCCGCATTGGTTGCCGTGTTCTTCATGCACCTTTCTTCATGCGTTGCCCCCCGGTGCCGCGCTCGTAGGCGCGCATCAAGGGGGTCCAGATTTCCCGATCCAAAGTCGTCTCGTCATGATCGCACGCGCCAACCTTCAGCAGCGAGCGCTTGAGCCGTGCGAGGTTGGACAATTTCCAGGCCGTGCCGGTCACGCGGACTTCGCCACGATCGAAATCGATCAACCACAATTCTCCCTTCGCCAGCAGGATATTGTGCGCGTTCAGATCGGCGTGATCCACGCCTCCGGCATGGAAACGCGCGACCAACGCGCCGACCTGCCCGGCCAACGCGCCATCGAAGCGTTGCGCTTCAATGACCTGCGTGAGGGTCTTGGCACCTTCGATCTCGCGCGTGATCAGGTCGGCCGTGTAGTACGGGCCGCGCCGCTGGTATCGCGCCGCGATCGGCGCCGGCACCGGCAAGCCGCGCATGCGCAACTCGGCCAGCAACCGGAACTCCGCGAAACCACGGCTGCGGGTGCGCCCGTTCCACACGTAACGATCGCCCAGCAACGGCTGCATCCATCCGCCGCGCCGGTAATGGCGCAGCACGCAGGGACCGTCCGGCGTATCCAGGAAGGCGACACCGCCGCGCCCGGCCTCCGCGGTCCGCAATCGGTTTTGCGCCTGCCACCACGCGCGGTCGAACCAGTCGCGCGTCGGCGCCTCGGACAAACTGGCGTCGAATACCATGGCGCCGTTGCCGGATGCGACAATACGCGGGTCGACCGTGCGGTGCTCATCGGTTGGATGCGTCGGCATGTTCACCACCCAAGTCTAGCAACCGGATGACCGAAGTTCCCGAAACCATCTGCCTGTTGCGCACCTCCGCCCTTGGCGACGTGACCCACGTGGTGCCGCTGGTGCGCACGTTGCAGGCCGCATGGCCGGCAACGCGCCTGACCTGGATCGTCGGCAAGCTGGAGTACAAGCTGGTCGGCGACATCACCGGCGTCGAATTCGTGGTGTTCGACAAGACCGCCGGCATCGACGGCTACCGTGCCGTACGCGCGGTGCTGGCGGGCCGCCGCTTCGATGCGCTGCTGCACCTGCAGGTCGCGTTGCGCGCCAATCTGCTGAGCCTGGCCGTGCGCGCCGGCCGCAGGATCGGTTACGACCGCGCCCGCGCCAGGGATTTGCACGGGTTGTTCGTGCGCGAGCGCATCCCCGCGCGCAGCGGCGAACACGTACTGGACGCGCTGGGCAGCTTCGTCGAACCGCTGGGATTGAAACAGACACGCGTGCGCTGGGACATCCCGATCCCCGACGACGCGCACGCATGGGCGGCTTCGCAATGGCCCGGCGACGGGCAACCGACGCTGCTGGTCAGCGCAGCTTCGAGCCACACGTTGCGCAACTGGCGCCCGGAGCGCTACGCCGCCGCTGCCGATCACGCCGCTGCGGCGCTGCACATGCGCGTCGTGCTCACGGGTGGGCCGTCCGCCGGCGAGCGCGCACTGGGCGACGCCATCCTCGCCCGGATGAAAACCCGGCCCCTGGACCTGATCGGCAAGGACACCTTGAAACGCGCGTTGGCGTTGTACCAGCGCGCCGCCATCGTGCTGAGTCCCGACGCCGGTCCCATGCACATGGCCAACGCGGTCGGGGCACGGGTGCTGGGCCTGCACGCCGCCAGCAATCCCGCCCGTTCCGGCCCCTACTCCGACCGCCGCTGGTGCGTGGATCGTTACGACGACGCCGCGCGCAAGTTCCTGCGCAAGCCCGCGTGCGCGATCCCGTGGGGCACCAAGATCGAATTCCCCGGCGTGATGGACCTGGTCACGCTCGACGACGTGGTCGGGCGGCTGGAGGCCGCGCTTCAGGCGGCGCCGTAACCCTGGTAGGACTTTTCTTCCACCAGCCGCGAGCCCAGCTTCAGGTTGATCGCGCGCTTGATCGCCGCGCGCTCGTCGTTGGTGTGGTACACCGCGCGCGCCAGCTCGATGAAACGCGCATCGAACGCCCGATCGCGTTCCTTGACGCGGATTTCATCCTCGATCTCCCACAGCGTCTCGTTGATGCGTTTCAAGCCGGCGCGTTCGGCGGAAATGTCGATGCGCGAGTGTTCATCCGCCTGCCAGAGGCGATCCAGCAGTTGCAGTTCGTCACGCACGTTGGCCAGTTTGGCCGCGTCGACGATGCGTTCGGACTTGATTTCGAGGATCGTGATTTTGTCGATCAATTCCCCATAAGACACCGGTGCGGAGATCAGGTTCATTTCGTGGTCACTCGGAAAAATGATGTGCAGCGTAACAACTCCGGCCGCTTCCTACACCCGGCCCTTGCATTTTGCGCGATCCACCCCAGAGTGCTGGTTGGTGCCCCCGTTGCGGCACGCCGATTCTGTGGAGCGCAGCAATGAAAATCCTCATGGTGATGACATCGCACGGCCAGCTCGGCGAAACCGGCAAGCCGACCGGCCTGTGGCTGGAAGAACTGGCCGCCCCGTACTACGTATTCAGGGACGCGGGAGCCGAGGTCACCCTGGCCTCGCCTGCCGGCGGCCAGCCGCCGGTCGATCCTGGCAGCGAGCAGGCGGACAACCAGACCGCGGCCACCAGGCGCTTTCGCGCCGACGCCACGGCCATGGACGCATTGGCCCAAACCCACAAGCTGTCCGAACTCGACCCCGAGGCCTACGACGCCCTGTTCTACCCGGGCGGCCATGGGCCCTTGTGGGACCTGGCCGGCAACAAGGATTCGCGCATCGTGATCGACAAGGCGTACGCCGCGGGCAAACCGGTCGCCGCGGTCTGCCATGGCGTGGCCGCCCTGCGCGATGCGCGCGGTCCGTTCGGGCTGCCGTTGGTGCGCGGCAAGGCCGTCACCGGGTTTTCCAATTCCGAGGAACGCGCTGCGGGATTGGCCGACGCCGTACCGTTCCTGGTCGAGGACATGCTCAAGGAGGCCGGCGGGGAGTACTCCTGCGCCGCCGACTGGCAGTCCCACGTGGTGACCTCGGGCAACCTGATCACCGGGCAGAACCCGGCTTCATCCGTCGGCGCCGCCAAGGCCGTACTGCAGCAGCTGACGCGGCCCGCGCAGGCCGCCTGAACGCGGGCTTCACCTGCCAGCGAGGCCTGCCTGCCCGGGGTTCGCCGATGCAGCGAACTTCTGGGTGTACGGGTCGACACCGGCGGGCGCCGGGGGCGTGGTGAGGAATTCGGGATTGCGGCGCGCTTGCGTGGCCTGCTCGTACGCGTAGGCGATCCCGACCAGGACCGGCTCGCTCCACTTGCGGCCGAAGAACAGCATGCCGACCGGTAGCCCGTGCACGAACCCCGCAGGCACCGTGATCGACGGGTATCCGGCGACCGCGGCCGGCCCGTAGGCCGAAGCCGTCCCCGCATCGCCGTTGACGAGATCGATCGTCCAGGCTGGATCCTGCGCCGGCGCCAGCAGGGCATCGAGGTGGTGCGCCTCGATGGCGGCGTCGATCCCTTCCGGCCCGGCCAGTTCCTGCAACTTCGCCAGCGCCTCCCGGTACGGCTTGTCGGTCAGCGACCCCTTGGCCTGGGCCTCGGTGAACAGCTCCTGCCCGAACCACGGCATTTCCTCCTCCGCGTGCGCCTTGTTCCAGGCAATCAGGTCCGCCAGCGAATGCACCGCCAGTCCCGTGCGGGTGGCGAGATAGGCGTTGAGGTCGTGCTTGAACTGGTACAGCAGCACGGTCAGCTCGGCTTTGCCGTAGTCGTGCACGTGCGGAATCTCCACCGGGTCGACCACGGTCGCGCCGTGCGCGCGCAGCACCGCGATCGTCGCGGTCAACAGGCGTGCGACGCCCGGGGCGTGGCCCGTCAGTTGCCGCACCACGCCGATGCGCTTGCCCTTGAGCGCATCGCGGTCCAGGAACCGCGTGTAATCGGTCGCGTGCCGGTTCGCGTCGCGGGTCGCCGGATCGCGCGGATCGCCGCCCGCGATTGCGGACAGCACGATCGCGGCATCGCGCACATCGCGCGCGATCGGGCCGGCGGTGTCCTGGGTGGAGCTGATCGGAATGATTCCGGCGCGACTCACCAGGCCCACCGTGGGTTTGATGCCGACCACGCCGTTGGCCGCCGACGGGCAAATGATCGAGCCGTTGGTTTCGGTGCCGATCGCGACCGTCACGAAGCCCGCGGCGACGGCGGCCGCGGAGCCCGAGCTGGAGCCGCATGCGCTGCGATCGAGCACGTAGGGGTTGCGGGTCAACCCCCCGCGCCCGCTCCAGCCGCTGGTCGAACGGGTGGAGCGGAAGTTCGCCCACTCGCTGAGGTTGGTTTTGCCCAGGATCACCGCCCCGGCCTCGCGCAATTTCGCCGCCACCGTGGCATCGCGTGGTGCCGGGGCACCCAGCATGGCCAGCGAGCCGGCCGTGGTTGGCATGCCGTCGCCGGTGTCGATGTTGGCCTTCAGCAGGACCGGGATGCCCCACAAAGCGCCGTGCCCGCCGGCCCCGCGTGCGGCGTCGCGCCGTCTGGAAATCGACAACGCATCCGGATCCAGCTCGATCACCGAATTGACCCGCGGCCCCGCCTGGTCGAGCTTGCCGATGCGGTCGATGAAGTCGCGCGTCAGGCGCACGGAACCGAGCGAGCCGTCCTGCATCCGCTGCTGCAACCGGGCAATGCTGGCGTAATACGTTGGTGCTGCGGACACGGCCGACGCCGGAGTACCGGCGGTCTGCGTGGACCCGACACACGGCAAACCGGCGGCCGCGAGCAGGACGCCCCACAACATCGACTTGTGCATGGTGTCTTCCTCCCACGGCGCACGCTACGCCGCTCCACCGCGCGGCTCAAGCGCAAACGGCCACCGCTGCGTTCCGCTTACGCTTCGGGACCGTCACCCGTTGTCAGCCCCGGCGGCCGCTCTTATCATGGGCAGCCCGCCGCGGTGGGCTGCCATGCACGGATCCCGGAGAGGTGGCAGAGTGTCGACGAATTTGTCGGGAACAAATTCGGACCGCCGCAGGGCTGGCCCCGAACGAAGTGAGGGGTGAGTCTCAGGGATGAGACGAACATATGCGCCGGAAGAAATCGCCACGGATCCGCGCGCTGCAATTCTGGAGAGGTGGCAGAGTGGTCGAATGCGCCGGATTCGAAATCCGGTTTACGGTTATGCCGTAACGTGGGTTCGAATCCCACCCTCTCCGCCAGAA
>DASURP010000026.1:0-12712 GCA_036279975.1 Rhodanobacteraceae bacterium
ACATATGCGCCGGAAGAAATCGCCACGGATCCGCGCGCTGCAATTCTGGAGAGGTGGCAGAGTGGTCGAATGCGCCGGATTCGAAATCCGGTTTACGGTTATGCCGTAACGTGGGTTCGAATCCCACCCTCTCCGCCAGAAACGCGAACGCCCCTTGTGGGCGTTGTGCGTTTCCGGGGAAGTGTTGGCGTGGACCAATCCACCCGGCCCAGGCGCCCCGTTCCGGCATGGGCTTGTATCGCGCCCACAAGCCACGCTTCCCTTGATTGCTGGATACCGGCCTGAGCCGGCAAGACGAGCAACATCGGTGCTTCCCTAGCGCCGCTTGCACCCCTGCAGCCGCAACCGTTTCCCGACCCGGAGATTCGACGTCAGGCGCAAATCGTTCTCACGGGCCAACTCACGCGCACTGTCGCAATCGAACCGGCGCGCGATGGCTGACAGGGTATCGCCGTGGCGCACGGTGTAATGCCTGGCCCGGTGCGCGGGTGGATCGGCGGCGGCCACGGGCGAGGCGGGAAGCTGGGCGTTCTGCAACTGGTCGGCCAGCGCCACCCACTTGCCGCTGACGCACGAACGCTTGTACGCGCGCTCCAGGAACCGCGGCAGGTTCACGCGCGTGCCCTCGGGCTGGACATCCGAAGGGTCCATCTGTGGATTGAGATTGCGCAGCGTGCGATACCACCCGTAACGCGCACTGTCATCGTTGCCGAGGCACACCGCGAGTTCGTTCAATGTCGCGGCCCGGGCAAGATCCACGTGGCCCGGCGAGCCGTCCACCCGCGGGAAACGCAGGTTGTAGCGGTGCGGGTGCAGGAACAACCACGCCGCCGCCAGCACCATCGGCACGTACTCACGGGTTTCCGGCGACAGCGAGAAGTACACGTCCGGATTCCAGAAACCCGCATCCGGGGTGGATGCCGCGAGCCGCCCGATCCGCCCTTCGCCGCCGTTGTAGGCCGCCAGCACCAGCGCAAGGTTGTCGTTGAGTTGCCCCAACTGCTCGTTGAAGTACGCCGCGGTCGCCCGCGCGGCCATGGTCGGGTCGAAACGCTGGTCGAATCCCTCCACGGTGTTCAGGCCAAACCTGGCCCCGGTCGCCGGCATGAACTGCAACGGCCCGGCCGCGCCCGAGCGCGAGACCGCATGCACGCGGCCACCGGACTCCTTGGCGATCAACCCGAACAGGATCGCCTCCGGCAAGCCCGCCTTGTGGAAGGCCGGCAACATCTGGTAGCGCAGGTATTCGTAATCCACGTAGGCGCGGATCAGGTTGGGCCGCAGGCGCGTCAGCCAGACCTGCAACGCCGCCTGCACCGTGCCATTGGTCGCCACCAGGTCCGACAACTTGTGGTCACGCAAAAGCTGCACGGTGCGCTGCGACTGCGGCAGCGTGGTCAGCACGCCGGAATCGGCGTCCGCGGCATCCTGGTCCCCATCGTCGAGCACCAGCCCGTCGTCGTCGGTACCCAGGAAGCTGCCGTCCTTCAAGCGCAGCGCGTGGTCATAGGCGGAAAGGAATCGCTGGGTGTCGCAACCGGCCGTGTTGACGCACTGGTCGGACGCGCTGCGCAGCGCGTCCAGCGCGCCCCCCAGCGTCTTCTGCGATTGCGCGTCATTGCCATGGCGCGCCTGCTCCAGCGCCTGGTCGTATTGCGAACTGGCCTTGTCCAGCCGTGCGTACAGATCGTTCAGTTCCGCCGCGGAGCCTGTTCCCTTCGCCGGCGTTTGCGCACAACCGGCCAACAACGCCAACCCCCCGACGCACACCATCCACCCCAACCGCTGCATCATGTACTTTCCACTCGAATGTCCGACAACGCCCGCACCCTAACCTGTCGCGGACGGCGACTCAAGGCGGAATCGCGCCATACAATCACAAGCTCATCACAATCCGGCAAACGGAGCGCCCACGTGAACGACATCCTGATCGGCAGGAACGACACCACCGCGGTCGAACTCGATCCACGTTTCGGCAACCGCCACGGCATGATCGCGGGCGCCACCGGCACCGGCAAAACCGTGTCGCTGATGGTGCTGGCCGAAGGCTTCTCGAGACTCGGCACCCCGGTGTTCCTCGCCGACGTCAAGGGCGACATCGCGGGCATGTCGCAGCCGGCCGCCTCGCCGCCGAGCGACAAGCTGAAAGCCCGGCTCACGAAGCTGGGCATCGACAAGTCGTGGCAACCGGCCGCGAACCCGGTGGTGTTCTGGGACCTGTACGGCAAGCTCGGCTCGCCGGTGCGCGCGACGGTGACCGAAATGGGGCCGACCCTGCTGGCACGCGTGCTGGAATTGAACGACGTCCAGCAAGGGGTCCTGGAGATCGTGTTCAAGCTGGCCGACGACAACGGCTGGCTGCTGCTGGATCTCGACGATCTGCGTGCGCTCCTGAATTACGTCGGCGACAACGCGAAAGACATCTCGCAACATTACGGTTTGGTCAGCAGATCCAGCCTCGGCGCGGTGCAGCGCGCGCTGCTGCAACTGGAACAACAGGGCGCCGCGCAGTTCTTCGGCGAACCCGCGCTGGACCTGAAGGACATCATGCGCCAGGACATGTCCGGGCGCGGCGTCATCAACATCCTGGCCGCGGACCAACTGATCCTCAAGCCGAAGCTGTATTCGACCTTCCTGTTGTGGATGCTGTCGGAACTGTTCGAGCAGTTGCCGGAAGTCGGCGACCCCGATCACCCCAAGCTCGTGTTCTTCTTCGACGAGGCGCACCTGTTGTTCGACGACTGCCCTCCGGCCCTGCAGCAGAAGGTGGAACAGGTGGTGCGGTTGATCCGCTCGAAGGGCGTCGGTGTCTATTTCTGCTCGCAGAACCCCGACGACGTGCCCGACGTGATCCTGGGCCAGATGGGCAATCGCGTCCAGCACGCGCTGCGCGCGTTCACTCCGCGCGACCAGAAGGCCGTCAAGGCCGCGGCCGAGACCTTCGCGCCGAACCCGAAGCTGGACGTGGCACAGGTGATCGGCACGCTGGGCGTGGGCGAGGCGCTGGCCTCCACGCTGCGCGACAAGGGGGTGCCTTCGCCGGTCGAACGGGTGCTGGTCACCACCCCGGCCTGCCGGCTCGGACCGGTCACCGACGAAGAGCGCGCGACCATCCGCTCGCGTTCGCCGGTCGGCCCGAAATACGACACCACGGTCAACCGCGAATCGGCCGCCGAGATGCTGGCAAGGCGCGCCAACGAAAAGGCCGCGGACAACCCGAAGGAATCCGCGCAACAGGAAGCCGCCAAGGCGCCGGAAAGTTCGGCCTGGCACGACGCGATCTTCGGCACCAAACGCCGCCAGGGCATGCTCGAAACCATGGCCAAGCAGACCGTGCGCACCATGGGCAGCCAGCTCGGGCGCCAGATCCTGCGCGGCGTGCTGGGCGGCATCTTCGGCGGCAAACGCTGAAGCGGCACACGGGGACAACACTGAGGTGTGCACCGTATATTTGTTCGTCATTCCCGCGTAGGCGGGAATCCATGGCCTTCGGATTCAAGATGTCACGCTGGCGTCCACCATCGCCCCGCTCCACCGCGATCATCACGCGCGCGGGATTCGATGCACTGAAAGCCGAACTGGACCACCTGTGGCGCGAATTGCGCCCAGAAGTGGTGAAGGCGCTGGCCGCCGCCGCGGCCGAGGGCGACCGCTCGGAAAACGCCGAATACACCTACCGCAAGAAACAGCTTGGCGAAATCGACCGACGGGTGCGCTATCTGTCCAAGCGCATTCCGTCACTCAAGGTCGCCGAAGGCGTACCGGCGGATCGCGAAGCGGTGTTCTTCGGCGCGAGTTTCGAGGTCGAAAACATCGACAGCGGTGGAACGCACGTTTACCGCATCGTCGGCCCGGACGAAACCGACGCGAAGAAGGGCTGGATCAGCGTCGATTCGCCGCTGGCGCGCGCGGCGCTGAAGAAGCACATCGACGAGGAATTCGAGGCGGAACTGCCCGGCGGCAGGGCGCGGTTCGTGGTCTCATCCGTCCATTACGATCTTTCGTAGGAGCGCGCCTGCGCGCGACCATGGGGCCCTCGGCCATGGATGGCAGCTTCATCGCCGGCAAGCCGGCTCCTACAAAAGCTGCGCGTCCAGGTCGTGGGCGCTGGCGGCGGTTACGCGTACATCCACGAATTGCCCCGGCGCCAGTGACACGCCATCGGCGATGCGCACCACGCCGTCGATCCCGGGCGCGTCAGCCATCGAGCGCGCGATGGCGCCTTCGGTGCCCACTTCATCCACCAGCACTTTCAGGGTGCGACCAATTTTCCGTCGCAATTTTGCGGCCGAAATCCCGGCCTGTACCTGCATGAAGCGTTCCAGCCGATCTTCCTTCAATTCCTCCGGCACCGGGTCGGGCAGTTCGTTGGCCCTGGCGCCGTCGACCGGCGAATAGGCGAACGCGCCGACGCGGTCGAGTTGCGCGTCGTGCAGGAAATCCAGCAGCTCCTCGAACTCGGCGTCGGTTTCGCCGGGAAAACCGACGATGAAGGTGCTGCGGATGGTGAGGTCCGGACAGAGCTTGCGCCACGCGTGGATGCGTTCCAGGGTCCTGTCGATGTTGCCTGGGCGCTTCATCAGTTTGAGGATGCGCGGGCTGGCATGCTGGAACGGGATGTCCAGATACGGAAGGATCCTGCCTTCCGCCATCAGCGGGATCACGCCGTCCACGTGCGGATACGGATAAACGTAATGCAGCCGCACCCACGCGCCGAGTTCGCCCAGGCCCCGGCACAGGTCGGTCATGCGTGTCTGATAGGCGGCGCCGCGCCATTCGCACTCGGCATATTTCAGATCCACGCCGTAGGCGCTGGTGTCCTGCGAGATCACCAGCAGTTCCTTGACGCCGGAGCGCACCAGTCTTCCGGCTTCGATGAGCACTTCGTCGATCGGCCGTGACACGAGATTCCCGCGCATCGACGGGATGATGCAGAACGTGCAGCGGTGGTTGCAGCCTTCGGAAATCTTGAGGTACGCATAATGCTTCGGTGTAAGCTTGACCCCCGTGTCCGGCACCAGATCGACGAACGGATCGTGCGGTTTCGGCAACGCCGCATGCACCGCGCCCATCACGCTCGCGTAGTCCTGCGGGCCGGTGATCGCCAGCACGTCGGGGTAGGCCTCGCGGATCAGCGCGCCGCGCTTGCCGAGGCAGCCGGTGACGATGACCTTGCCGTTTTCGTGCAGCGCCTCGCCGATCGCGTCCAATGATTCCTGCACCGCCGCGTCGATGAAGCCGCAGGTGTTGATGATCACCGCGTTGGCCTTGTCGTAGCTCGGCACGATCTCGTAACCCTCGGCCTGCAACTGGGTCAGGATGCGCTCGGAATCGACCAGCGCCTTGGGGCAGCCAAGGCTGACGAATCCTATTTTTGAAGAGGGTGCCGGCATGGGCCATGGTGCCGATCGCGGGGACGCGGCATTTTATCGGGACCCGGGATTCGGGACAGCCTCTCGGGCCCGGCCTGTGGTAGTACGCTGCGGGGATCGCAACACAAGGAGAACCAGCATGGGCGAACGCATCAACCTCAACACCGCCGGCACGCATTGCATCGGCGCCTACCTCGCGAAGCCCAAGGGCAAGCCCAAGGGCGGTATCGTGGTGGTGCAGGAAATCTTCGGCGTCACGCCGCACATCCGCGCCGTCACCGACCGGTTTGCCGAGGCCGGCTACAGCGCGGTCGCGCCGGCGTTCTTCGACTACGTGGAGAACGACGTGGAACTCGCCTACGACCGCAGCGGCATCGACAGGGGCAAGGATCTCGCCATGGAAGTGGGGCTGGATCGCGCGGTCGAGGCCGTGGCCAGCGCCGCGGATTCGATCAAGTCATCGGGGCAAATCGGCGTGGTCGGCTTCTGCTGGGGCGGTACGGTGGCACTGCTCTGTGCACAACGGCTCGGGCTGCCGGCGGTCAGCTATTACGGGGCGCGCAACGCGGCCTATCTCGACCAGCCGCTGCAGGCACCGGTGATCTTCCACTTCGGCGCCACCGACCGCTCGATCACCGCCGAAGCGATCCAGAAACATCGCAAGGCCTGGCCCGACGCACCGGTATACGTGTACGAGCACTGCGGCCACGCCTTCAACCGCGACGTGGACAAGAGCGCGTACAACGAAGCTGCCGCCAAGCTTGCCTGGCAACGTACGCTGGCATTCTTCGGCAAGGAACTTGCCGGTACATGAACCCTGATCCAGAAGCCGGGTTCGAACTCGACGCGCGCCTCGCGACCGACACTGCGTTCGTCTCCGACTGGAAGCTGTGCCGCGTCCTGTTGATGGACGACGCGCGCTTCCCATGGCTGGTGCTGGTACCGCGACGGAGCGGACTGGTGGAGGTGGACGAACTCCCCGCACGGGACCGCGCACAGCTGGCGCACGAAACCGATCGCGCAATGAAGATCCTGCGTGCTGTCGCCGCATGCGACAAGCTCAACCTCGGCGCGCTCGGCAACATCGTGCGGCAACTGCACGTGCACGTGGTCGCGCGCCGCAAGGACGACGCGGCGTGGCCGGGTCCGGCGTGGGGCTTGGGGCCGCGCCGGGCGTACGCGCCCGCTCAACGTGACGCGCTGCTCGCACGCTTGCGCAACGCCGGGTAAACATGGATTTCACGCCCGAACGCCTGGCCGAAGACGCACTGCTGCTGCGCTTCGGCGAGGGCATCGATCCTGCCACCAACGCGCGCGTGCACGCGGCGGTGCGTGCGTTGCGCGATGCGGATTTGCCCGGCGTCATCGACATCGCACCTGCGTATGCCAGTTTGTTGCTGCGCTTCGATCCGTTCGCAACGGAACCTGGTGGCTCGCCCGAATCGCTCCATGCCGATCTTGCCAACCGTGTCCGTTCGATTCTTGCCGATGCTGCGGCAACCACACTGGATCCCGGCCTGCGCCGGGATGACGGGCGAGAACGCACCACTGTCGGCACGAAAGCTGCCAGTCACGCGAGCGACGCGCAGACATGCAGTCGCGTGGCCGATGGCGAGCCGTGGATCGTCGAAGTCCCTGTGTGCTACGACGGCCCCGACCTCGATGCGGTCGCCGCGTACGCAGGGTTGTCGCGGGCCGAGGTAATCGCGCGCCACACCGCTGCTGCATACACGGTCGCGATGCTGGGCTTCGCACCGGGGTTTCCGTACCTGCTGGGCCTCGATCCCGCGTTGCACATGCCGCGCCGGGAGTATCCGCGCACCCGCGTGCCAGCCGGCTCGGTCGCGATCGGCGGCGCGCAGACCGGCATCTATCCGCGCGAATTGCCGGGCGGCTGGAACCTGGTCGGACGCACGCCACTGGTGCTGTTCGATCCCCTGCGCGAGCCGCCCTGCCTGTTGGCGCCCGGCGACCGGGTGCGTTTTCGCGCCATCGGCACCGATGAATTCGCGCACCTCGCGGAGCACGCGGCGTGACCCTCGAGGTCGTCAAGCCCGGCCTGCTGACGACCCCGCAGGATGCAGGCCGGCCCGGTTTCGCACACCTCGGCATCGGCCGCGCCGGTGCGTTCGACCCGCCTGCATTGCACCTTGTGAATGTCTTGTGCGGCAACCCGTGCACCGCCTGTGCCCTGGAAATCACTCTGCTGGGGCCCACGCTGCGCTTCCGCCGCGACACCTGGGTCGCCGTTGCAGGGGCGCCGATTGCATTCCGCGTGGAAGGCCACGACGCGCCGGCCTGGACGCCCGTCTTCGTCCGCGCCGGCGCGACGGTTGCGCTGGGTGCGATCCGCGAAGGCTGCCGCAGCTATCTCGCCGTGGGTGGGGGATTCGATGTCGCCCCGGTACTCGGCAGCCGCAGCACGGACGTCAACGCACGCCTGGGTCCGTTCGATGGGCGTCCCCTGCGTGCAGGGGATGTGCTTGAAACGGGGCTGGCCTCATTTCCCGGTGGCACCCGGCGCGCCCGTGAAGCTGCAGGGGGAAATGAACCCGACCCCGTTTCCTGGCGGCTCGATCCGCGCCCGTGGTTCGTGGATGACCCCAAACGCCCGCTCCGCCTGCTGCCGGGCCACCATCTCGATGGATTGTCAAACAGGTCTCGCAATTTGTTGTTTTCAGGTGCGTTCAAAGTCCACGCGAACTCCAACCGGGCGGGACTTCGCCTGACCGGTCCGCGGCTGGAATGGGATGCGCCCGTCGAAATGGTCAGCGAAGGCTGCGTGCCTGGCCTGTTGCAGTTGCCGCCGTCCGGGCAGCCGATCGCATTCGGGCCGGAATGTCCGGTCAGCGGCGGTTACCCGCGCATCGGCCAGGTCGCGGCAGTGGATATCCCGCGCCTCGCGCAGCTTCGGCCCGGCGATGCGTTACGCTTCGCGCCATGCACGTTCGACGAGGCCGTGCTTGCCCTGCACCAACGCGAGCGCGCACTGCGTGCACTCGAAACCCGAATCGCCGCACGGCTGGCCGGATGAACCGCATCGACCTCAACTCGGATCTCGGCGAATCCTTCGGCCCGTGGAGGATGGGCGACGATGCCGGCGTGATGCCGTGGATCAGCTCGGCCAACATCGCCTGCGGCTTCCACGCCGGCGATCCGGCAATCATGCAGCACACCGTCGCGCTGTGCATCGAGCACGGCGTCGCAATCGGCGCGCACGTTTCGTTGCCCGACCTGCAGGGCTTCGGGCGGCGCGAGATGCGGATCTCGCCGGGGGATGCATACGCGCAGGCGCTGTACCAGATCGGGGCGCTGCACGCCTTCGTGCGCGCGGCCGGCACGCACCTGCACCACGTCAAACCACACGGCGCGCTGTACAACATGGCCGCGCGCGACCGCGCGCTGGCCGATGCGATCGCCGCGGCGGTACGCGCCTTCAACCCCACCGTGATCCTGGTCGGGCTGGCGGGGAGCGCCCTCGTCGATGCAGGCCGCGCCGCCGGCCTCGCGGTGCAGGGGGAAGGTTTTTGCGATCGCCGGTATCGCGCGGATGGTTCGTTGGCGCCGCGCGGCGAAGCCGGCGCCGTGATCGAGGCCGTCGACGACGCGGTTGTGCAGGCGCTGTCCATCGCGACCCGCGGCGAGGCCGTCTCGGGCGACGGTACGCAGGTGCGGATCGACGCCGACACCCTGTGCGTGCATGGCGACCGCGCCAACGCGGCGGCGTTCGCCGAACGCCTGCACCGCGCACTGGGCGCCGCCGGGCTGCAGGTCGCCGCAGCGATGCGCCCGGCATGACGCGGCGGACGCATACATGACCGTGCTGCTCCACTGGCTGCCCCTGCTCGGCGTACTGGTGGTGATCGCGGGCTTCGCGCTGCGCTTCAACCCGGTGCCGGTGGTGGTGGCCGCGGGCATCGTCAGCGGGCTCGCGGCGGGCAAGCCGATCGGCGACATCCTGGCATTGCTCGGCAACAGTTTCGTTTCCGAACGCGCGCTGCTGCTGTTCGTCCTGACCCTGCCCGCGATCGGCGTGCTGGAACGTGCGGGCCTGCGCGAACACGTGCGTAACTGGATCGCCACCTTGCGCGGACTCACTTTTTCGCGACTGTTGATCGTCTATCTCGCCACCCGCCAGATACTGGCGATGCTCGGCTTGTACGATGTCGCCGGCCATGCCCAAACGGTGCGGCCGCTGCTGGCACCGATGGCCGAAGGCGCGGTGGAGAAGCGCGGAAAACCTCTCGACACGAAAGAACGCAACGACGTGCGCGCGTTCAGCGCGGCCACCGACAACATCGGCCGCTTCTTCGGCGAGGACGTGTTCATCGCGCTGGGCGCGGTGTTGCTGATCCAGGGTTTCTACGCGCAACACGGGATCGAACTGGAGCCATTGCGCATCGCGTTGTGGGCGCTGCCGACCGCGGTCGCGGCGTTCATCATCCATGCGATCCGCACGGTGCTGTTCGGGCGGCGCCTCGCGCGATCCGGACGCAACGGCGCGGCGGACCAGGCCAGCGACTGATGCTGAAGATCGAACACGCCTACTGGCTGATCGCGCTGTTCCTTGCCGGCGCGGCATTGCTGAACCTGCGCCAGCGGCGCTGGTCGCACGCGGCGTTCTGGGGCGTCCTGGCGGCACTGATTGCCGGCGGCAAGCTGGTGCTGGAAGCCTCGGACGCGCACCACCCGCTGCCCGCGCAGCTCGCTGGCGTGGGGGTGATCGCGCTGGCCGCACTGTCCCCGCGCATGACCCGCGGCCACCTTGTCGAACGCGACGAAAGCGAGCGCGAGGCCGACGCAAGGCGCCTTGGCCACCGCCTGTTCGGGCCCGCGCTGCTGATCCCGCTGGTGACACTGGTGGTTGCATTGTTCGGCGCGTATTTCGTGGTCGGCGGGGTCCACCTCTTCGGCAAGACCCGCATGACCCTGACCGGCCTCGCACTGTCCTGCGTGGTCGCATTGGTCGCCGCGCTGTGGGTGACGCGCGCGCGGCCGGCGGCAGGGCTTGCCGAGGGCCGGCGGCTGCTGGACACACTGGGGTGGGCCGCGCTGTTGCCGCTGACGCTGGCCGCGCTGGGTGGCGTGTTCGCGGCGACCGGGGTCGGCACCGCGGTCGCCGACCTGGTGCGCATGCTGATCCCGGTGGACAGCGCGCTCGCCTGCGTGATCGCGTTCGGGCTCGGGATGGTGCTGTTCACGGTCATCATGGGCAATGCCTTCGCGGCGTTCCCGGTGCTGATGGCGGGCATCGGCATCCCGCTGCTGATCCAGCTGCACGGCGCCAATCCCGCGATCCTGGGCGCGCTGGGCATGGTCACCGGCTACTGCGGCACGCTGTTCACCCCGATGGCAGCGAACTTCAACATCGTGCCGGTGGCGCTGCTGGAACTGCCCAACCAGAACGACGTGATCCGCGCGCAATGGAAAACCGGCGCACTGCTGCTGGTCGTAAACTTGGCGCTGATGTATTTCTTGATCTTCCGCTTCTGACCGTCCTCATTTGCAACGATCCACGCGCCAGCGCGAACGCACCGTATTGCTGACCGGCTTCGCTCCGTTCGCGGGCGAGACCGTGAATCCGTCGTGGCAGGCGGTACGCGCCCTCGACGGCAAGTTGATCGAGGGGCATCGCATCACGGCCGTGGAACTGCCCTGCGAATTCGACGCCGCGCTCCCTGCCCTGCGTCGAGCCCTGCGCGCCACCGGACCGCGCGTGGCCGTCGCGGTCGGCCTGGCCGCGGGTCGCGAGGGGATTTCACTGGAACGCGTGGCGATCAACCTGATCGACGCGCGCATCCCCGACAACACCGGCGCGCAACCGATCGACATGCCGGTGCGGCGCGGCGGCGCCGCGGCGTTCTTCTCGACCCTGCCGATCAAGGCCGCGCTGCTGGCGCTGGGCGAAGCCGGGATCCCTGCCCACGTTTCGCAGACCGCCGGCACCTACGTTTGCAACCAGGTGTTCTATGCGCTGATGCACGCGTTGCGCCGGCGCCGCGACTGCCGCGCCGGTTTCGTGCACGTGCCGTGGTTGCCGGACCAGGCCACCGCCCACGCCCAGCCCGGAATGGCGCAGGCCCAGGCCACGCGTGCACTCGAAATCGTGGTGCGCACGGCGCTCACCACGCGACGCGACGCCCGGATTGCCGCCGGCGGGGAAACCTAGGCTGGCGCGGCAAAAGCCACGTATGCCGTCCGCGACCGTGACGCGGGGACCGCCGCGCAAGGCTTATTGCTTGTCCTTGCCGTCGTCCCCGGCCTTGGGTGATTCCACCGCGCTCATCAGGGTCAGCTTGCCCTTGTGCATGACGTAGCCGGTGAAATGGAAGCTCAACTGCAGGTTGGCGAATTCCTCGAGGTCGGCGTTGTTGATCTTGGCCGAGTCGGTGTCCTCGAGCAGTACCGTCTTGGGCAGCTGCTTCTGATCCTGGAGGTAACGGAAATGGGCCTCCAGGTCGGGCGCGGTCAGCACCGCGCCGTCCAGCATGAACTGGTTGTCCTTGTACGCCCCGATCGTCATGTCGTATTGCTCCGGCACGTTGACCGTGGTCTCGGCGCCGCGGCGGACATTGGCGTTGCACGCCGCCAGCGAGAACATCGTGGCCAGCATGGCTGCGCCACCCAGGCGCACAGCAAACGAACGCAGGTTCATGTAAACGGTCTCCGTTGCGGATCGGGAATGCCGGCCAAGCGGCCACGACCCGCAAGTTTGCCACAAGCCGGCTGAATGCGCTGGTGGCCTGCGTTGCAGCCGCGGGCAAGCCTGGCGGACGACTCCCCTGGCGGGGGGCTCGAACCATGCGCCAGGGCGAACCATGAGCGCGGCTGGGCCCCCACCCGGCGCTCCGGGCACAAGCACAAGCAGCGCGTTGCGCCCCCACAAGGGAAGAGGGGAGAGTCGATCGCGGCTTCGCTCACGTCTTGGGCAGGGTCACGCCCCGTTGCCCCTGGTACTTGCCGCCGCGGTCCCTGTAGCTGGTCGAACAGACCTCGTCGGATTCCAGGAACAGCATTTGCGCCACTCCCTCGTTGGCGTAGATCTTGGCCGGCAGCGGCGTGGTGTTGGAAAACTCCAGCGTCACGTGGCCTTCCCATTCCGGCTCCAGCGGCGTCACGTTGACGATGATGCCGCAGCGCGCGTAGGTGCTCTTGCCAAGGCAGATCACCAGCACGTTGCGCGGAATGCGGAAGTACTCGACGGTGCGCGCCAGCGCGAACGAATTGGGCGGGATGATGCAGCAGTCGCCCTTGAAGTCCACGAAGTTGCGGGAATCGAAATCCTTGGGGTCGACGATGGTCGAGTTGATGTTGGTGAAGATCTTGAACTCGTCCGCGCA
>DASURP010000027.1:0-6605 GCA_036279975.1 Rhodanobacteraceae bacterium
TGCCAAGGGTCGGATAGTCGGTGTAGCCGGTCGCACCGCCGCCATAAAACGCAGCCGGATTCGGCTCGTTGAGCGGCGCACCGTGGCGGAATCGCTCTAGAAAGTCCGGGTTGGCCAAGGCCCAGCGCGCGACCACCTCGGCATCGGCAAGGCCCGCAGCCACGTCGGCACCCAGCATCTCGAGCGGCCGGTTCGCGCGGTTGACCAGCAGCGCGTTCGGCCACAGGTGGCGCAGGTCGCGCAGCAGCGCATCGTTGTCGGCGTGCACGATGCTGACGTACGCGAGTCCGAGTTCAGCCAAGCCAGCCATGAGGTAACGATACAAGTCCGGGCCCTCGGGTCCCTCGTCGAGGCCGCCCAACGGCACCCCGGGCGAAAGGCGAATGCCGGTACGTTCGGCGCCGATGCGGCCGGCGATCGCCGCCGCCACTTCGAGTGCAAAGCGCGAGCGCGCCTCGATGGAACCGCCATAACCGTCGGTGCGGTGATTGGCGTTGGGGGCGAGGAATTGATGGATCAGGTAACCGTTGGCGCCGTGGATTTCCACGCCATCCGCCCCGGCGTCGATTGCGCGCTCGGCAGCGCCGGCGAAATCTTGCACCGTCGCGCGGATTTCGTCTAAGGACAGTGCGCGCGGGGTCGGAATGTCCTGCTGGCCGGCGACCGTGAACATCGGCTGGCCCGGTGCAATCGCCGACGGAGCCACCGGTTGGCGATGGTGCGGCGTGTTGTCGGGGTGCGACATGCGACCGGTGTGCATCAACTGGATGAACAGGTGCGCGTGCCGCGCGTGCACGGCCTGCGTGACCTTCCGCCAAGCGGCCACCTGTGCGTCGGTATGGATACCGGGCGTGTTGAGATAGCCCTGCCCGTCAGCTGAGGGTTGAGTCCCTTCGCTGATCAGCAACCCGAACGACGCGCGCTGTGCGTAATACTCGGCGGCGAGCGGACTGGGAGTACCGTCCGGGTTGGCGCGGCTGCGTGTCATGGGCGCCATCACGAGGCGATGCGGAAGCTGCATCTTGCCGATCGCAATCGGGCTCAAGATGCTCGGCTTGGTGGTTTGGGCGGCTTGAATGGCCATTGTGTTCATGACTCGGCTCCAGGTTTGTGGAAGTGGTTGCGGTCGCAACGTTTGGAGCGCTGCGCCCGTGGACAGCACTGTCGCTGTTCCCAACCTGATGCGTAAGCCATAAACTTTGGATGAGCAGTCCCATATTTGGTACGCCCATGGATTTGTCCGCGTTGGCCGATTTTCATCGCGTTGTCGCCGCCGGAAGCCTCGGCAAGGCGAGTCGCGCAAGCGACAGGCCCAAGGCCACGCTGTCCCGCCACGTCCGTGACCTCGAGGAATCGCTTGGCGTGCGGCTGGTCGAACGCGGCGCGCGCGCCCTGCAACTCACCGCCGAAGGCCAGGCGTTGTTCGACCGCACGCGCGGCTTGCTGTCGGACATCGAGGACGCGGGACGCGACCTGTCGGCGGCCGGCGAACGACTACACGGATGGCTTCGAATCAGCGCACCCGTAGTGTTCACGAACCTGTGGGGCGGACGGCTGGCAGCCGAGTTCGTGGCGCGCTATCCCGGCGTGCAGGTGGGCCTGGTCGCAAGCGATGTGCAAGTGGATCTTGTCGAGGAAGGGTTCGACGTCGCCATCCGTATCAATCCGTATCCCACCAGCGCATTGGTAGGGCGTTGTTTCGCCCGTGACACCATGCTGGTGGTCGCGCCGTCGTCCATGCATGTTCCCGCGCTCGATCGCCAGAACGATCCACCGGTCGTGCCAGCCGTCGCAGTCGCACGCAGTCCGTCAGGTACCGAGCCTTGGCGCTTCAATTCAGCGGGACGCGACTGCAGCCTGATCCCCGACTACCGGCTACACCTGTCCACGCTGGATGCAGGACGTGCAGCGGTATTGGCGGGCGCCGGGGCGGCTCTGTTGCCGCGCTCACTGACACGTGCCGACGTCATGGAAGGTCGCATGGTGGCATTGGGCGAATATACGGCGCGTCCCGTCGAGCTATGGGTGCTGCACACCTCCCGGCGTCTGGTCAGGCCCAAAGTGTCCGCTTTCGTGGCGTTTTTAGCCGAGAGCTTCCCGACGCACGAACTTTAGATCGACTGCAACGTGCATGTCTTGGACAAACACCATAGTGCTGCGATTGATCGCACTGCGGAATGTCGCGACGACAGTCGGCAGATCGAGTGTCACGTTTCACCACTCACGAACGGCTGCTTTCTGAAGCGCTCAACGTCCACAATGGGCCGATTCGCGCCGTCGTCCCGGGCCGGGTCAGTCTGCGCGGGTGTGCAGAGCTACGCCCGGATCGTCGAGGCACACGGAGTTGACGCCGGTGTCGAGGAGTTGGGCCAACGCATCACGGCCAGGCATGGTCAGTCCCCAGGTGGCGGCGAGCAGTCCGCGCTCGGCAAGTGCACGCACGCGTTCGGCGGTGCAGTCGCCCTCGACCATGAACCACGCGCCGCCGCCGGCCTTGGCGACTGCTTCGGGATAGCCGCCGGGCTGCCTTGGGTCGAGTCCAGCAAGCCAGGCGGCCTTGCCGCTGGCGTACTGCTTGCGCAATAACGACAGTTCGGCGGCGTCGGGTGGATCGTCTTCCGGCGGTGGTTGGCCGGGTTCGAACCAGCTGAGCGGCGCGGTGGTGTGCCATGTCGACAACTCCGGGCACTGTTGTCTTGCGGCGACCAGTGCGCCCCAGTCGAACGAACACAGGGTGGCGCGAGCGACGAAGTCTTCTTCGCGCACGATGTCCAGGGTCGCGGCAAGCAGGTCGCGCCAGGGTTGCCGTGCGGCGTCCGGCATCGGGGTCTTGATTTCGATGATCAACCGGAAGCGTCGTGATCGCGCTTTCACCAACCGGATCACGTCGCGCAGCAGGGGAACGCGCTGGTCGGGTGCCGGCACGATGCGCGGGTGTCGGCGGGCGTAATCGCTGCCGGGCCTGGGCCTGCTGATGTCGTAGCGCTGCAATTCGGCAAAGGTGAGATCGGCGATGCGCGGGCGCTGGTTGGCGTCGACCCATGCGCCTTGTGCGTCGCGGCAATAGCCGGGGTTCAAGGCATCGTCGTGATGCACGACGACCTCGCCATCGCGGGTCAAGTGTACGTCGAGCTCGGCGCCATCGGCGCCAACTTCGATGGCGTGCGCGAACGCCGCCAACGTGTTCTCGATGCGCAGGGCAGCACCACCCCGATGGGCGATCACTTGCAGGTAACGGGTGCCGGCCATGCGCGCAGATCCGCGTCAGGAGTCGCTGGATCCCGGCGTGCGCCGGGACGGCGCGTGCCGGGATCGATCGGAAGTGTCGTGGCGTGGGGCACACAACACTGCGGCATGATGCCGAAGGTGGTCTTCGATGAAGCTCTGCACGAACCAGTAGCTGTGGTCGTAATTCGGGTGCATGCGCAGCTGCAGCGGCTGCCCGGTGTCCGCGCAGGCCTGCTGCAGGAGGTCAGGGCGCAATTGTTCCTTGAGGTAGGGATCGTCCTCGCCCTGGTCGACGAGGATCGTGCCCGGAAAGCGCGCACCCGTGCGCAGCAGTTCGCAGGTGTCGTGGCGCTTCCACTCCTCGCGGTCGGGTCCAAGGTACATGGCCATGATCCGGCGCTCGCCCCAGGGCACGCGGGTCGGCGCGCAGATCGGCGACAGCGCCGAAAGAGAGCGGTATCTGCCCGGATGACGCAGCGCCAGCGTCAGTGCGCCGTGGCCACCCATCGAATGGCCCATCATGCCGCAGCGCGCGAAGTCGGCCGGGGAGTTTTCCGCGATTACGGCCGGCAATTCTTCCGTGACCCAGGCTTCCATCCGGAAGCGGGATGACCACGGCGGTTCGGTGGCGTCGACGTAGAAGCTCGCGCCTTCGCCGACTTCCCAGTCACCGGTGGCACCTTCGATGCCGGTGTCGCGCGGGCTGGTATCCGGTGCGACCAGCATCAGGCCGAGTTCGGCGGCCACGCGCTGCGCGCCGCACTTGATCGGGAAGGTTTCCTCGGTGCAGGTGAGGCCCGCCAGGTAAAACAATACCGGTACCTTGCCGTGCGCGGCTTGCGGCGGCGTGTACACCGAGAATTTCATCGGCCCTGCGCAGGCTTTCGATTCGTGGCGATAGAAACCCTGGGTGCCACCGAAGCAGTGTTGTGCGCTGATGGTTTCGATCATTCGGTACGGCTCCTGTTTGGGCCCCGGGCACCGCCGCGACTTTCAATCTTCGTCATTCCGGGGCCATCGCGGGCTTCATTGGCGATGGAACCCGGAATCCATTTTCCAGTTTCGAGAAGGGAGAAGCGCTGGATTCCGGGTTCCGCCCGCCAACAGCGCGGGCGGCCCCGGAATGACGATGTTTCTTGTATTGTTCGCCGCACGTCGCAGTGATCCGGAGCGGATCGGGCAAGTCAATAATCCACCACGCTGCGGATCGACTCGCCTTTGTGCATCATTTCGAAGCCCTTGTTGATGTCTTCGAGTTTCAGGTGATGGGTGATCATCGGGTCGATTTCGATCAGGCCCTGCATGTACCAGTCGACGACCTTGGGCACGTCGGTGCGCCCGCGCATGCCGCCGAAGGCGGTGCCGATCCAGCGCCGTCCGGTGACGAGCTGGAACGGGCGCGTGGAGATTTCCTGTCCCGTGCCGGCGACGCCGATGATGCAGGCCACGCCCCAGCCCTTGTGGCAGCATTCCAGTGCCTGCCGCATTACCTCGACGTTGCCGATGCACTCGAAGGAATAATCCGTGCCACCCCCGGTCAGCGACACCAGGTATGGCACCAGGTCGCCTTCGATTTCGCCCACGTTGACGAAGTGCGTCATGCCGAACCGCTCGGCCAGCGCCCGGTGCCGGTCGTGGCGATCGACGCCGACGATCATCGAGGCGCCGGCCAAGCGCGCACCCTGCACCACGTTGAGTCCGATGCCGCCCAAGCCGAACACCACCACTTTCGATCCCGGCTCGACCTTCGCGGTGTTGATGACCGCACCGATGCCGGTGGACACGCCGCAACCGATGTAGCAGACCTTGTCGAAGGGCGCATCCTCGCGGATCTTCGCCACTGCGATTTCAGGCAACACGGTGTACTCGGCGAAGGTCGAGGTGCCCATGTAGTGGTGGATCATCTCGCCGCCCGATGAGAAACGGCTGCTGCCGTCGGGCATCAGACCCTTGCCCTGCGTCTCGCGGATTGCCTGACAGAGGTTGGTCTTCGGGTTCAGGCAGTACTCGCACTCGCGGCATTCGGGCGTGTACAGCGGGATCACGTGGTCGCCCTGCTTGAGCGATTTCACGCCCGCACCCACCTCCACGACGATGCCGGCACCTTCGTGACCGAGGATCGCCGGGAACAGGCCTTCCGGATCGGCGCCCGACAGGGTGTAGGCGTCGGTGTGGCAGATGCCGGTGGCCTTCAACTGCACCAGCACCTCGCCCGCGTGCGGGCCTTCCAGATCGACGGTTTCGACGGTGAGTGGCGCGCCGGCCTGGTGCGCGACGGCGGCTTTCACTTTCATGCGGTGGCTCCATGCGAACGTATTGGCATTGTAGGAGCGCGCTTGCGCGCGATCCAAGGCACCGTCCCTGGTCAGGCGCACCGTGGTCACCTGCAGGCAGCCTCCTACGAGGGCAAAGACCTTGCCAGCTCGCGCGTATCGGTGAACGAAACCTGCGGCCAGCGTTCCTGCACGAGTTGCAGGTTGACGCGGGTAGGCGCCAGATAGACCAGTCGTTCGGCTGCGTCAATGGCAAGGTGCATGGCGTTGCGTTCGCGGAACTCGGCCAGCTTTTCCGCGTCGTCGCAGTGCACCCAGCGCGCGGTCACGACGCTGACGTTTTCGAATGCGCAATCGACGTTGTATTCATCCTTCAGTCGGTAGGCCGCGACGTCGAACTGCAGCACGCCGACCGCACCCAGGATCAAGTCGTTCGACATCAGTGGCCGGAAGAATTGCGTGGCACCTTCCTCGGAAAGTTGCGCGAGTCCGGCACGCAGCGCCTTCATCTTGAGCGGATCGCGCAGGTGCGCGCGGCGGAACAATTCCGGTGCGAAGTTCGGAACCCCCGTGAACACCAGCTTCTCGCCTTCGCTGAAGCTGTCGCCGATCGAGATGGTGCCGTGGTTGTGCAGACCGATCACGTCGCCGGGCCAGGCTTCTTCCGCGATCTCGCGTTCGGACGCCATGAAGGTCAGCGCGTTCGCCAGCTTCACTTCCTTGCCGGTACGTACCTGCAGCGCCTTCATGCCCGATGTGTAACGGCCCGAGCACACGCGCAGGAACGCCACGCGGTCACGGTGCGCCGGGTCCATGTTGGCCTGGATCTTGAACACGAAGCCGGAGAGTTTTTCTTCTTCGGGCGACACCTCGCGCGTCGATGTCGCGCGCGGCTGCGGCGACGGCGCGTGCTCGACGAAGAAATCCAGCAGCGGCTGTACACCGAAATTGTTGATGCCCGACCCGAAGAACACCGGGGTCTGCGCGCCGGCAAGATATTTTTCCAGTTCGAACGGGTGCGAGGCGCCTTGCACCAGTTCCAGTTCCTCGCGCAGCTCGGCCAGTGCATCCGCGCCGATGCGTCGTTCGAGTTCCGGGTCGTCG
>DASURP010000028.1:0-18104 GCA_036279975.1 Rhodanobacteraceae bacterium
GTTGGGGGTGAGGGTGCGCTCTCGCCCGATGCAACATGCTGCGGGTCCGAACCCTCACCCGGCGCTTCGCGCCACCATGGAGCTCTTCGCCATGGACGGCGGATTTGCCCGAGGGGAGAGGGGTGCAAAGCCGAACCCTCATCCGGCGCTTCGCGCCACCATGGAGCTCTTCGCCATGGACGGCGGATTTGCCCGGGGGGAGAGGGGTGCAAAGCCGAACCCTCACCCGGCGCTTCGCGCCACCCTCTCCCGGAGGGAGACGGGAGCAACGCCTGCCCCAGCTTCCACAACACCCACGCCAGCAGCGCACCGTTGATCAGGTGCAGGATGACGTTGGTGACCTTGAACGGGTACGGCTCGGTGGGCCAGTTGTTCCCGTCGATCAGAAACGTCAACAGCGCCAGCGGCCTGCCGGTCGGGTCGGCGTGGCCCGAAGTGATGTAGCGCCAGAACGCCGCCCAGTTGTCCACCGGCCCGGTGGCGCCGAGTTTCGGCAGGCTGCCGAGATCGTCGAACAGGAACGCGCCAAAAAGCCCCGGGTGATACGCCCACCACGTCAGCGCCAGGATCGCCACCAGCGCTGCAATGCACGATGCGCCCGCCAGCCAGCGCGGCGGGCGATGCTGATTGCGTGTGGCGATCACGTGACGGGTGGACCAGCTGTCATCGCGCGCAAGCATACGCGATGTCGTGCGGCAACACCGTGGTGGGCGCCGTCAAAACAGCCGCGCGCTGATGCCCGCCGCCACCGCGGCCTTGACCTGCACACGGTCCAGTGACAGCAATTGCTCGCCGTGGTTGGCGACGATGCCGAGATGCAGAGCATCTCCCGCACGCAATCCCGATCCATGCTGGTCGGCAAAACGTGCCGCTGCCCGGAAATCCGGTCGTGCAACCGACAGCACCGTGAAAGTTTCCCGTGCCAAGGCGGTGAATGCAGCCAGGACATCCGCCCGCGTCGCTTCGTCGAGGTGTTTCATGCGCACCTTCATCGACAATGCGGCGGAAAATTCGGTCGTTGTCCAATCGCTGATGACGAGACTCTCGGCTGGTTGCCCAGCCAGCCACCGCTGTACGCTTGCGGTACGCGTCTCACGGGTCAATGCCGCGACCAACAGGCTGGTGTCAAGGTATGGCACGGGCTCAATAGCGTGATTGGTCGCGCATCCGTCGAATGGCAAGGCTGGCGTTTTCAGGTTGCGTGGGCATGGCCCTTGTCAGCGCCTGCAGCTTCTCGAGGTCAACTGGCTTACGTGTACGACGAACGGTCGTAAGCCGCGCGGCTGGCCGGCCATGCTTGGCGATCACGATATCGACGCCATCGGCTGCGCGCTCGGCAAGCTCGCTCAATCGCGCCTTGGCTTCACGCACGGAAACGGTCTGGTCGGTCATGGCGAACCTGCATGTAACCTCATTTGTGGTTACTTTATATCGGCGATCCCGTTGAATCAAGTGGCAGTACCGACATGGATTGCCGTGCGTTCAGAGGTGCGTTCAGACGGGCTGCAATCGAGCATGCGACAAAAAAAGGGCCGCGCGAGGCGGCCCTTCGAAAGTGATGCCCCGATGAAATGATTACGGCTGACGGCAGCTGGTCGGCAGGTACTTGTTGTCGATGGTGCCCTTGTTGGCCGAGCTGTTGCAGGTCCAGTTGATCGACCCGCCATTGTCCGAAGGAGACAGGACGAACGTGTCGCCCTGGATCTTCGAGTTTGCCGCCGGACCGCTCATGGTGGCGGTGATCACGCCGTTTACAACATTAACCTCCGAGACGTACTTGCCGCTGATCGACGCGGCGGTTCCCACGCCGGCAGACGTGTTGTTCGTCGGGAAGTGGCCAAGGTTGCTGTAAAACTCGGACACCGCGGCGCGCGCGCCGCTGGTCAGCACCATGCCTTCGGAAACCTGCGAACGGATCAGGTAGTTCTGGTAGGCCGGGATGGCGATGGCCGCCAGGATCGCGATGATCGCGACAACGATCATCAGTTCGATCAGGGTGAAGCCTTTCTGCATCGATTTCATGGTTGGTTCCTCTGTGCTTGTGGAAACTGGTCTACTGGTTGGGAATGCCCCAAAGTGCAAGCCCCTGATGCGAACTCCCCTGGCCAGCGGGCCAGTGAGCCAGAAGCTCGGATGGAAGGAAGCAGCTTTCGTGCCAAACCCCATCGCTGCACCCTTGCAGAAAATCTAACCGCGTCAAGCGAAACCCGCTTGCGAACTGGTTCACGGTTTTTCACAATTGTGAAATCGTGGTTATGGACGCAATGCGACAGGTGACGTGTCGCGTCACGTCATCATCGCGCATGCTTGTGACGGGGCCTTGCGACTGCCGGTTGCGCACAAGCCTGCCCCGGAATGCCTCTGTCCGGGGGGCGCTCCTGCAAAAAAGCGTGTAGGAGCCTGCCTGCAGGCGACCACGGAGCTTCTTGCCATGGGCGGCACGCCCGTCGCGCGCAGGCGCGCTCCTACCAAAAGCGTGCAGGAGCCTGCCTGCAGGCGACCACGGAGCTTCTTGCCATGGACGGCACGCCCGTCGCGCGCAGAGCCTGCCCCGGAATGCCTTTGTCCGGGGCGCGCTCCTACCAAAAGCGTGTAGGAGCCTGCCTGCAGGCGACCGGATGCTGCAAGCCGCTAATTGCGGCACGACGACGGCAGGTATTTCGGGTCGACGGTGCTGGGTGTGCATGTCCACACGATGGTGTCGCCGCTGGTGGTGGGAGACAGCACGAGCTTCGCGCCCTGGATGGCCGAGTTGGCTTGGGGGCCGCTCATCGTGGCGGAAATCACGCCTTGGTCGACATCAACTTTCGAGACATATTTGCCGCTGATCGAGGTGTCGACCGCCAGGCCCGCCGATTGGTTGTTCTTCGGGAAGTGCCCGGTGTTGGAAAAGAAATCCCACACCGCGGCCTTGGAGCCGGTGGCCAGCACTACGCCCTCGGAGACCTGCGCCCGGATCAGATAATTCTGGTAAGCCGGAATCGCGATGGCGGCCAGGATCGCGATGATCGCGACCACGATCATCAGCTCGATCAGCGTGAAGCCGCGTTGCTGCGCGCGTGCGTGCAAGTGCATGTGCATGGGTGGTGGAACCCCCGTTCCCGATCCGGTGTTACGAAATGTCACAGCACGATGTGTGCCAGTCGCGCGGCAAATGTGAGTGTGGTCACATTTGCGTTGCGGGAATCTGCGCCGGTGGGCTTCAGCCGCGTTGGCGCTTCGCGTTCGTGTCCGCGGGAAATACGGGAGAGGGGTTTCGCCGTCCCGAAAAACGAAACGGCCGCACCCGTGAGGGTGCGACCGCTCGGGAGCCCCTGTTCCTGACCAGAAGTTGCTCCACCCTGTATCCAGCACGATGCGTGCCAAGCCTTGCAGGTCAATGCCTTGCGGCAGGCGGTGATCAGTCCACCGTCGGCGATGCAACCCGCATTGGCGGCAAGTCGCCGACCTGGCTGGATGCGCGCGTCAGCAGGAGTTGATCCTGTGCATCCAGGGCAGACAGGTCGCCATCCGCAAAATAGACGAGTGCCTTCAGCGCCTCGCCGGGCTGGAAATGGGGGCCGAAAAGGGCGCGGGCCGCGCCCAGTCCCGTGGCAAGATCGTTGCCCGCCCGCAGCAGCGCCGCAATGTCGCGGTAATCCTTCGCTTCGGCCCGCTGCAGGATCGTCTTGAGCTTGCTGGCCAGAAGATCCACGGGTGACGCAACCTGCAACACGCCATCGGCCGTGCGTTCGGGCTTTCCGATGCGGCCGAAGCCCGGCATCGCGAAGAACGACACCTTGACCTCGTCCGGGGCGATGCCCGGTCCGGATGCCAGCAGGGTGAGGGTGTCGGGCGTCGCTTGCAGGGTCGCCGCCGTGTGCGTGAAGGGCAGGGCGGCGGCCAGTGCGCGCGGGTCGAGCGGACGGCTGGAGAAAAAATCGAAATCGAGCGAGGTTCGATGGCCCAGGCGCAACGCGATCGCGGTGCCTCCATACAGCACGAAGCCCAGTTCCGCGGCGGGCGCCAACAGCGGCCACAACTTCTGCTGCGCAGGCGGCAACACTTCACGCCGGGGAGTCAAGACATCCGTCATTGGAAATGGCGTACTGGCAGCGGTGGCACTTCGCCCATGCGCGCCAGCCCGAGGCGGTAATGCCACCATGTCCACGAGCGGGCATTGAACTGTCCCGCTTCGGCGTGCGCCAGCGCATCACGCAGGGCCCCGTCACCCAGGCGCTGCCGCATGGCGTTGGCGTCATCCCAGTCGCCGAGGTTCATGACCTGGGCGATCACTCGCCGAGGTTCGCGCGCTGCTTCATCGGGCGACTTCCACCAGATGTACCGCCGGGCGAGTTGCTTCACCATCTCGAGATTGTCGTTCGGCATGGCGCGGCCCTTCGACTGGTTGATTTATTGTACCGGGCACGGCTTGCATGCAGCATTCATGGCCAGCAAAATGGCTCGTTTCGCGACGGATCGAGGCAGGGATGACGACGCTTCTGGTCACCGGCGGCGCCGGGTTCATCGGCGGCAATTTCGTGCTGCAGGCGGTGGCCGATGGGCTGACCGTGGTCAACCTGGACAAGCTGACCTACGCCGGCAACCTCGATACGTTGAAGCCGCTGGCAGGCAATCCGCGCCACGTGTTCGTGCAGGGCGACATCGGCGACCGCGTCTTGGTGTCGCGACTGCTGGCCGAACACAAGCCCGACGCGATCGTGAACTTCGCTGCCGAATCGCACGTCGATCGTTCCATCGACGGACCCGCAGCCTTCATCGAGACCAATGTGGTCGGCACGCTGGCGCTGCTGGAAGCGGCGCGCGATTACTGGAAGACGCTGGCCGGCCCGGCGAGGGAAGGCTTCCGGTTCCTGCACGTTTCCACCGACGAGGTGTACGGCTCGCTGGGCGCAACCGGCAGGTTCACCGAAACAACGCCGTATGCCCCGAACTCGCCGTACTCGGCGTCGAAAGCGGCCAGCGACCACCTGGTGCGCGCGTTCCGCCACACCTACGGGCTGCCGGTGCTCACCACCAACTGCTCGAACAACTACGGGCCGTATCAGTTCCCCGAGAAGCTGATTCCGCTGATCATCGCGCGCGCGCTGGCGGGCGAGAAGCTGCCGGTGTACGGCGACGGCAGGAACATCCGCGACTGGCTGTTCGTGCCGGACCACTGCAGCGCGATCCGGTGCGTGCTGGAAGCGGGCCGGGTCGGCGAAACCTACAATGTGGGGGGCGATTCCGAGCGCGAGAACCTCCACGTGGTGAAAACCATTTGTGCGCTGCTGGACCGCAAACGACCGCTGGCCGACGGCCGCAAGCGCGAAAGCCTGATCGAATTCGTGAAGGATCGACCGGGGCACGACCGCCGCTACGCGATCGATTCCTCGAAACTGCAGCGCGAACTCGGCTGGAAGCCAAGCGTGGATTTCGAAACCGGCATCGCCCGCACCGTGGACTGGTATCTCGACCACCAGCCGTGGGTGCGACGCGTGCTGGATGGCAGCTACAGGATGGAAAGATTGGGGCAGGGGTGAGCGGTACGAGCGTTCCCGAACCCTCATCCGGCGCTGCGCGCCACCTTCTCCCGAAGGGAGAAGGAATCAGAGCCGGATCAGTCCTTGCCTCTCGATCGGAGCGGATTGAATCCCTCTCCCTCCGGGAGAGGGTGGCGCGCGCAGCGCGTCGGGTGAGGGTTCGGTGACACTGAGACGCGTCAATCCGCCACTGCCTACCCGAACGCTAGGCGCCGCGAAAACATTGCGCCAAACGGTGACTGAAGCGGAGCAGGAATTGTGGTACCGGCTGCGCGGTGGTCGTCTTGATGGGATGAAATTTCGCCGTCAACATCCAGTCCCGCCGTACATCGTCGATTTTTATTGCATGGAAGCGAGGCTGGTCGTCGAACTGGATGGTTCGCAACATGGCGCTGATGTCGATGCCAGGCGCACTGCAACCCTTGAAGGGCAAGGTTTGCTGGTGCTGAGGTTCTGGGACAATCAGGTTCTGGCAGATATCGATGCGGTATTGAGCGAGATTCTGGGGGTTGCGCGGGACCGTACCCTCACCCGCCCCTTCGGGGCACCCTCTCCCGGAGGGAGAGGGGAGAAGCAGCAAACCTCGCTCCCTAACGGAGAGGGGCAGATCAGAGGGAAATTCAGGTGACGACAAAAAAAGGCATCATCCTTGCCGGCGGTTCCGGCACGCGGCTGTAACGGTCGCGCGCAGGCGCGCTCCTGCGCGGAGCGTTTCTGACCGGCCTTTGTAGGAGCCTGCCTGCAGGCGACGGTGGATGGAGACGGTGAAGTGACAACGCAGAAAGGCATTATCCTGGCCGGCGGTTCCGGCACGCGGCTGTACCCGGTCACGCAGGCGATCAGCAAGCAACTGCTGCCGGTGTACGACAAGCCGATGATCTACTACCCGCTGTCGGTGCTGATGCTGGCCGGCATCCGCGAGGTGCTGGTGATCAACACGTCGCACGAACAGGCGTTGTTCCGGAGCCTGCTGGGCGACGGTTCGCAGTGGGGCGTCAGCATCCAGTACGCGGTGCAGCCTTCGCCCGACGGCCTGGCGCAGGCGTTCGTCATTGGACGCGACTTCATCGCGGGCGATCCGTGCGCGTTGGTGCTGGGCGACAACATTTTCTTCGGGCATGGTTTCACGGAACTGCTGAAGCGCGCGGCGATGCGTGAGCGCGGCGCCACGGTGTTCGGCTACCTGGTGCGCGACCCGGAACGCTACGGCGTGGCCGAGTTCGACCCGACCGGCCGCGTGATCGGACTGGAGGAAAAACCCGCCAAACCGAAATCGAACTACGCCGTGACCGGCCTGTATTTCTACGACGGGCGCGTGTGCGACTACGCGGCGCGCCTGAAACCGTCGCCCCGCGGCGAACTGGAAATCACCGACCTCAACCGTTGCTACCTCGACGACGGCTCGCTGATGCTGGAGCAACTCGGCCGCGGCTACGCGTGGCTGGATACCGGCACCCACGAATCGATGATGGACGCCGCCAACTACATCGCCACGGTCGAAAACCGCCAGGGCGTGCAGGTGTGCTGTCCCGAGGAAATCGCCTTCCAGAGCGGCTGGATCGACGCGGCACGCGTGCGTGAGCTGGCGCAGCCGCTGGCCAAGACCGGCTACGGCCAATACCTGCTGCGGTTGGTGGGCGGATGAACTTCCGTTTTCCGACACGGAGAGTGGATTTGTTCCCCTCTCCCTCCGGGAGTACGGCTTTACTCCCCTCTCCCTGCAGTTGAGGAGTTCGGCGGGCGCAGCTTTGCTCCCCTCTCCCTACGGGAGAGGGGCTGGGGGTGAGGGTACGGGTCTTGCGTCGTGCCGAACGCCGCGCGAAGCCGAACCCTCATCCGGCGCTCCGCGCCACCTTCTCCCGAAGGGAGAAGGGAGAAACGGCACAAGGAACAAATGGCATGACCCAACATTCCGCGCTCAAGCGCATCGACACCCGCCTGCCCGGCGTGTGCGTGATCGAACCCGTGGTGCACGGCGATGCGCGCGGGTATTTCTTCGAGAGTCACCATGCCGAAAAGTACAAGGCGCTCGGCATCGACGCGCGGTTCGTGCAATCCAACGTCTCGCGTTCGCTGCGCGGCGTGCTGCGCGGCCTGCACTACCAGTGGCCGCATCCACAGGGCAAACTGGTGACCGTGCTGGAGGGCGAGGTGTATGACGTGGCGGTGGACATCCGCCGCGGCTCGCCCAGCTTCGGCCAATGGGAAGCGGTGATGCTGACCGCCGGCAACCATCGCCAGTTGTGGATACCGGAAGGCTTCGCGCACGGTTTCTGCGTGGTCAGCGAGGCGGCCACCTTCATGTACCAGTGCACCGCGTTGTACGACCCGGCCGCCGACGCCGGCGTGCGCTGGAACGATGCGGCCATCGGCATCGACTGGCCGGTGGCCGAGCCGCTGCTGTCGGGCAAGGACCAAAAGGCGCCGCTGCTGGCCGAGGTGCCGGCGGACAAGCTGCCCGCGTACGTCGTGCCGTGAGTGTGCGATTCGGCGCCGCGCTTTTTGTTCGTCATCCCGGCGCAGGCCGGGATCCATGCTTTTTGTCGCACCATGACTGGATCCCGGCCTGCGCCGGGATGACGATGGAAATGTTCGAGAGGATTCCTTGAGCGATTCGACGCGAATACTGGTCACCGGCGCGAACGGGCAGGTGGGGCACGAGTTGCTGCGCGCGCTGGCGGGGCGACTGCGTGACGGCATCCCCCCGCCGCTACGCGGCGACTCCCTTCCTGTGGAAGGGGGTGAACCAGCGGGGGTGCGCTTTCACCCCCTTCGGAACGAAGGGGGTCGCGCGTCAGCGCGGGGGGATGTCGAACCGCCTCGCGAAATCATTCCCGCCACCCGCACCGGCAGCCTGGAAGATGGCAGCTCCTGCGAGCGGATGGATCTCGCCGACCTCGACACCCTGCCGCACGCGCTCGACCGCATCGCGCCGGACCTCATCATCAACGCCGCCGCCTACACCGCGGTCGACCGCGCGGAAGACGAACCCGAACTCGCGCAGCGCATCAACGGCGATGCGCTTGGCGTTATTGGCGCCTGGGCGAAGCGGCACGACGCGCGCGTGGTGCATTACTCCACCGACTACGTGTTCGACGGCAGCGCGACGCGGCCTTACCGCGAAGACGATGCCACCCACCCGGTGAGCGCCTATGGCCGCTCCAAGCTGGCCGGTGAGACCGCCCTGCGCGGCAGCGGTGCGCGTCATCTGATCCTGCGCACCGCATGGGTGTACGCGGCACGCGGGCACAATTTCCTGCGCACCATGCTGAGGCTCGGCGCCGAGCGCGACGCCTTGCGCGTGGTCGACGACCAGCTTGGCGCGCCCACGCCGGCGGGCCTGATCGCCGATGTCACCGCGAGGGTCGTCGCGGGTTGGCACACACCTCCTTCCACGGGAAGGGGCGGAGCGACCGCGAACGCGCCCAAAGCGTGGCTGCGCCGTACGCTGACCCCCTTCCAGGGGAAGGAGGTCGCCGTGCCTGCGGAAAGCAGGCACGGCGGGGGGATGCCCACACTCGACGGCACGTACCACCTCGTTGCCTCCGGCCAAACCAGCTGGTGCGACTTCGCGCGCGCGATTTTCGAACGCGCGCAACGCGCCGGTCTGATCACGCGCGCGCCGCACGTAGAAGCCATCCGCACTGCTGATTACCCGACCCGGGCCGCGCGTCCCGCGTATTCGGTGCTCGACACTTCGAAACTGCGCGCGGCATTCGGCGTGACCTTGCCGGACTGGAAAGCGGCGCTCGACGGCGTGATGGACGAAGTGGCGAACGTGGGTTCTTGAACCTGCCCGCCGGCAGTCCGATTTTGCTCCCTTCTCCCCGCGGGAGAGGGGTAGGGGTGAGGGTACGAGGCTTGCGCAACGTCCGGATGTCGCGCGGGGCCGAGCCCGCAACCGGCGCTTCACGCCACTTTTCCCGGATCGAAAAGGAACGGCTTTGTGCCCTCTCCCAAGGTGAGCGGAGAATGCACGCCACACCGCTCATCGGCCCAGACCTGCCGTCCGTCGCCGCGCGCTTGGCAGGCGGGCAGGCGACGGGGATGATCCATACTGCATCTTCGGCGCAGGCAAGGGGCAATCCGTGGTGCGGGGAAACAGCCAGATCATGTCCAGACATTTCGTCACGCGCCTGCGCGCGCGCTGCCGCGCCCACGGCTTCACCCTGGTCGAACTGATGATCACCATCGCGGTCGCGGCGATCCTGGCCATGATCGCGGTGCCGAGCTTCCACCGGCTGATCCTTTCCAACCGCCTGACCACCGCCGCCAACGCGATCACCAACTCGATCAACCTGGCGCGGTTGGACGCGATCAAGCTCAATGCCACCACCCAGTTCTGCGGCAACACCACCACCACCAACACCACCGATACGCTGGGCGGAGCCTGCGGCACGCAGGCGGGCGCGGTGTATTCGCTGCCGCAAAGCGCGGCGACCGCGGGCGAAGTGCGCGCGGCCACCCCCGGCATTGATGCCCCGATCCAGATCGCGTCGTCCGGTGTCAAGGCGGTGCGCTTCTCGGGGCAGGGCTTCGGATACGCACCCGCTACGCCGAACACGCCTTACACCGGTACCGTCGCGGTGATCTGCACCTCGCAACTCGCCAGCGACAACCAGCGCATCGTCCGCATGACCGGCGGCTCCATCCTTGCCACGGCCTCGTCCACGGGGGCATGTCCATGACGCATTCCCTTCCCGCACGGCACGCGCGCTGGCGCCAGTCCGGCATCGGCATGATCGAGGTGCTGATTGCCGTGCTGGTGGTATCGATCGGCTTCCTCGGCATGGCTGCGTTGCAGGCCAAGGCGCTGTCCACCAACAACAGCGCGATGGCGCGCAGCATGGCGACCGTCGCCAGCTATTCGATCCTCGACGCGATGCGCGCCGACATCGTCAATGCCAAGCTCGGCGCCTACAACGGCACCGTCACCGCAGGCGCCACGAGCTGTCCCGCGGCCGGCACCACCCTTGCCGGCGCGCAGCTCAACGCGTGGTGCGTGGAACTGGGCAAGACCCTTGGCACCACCGCCACCACCGGCAACATCAACTGTTCGGTCGTCGGCGACTGCACCGTCACCATCCAGTTCGATGACAGCCGCGCCGGCACCGTGGGCACCAGCGTGGGTTCCAGCGCGCAGAAAGTCATGACCGAGGCCGGCCTGTGAGCACGATCCTTCCTACCCGATGCCTGGCGCGCCGCGCGAACCGTAACCGCGGCTTTACCCTGATCGAATTGATGATCGCGATGCTGCTGGGGCTCATCGTGATCGCCGGCGTCACCAGCGTGTTCCTGGCGGGCCAGCAGAGTTTCCGCACCAACAACGCGCTGGGCGACGTCGAGGACGGCTCGCGCATCGCCTTCGAGTTGATGTCAAGGGACATCCGCGAGGCGGGCCTGACCGGCTGCGACAGCACCAGCGACCGCATCGCCAACGTGCTCAACAACAAGGGCACGGACTGGTGGGCCGATTGGGGCAATGCCCTGCACGGCTACGGCGGCGCCAACAGCAACGGCACCGACGGCGACGTGGACCAGGCCGATCCGGCGGTCACCACCGGTACTGGCGTCGGCCAGCGTGTGGCGGGCACCGATTCACTGGAAATCATCAGCGCAGGCAACCTGCCGGTGACCATCCAGGAAGACAAGGAGCCGGCGGCCAACTTCAAGCTCAATGCACCATCGACGACCCTGCAATCGGGTGACGTCATCATCGTCTGCTCGCCCGACCACGCGACCATCGTGCAGATCTCCAACTACAACAACGCCAACGTCACGGTGGTGCACAACACCGGCAACGTGGTTTCACCGGGCAACTGCTCCAAGGGCCTGGGTTATCCGAGCGTGTGCACGACCAACGGCAATCTTTATACCTTCCCGCCCAACTCGACCATCGCCGGCCTGAGCGTGTCCGACTGGTACATCGGCAAGAATCCTGCCGGCACCCGTTCGCTGTATCGGATCGCGCTGGTCAATACCAGCGGGACCGGCGTTTCCACCCAGGCCCAGGAGATGGTCCGCAACGTCAACGACATGCAGATCACCTACCTGCAGAACCCCAACACCAGTTTCGTGCCCGCGGCTTCGGTCACCGATTGGGGCGCGGTCATCGCCGCACGGGTGACGCTGGATGTGCAGAGTACCTTCAAGCGTGCCAGCGTGAAGGGTGACCAGGCCATCGCGCGGACCTATTCCGCCACCACCACCGTTCGCAACCGGGTGGAATGAAATGAAACCGTCCTCGACCTCGTACCTTCGCAGCGGCGCGTCGCCGCGCCTGCAGCGCGGCGCGGCGTTGATCGTCGCGCTGATCCTGCTGGTCGTGATCACCCTGGTCGGACTCGCAGCCATCGGCACCACGATCATCCAGAACAAGGCGTCGGCCAACCAATACGACCGGCAAATCGCGTTCCAGAGCGCCGAAGCGGCCATGCGCGTGGCTGCCGCGCTGGTTCCGAACAATCCCGGTCTGATCGCGCGCAATTGCCAGGCCGGCGGCACCATTTGCCAGGCCAATCCGTTCATGGACACCACCCTGCCCAGCGGCAGCATCCACACGGTGACGGCCGGCTCTGGCAGCGGCACAGCCACCACCTTCACCGCCAGTCCGGCGGCGGCGATGCAGCCACAGTTCGTGGTGGAGAGCCTGGGCAACTGGATCAACCCCAGCCAGAACGTGGGATTCGGCAATACCGCGAACGCGCGCAACTACGGCGTGCAGGGCACGGCGAGCACCGCCATCTATTACCGCATCACCGCCCGCAGTTGCGACCCCAAGAGTTCAAGTTGCGACAATCGCGCGATCGTGACCCTGCAGGCGATCGTCAGGCAGGGATGACCAGGACTGGACCGCTCGTTGGCGCTCACGCGCAGAAGCTTTCGGGAACCTTGATGCCATGAAAACACCCTCTCGTTCATGCAGCAAACCGGTCCGGTTCCTCGGCACCGCACTCGGCCTGGCCATGAGCTTGTCCGGGTACGGCGTCCTGGCGTTGCCCGCGACGAGCGCCGCGGCCGCCACCGTGCAGGTGGCCCAGCAACCCCTGACGGTGCAACCTTCGATGCCGCCCGACATCGTGCTGATGCTGGACGATTCGGGTTCGATGCGTGCGGATTACATGCCGGATTTCGGTTATCTGAAAAACAATTCAGACAACGACGCCCTGATCAACGCCAGCAACAACGGTGTGTATTACAACCCCGCGGTCACCTACACACCGCCCCCCTATGCCAATGGAGCGGCATACGCCAGCCAGACCGACATCACCAATGTGCCGCAGAACGGCATCACCGGTGCCAACGGCAGCATCGACCTGACCCGATACGACGGCCGGTACGAATGCAACCACAGCCAGAGTTGCGGATTGAACAGTGACGGCAGCCCGCGCGGGCACATCTACTTTTCGAAATCGGTCCAGAGCACGACGGCGTCCACTTACAGCGCAGACGCTGCCTCCAATACGGATTGCCAGCGCATCTACGACAACACGCCGGGCGCTTTCGGGAACATTCTCTTCAATAACGGCGTTCCCACCAGCGGCAACGGCAACTGCAAGTTCCAGTACTACCCCGTCAATTTTTATTTCCAGTATTCGACGGGGCCCGCGGCCGGCCCGTACACGGTTTATTACGTGGCGTCCGCCAAACAGGGCTGCGGATCGCAAGCCAACTGCGTGACCGCCGATACGGTCGCCGATGGCACCAATGGCGCGCCTGCCGGCGTGGACAGTGCCGGCAATCCGCTCACCGTTGGCGGGAACATTGCCAACTGGTTCGCCTACTACCACACCCGCATCCTGATGGCGAAGAGCGGGTTGATGACGGCATTTTCCGACCTCGACCCGAGTTTCCGGGTGGGGTTCGGATCCATCAATGGCAACAACACGACTCTGATCGGCACCTTGCCCAACTCCTTTTCGTTCTCCACGTCCACGAAATCCAACAATTTGCTGGCCCAGGTCGCGCCGTTCGGGGCCGCCGCGGATACGACGGGCCAGCGGTTCAATTTCTGGAACTGGATCGCCGGAGAGGCTGCCAGTGGCAGCACGCCGCTGCGCCAGGCGCTCAACGCCGTGGGCCAGTACTACAGCAGCAACGATTCGAGTACGCCTGCCAGCCACGCCTGGGACATGATGTCCAGCGATCCGGGTTACGTGGCCGGTGGCACCAACACGACCCAGATTGCCTGTCGCCAGGCCTACACCATCCTGACCACCGACGGTTTCTGGAACAGCAGATATTCCGGTGTCGGGAACGCGGATGGCACTACCGGTACCGAGGTCACCGGTCCGAACGGCCAGAGCTATACCTACTCGCCGGTGGAGCCGTACTCCGATTCCTGGTCGGACACGCTGGCCGACGTGGCCATGCACTACTGGCAAACCGACCTGCAACCCGGCATGGACAATGAGGTGTCGCCCAATACCGCGGACCCGGCGTTCTGGCAGCACATGGTCACCTTCACCATGGGTCTCGGGTTCATGCCGACCGGCATCACGGGCACGGCGCCCAACGGTGACAGCCCCCCGACCACGCAGGACATTTTCAACTGGGCCAATGGCGGCGCGGCGATTACCGGGTTCGGCTGGCCACAACCGTCGTCCGATTCGATCAACAACATCGCCGATCTCGAACACGCCGGCGTCAACGGGCGTGGCGGCTTTTTCTCGGCCACCAGTCCACAGTCTTTTGTCAACGGCCTCAAGACCGCGCTGAAGCGGGCTACCGAAAGGGTGGGCACCGGTGCCAGCCTTGCCTCCAATTCCACCCAGCTCACCGTCGGCACCGTGATCTATCAGTCCAATTATTTCACGGGCAAGTGGAAGGGTGACCTGAAGGCGTTGTCGGTGAACGCCGCGAACGGCGCAATCAGTGCAACCCCCACATGGGTCGCGTCCAGCGTGCTGGCCGCAAGCGCGACCCAGGGCACGGGTGGCGTCCTGACCTATCCCGGTCGCGAGATTTACACCTACAACCCTGCAACCGGCACGTTCCCGGCGTTCGCGAACAGCAGCGGCGCGCCGCCGGATCTGTCCGCCACGCAAAAGGCCGCGCTGGGCAGCGATGCCACGGCACAGGAGGCCATGGTCAACTACCTGCGTGGCGACACCACGCTGGAGCAGATCAACAATGGCGCCTTCCGCAACCGCGACACGCCGTTGGGCGACATCGTGAATTCGCAACCGGTGTATTCCGGGGCGCCCGATCCGAACGAGTTCACCAACCAGAGCTTCTATGGCACCACCGTCAGTTCGGCAACCAACACCGTGCCGTTCTATGACTGGGCGGCCGGCAAGACCGACAGCAGTGGCACCTTCGTTGCGAGCGCGGCTTCCCAGCGCACCCCGCTGGTGTTCGTGGCCGGCAACGATGGCATGCTGCATGCCTTCGACGGCACGACAGGCACGGAGGTGTACGCGTATCTTCCGGGTGCGGTCATCACCGCCGGACTGGCCAACCTGGCGAACCCGGATTACGGCAGCGCCGCCGATCCGCACCAGTTCTACAACGATGGCCAGCTCACGATCGCGGATGCCTACGTGCAGTTGTCGCAGACCGGGGACACCAGCCCGCAATGGCACACCATCCTGGTCGGCACCACCGGGCGCGGCACCGCCAGGGCGGTGTATGCGCTGGACGTGACCGACCCCGGCAAGATCACGCCGCTGTGGGAGCGTTCGGCGGGCGACGGCTTGTCGGGCTCGGGCTACATCGGCCAGATGGTCGGCAAGCCGGTGATTGCGCAAACCAATTACGTGCCGGCATCCGGAGGTACCTCCGCCAGCTCCACCTGGTCGGTGCTGATCGGCAACGGTTACAACAGCACCGTCGGCGTCTCCGCGCTGTTGCAGTTCAACCTGGCCACCGGCGCTTTGAACGTGCACACCACCGGCGATGCGACCAGCGGCAATGGCCTGGCCGCGCCGGTGGCGTGGATGGACAATCCGGTGAACGGCGTCAGTACCGTGGCCTATGCGGGTGATCTGCACGGACAGGTGTGGCAATTCCCGCTGAACGATTCGACCGGCTCCAATCCCACCCCCACCAGCACCGGATCGCTGCTGTTCACTGCCAAGGATGCCGGCGGCAACCTGCAACCCATCACCGCCGGCATGCTGGCGGGCAAGGATCCGCATACCGGCAACGTCTGGCTGTTCTTCGGCACGGGCGAGTACCTGAGCAGCGCGGACCTCGCCAGGCGCAACACGCAGACGTGGTATGGCATCATCGTGCAATCGTCGACCACCAAGTTGGTGAGCAACCTCGCGAATGGGCGGAGCGCCCTGGTGCAGCGCACGATCACCGCGCAGACCTCAGGCAGCAACGGCCTGCCGGCGCGCTCGGTATCCACGCAAGTCACCAGCACCGATGGCAGCACGGACATGAAGGACAAGTCGGGCTGGTATCTCGACCTGCTGGCGCCTGTCGGCACCGGCGGTTCCGCCGTTCAACAAGGCGAGCGCATGGTCGATCCCAACCAGTTCCAGGGCAGCCTGCTGATCGGCGTCACGCGCATCCCGCTGGTCACGGATGTGTGCAATCCGTCCGGCAGCGGCTGGATCATGGCCCTCGATCCATTTTCCGGCGCGGCGCCGGGGGACGACTTCTTCGACGTGAACAACGATGGCTACATCAATGCAGGCGACCGGGTTGGCGGCGCTCCCGCGGCCGGGGTCGGGTTCGGGTCGTTGCCGAATGCGCCGATCTTCGTCGGCGGCATCATGGAGACGAGTTTCGACAATGGCACGACGGCGAGCCTCAAGACGGCGGGCACCGTGGGTACGATCAAGCGCGTGACCTGGCGTGAATTGGTGAGCCCGTGAGCGACGCGACGAACAGGGGGAAAGTCATGGCAACGCGGAACCCGAGGCAACCCCGGCATGGCGCGATCGTCAGGATCGCGCGCGGCCGCGGCTTCACGCTGATCGAGCTGATGATCGTGGTGGCGATCATCGCGGTGCTGGCGGCGCTTGCATACCCGTCGTACATCAACTACATCACCAAGACGCGGCGCAACGCGGCTTCGGCCTGCCTGTCCGAGTACGCCAATTACATGGAGCGCTACTACACCACCAACCTGCGCTACGACCAGGACACCGGTGGCACCGCGAACGACCTTACCAAAGTGACGCTGGATTGCGCGGCCGCTTCGCAGACCGGCCCCTACTACCTGTACCGGTTCAATCCGGCGGTCTCGCAGGCGAGCTACAAGATCGTTGCGATTCCGCAAGGTGCGCAGGCCAGCCGCGACACCAGGTGCGGCACGCTGGCGATCAACCAGTCCGGCCAGCGCTTCTACCTGACCAGCAAGAGTGACGCCGCCGGCGTGACCGCCTGCTGGAAGTAGGCGCGCGGCTTCGGCGGGAGCTGGATTCCGCGGACGGAGCGACGTCGCCCCGGTGCGGAACCTGCCCAGGAAGGGCTTCTGACAAGGGGCCGGGGCCCAGTACGGATCTGTATCGCGGCCACGGGCCGCGGTTCTTTTGATTACTGGATTACTCGCGCCATCCATGGCGCTCGCCCTTTGGGCCGCCGCAGCCTGCCCCGGACTTGATCCGGGGGCGTTCGCGTTTGCAATCCTGCAAACGCAGTCCGGCCTGCGCCGGTATGACGAGTGCAATCAGACCTTCTGAAGGTGGCTTAATCGGCGTTTCGGCCGGACCGCGCGCCGGCCTCGCGTTCCAGCAGGCTCTGCTTGCGCCGCACGCCCCAGCGCCAGCCGCCCGGCGTGCCGTCGGCGCGCACCACGCGGTGGCAGGGCACGATCAGGGCCAGCTTGTTGCTGCCGCAGGCGTGGCCGACGGCGCGTGCCGCGCCGGGTTCGCCGATCGCGCGTGCGATTTCGGCGTAGCTGCGCGTTTCGCCGGCGGGGATGCGCGTCAACGCCTGCCACACCCGCCACTGGAAGGCGGTGGCCGCGACATCGAGGGGCGGTATCGGCGCGGCCGGGTCCGCCTCGGCGCCGCCCTTCAGCTGGTTGGCGACGCGCTGCAGCACGTCGGCGAGCCATTCGTCGCGGCCGGCATCGACGCGCGTGAGTTCCGCCTTGGGAAATTCCTTGCGCAACCCGGCCAGCAGCGCCTCGTCGTCATCGTCGAGTGACACCGCGCAGATGCCGCGCGCGGTTGCGGCGACCAGCACGCGTCCCAGCGGCGAGGCGGCGGTGGTGTAGCGGATCGCGACGCCCGCGCCGCCGTTGCGGTAGCGCGCGGGCGGCATCCCGAGCAGTTGGTCCGAGCACTCGTACACGCGGCTCGAGGAACCGAAACCCGCGCCGTACACGGCGTCGGTGACGCTGGCGCCGCGGCGCAGGGCCTGCTTGAAGTCCGCAAACCGGCGTGCGCGTGCGTACTCGGCCGGCGATACACCGAAGCGCCGGCGGAAGCTGCGTTGCAGGTAGGCCGGCGACAGCCCGACCGCGGTCGAGAGCGTTTGCAGGGTGGGCGCCTCGGTGCCGCGGTCGAGCAGTTGCCGGGCCTGCTCGAGCGGGTCGTGTCGCATGGTGCGTGCCGGATTCGCGTTCATGGGGCAATGGTGGCGCGTCACGCCTGGCGTTGCCATCCGGTTCTTGTCATGCCG
>DASURP010000029.1:0-5708 GCA_036279975.1 Rhodanobacteraceae bacterium
AGCGTCCTTGCCACCTCGATGCGCTCGAAGCACTCGATGCGGTCGCCCGGCTGGACGTCGTTGTACTGCTTGACGCCGATGCCGCATTCGCTGCCGCTCTTCACTTCGTCCACGTTGTCCTTGTAGTGGCGCAGCGATTCCAGTTCGCCCTCGAACACCACCACCTCGTCGCGCAACACGCGGATCGGCTTGTTGCGCTTGACCGAACCTTCGACCACCTGGCAACCCGCGATCGCGCCGAACTTGGAGGAACGGAACACGTCCTTGACTTCCGCGATGCCGATGATTTCTTCGCGCACCTCCGTGCCCATCAGGCCCGAGGCCGCCTGCTTTACCTGGTCGATCACGTCGTAGATGATCGAGAAGTAACGCAGGTCCACGCCATTCTGCTCGATCACCCTGCGCGCCGATGCATCCGCACGCACGTTGAACCCGATCAGCAGGGCCTTGGAAGCCGAGGCCAGCGTGGCGTCGGATTCGGTGATGCCGCCGACACCCGCGGCGATCACGTTGACCTTGACCAGTTCGTTGCTGATGGCCGACAGCGATTCGCGCAAGGCTTCGGCCGAACCCTGCACGTCGGCCTTGATGAGGATGTTGAGGCTCTGCTGGCCATCACCCTTGCCCATCATCGCCATCACGTCTTCCAGCGTGTTGGTGCGCGTGACCAGGCGCTTCTCGCGGCGCCGGGTTTCGCGTTCGGAAACCACGTTGCGCGCAAGCTTCTCGTCCGCGACCACCACGAACTCGTCGCCGGCCTCGGGCACGCCGGACAGGCCCAGCATCTGCACGGGAATCGAGGGACCCGCGCACTCGACCTGCCCGCCGGTTTCATCGAACAGCGCGCGCACGCGTCCGTATTCGACCCCGCACACCACGTAGTCGCCACGCGCAAGCTTGCCCTGCTGCACCAGCACGGTCGCGACCGGACCACGGCCCTTGTCGAGGCTGGACTCGATGACCACGCCCGAAGCGCGGCCTTCCGGCGCGGCTTTCAGCTCCATCACCTCGGCCTGCAGGCCGATGGCTTCAAGCAGGGCATCGACACCCTCGCCGGTCTTGGCCGACACCGGCACGAACTGGGTGTCGCCGCCCCAATCTTCCGGAATGACTTCATGCTGGGCGAGGCCCTGCCGCACGTTGTCGGGATTGGCCTCGGGCTTGTCCATCTTGTTGACCGCGACGATCAGCGGCACCTTGGCCGCGCGCGCGTGCTGGATGGCCTCGATGGTCTGCGGCATCACGCCGTCGTCGGCCGCCACCACCAGCACCACGATGTCGGTGGACTGCGCGCCGCGTGCACGCATCGAGGTGAACGCGGCATGGCCCGGGGTGTCGAGGAAAGTGATGACGCCCTTCGGGGTCTCGACGTGGTAGGCGCCGATGTGCTGGGTGATGCCGCCCGCCTCGTCCGAGGCGACCTTGGTGCGGCGGATGTAGTCGAGCAGGGAAGTCTTGCCGTGGTCGACGTGGCCCATGATGGTGACCACCGGCGGCCGCGGCGCCTTCTCGCCTTCGGCCGCGTCGGTGACGACGTGCGCGGCGAGTTCGGTTTCGGCCGTCTTCTCTTCCGCATCGACCGCCTTGTGGCCGAGTTCCTCGACCACCAGCGCGGCGGTATCGTGGTCGATCGTCTGGTTGATGGTCACCATGGTGCCCATCTTGAACAGCGCCTTGACCACTTCCGAACCCTTCACCGCCATCTTCTGCGCGAGGTCGGACACCACGATCGTCTCGCCGATCGGAATCTCGCGCAGCATCGGCGCGACCGGCTTGGAGAAGCCGTGCTGGCCGGTGATGTCGGAAAGATCGACCTTGGGCCTGGCGCGCTTGCGGGTGGAACGGCGCGCCCGTTCTGCGTCGGTGAGATGCAATTCACCACCGGAGTAGCGCGCGGCGCCCTCGTCGTCATCGCGCATGCGGTGGGAGCCGCGCGAACGTTTCTGCTTGTGCCCGGCGGCATCCTTGTCGCGCGCGGGCTTGGGCGCCTCATGCCGGCGCGTGCGCGAAGGCGCCGCATCGGCCTCTTCCGCACCCGCAGCCGTGGCCCCTTCGGTACCGCGCGCAGCCGCCGCCTCGGCTTCGGCCTTGGCGCGCGCTTCCTCGGCCCGCTTGCGCTCGGCTTCGGCTGCTTCGAGCTTGACCTGTTCCTCCTTGCGGCGACGGTCCTGTTCGGCCAGATCGGCCAACTCGCGCTCGTGCTGCTCGCGCGACACCTCGAGCTTGCGCAGCGCGTCCTCGCGCTCGCTGTCGCCGAAGGTCCCGACAGCCGGAACCGCTGCACGCTTCACGTAGGTGCGTCTGGCACGCACTTCCACGTTGACCGTCTTGGCGCTGGCGCCGCGGCCACCCGCGACGGTGATCTCGCTGACCTTGCGCCGTTTGAGGGTAATCTGCTTGGGCGCGGCTGCCACGGTGGACGCCTGCTTGCCATGGGTGTGGCGCAGGAAATCAAGCAGCTTGGTCTTTTCGCGATTGCTGATGACCTGGTCGGGACCTTCGAATTCCATGCCGGCCTCGGCAAGCTGCGCCAGCAGCTTGTCCTCGGGGGTGCCCACCATGTTCGCCAGTTGCCTGATTGTGATTTCTGACATCGTGTCGTACCTCTTGTGGGCAGCTTGCAAAGCCGCTGCGTTACTCACCACATCCATGTGGTTCGCCTTGCGGGCCGCCCATCAGCGCGGCCCGGCAAACACTCCGCATTTGCCGTGGCGTTTTCAACCGGATTCCTGCTCCAGCCGGGCGATCAACGGTGCGCGCGCGGCCATGATCAGCGCGCCCGCACGTTCCTCGTCCATGCCCTCGATGTCGATCAGGTCGTCCACGGCCTGGTCGGCCAGGTCGTCCAGCGACACCACGCCGCGCGCGGCCAGCGTGTACGCGGTTTCCTCGTCCATGCCTTCCAGGGCCAGCAACTCGTCGGAAGGCTTGTGCTCGTCGAGATCCTCCTCGACCGACAGCGCTTCGGTGAGCAGCGCATCCTTGGCGCGCGAACGCAGCTCTTCGACGATGTCCTCGTCGAAGCCCTCAACCGCCAGCAACTCGCCGGTCGGCACGTAGGCGATTTCCTCGACCGTCGAAAATCCTTCCTGCACCAGGATGTTGGCGATCTCCTGGTCCACCTCGAGCTTGTCCATGAACAGCTGCCGCGCGGCTTCCTGCTCGGCTTCGCTCTTGGCCGCGACCTGGTCCTGGGTCATCACCTTGAGGTCCCAACCGGTCAGCTTGCTGGCGAGGCGCACGTTCTGGCCGCCGCGCCCGATCGCCTGGCTCAGCTTGTCCTCGGCCACCGCGATATCCATCGAGTGCCTGTCTTCGTCGACGATGATCGACTGCACCTCGGCCGGCGCCATCGCATTGATCACGAACTGCGCCGGCGCATCGTTCCACAGCACGATGTCGATGCGCTCGCCATTCAACTCGTTCGACACCGCCTGCACGCGCGAACCGCGCATGCCGATGCAGGCGCCGATCGGATCGGTGCGCTTGTCGTGCGCCAGCACCGCGATCTTGGCGCGGTCGCCGGCGTCGCGCGCGCAGGCACGGATCTCGACGATGCCCTGGCCGACCTCCGGCACCTCCAGCTTGAACAGCTCCATCATGAACTCGGGCGCGGTGCGCGACACGAACAACTGCGGACCGCGCGGCTCGGAGCGCACCTCGTACAGGTAGCCGCGCACGCGGTCGCCGACCCGCACCGCTTCACGCGGAATCGCCTTGTCGCGCGGGATGAACGCCTCGGCCTTGCCGCCGAGGTCGAGGTAGATGTTGCCGCGCTCGACCCGCTTGGCCACGCCATTGACCAGTTCGCCCACGCGATCCTTGTAGGCATCGACCACCTGCGCGCGTTCCGCTTCGCGGATGCGCTGCACGATCACCTGCTTGGCGGCCTGCGCGGTGATGCGCCCGAATTCGGGGTTCTCGATCTGCTGCTCGATGTATTCGCCGACTTCGGCGCCCGGGCGTTCATCGACGGCGTCCATCAGGCGCAACTGCCAGTCGGGCGATTCCATTTCGCCATCGTCCGCGATCACTTCCCAGCGGCGGAAGGTCTCGTAATCGCCGGTCTCCTGGTCGATCGCCACGCGGATGTCGGGCTCTTCCTCGGGGTAGCGCTTCTTCGCCGCGGTCGCCAACGCCGCCTCGAGGGCGCCGAAGATCACATCGTGCGGCACGGCCTTCTCGGCGGCCACGGTTTCCACGATCATCAACAATTCGCGATTCATCTCTTCTGCTCCGTCGAGGTCACGCCCACCAGGCCTCGCTAATCATCAATCCCGTCATCCCGGCGAACGCGGGGACCCAGTGGCTTTGTCAGTCAACACCTGCGCTTGCGCGCGCCCTTCTCCACTTTCGCGCCACCCTTGCCGGGTTTCGGTTTCGGCGTGTAACCCAGCGCTTCCCAATCCGGCACCAGATGCGCGCTTTCGATGTCCTGTTCGGCGATGTCAATGCGCTCGCCATCCACGTCCAGGCCGATCCGGCGCTCAGCCGCCGCGACGATCCTGCCGCGCAACCGCCGGCGCCCGTCACGCGGCAACTTCAACGTCACCTTCGCATCCGCGCCCACGAAGCGCGCGAACTGCACCGTGTTGAACAGCGGCCGCTCGATCCCGGGCGAGGAAACCTCCAGCACGTAATGCCCGGGGATCGGGTCTTCCACGTCCAGCAGCGCGGAAATCTCGCGACTGGCCGCCTCGCAATCGTCCACGCTCACCGCATTCGCCGCATCACCCGCGTCCGCGAGCGTGTCGATGTAAACGCGCAGCAAACCGCCGCCGTGGCCGGCATTCCACTCCACGCCCAGGCATTCCAGGCCCAGTTCCCTGAGGGCCGGCGCCACGCGTGCCACGATTGCTTCGGTTTCCATCGCGTTCCGTGAACTGCAAAAATAAAAAATGGGCACGAGGCCCATTCCTTAAGTTCGCCGTTTTCGCTTCCAGTAGTCGGCGTTCCGCATCCTGCGGATCGGGGCACCCCGGAGGGCATCCCCGACAAAAAATCTGGTAGCGGGGGCAGGATTTGAACCTGCGACCTTCGGGTTATGAGCCCGACGAGCTGCCAGACTGCTCCACCCCGCAACAGGGAACGGCCATTATGGTGATTCCGGTGGTTTTTTGCAACCACCGAAACGCCGGCGACCCCTGCGGCCGCCCCGGCAATCCACGGATTTTCAGGCATTTTCAAGCGAGGCAAGGAACCGGACGGTTCACCAGCCGAAACTGACGCCGACCGTGCCGCCCGTGCCACCGCCACTGGCGATGGAGCCGCCAATCAACACGCTGCCGTGCCCGGGCAACAGGTGCGAGTAGCCAACCGCCATTGCATTCTGGCCACCATAGCTTCCGACTGCGGCACTGATCCGGTTCCGCGTGCGGTCGCCGGCTGCGATCGCGCCGGCCATGCCGCCCATCGCCTGGCCCATGGCGCCGACACGCGCCATCCGCACGTCTACCTGGTGGAAGCGATCGTCCACCTGCCGCTGGAACTGGTTGAACGCGTCCTGGGTCACGAAGCCCGCCGCCAGCTTGCTGTCGGTGTACGCTTCCGCGCGTACAAGGGTTTGCGCATCGCCTGCATCGGCATAAGTCTGGGCGCTTTGCAGCGCCTCCTGGGTCTGGGTGTCGGTGTAGGCGTCTGCGGATTTCAGGGTGGCCGCATCGCCCGCCTGTACGCTGGTATCGGTGTACTGGTTGGCCGACTGCAGC
>DASURP010000030.1:0-5237 GCA_036279975.1 Rhodanobacteraceae bacterium
CGAGCCACAGGGATGTGGCGAGTAGGCGAGCGGAACCATTGCGAAAACGTCACATGCTCGCGAAGCGAGCGAAACAGCACGAAGATGAATCGTTCCAGCGAGGGCCGAACCCTCACCCGCCCCTTCGGGGCACCCTCTCCCCGAGGGAGGGGGGAAAGGCATGGGTCCCGGCCCGCGCCGGGAGGACGGCACGGAACAAGACAGGGATGCCGCGTGACGATGCGTGAGGAATCGGACTCTCACCCGGCGCTGCGCGCCTCCCTGTCCGAAGGGAGAGGGACACGCAGCGCACGTCATTTCACGACGTGCAGGGTGGGCTTGCCCTTGGGCCGCGGCTTGTCGGGCTCGCCGTTGCCGGACGACGAGGCATCGCCGTCGTCTTCGGACGCGGTCGGATCCTGTGCGGGGGTGGGGACGGCCTGCAGCGCAGGCGTCGCGGCCTTCGGCGATCCGGCGCCCGGCGAATCGACCGCCGGCGCGGCACCCGGCGCATCCTCGGCCAGCAACATGCCCTGTCCGTTTTCGCGCGCATAGATCGCCTGCACCGCCGCGACCGGCACGCTGACCGCGTGGCTGACGCCGCCGAAGCGGGCCATGAAGGTGATCGCATCATTGCCGATTTCGAGCCTGGCCACCGCGCGCGGCGCGAGGTTCAGCACCACCCGGCCCTCGCTGATCGCCTGGGGCGGCACCTGCACGCCCGGTTTGCCCGCATCGACCACGACGTAGGGGGTAAGTCCGTTGTCGCAGATCCACTCGTGGACCGCCCGCAGCAGGTACGGACGATTGGAGGTCATGGCCGGCGCTTCGGTCACAATTCGCCCAGCAGGCGCTCGTCGGCGGTGAGGCTGCGCGCAAAACCCTGGCTGCGGAACAGGCGTTCGCCGTAATCGATGATGGGCTTGGCGTCCTTGGGCAGCGACACGCCCAACGACGGCAGCCGCCACACCACCGGCGCGACCAGGCAGTCGGCGAGGCTGATCTCGGGATTCAGGAAGAACTTGGCGGCCTTGAACAGCGGCAGCGCGGTCATCAAATGATCGCGCAGGCGCTTGCGCGCCGCCTCGGCCGCACGCCCGCCGGCGCGGATGTGCGCGACTTCCGGTACCCAGTCGCGATCGATGCGCACGCAGGCGAGCCGCAGCCGCGCCCGCGACAGCGGGTCGACAGGCATCAGCGGCGGATGCGGATAGCGCTCGTCGATGTACTCGCACACCACGTCGGGCTCGTACAGGACCATGTCGCGGTCCTGCAGGGTGGGCGTGTCGCCGTAGGGGTTGAGCGACAGCAACTCCTCGTGCGGCTTGCCCGGTGGCACCTCGACACGGTCATAGACCACACCCTTCGCGGCCAGCACCAGGCGCACCCGGTGCGATTGCACGTCGTCGGGCGCGGTGAACAGGGTCAGCATGGTACGGGTGGTGTGTGCGGTTTGGATCATGCCAGTGTCCCCTTTGGGCGTTCAAGGCCTGGTAGCAGACCCCGGGTCCGGTGACGCGACAGTCCCGGTTGCAGGCGGCATCGATGGTCCGACGGAGCGCCCGTCAATCAATGCACGTCCTTCCAGTATTCCTTCTTCAGCACCAGCGCGAACAGGGTGAAAAGTACCAGATACAGCACCACCCAGGCGCCGATGTGGCTGCGCGTCAGTTCGTCCGGCGCCGACACGTAGGCCAGGAACGAGGTGAGGTCGCGCACGGCCTGGTCGTACTGGCCGGGCGTCATGCTGCCCGGATGCGCGAGCCTGAGCTCCTTGACCGTGGCCGGTTGGCCGCTCTCGGGCGGGTTCATCACCGCCACCTGCTCGCCTTGCAACTGCCACAGCGGGAACGGCATCGCGACGCCCGGGAACACGGTGTTGTTCCATCCGGTGTGCGTCGAGGAATCGAGGTAGAACGACTTCAGGTAGGCGGAAACCCAGTCGGCGCCCCTGGCGCCGACTTCCAGCGACAGGTCCGGCGGCGGCGTGCCGAACCACTTCTCGGCGTCGGCCCCGGGCATCGACGAGACGATCGGCTCGCCGAACTTGGCGCCGGTGAAGTTCAGGTTTTCCATCACCTGTTTTTCGGTGAGACCGAGCCCATCCGCGAGCTGCGAGTAGCGCAGGTACTTCAGCGAATGGCAGCCCACGCAATAGTTCATGAACAGGCGTGCGCCGCGTTGCAGCGAGGCCTGGTCGTGCACGTTGATGTTGGCGTCGGGGTAACCGCCGCCTTCTTCCGCGAGGGCAGTCGGCGACACTACGAAGGCCGCCGCGAGCGCGAGCAGGATGGCGGACAGGGTGCGCATGGGCGCGCTGGAATTCTTGTCAGACATGCGTGGTCACCCTTTCCGGAACCGGCTTGGTCTTCTCCAACCCGAAGAATGTGTAAACCCAGAGGAACACGAAGAACGCGAAATACAGGATCGTCAGGATCCGGGCGATCGTGAGGTTGATGCTGACCACCGCCTGGGGGTCGTTTCCGTAGAGGTAACCCAGCCACGTGGGCATCACGTCGGCGCCGATCGTGCCGAGCAGCACGAACACGACCGCGAAGGCCGTGATCGCGATCTTGTAGGCCAGCCCCCGGTAGCGGATCGACTTGACCTTGCCGCGGTCCAGCCACGGCACCAGGAACAGCACCACGATCGACAGCAGCAGTGCCAGCACGCCGATGCCCTTGCTGGGGATCGCCCGCAGGATCGCGTAGAACGGCGTGAAGTACCACACCGGCTTGATGGTGGCCGGGGTGACCAGATCGTTCGCGGGAATCGAGTTGTCGTGTTCGAGGAAGAACCCGCCCACGGTCGGCACGAAGAAGATGATGATCGCGCAGATGATCAGGAACACGCCCACGCCAACCAGGTCCTTGAGCGTGTAATAGGGATGGAACGGGATGCCGTCCAGCGGGTGGCCGTCCGGCCCCTTGTGCTTCTTGATCTCGACGCCGTCGGGGTTGTTGGAGCCCACTTCGTGCAGCGCGCCCAGGTGCAGCACCACCAGCAGCAGCAGCACCAGCGGCAGCGCCACCACGTGCAGCGCGAAGAAGCGGTTGAGGGTGGCATCGCCCGGCACCGACAGCGTGCCCATGATCCAGTGGACCAGCGTTTCACCGATCCACGGCACCGCGCTGAACAGGGTGATGATGACCTTGGCGCCCCAGTACGACATGTTGCCCCACGGCAGCACGTAGCCCATGAAGGCCTCGGCCATCAGCGCCAGGAAGATCAGCATGCCGAGCAGCCACACCAGCTCGCGCGGCTTCTTGTACGAGCCGTACATCAGGCCGCGGAACATGTGCAGGTAGACCACGATGAAGAACATCGAGGCGCCGGTCACGTGCATGTAGCGCACCAGCCAGCCCCAATGCACGTCACGCATGATGTATTGCACCGAATCGAACGCGCCGGCCGCGCTCGGGTTGTAGAACATCGTCAGGACGATGCCGGTGACGATCTGGTTCACCAGCACCAGCAGCGCCAGCGAACCGAAGTAGTACATGACGTTGAAGTTCTTCGGCGCGTAGTACTCCGTCATGTGCTTCTTGTAGGCCACGCCCAGCCCCGGCGCGCGCTCGTTGAACCATTGCGTGAACGCACCCATTACGCGGCTCCTTTCTGCTGCGCGGCAGCTGCCAGTTTCGCGTTGGCGGCGATGATCTTCTTGATCTCGTCGTCACTCGGGTCGACGCCGATCTCGATATGGCTGTCGTCGATGTAGTGGTACGGCATGACCACCATGTTGAGCGGCGCCGGCACGCCCTGGTACACGCGCGCGGCCATGTCATAACGCGAGTGGTGGCAGGGGCAGTAGTAGCCGCCCTTCCATTCCGAGTCCCATGGTTCCGGCTTGATCGCACCCGCGTAGTCCGGCACGCAGCCCAGGTGCGTGCAGATGTCGACGAACACCAGCCACTCGGGCTTGATGGAGCGCCACGGGTTCTGGCAATACCTGGGCTGCTGCGATTCCTTCGACCCCGGGTCGCGCAGGCGCGGGTCCTGCAGGGGCAGCCACTTCAACTGCTCGGGGGTGCGGTTGACGATGTCCACCGGCTGCTTTTGCCAGAGTACCGCCAGGCGTTGCCCGGGCTCGATCTTGGCAAGATTCACCTTGACCGGCGCGCCCGCCGCCTCGGCGCGCGCGCTCGGCAGCCAGGTCTTCACGAAAGGCAGCGCCGTGAGGGCGAGGCCGCCGGCGCCGATCACGCTCGTGGAGGAAACCAGGAACCTGCGCCGGCCCTTGTTGATGCTTTCGTCCGCCATCTGCCTCTCCGCGCTGCGTTTGGCCGCGGCCCTTGACGCCGGCCGCGGGGTACGTATTCGCCTCGCACGACCCGGATGAACGGCCATCCCCCGGCCGCACCCGCGCCATCCGTCGGGCCCCAAAATCGTGTTAGTTTAGCGTTCGCCTCGTGAGCGCACAATCCGACGGCGTCCGACGAGGCCGTGTCCCCCATGCTCCGCAAGCTCCAGCCCCTGCTTTTCGTCCTGCAGTTCGTGGTCGCGGGACTGGCCATCGCGTTCCTGGTCAGCCTGGCCTGGCCGGGCATGGGCGCGCGCCTGCGCAACCAGGTCGCGGGGCCCGCCGGCATGTCCGCCACGCCAACCCCCGCCGACGCTGCCGTGTCTGAACCGGTTTCCTATGCCGACGCGGTCGCCCGCGCCGCGCCGGCGGTGGTCAATATCTACGCCGACAAGATCGTCACCGAGCGCCTGTTCGCCGACCCGCTGATGCAGCAGATGCTGGGCAACATCGCCGGACCGGCCCTGAAACGCCGCGAGCAGAGCCTGGGCTCCGGGGTGATCTTCACCTCCGACGGCTACGTGCTCACCAACAACCACGTGATCGCCGGCGCCGACGACATCCAGGTGATGCTGCACGACGGCCGCGTGGCCCACGCCCGGCTGGTCGGCACCGACCCCGACACCGACCTGGCGGTGCTCAAGATCGACGCCGGCACCCTGCCCACCATCCGGATCGACCCGCAGCCGGCGCAGGTCGGCGACGTGGTGCTGGCGATCGGCAACCCGTTCGGGATCGGCCAGACCGTGACCATGGGCATCGTCAGCGCGCTGCAGCGGCAGCTCAGCCTGTCGCCCTACGAGGATTTCATCCAGACCGACGCGGCCATCAATTCCGGCAATTCCGGCGGCGCGCTGGTCAATGCCGAAGGCCAGCTGGTCGGCATCAACACCGCGATGCTGGACCGCGACGTCGGCGCCCAGGGCATCGGCTTCGCGATCCCGGTGCACACCGC
>DASURP010000031.1:0-2127 GCA_036279975.1 Rhodanobacteraceae bacterium
AGCTCGGCGACACGGTGCGCGGGGTTGCCGGCGAGCCGGTGGCGGGGCTGGCCGATTTCTACCGCAGCGTATGGCAGCGCGGCACCGCCGGCGTCGACGTGCCGCTTGCAATCGCGCGCGACGGCAAGGCGACGCAGGTGACGGTGCGCTCGGTGGATCGCGGCGCGCTACTGAAGAAGCCGCAGCTCCAGTAGCCGCGATAAGTAGGGTCAGAGACGACTTCCGCACCGCACGCGAAAGTCGTCTCTGACCCACTCTTGTCCAAAACAGGAGAGAGGTTGGGCCATCCAGGGGTGTAGGGTTTGGTGAATCGCCAAACCCACCAGCCCTAACCGATGGAGGCCCAACGTGAAGGCATCATGCAGCATGTTCAGCCAGATGCTCAAGCTCGTGTCGCGCTACGACTTCGAGCGTCTGGTCAAGGTCACCGGTGCTGAGAAGCGGTCGAAGGGCTTTTCCAGCTGGGGCCATTTGGTGGCCATGCTGTTTTGTCAGTTGGGACGTGCGCATTCGCTGCGCGAGATTGAGGGCGGGCTTAAGAGCTGCGAAGGCAAGCTGGCGCATTTGGGCATCGAGGCGCCGCGCCGGTCCACGCTGGCCTATGCCAACGAGCACCGGCCGGCCAAACTGTTCGAGCAGTTGTTCCACACGTTATCGGCCACGCTGGCGGCCAAGGTGCGGGGGCAGGCGCGGCGCAAGTTCCGCTTCAAGAACAAACTGGTCAGCCTGGATTCGACGCTGATCGAGCTGTGCCTGTCGATGTTCGATTGGGCGCGGTACACGCGTACCAAAGGTGCGGTGAAGCTGCATCTGGTGCTGGATCACGATGGCTACCTGCCGAGCTTCGGCGTCATCACCGAAGGCGCGGTGGCCGACGTCAAGATCGCCCATCAAATCGCGTTCGCGCCGGGCACGATCGTGGTCGATGACCGGGGGTACGACGACTACGTGCTGTTCGGCAACTGGACCGCGCACGGGGTGTACTTCGTGACCCGCATGAAGAGCAACGCCTGCTACGAAGTAGTCGAGCAACATGCGCCGCCGCAACACCGCGGCATCCTGGCCGACGAAACGATTCGGTTCACTCAGCCGCGCGCCCAGAACCGGTGTCCCCACCTGCTGCGCCGGATCGAGGCGCGTCGCGAGGGCAGCGAGGAAACATTGGTGTTCCTGACCAATCACCACGGCTTGGGCGCTAGCACCATCGCCGCGATCTACAAGGATCGCTGGCAGATCGAGCTGTTCTTCAAAGCGCTCAAGCAGAACCTGAAGATCAAGACGTTTGTCGGCACCACCGCTAATGCCGTACAGATTCAGATTTGGACGGCACTAATCGCCATGCTGCTCTTGCGCTACCTGCAATTCCTCTCCCGGTTTGGCTGGAGCTTGTCCAATCTGGTCGCCCTACTGCGCATGAATCTCTTTACCCATCGCGACTTGCGCGCCTGGCTCAACCAGCCATTCGAGCCGCCGCCCGATCCCACCGCGCATCCGCAGGTGCCGCTTGCACTCGGCTGATCTTGGACAGCAGGCGGCACGAATGTCAAAAATGACCGAGAACCATCCATAAACACATCGAATCAAGGAGCCTGATTCGGCCCCACGTCTGTTTTGGACAGCAGTGTCTCTGACCCTACATTTCCTGCATTTCGGCGAGGACGCATGTTCAGGATAGGGATGGGGCAGGACTCGCACCGCTTCGCAGCCGATCCGGTGCGCCCGCTGCTGCTCGGCGGCGTGCGCGTCGCCGGCGCGCGCGGCCTCGAAGGCAACTCCGACGCCGACGTCGTCCTGCATGCGCTGTGCCGCGCGCTCGAGCAGGCGCTCGGCGACGACGCGTTCTCGCGCTACGCCGACGCGATGTGCGCACAAGGCATCACCGACAGCCGCGAGTACGTGAAGGTCGCGCGTTCGCGCGTCGAGGCGGCCGGCTATCGCGTCAACAACGTCGGCGTGACGATCGAGGCGCGGACACCGAAGATCGAGCCGTTGCGCGTCGCGATGAAGCAAAGCGTCGCGACGCTGGTCGGCGTCGCGCCCGACGCCGTGGGCATCAATGCGACGAGCGGCGAAGGCATGACGCCGTTCGGGAAAGGCGAAGGCATCCAGGCGTTCGCGATCGTCAGT
>DASURP010000032.1:0-21837 GCA_036279975.1 Rhodanobacteraceae bacterium
GACCCCGTCCGCAATGATCCGCGCTTCCAGGCGGTGCTGGAGAAGATGGGCTTGCCGTACGTGCCGGAGGGTGAACGATCGCAATGAATGCGAAGCCGTCATTCTTCGCGGAACTCAAGCGCCGCAACGTGTTGCGCGCGGCGGTGCTGTACGCCGGCGCGGTGTGGGCGTTGGCCCAAGGCATCGCGCAGTTGACGCCGGTGGTGGGTGCGCCCGAATGGATCGCACGCGGGTTCCTGGTCGCAGCGGCGATCGGCTTTCCGTTCTGGATCGCCTTTGCGTGGCTCTACGAATGGACGCCGCAGGGATTCAGGCGCGAGTCGGATGTGGCCGAGGATGCGCCCAGCCGGCATACGGCCGCGCGCAAGCTGGACTTCGCGATCATCGGTGTGTTGACCGTGGCGGTGGTGCTGCTGGCGTCGGGTTATTTCGTCCGCCGCCACGCGCCGGCCGATTCGGCAACGCAAGCCACACCCGCCAAGTCCATCGCGGTGTTGCCGTTCGTGAACATGAGCGGCGATGCGAAGAACGACTACTTCAGCGACGGCATCACCGAGGAGATCCTCAACGCGCTGGCGCAGATCCCGCATCTAAAGGTGGCCGCGCGCACTTCGGCGTTCGCGTTCAAGGGCAAGGAAGAAGACTTGCGCAAGGTCGGCAAGGCGCTCGGGGTGGCAACGGTGCTGGAAGGCAGCGTGCAGAAGTCCGGCGACTACGTGCGGATCACCGCGCAGTTGATCGACACGCGCAGCGGTTACCACCTGTGGTCGGAGAAGTACGACCGCAAGCTGACCAGCATTTTCGCGGTCGAGGACGAGATCTCCAAAGCCATTGCCGGGAAGCTGCGCGTGCAGCTGGTTGGCGGCAACGGTCAGCCGCTGATCCGCAGGACCACCGTCGATCCGCAGGCGCACGCGCTTTACCTGCAAGGCATCGCCAGCATTGCCCACCGCGGTTCTGCGCTCAAGGACGCGGTGTTGCTGCTGGAGCAGGCGACAGCACGCGATCCGGGTTTCGCCAACGCCTGGGCCGCGCTGTCACAAACGCAGGAGTTGCTGCCTTGGTACCAGCTTGCCGACTGGCCGGGTTCCCTGGCGGCGGCGGAACAGTCGGCCCGGCGCGCAATGGCACTTGATCCGCGATCAGGCGAAGCGCATGCCTCCCTGGCCAACGTATTGCGCGACCGTCTTGACTTTGCCGCCGCCGAGCGCGAATACCGCAAGGCGCTGGCGTTGAGCCCGGGTTCGTCGGAAATCCACAACCAATACGGGCAACTTCTGAATGCGGTGGGTGCGGGTGAGGCCGCGCTGAGGGAGGAACACACTGCGGTATCGCTCGATCCGCTGGCGCCGAATCCCCGCTACATACTTGCTTTCGAGCTGATGAACGAGCACCGCTTCCCAGAGGCAATCGACCAGTTCCGCAAGGTGCTGGACCACTCGCCCGACTACACCTACGCGCGCTTTCATCTTGCCCTTGCCTATCTGTATACGGGCCGCTACGACATGGCGCGAGCAACCGCGCGTGCGGCCGCCGTGCAGGCCGGACAGGACCCGGCGACGATCGAGGCGCTGATTCGGGCCTGTGCCGATCCGGCGCTGCGGCCTGCGCTGATGTCGAAGGTCGCTGGTCTGGACGTGGTCGAGATCGCCAAACTGGGCAAGCTCGGCCCGGCGTTCTGGTACGTCCAACTGGGTGCGCGCGAGCAGGCGCTCGCTAGCCTCGAGACGTGGGTGCGAATGGCGCCGATCGGCCAACGCTTCAACGGATTGCGCTGGCTGCGTTTGCCGACCTTCGATCCACTGCGCAACGATCCGCGCTTCATGGCGGTGATGGCGAAGCTGGGCCTGCCGTACCGGCCGGACACCGCAGCAAGGAGATGAACGTCGGGGAGAAGTCGAAGTGGTACCCGCTGCAGCCGACCAGATTTTCCGACATGCATTCAAGGAGGGAAACGATGCGCATGGGCAGATCATCGATGCAAATGGTCTTGCTCGCCGCGGCCATCCTGGTGTTCGCCTTGTGCGGATGCGCGTATGCGCACACCGCTCTGCTTCCGCCGAGTGCGGAGATCCGCGCAGCAATGGCATGGGTGTTCCCGAAAGCGCACTCGCCAGACCCGGGCGCGCCGCGGCTGTCGTCGAAGCCAAAATCGCAACCGCACGAGATCGTGCACGTGCCCGGCAGCACGCGAACTTTCACACGGGCGCAGCTCGACGCCGGCGATTCCTTCCCGGACTGGTTTCCCGAGGATCATCTCCCTGCGCCGCGCATGGTGATGGAACACGACAAGCCAGGGTTCCCGTTCCCGTGCGCGGATTGCCATCGGCCGAACGCTCAGGGCGACATCACGTCGCCTCCGCTTGCGGGTCTGCCCAAGGCGTACATCATTGAACAGATCACGGCATTCCGGCAGGGTACACGCGCTGTGGAGGTGATGGCCAGGGAGGCTCGCTCGATCAACGACGCGGATTTGCGCCTTGCATCGGATTATTTCCCGACGCTGCCGCACACGTCGCGCACGCGCGTGATCGAAACCGCGACGGTCCCCAAAACCCATTGGAGGGATTTCGTGCCGGTGCCGAACCGGGGCGGCGCCCGCGAATCGATCGGCCAGCGCATCATCGAGACACCGGCCGACTTCAAGGCCTTCGAAGCCGGTGACGATCATTTCGAGGCCATTGCCTACGTGCCGTGCGGCAGCATCGAACTTGGCGCGGTGATCGCGTCGAAGGGCGTTGGAACGGCGGTGGCATGCGAATCCTGCCACGGTGCGAAGTTGCAGGGTGTGGGCAACATTCCGCCGTTGGCCGGACGCCCACCCATCTACATCGTGCGTGAGCTGATCCGGTTCCGTCTCGGTCAGCGCACCAACCCGGGCGCAGCGCCGATGCGGTTCGAGGTCTCGCATCTCACGCTGGAAGACATGATCGACGTTGCGGCCTATGCCGCGTCACGCAAGCCCTCAACCTGACAGGAGCCGCACATGCACAAACCTGCGATGCCGGTGTCGGTCCTGGCGGGGATCTCGGCCGCTGTCGCGTGCCTTGTGGCGTCCGGACAAAGCGCACCGGAGACACTGGATCCGGAAATCCGTGCCGCGATGGCCTGGGCCTTCCCGCTGAACCCGCCGGCCGACCCGCGCGCGCCCAAGCCGGACATGCACAAGCCGCTGCGAGTGCCGGACAGCACGCGCACCTACACGTTGTCCGACTACGACGACATGTTCAACGCCCCGGACTGGTTTCCGCGGGATCATCCGCCGATGCCGCGGATCGTCGCGCGCGGGCGCAAGCCGGCGTGGGCGTGTGCGTACTGCCACTTGCCGACGGGGCAGGGCAGGCCGGAGAACGCGCCGCTCGCCGGCCTGCCGGCCTCATACATCATCGGGCAGGTGAATGCGTTCCGCAGCGGTGAGCGCGTGACCGGGCGGCCCGAGACCACGCGCTTCATGCCGGCCGAGGCGCGCAACGTCACCGACGCCGACCTGAAGCTGGCCGCCGAATATTTTTCGAAGTTGACGTTCAAACCCTGGACGCGCGTGATCGAAACCGCCACGGTGCCGAAGATACACGTCGCGCACTGGATGCTGGTGCCGGATGCTGACGGAAAACGCGAATCGATCGGCGATCGTATCATCGAGACGTCCACCGACATCGCGCGCACCGAATTGCGCGACACCCGCTTCGGGTTCGTCGCCTACGTCCCGCCCGGCAGTATCGAGGCAGGCGCGCGGATCGCCGCGCGTGGTGTTGGTTCCGCAGCAGCGTGCGAATCCTGCCACGGTACGGATCTGCGCGGTGCGGACACGCCGGGCATCGGCGTCGCGCCACCGCTGGCGGGCCGTTCGCCGACCTACATCGTGCGCCAGCTGATCCTGTTCAGCACCGGCCAACGCAACAACGCCGAAGCCGTGCCGATGCGGACGGAAGCCTCGCACCTGACCTTGCAGGACATGATCGCGGTCGCGGCGTATGCCGCGTCGCGCCAGCCGTGAAACCCGGGAGGAGGAGAAACATGAAACGGCTTTTGCTCGTGATGGTTGCGATGATCGGTGCGGGCCTGCTTGCGGAAAGCGCCCTTGCGCAATCCGCGGCGTCGCCCGCGGAACAAGCGATCCGGCCGTTGATGGCCAGGATGGGCAAGGCCGCCCGCGCGCGCGACGCCGGTGCCTTCATGGCGTTCATGCTGCACGGCCCCAGTCTGGTGTCGGCAGTCAACGGTCGCGTGATCCACGGGTGGAAGGCGCTGCACACCGAGCAAGTGAGGTGGTGGAGCCGCGGCAAGCGCAATTCGAAGTATTCATCGAATGGCGCACCCGAGTTCATGGCACTCGATCCGGATGTGGAAATCGTGACGCTGCACATGAACGCGCAGTACACGCTGCCGGACGGCAAGACCGCCACCAGTCCGTTTGTCGTCACCGAAGTGTGGCAGCACCTGCCCCAGGGCTGGCGCATCGTGTACAGCCACGAATCGTGGGCGAGGCCACGGCCGGATTGATGCGCATTCGCGGCGTCAGCGTGAGTCGACGGGCTGCGGATCGGTTAAAATCACGGTTTTGCCGGAGGCCGCATGGGCGCATCCCGTTCCGCAGGCGCACGTTTCCGTGCCGCGCTTGCCGCCGAGTCACCGCTGCAGGTGGTCGGTGCGATCACCGCCTACGCCGGCCTGATGGCGAAACGCGTCGGCTACCAGGCGCTGTACCTGTCGGGCGGCGGCGTGGCCGCCAATTCGCTGGGCGTGCCCGATCTCGGCATCTCGACGATGGAAGACGTGCTCACCGACGCGCGTCGCATCGTCGAGGCCACGCAATTGCCGCTGCTGGTCGACATCGATACCGGCTGGGGCGGCGCCTTCAATATCGCGCGCAGCATCCGCGCGTTCGAACGCATCGGCGTCGCCGCGGTGCACATGGAAGACCAGGTCGGCCAGAAACGTTGCGGTCATCGGCCCGGCAAGGAAGTGGTGCCGAAGGAGGAAATGGTCGATCGCGTCAAAGCCGCGGTGGATGCGAAGACCGATCGCGACTTCGTGCTGATGGCGCGCACCGACGCTGCCGCGGTGGAAGGCGTCGACAGTGCGATCGAGCGCGCCGTCGCCTATGTCGAAGCCGGTGCCGACATGATCTTTCCCGAAGCCATGAAGACGCTGGACGATTACCGCAAGTTCAAGGCGGCGGTGAAGGTGCCGATCCTCGCCAACCTCACCGAGTTCGGTTCGACGCCGTTTTTCACCGTCGATGAATTGCGCAGCGCGAACGTGGACATCGCGCTGTATTGCTGCGGCGCGTATCGCGCCATGAACAAGGCCGCGCTGGGCTTCTACGAAACCGTGCGGCGCGAAGGCACCCAGAAGGCGTACGTGCCACAGATGCAGACCCGCGAGGAGCTGTACGACTTCCTTGGTTACCACGCCTACGAAGACAAGCTGGACGAATTGTTCGCGGGCGAGCGCAAGGATTGAGCCGGCCATGTCCGATGATCCACACCATTCCGAATCGGGCACACCCTCCACGATGGCGCGGTTTCTCCGCTGGGATGCGCTGGCCGCGATCGTCGCCTCGCTGGTCGGCTTGCTGGCCTTGGCCGTGGCCGGTTACACCGCCTACATCCAGCGCCAACAGGTGAGCGCGCAGGTGTGGCCGTACCTGCTGTGGGCCAACAGCGACAACCAGACCGAATACATGTGGATGAACAAGGGCGTCGGGCCCGCGATCGTCAAAAGCGCGCAGGTTCTGGTTGACGGAAAACCTCAGCACAATTGGGCGGCGGTGATGCGCTCGTTGCTACTCGAACCCATCAATTATGGGCAGAGCACGTTCAACGGAAACGTGCTCTCTGCGGGTGAAACGCTCGACTGGCTGAAGTTCATGGACCACGCGAGTTTCCAGCGCTTCCGCGATGCCGCCCGGCGGGCGAAGCTGGATTTCAAGGTGTGCTACTGCTCAACGCTGGGCGACTGCTGGGTCAACGACACGACCAAAGGGAACGGGAACGTTCGCATCCCGGTCGGCAAGTGTCCGGCCGTGCCCGCGCCGCAACAGTTCGACGACTGACCCGCCATGTCTTCCGTGCCCCCCGATTCCGACAAGCTGATGCCGACGGCCACCGAACGCCGTCGGATCCAGTGGGACGCTGTGGCCGCGATCATCGCCTCGCTGATTGGCTTTCTTGCTCTTCTTGTCGCAGGCTACACCGCGTACATCGAGCACTACATTGCCGAGATCCAGACCAAACAGGTGCAGGCGCAAGTGTGGCCGTGGCTGGTGGCTGGCAACAATGACAACGAGGATTCCATCGAGGTGATCAACAAGGGCGTCGGCCCGGCGATCGTGAAAAGTGCCCAGGTTTTCGTGGACGGCAAGCCGCAGCCGGATTGGCAGCATGTGCTGACGGCGCTGGGTACGGTCCCGCACCGGTATTCGCAGATGACGCTCAACCCGAACGTGCTGGCTCCGGGCGAGAAGGTGACGGCCATCCAGTTCGCGGACAAGGACGACTACGCGCGCTTCCGGGCTGCCGCGGTCACACACCTTACCTTGATCGACATCTGCTACTGCTCGACCCTCGGTGAATGTTGGCGCTACAGCGACCAGCATCTGGTCGGTTACAAATCCCTGGCGCAGCTGGTGAAGCCGGTTGCCCAGTGTCCGAAGTTGGCCAAGGACACGATCTTCGTCAACTGAACCTGCAACCCGCCAGGCCAGTCACGGATCCATCAGCGACAGTTTGCATTGAAACGGAGACAACGATGAGCGACAACGTACAAGTCCTGCCCAAGGTCAAGAAATCCGTGGCGCTGTCGGGCGTCGCCGCCGGCAACACCGCGCTGTGCACGGTCGGCCGCAGCGGCAATGACCTGCACTATCGCGGTTACGACATCCACGATCTGGCGACCAAGGCCAGCTTCGAGGAGATCGCGCACCTGCTGGTGTACGAGCACCTGCCGACCTGGGCTGAATTGAACGCGTATCGCGCCAGGCTGCAGCGCCTGCGCGGCCTGCCGCAGCCGGTCAGGGTCGCGCTGGAGCTGCTGCCGGCTTCCACGCATCCGATGGATGTCATGCGTACCGGCTGCTCGGTGCTGGGGACGGTGCTGCCCGAGGCACACGACCACAACGCGACCGGCGCGCGCGACATCGCCGACCGCCTGATGGCGAGCTTCGGCTCGATGTTGCTGTACTGGTACCACTTTTCGCACAACGGCCGCCGCATCGAAGTCGAGACCGATGACGTGACCATCGCCGCGCACTTCCTGCACCTGCTGCACGGCAAGCCGCCGGGCGAGTTGCAGGCGAATGCGCTGGACAAGTCGCTGATCCTGTACGCGGAGCACGAGTTCAATGCGTCCACGTTCGCCGCGCGCGTGATCGCGGGTACCGGCAGCGATTTCTATTCCGCGATCACCGGCGCGCTCGGTGCGTTGCGCGGCCCCAAGCACGGCGGCGCCAACGAGGTGGCGATGGAAATCATCAGCCGTTATCGGACCGCCGATGACGCCGAGGCCGACATTCGCAGGCGGGTTGCCAACAAGGAGATCGTGATCGGCTTCGGCCACCCGGTGTACACGATCGTCGATCCGCGCAGTGCGATCATCAAGGAGATTTCGCGCAAGCTGTGCAGCGACGCGGGCAATCCGCGCCCGTTCGAGGTCTCGGAGCGGATCGAGAACGTGATGATGGAGCTGAAGAAGATGTTCCCCAATCTCGACTGGTACTCGGCCAGCGTGTATCACATGCTGGGCGTGCCGACCGCGATGTTCACGCCGCTGTTCGTGATCTCGCGCACCAGCGGCTGGAGCGCGCACGTGATCGAGCAACGCCAGGATGGCAAGATCATCCGCCCGAGCGCGAATTACACCGGGCCGGAAGACCAGGCCTACGTGCCGATCGAGAAAAGATAGCCGGCATTGCCGACCGCATCCTGCGGTCCGCCCTTCGGGCCATCGACCATGCCGATGTTCGCTCCGGCACCCTGCCTTCGCCGTCCTGCGCCGGCCGAAATCCGGTGTTCGGGCAGAACGGCTGGACCCGGCCTTCGGGAAGGACAAGACGGCACCATGCACCGGGCGACGGGAGATTGTTTCGGCTGGCGCCCAGGCTCGTCATTCCGGCGCAGGCCGGAATCCAGGTCGGCCGGCACGGGCGTATGTTGTGGTCGGCGGGTCGCGTGTCGCGCCCGCATGGCGACACAAAAAAAGGCCGCGCAGCGCGCGGCCTTTTTTCGTGCAGCATGTTGTCGAGGGCGTGCTTATGCCGCCTTGTCAAGATGCTGTGCGCCAAGCGCCTTCTTGACCCCGGCGTCGGCGTGCATCCGCTGCTCGAACTTCTTGAGGTTGTCCAGGCCCGAAAGGTCGATCTTGACGGCGTGGGTCCAGAGCAACAGCACGAACAGGTAGGGGTCGGCGATCGAGCGGCTGCCGGCGATCCAGTCGCGCCCCGCAAGCTGCCTGTCCAGGCGCTCGAAGTAGCTGCGCAACTCCTTGCGCGCGTGCGCCCTGGTCTTTTCGATCATGGCCTCGTCTTCGAGGTACGCCGTGGAACCGAACAGCGGCTTGTAGGCGGGGTGCATGTCGGAATTGATCACCGCCAGCCAGCGGTTGACTTCCGCGCGGCCCTTGGGCGTGCCGTCACCGCCCAGTTTGGCCTGCGGGAAAGTGTCGGCGATGTAGTTCAGGATGGCCGCATTCTCGTACAGGATCCATCCGTCGATGTCGACGATCGGGACCTTGTGGTTCGGGTTCAAGCGACGCAATTCCGGCTTGTCGAGGTCCTCCTTCTTGATCAGCTCCAGCGAATAGGGCGCGCCGACCCATTCCAGTGCGATGTTGGTGGCGAGGGCGCAGGAACCTGGAAAACTGTACAGCTTCATCGTGATCTCCTGGGTGTAAGACTCCCATCAATATCGGCACGTGCGGGCGGTATATCAAGCGGCGCGGCGTGAACGCAGCGTTCGCGGCACAGAACGCATGTCTAAAGCGCGCTGGCGAGTTGCGTGGCTTGCCGGATCGCGCGCTTGGCGTCGAGTTCGGCGGCGACATCGGCGCCTCCGATCACGTGCACCGCGACGCCGAGCGCGATCAATTCATCGGCGAGCGTGCGGTTGGATTCCTGGCCTGCGCAGACGATCACGTTGTCCACCGCCAGGGTTTGCGGTTTGCCGTCGCTGACGATATGCAGGCCGGCGTCGTCGATCCGCGCGTAGGCGACGCCGCCCAGCATGTGTACGCCCTTGGCCTTCAGGGCGGCGCGATGCACCCAGCCGGTGGTCTTGTTGAGGCGCTTGCCGGGACGCCCGGCCGTGCGTTGCAGCAACCACACCTCGCGCGGTGACGGTTCGGTTTCGGGCCTGTCCAGCCCGCCACGTTGTCCGAGCGTGGTATCCACGCCCCATTCGCGGGCCCAGCGTGCAATGTCGGTGGCGGGTGAAGGCGCGTCCTGGGTGAGGAATTCCGCCACGTCGAAGCCGATGCCGCCGGCGCCGATGATGGCAACGCGCCTGCCAATGGGTCGAGCGCCCATCACCGCGTCGTGGTAGCCCAGCACCATCGGATGATCCTGGCCCGGGATGTGCGGATCGCGCGGAGTGACGCCGGTGGCGATGACCACGGCATCGAAGCCGCGCGCCTGCAGCATGCCTGCCTCCGCGCGCACGCCCAGCTGCATTTCGACGTGGTGTTCGGCCAAAAGGTTGCCCCAGTAGCGCATCGGCTCTGCGTACTCCTCCTTGCCGGGGATGCGGCGGGCGAGGTTGAACTGGCCGCCGATTTCGTGCGATTGCTCGTACAGCACCACCGCATGGCCGCGTTGCGCCAACGTGGTCGCGGCCGCGAGTCCGGCGGGTCCGGCGCCGACCACCGCGAAGCGTTTTGCCTTGGGAACCGGCGCGTCCACCAACTCGGTTTCGAAGCACGCGCGCGGATTCATCAGGCACGAGGCGCGCTTGTTCTCGAACACATGGTCGAGGCAGGCCTGGTTGCAGGCGATGCAGGGGTTGATCAGCGCGGTGCGGCCGGTGCGCGCCTTGGCCACCCATTCGGGGTCGGCCAGCAGCGGGCGCGCCATCGACACCATGTCGGCGTCGCCGCGCGCCAGCACCGCTTCGGCCACTTCCGGCATGTTGATGCGGTTGGTGGTGATGAGCGGGATGCCCACCGATTCCTTCATCCGGCGCGTGACCCAGGTGAACGCCGCGCGCGGGACGCTTGTCACGATGGTCGGGATGCGCGCCTCGTGCCAGCCAATGCCGGTGTTGATCAGCGTGGCGCCCGCGGCTTCGACCTGTTTCGCGAGCGCAACGATTTCGTCCCAGGCCTGCGCGCGATCCACCAGGTCCAGCATCGAGAGGCGGTAGATGACGATGAAATCGCGGCCGACGGCTTCGCGCGTGCGGCGCACGATCTCGACGGGAAAGCGCATGCGGGCCTCGGCCGAACCACCCCAGCGGTCGGTGCGCTGGTTGGAACGTTCGGCGAGGAACTCGTTGATGAGGTAGCCCTCCGAGCCCATCACCTCGACGCCGTCATAGTCGGCGTCCTGGGCGAGCTTGGCGCAGCGCGCGAAGGCGCGGATGGTGCGCTCGATGCCGCGCTCGCCCAGCGCGCGCGGCGTGAACGGCGTGATCGGCGACTTGAGCGCCGACGGCGCGACCGAAAAGGGGTGATAGCCATAGCGGCCGGCGTGCAGGATTTGCAGGCAGATGCGCCCGCCTGCTGCGTGCACGGCGCCGGTGATGCGCCGGTGCGGCGCGACCTGCCAGGGTGAGGACAGGCGGCTCGAGAACGGCTTCAGCCAGCCCTGGATGTTCGGCGAGAAACCCCCGGTGACCATGAGCCCCACGCCGCCGCGCGCGCGCGCGGCGAAGTATTCGGCCAGTTTGCCGAAATCGCGCGCGCGGTCCTCGAGGCCGGTGTGCATCGAGCCCATGAGCACGCGGTTGGGCAGGGTGCAGAAGCCCAGGTCGAGCGGCGCAAGCAGGTGCGGATAAGGGGCGGTGGTGTCGGGCGCGGCCATTCCGGCGAGCATGCCGTGACCGTGGCGTGCCGGCAAGCTATGCTGCGGCGGTCGCGTCCGTCATGACGCAGGTTGCAAAGGGGCAACGCCATGAATCATGTACGCGGGTGGTGGCTGGCCGTGCTCGTCCTGCTGCTGGTGGGCGCTCCGCTGGCAGCGCAGGCGGCGTCGCCATTCCAGTTGGACGACCTGCAGAAAGTGGTGAGGCTTTCGGATCCGCAGCTTTCGCCCGACGGCAAATCGGTTGCGCTCGTGGTGAGCACCCCGATCTGGAAGACCGACAAGCACGCGACCGAAATCGACGTGGTCGACGTGGCCAGCGGCGCGAAGCGCGCATTGACGCACGACCGCGAGGACGTGTCCTCGCCGCGCTGGTCTCCGGATGGCACCCGCCTCGCGTTCCTCGCGAAAGACGCCAAGACCAAGCAAAACCAGATCTACGTGCTGCCGCTGGCCGGCGGCGACGCCCGCCTCGTCACCGCTGCAAAGCAAGGCGTGGACGAGTTCACCTGGAGCCCGGACAGCGCACGCATCGCCTACATCAGCCAGGATCCGCCGGTCAACGAGAAGGCGATCAAGGCGCACAACAAGGTGTTCCAGGTCACTGACGGCAACTTCCTGCTGCGCAAGGCGCTCGCGTCGTGGCACCTGTGGGTGGTGGCGGCGGACGGCGGCACGCCGACGCGGCTCACCGAAGGCGGGTATTCGCTGCAGACCGACCAGGAGGGCGCGACGCCGCTGGTGTGGAGCCGCGACGGCAAGTCCATCGTGTTCACCAAGTTCCCGAGTCCGTACTGGGGTCCATCGTTCCGCTCGGTGATCGCCGAGGTGGCCGCGGATGGCAAGGGCAAGCCCGCGGTGCTGGTCGACGCGCAGGGCGCCAGCGGGTTCGCGTACGCAGCCGGCGGCAAGACGTTCGCTTTTTCGCGCGTACGCAACGGCGACCAGAACAACGGCAACGCGGTGTACGTGGGCGGCGATGGCGCCACGCGCGACGCCACTGTCGCGCTGGCACGCAATTTCAATGCGTTCGCCTGGTTGCCCGGGGGCAGGGCGCTGTTGCTGCAGGGTGACCTGGGAACCCGATCCGTGTTGTGGGCGCAGCCGTGGTCGGGCGCGGCGCGCCGGCTCGATCTTGGCGCGGTGCAACCGGGTGGCGACTTGAGCGTGGCCAGGAACGGCGAGGTCGCGTTCATCGGCGAGACGGCCACGCACCCGGGCGAACTGTACGTGCTGGCCTCGGTGGATGCGAAACCGCGCCGGCTGACCGACGTCAACGGGTTCGTGGACCAGCTCGACCTGGGCCGCACCGAATCGGTGCACTGGCAGCTGGATGGCTTCGACGAGGATGGCGTGCTGACGTATCCGGTGGGCTACCGCAAGGGCAAAAATTATCCATTGGTGCTGGTGATCCACGGCGGGCCGGAGGGCGCGTCCGGCGAGCGTTTCTCGCCGTTGCCGCAGTTGCTGTCGGCCGCGGGCTTCCTGGTGTTCCAGCCCAACTATCGCGGCAGCATCAACCTTGGCGATGCCTACCAGCATGCGATCTATCGCGACACCGGCGATGGCCCGGGCCGCGACGTGATGGCCGGGTTGGCGGCGGTCGAGGAACTGGGCATCGTCGATACCGCCCGCATCGGCGTTTCAGGCTGGTCCTACGGCGGTTACATGACCACCTGGCTGACCGGGCACCACGACAACTGGAAGGCGGCCGTGTCCGGCGCCGCGTTGACCGACTGGGTGATGGACTACACGGTCGCCTACTACCAGATGGGCGACGTGTATTTCTTCGGTTCGACGCCGTGGACGGACGCGGGCTGGGACATCTGGCGCCAGCAATCACCGATTACCTACGTGCGCAACGTCAAGGCGCCCACCCTGATCATGGGCGATGTCGGCGATCCCAACGTGCCGCTGGTCAACAGCTACGAGTGGTACCACGGCCTGCGCGACAACGGCGTCACCGTCGAGTTCTGGGCCTACCCGGCCGACACGCATTTCCCGGGCGACATCGTGCAGCAGACGGACGTGTACCGGCGCTGGGTGGACTGGATGAAGCAGTACCTCGAGTAACGAAGGGCTGCGGCCCGGCGCAGTTTCGGGCATCATGCCCTCCGACCGATCGCACGCAGGGGTGGTGCCGGCATGGGCAAGTTCGCACGTACCTGGCAATTGATGGGCGCGTCCTGGCGAATGTTGCTGCAGGACAAGCGCCTGATCGTGTTTCCGCTGGTTTCCGGCGCCGCGCTGGCGATCCTGATTGCGCTGTTCGCCGTGCCGATGTTCGTCGGACTGGCCGGGCAGCCCGGACCCGCCGGACCGGTGCATCTTTCAGCGCAGATGTATTTGGCGATGTTCGTGTTCTACTTCCTCGCTTATTTCGTGATCATCTTCTTCAACTCGGCCCTGATCGCCTGCGTGTTGAAGCAGATCGACGGCGAACAACCGACGCTGGGCTACGGGCTGGCGTTCGCCTGGCAGCGCCTGCCGCAGATCCTGGGCTGGACGCTGCTGGCCAGCACCGTCGGCGTGCTGCTGCGCATGCTCGAGGAGAAGGTCGGGTTCGTCGGCCGCATCGTGGTGGGCCTGCTGGGGATGGCCTGGGCGGTGACCTCGTTCCTGGTGGTGCCGGTGCTGGTGGCCGAGGGCAGCGGGCCGATCGAATCCTACAAACGCTCGGTGGAGATGTTGAAGCGCAGCTGGGGCGAGCAGATCATCGGCAACGTGAGTTTCGGGCTGATCTTCGCGCTGTTCGGCATCGTGCCGGCCATGATCATTTTCTTCCTGGCCCTGCATGCCGGCGCCGCCGTGTTGATCGCGGTCGGGGCGATCCTGATCGCCTGGCTCGTCGCGTTGGGGCTGGTGCAGTCAACCCTGCAGACGATCTACCAGGTTGCGATCTACCTGTACGCGGCGAATGGCGAGGCGCCCCGGGGCTTCGACAGCCAACTGGTTGCCGGGTCGTTCCGTGAAAAACAGCCCAGGAGCTGGTTTTGAACGGCCGCCCTGGTCCGGCAACCCGGCGATGGCAAGCGTGAATCCACAAGACATCCTGCATTTCTGGTTCGAGGAGGCGACCCCGGAGCAGCATTTCAACAAGGATGCCGCGTTCGACGCGGCGATCCGCGAGCGTTTCGGACCGGTCCACGGTGCGGCGCTGCATGGCGAGTTGGCGGCGTGGCGCGATACGCCCGGCGGCAGGCTGGCCGAGATCATCGTGCTCGACCAGTTCTCGCGGAACCTGTTCCGTGACGATGCGCGGGCGTTCGCCGGCGACGGCATGGCGCTGGTGCTGGCGCAGGAGGCCGTTCGCGCCGGTGCCGACCGCGACATGCCGGCCGCGTGGCGCGCGTTCCTGTACATGCCGTTCATGCATTCGGAATCGCGTGTGATCCACATCGAGGCGGAGCGGCTGTTCCGGCACCCCGGCCTCGAACGCAATTACGACTTCGAGTTGAAGCACAAGGCGATCATCGACCGCTTCGGCCGCTATCCGCACCGCAATGCAGCGCTGGGCCGCGCGTCCACGCCCGCGGAGCTCGAGTTCCTGGATCAACCCGGTTCGTCGTTCTGACAGCCCCGCGACGGCGCGGCCTCGTTGAGCCGGGCCAGGTGCTGGCGCTCCCGCATCCACCAGCCAAGGCCGGTGACCCCGATCACCAACGCGGCGTCCACCGCGTAGCGGAGTGGGTCGTGGGCATCGAACCAGGCCTTCAGCAGGCCATCGCGCGTGATCATCCGGGCCGCGGTCCAGGCGATCGCCGCGGCGCCGATGTAAATGATCACCGGATAACGCTCGATCAGTCTCAGCAACATGGTGGAGCCCCAGACCACCAGTGGCACGCTGATCAACAGGCCCAGCACCACGAGCCCAAGATGGCCACCCGAGGCACCGGCGATGCCCAGCACGTTGTCCAGGCCCATCAACGCATCGGCCAGCATGATCGTGCCGATCGCGCTCCAGAAATCGTTGGCGCGGCGCAGGGGGTGGCGGGGGGCGTGGCCCGGGTCGTCCTGCCGCAGCAACTTGATCGCAATGGGCAGCAGCACCAGGCCACCGACCAGCATCAGGCCCGGGATCCTGAGCAGCCAGATCACGCCCGCCGTCATCGCGACCCGCACCACGATCGCGCCGGCCGTGCCCCAGAAGATCGCGCGGAATTGGTGGCGCTTGGACAGGTTGCGAGCCGCCAGCGCGATCATGATCGCGTTGTCGCCGGCCAGTACCAGGTCGATCACGATGATCGAAGCCAGCCCGCTCCAGAACACCATGTCGAACGGGTTGTGGAAGACGGCTTCGATGGGGGGCATGCGGTACTCCGGCGCGGGCAACGATCGAACCACCCGCTCCGCGGTTACGGCACGGGATATCGAAAGTCTCGCGCGCGGTGCTGGGAACCGCCGTGGCGACCGGGACGTGGGTGCGTCCGTGCTGACGATCGCCACACGGGCCCGGCTCGGGAACGGGCCCGGTGCTACTCCCTTTCGGGACAACCTCGGAATTGTCGGTCCGCCACGCAGCGATCGTCAAGCCTGCCGGGCCTCTGGCAAAATAACCGGCCGCTTTGCCCGCCACGACAGGAAACGCCCGTGCGCCACGTCGATATCCGTTCCGCCGTCCGCCCCGAGCCCGACCAGCCAATGGTCGACATCGCCGAATACGTGCTCGATTACCGGATCGACTCCGGGGAAGCGTGGGAAACCGCGCGCTACATGTTGATGGACGCCCTGGCGTGCGCGATGCTGGCGATGAAGTTTCCGCAATGCGTCAGGCACCTGGCGCCGATCGTGCCGGGCGCGACGCTGGCGGGTGGCGCGCGGGTGCCGGGCACCGCGCTGGAGCTCGATCCCGCGCAGGCCGCCTTCTGCATCGGCACCCAGATCCGCTGGCTGGACTTCAACGACACCTGGCTCGCGGCCGAGTGGGGCCACCCTTCCGACAACCTTGGCGCGGTGCTGGCGGTGGCCGACTGGCTGTCGCGCTCGAACCGGCGCAACGGCGGCCAGCCGCTGACGCTGCGCGACGCGCTGGGCTGGGCCATCAAGGCGCATGAAATCCAGGGCTGCTACGCCTTGAAGAACTCCTTCAACCGTGCCGGCATGGATCACGTGATCCTGGTGCGGCTGGCCTCGACCGCGGTCACGACCGCTATGCTGGGCGGCGACCGCGGGCAGGTGATCACGGCGGTCTCCAACAGCTGGATCGACAATGGTGCCCTGCGCACCTACCGGCACGCGCCGAACACCGGGCCGCGCAAGAGCTGGGCCGCCGGCGACGCCTGCCGGCGCGCGGTGATCCACGCCTTGAACGCGGTGAACACCGACGAACCGGGCTATCCCTCCGCGTTGAGTGCGAAAACCTGGGGGTTCTACGACGTTGCCTTCGGCGGCAGGGCCTTCGAGTTCGAGCGGCCGTTCGGCTCGTACGTGATGGAGAACGTGCTGTTCAAGATCAGCTATCCGGCCGAATTCCATGCGCAGACCGCGGTGGAGTGCGCGATGCAACTGCACCCGGAAGTCAAGGACCGCATCGACCAGATCGAGCGCGTGGAGATCGAGACCCAGGAAGCAGGCAGCCGTATCATCGACAAGACCGGTCCACTCGCCAATTACGCCGACCGTGACCACTGCATCCAGTACATGGTGGCGGTGCCGCTGATTTTCGGACGCCTGACCGCCGCCGATTACGGCGATGCGGTGGCCGCCGACCCGCGCATCGATGCGCTGCGCGCAAAGATGACGGTGCGCGAAAACCCGCAATTCACCAGGGATTATTTCGACCCCGGCAAGCGCTATATCGGCAATTCGGTCCAGGTGTTTTTCAGGGACGGCTCGAAAACCGCGAAGGTTTCAATCGATTACCCCATCGGCCACCGCCGCCGGCGGGCCGAGGGTATCCCGGTCCTGCTGGAGAAGTTCCACCGGGCGCTGGCCGGCAGCCTGCCGGCCGCACAGGCTGGCCGGATTGTCAAAATTTGTGAACAGCCCGATACCATGCTGGGATTGTCGGTTCCCCAATTCATGGACTTGTTTGCGCTGGATCAACATGCCTGAGTTGAAAATAAACGAAAAAGACGCCCTGCGGTGAAAATTGTTTGTTTTTTGCTAAACTGATTCAACCGCAGCGGAGACGGGCCGGACTGGATGGGCCAATATCCGCGCAGTAGTCTTGAGGAATGGGAAGCAGAGGGATCGCACCGAGAGGGCGGTACCTGAAGAATCAACAACGAGGAGACTCTCCGATGAAACGTAACGGCTTGTTCGCGGTCATCGCGCTGGCCTTGGGTACTGTTGGCGTGATGTCGGTCGCGCACGCACAGGACACGAGTACAGCGGCGGAAACGACGGGTGGCTTCACCAACCCCGATTACAGCAATTGGTACATCGTGCCGCGCATCGGCGTGGTGATCCCCGACAACGATCGCCAGGTGCAGGCGTCCCCCATCGGCGGACTCGGTGTCGGTTTCTGGGTGAATCCGCATTTCACCATGGACATCGAGGGTACGGTTGACAACGCCGATTACAAGGATTCATCCATCCGCGCCGGCAAGCAGTGGGAGACCATTGGCCTCGACGTCGCGGGTCGCTGGTACTTCATGGATCCCTCGTCGCAATGGCGCCCGTACATCATGGCCGGCGCCGGCATGTGGCGCCACGCTGCAGTTTCCGGCGACAGCGGTTGGGGTCCGGGTGCCACGGTCGGCGTAGGCGTGCTGTACAACGTCAGCGACCGCATTGCCCTGCGCGGCGAACTCGCCGCGCGCTACTACCGCGACACCACCTCGGCAGTGGCTGCCGGCCTGGCCGGTCCGGGCCTGCCGCACACCTACGGCCCGAAGCAGTGGCTGGATTCCATGGCCACCGTCGGTCTGGTGTTCAAGATGGGCCAGCCGCCGCCGCCTCCGCCGCCGGCTGCCCCGCCGCCGCCTCCGCCGCCGGCTGCCCCGCCGCCGCCGCCGCCGCAGAACGTGGTCATCGACCTGCGTGGCGTGAACTTCAAGTTCGATCGTCCGAAGACGGGTGAGAAGGACATCGGTCCGACCTTGAAGCCGCCGGCGTCCGATTCGCTCGCGATCCTGGACCAGGCGGTCGATACCCTGAACCGGTATCCACAGGTCAAGATCGAGATCGATGGTTACACCGACTCGGTCGGCTCCGACAAGTACAACCAGGGCCTGTCCGAACGGCGTGCCAACATCGTCGACCAGTACCTGACCTCGCACGGCGTCGATCCGAGCCGCATCACCGCGGTGACGGGCTTCGGCGAGTCCAACCCGGTCGATACCAACGACACCGCGGAAGGCCGTCAGCGCAACCGTCGCGTCGAGTTCAAGGTCGAGCAGCCCCAGGGCGGCAGCATGTAAGTCGCCCGGATGCAGCCGGTTCATCGACGACATTCGCAACGCAGTACCGGAAGCCCGGCGCAAGCCGGGCTTCTTTTTCGCACGCCGTACGCACACAATCCGGTGATACCAAAGCGAGATCCCGTGCATGCGGCAACGCCACCCGCCGGGTGCAACCAGCGAACGGCGCCAGGACAGGGCCGCGCCGCGCCATGGCCTGGCACGCGTGCTGTCACGGCTGGGGTTGTGTTCACGCAGCGAAGCGGAGCGGCGCATTCTGGCGGGCCGCGTCAGCGTGAACGAAAGGGTGGCACTCGATCCCGAATCTCCGGTCGATCCGGCACGTGACCGCATCGAGCTGGACGGTGTCGCGGTGCGTGTGCCGGAGCGGATCTGCATTGCCGTCAACAAACCGCGTGGACTGGTGGTCAGCGCCGCCGACGAAAACGGTCGCGATACCATTTATGCGCTGCTGCGCGGCGCGGGCCTGCCGTGGCTCGCGCCCGTGGGCAGGCTGGACAAGGCCAGCGAAGGGCTGTTGCTGCTGAGCAACGATCCGGCCTGGGCGGCCCGCATCACCGACCCGGGCATGCACGTCGGGAAAACCTACCGTGTGCAGGTTCGCGGCGTGCCCGATGAGGCCACCCTGCAACGCTTGCGCGCCGGGGTGGTCGATCGGGGCGAACGCCTGACCATGGAGGCGGTCGATGTGATCGGTGGCGGGGGTCGGAACACCTGGCTCGAAATCGTGCTGCGCGAAGGCAGGAACCGCCAGATCCGCAGGATGCTGTCTGCTTGCGGGCACCAGGTACTGCGCCTGATGCGCGTCGCGATCGGACCGCTCGAGCTCGGCGATCTGCCCAGGGGCGGTTGGCGAAGGTTGAGCGAGGACGAAATCCACACCCTGACGGGCGGCGGACGTTGATCCGAACGGCGCGCGCTGTTTCAGGCTGCCCGCGCCGCCCCGCTGACCCAGGTTTCGGTGACGCGCAACTGCCGGTCGATCACCGTGAAGCCGGCGCGACAACGCGCAGGCGCAGTGGGACCGCATGAATCGATTCGATCGCCCCGACGCAAGTCAGCCCTTCAGCAACCCGACCTCGTGGCCGACCTTGGTGAACGCCGCGATCGCGCGATCCAGGTGTTTGCGCGTGTGCGCGGCGCACATCTGGGTGCGGATGCGGGCCTTGCCTTCCGGCACCACCGGGAAGAAGAACCCGATCGCGTAGATGCCTTCGTCCAGCAGGCCCCCCGCCATTGCCTGCGCAAGCCTGGCGTCATGGGTCATCACCGGCACGATCGGGTGGTCGCCGGGCTTGATCTCGAAGCCGGCTTTCGTCATCGCTTCGCGGAAATACTTCGTGTTCTCCGAGAGCTTTTCGCGCAGGTTTCCGGCTTCGTCCAGCATCTTCAGCACTTCGATGGACGCGGCGACCAGCGCCGGCGGCAGTGAATTCGAGAACAGGTACGGCCGCGACCGCTGCCGCAGCATGTCGATGATTTCCTTGCGGCCGGTGGTGAAGCCGCCCACCGCGCCGCCCAGTGCCTTGCCGAGCGTGCCGGTGAAGATGTCGATCCTGTCCAGCACGCCGTGCACTTCGGCCGAACCGCGCCCGGTCTTGCCGAGGAAGCCGGTGGCGTGGCATTCGTCGATGTGCACCAGTGCGTTGTACTTCTTCGCGAGCGCGGTGATCCTGTCCAGCGGCGCGACCACACCGTCCATCGAGAACACGCCGTCGGATGAAATGAGCTTGGTGCGCGCGCCCGCCGCGTCGGCGGCCTGCAACTGCTTCTCGAGATCGGCGACGTCGCCATTGGCATAGCGGTAGCGCCTGGCCTTGCACAGGCGGATGCCGTCGATGATCGAGGCGTGGTTCAGCGCGTCGGAAATGATCGCGTCCTGCTCGTTCAGCAGCGGCTCGAACAGCCCGCCGTTGGCGTCGAAGCACGCGGCGTAAAGGATCGCGTCGTCGGTGCCGAAGAACTTCGCGAGGTCGTGTTCGAGCTGCTTGTGCAGGTCCTGGGTGCCGCAGATGAAGCGCACCGAGGCCATGCCGAAGCCGTGCGTGTCCAGCGCCTTCTTCGCCGCCTCGATCAGGCGCGGATGGTCGGCGAGGCCAAGGTAATTGTTGGCGCAGAAGTTCAGGACCTTGCGGCCATCGGCCAGCGTGATTTCGGCCGACTGCGGCGAGGTGATGATGCGCTCGTCCTTGTACAGCCCGGAATCGCGGATGGCTGCAAGTTCTTCGCTGAGACGTTGTTGGGCTGCGTAGGTCATGCTGGAGCCTCGAATTGCGAAAATCCTGTTCCCGGCATCCCGGCGATGGCCGGGATCCACCTCTTTCCCTGTCCCGTTGCGAAAGGGGTCGCGCGCAGGCGCGCTCCTACGACAGCGACTTCCCGGGAGCCCGCCTGCCGGCAATTGTCGTCGAGATGACCGGGAAATGACGACTTCGTTTCATTTTGTTTCCGAGTCCCGTGTTTCGACTCTAATTCCAGCTGCACACCACCTTGCCGCACTGGCCCGACGCCATCAGGTCGAAACCCTGTTGGAAATCGATGATGGCAAGCTGGTGGGTCAGCACCTTCTGCAGCGGAAAGCCGGTCAACAGCATCTGGGTCATCTTGTACCAGGTCTCGTACATGCGCCGGCCGTAGATGCCGTGCAGGGTGAGGCCCTTGAAGATCACCTTGTCCCAGTCGATGCCGGAGCCGTTGGGCAGGATCCCGAGCAGTGCGATCTTGCCGCCGTGGTACATGCAGTCGAGCATGTCGTTGAAGGCGTGGATATTGCCCGACATCTCGAGGCCCACGTCGAAGCCCTCCATGTGCAGGTCACCCAGCACGTCGCGCAACGACTGCTTCGAGACGTTGACGATGCGCGTGGCCCCCATGTCGGCGGCGAGCTGCAGGCGGTAATCGTTGACGTCGGTGACCACGACGTTGCGTGCGCCGACATGGCGCGCGATACCGGTGGCGATCACGCCGATGGGCCCTGCGCCGGTGATCAGCACGTCCTCGCCGACCAGGTCGTACTCCAGCGCGCAGTGCGCGGCATTGCCATAGGGATCGAAGAACGCGGCCAGCGACGACGGGATGGAATCGGGCACCGGCCACAGGTTCGACTGCGGCATCGCGACGTATTGCGCGAATGCGCCATTGCGGTTGACGCCGATGCCGACGGTGTGCGGACACAGGTGCGGGCGTCCGGCGCGACAGTTGCGGCACATGCCGCAGGTGATGTGGCCCTCGGCGGAAACGCGCTGGCCCACGCGGTAACCGCGCACTTCGCTGCCCAACGCCACGATCTTGCCCACGAACTCGTGGCCGATCACGAGGCCCGGCTTGATCACGCGTTGCGCCCACTGGTCCCAGTTGTAGATGTGCAGGTCGGTGCCGCAGATCGCGGTCTTCTCGACCTCGATCAGCACGTCGTTGTGGCCGTATTCCGGCACCGGCACCTCGTCCATCCAGATGCCC
>DASURP010000033.1:0-9314 GCA_036279975.1 Rhodanobacteraceae bacterium
CGGCGCGTCACCTGCCGCAATTTCGATCCGGCGCCGTTGTCGTTCGATGCGTTTTCCGCGGTGCTGGTTCGTGCCTTCGGTGCGCGCGCGGTCAGCGATTACGCGCCCGGCGTGCAACTGCTGAAGAAGGGCGTGCCGTCGGCGGGCGGCCTGCACGCGACCGAGGCGTATCTGCTGGTGCAGCGTGTCGAAGGCGTGCCGGCGGGGTTGTATCACTACCATCCGGTCGCGCACGCGCTGGAACCGCTGCGCGAACTGGATGCGGAAACCGCCGCGTCGCTGGCGCGCCGTTTCGTCGCCGCGCAGGCGTACTACGCCGGTGCGCCGCTGCAGATCGCGCTGGTGTCGCGCTTCGAGCGCAATTTCTGGAAATACCGCAACCACGCCAAGGCGTATCGCGCGGTGATCCTGGATGCCGGGCACCTGTCGCAGGCGATGTACCTCGCCGCCACCGAGTTGAACCTCGGCGCATTCATCACCGCCGCGATCAACGAAGTCGAGATCGAGCAGGCGTTCGGCCTGGAACCGATGGCCGAAGGCCCGCTGGCCGTGTGCGGCTTCGGCGTGCGCGCGCAGGAGCGCGTGACGGTCGAGTTCGATCCGGCGCACAAGGTGTGGGACGAGGCGTGACTGCTTCCTTCCAACGTCGCTGTCGTCGAATATCCTGACGCAAACGAGCGCCGCCATCATCCCGGGCAAGCTTGAACCCGGCGTCTTGCCCGCCAAATCGAAGTCACTGGGTTGACTCGCGCCATCCATGGCGCTCGCGCTGCGCGCCGCCTCCGGCGTTCGCGTTTGCAATCCTGCAAACGCAGTCGGATCGCGACTGCGTCGCGTCCGGAATGACGAGGGTTTTGTTGCCGCCCAAACGGAGCGTTGAGCCCACCGCTCCCGCGCCAGCTACACATTGTCGTCATCCCGGAATACTCGCGCCATCCATGGCGCTCGCGCTTCGCGCCGCCTTCGGCGTTCGCGTTTGCAATCCTGCAAACGCAGTTCTGAAGCGATATCCGGGACCCAGTGACTTCCGCTGGCGTTCGGTCAACGTCGCTGGGTTCCGGCTTTCGCCGGAATGACGACGGTTGGGGGCCGGGTTTCGGGTCGCGACTGCGTCGCGTCCGGAATGACGAGGTTTGTTCAAGTCATTGACGTGGTGTGAAGGTCGGTTCCCGCTCCCTACGAATGTGCGCGCCGGTACTGCACCGCCTCGGCCAGGTGCTCGCGGGCGATGCGTTCGCTGCCGCCGAGGTCGGCGATGGTGCGGGCGACGCGCAGCACGCGGTGGTAGGCGCGCGCGGACAGCGAGAGTTTTTCCATCGCGCGTTCCAGCAACATGCGCTCGGCGTTGCCCAAGGCGCAGTCGCGTTCGATTTCGCGCACGGCGAGCATCGCGTTGGGTTTGCCGGCGCGCTGCATTGCCACGTTTCGCGCCGCGATCACGCGACTCCGAACGGTGGCGGAATCCTCGTCGTGTGCGCCGCGTTTTGCATTGAGTTCCGTCAACGACATGCGTGGCACGTCGCAGAGGATGTCGATGCGGTCCAGCAGCGGACCGGAAATACGGCCCCGGTAGCGCGCAATCGCATCGGGCGTGCATCGGCAGCGGCCGTCCGCATCGCCGGCGTAGCCGCACGGACAGGGATTCATCGCCGCGACCAGCTGGAAGCGCGCCGGGAATTCGGCCTGGCGCGCGGCGCGTGAGATCACGATGCGGCCGGATTCCAGCGGTTCGCGCAGCACTTCCAGCACGCGGCGGTCGAATTCCGGAAGCTCGTCGAGGAACAGCACGCCGTGGTGGGCGAGCGAGATTTCGCCAGGCCGTGGATGCGAACCGCCGCCGACCAGTGCGACGCCCGAGGCGGTGTGGTGCGGCGCGCGGTAGGGCCGCCGTTGCCAATCGGCCGCGTTGAATGGTTCGCCCGCGACCGAGCGCACCGCACAGGCTTCGATCGCCTCGGCGTCGCTCAGCGGCGGCAGGATGCCGGGCAGGCGCTGGGCCAGCATGGACTTGCCGGTGCCGGGTGGCCCGGACATCAACAGGTGGTGGCCGCCTGCCGCGGCGATTTCCAGCGCCCGCCGCGCCTGCAGTTGTCCGCGCACGTCCGCGAGGTCGGGCACGGCGTCGCACGCGGCTTGCGTCGGAGCCGCGTCGGGCGCCGGCAGGGTTTCCGCGCCGCGCAGGTGCGCGCAGACCTCGGCCAGGGTGCGCGCCACGCGTACCTCGACGTCGCCGAGCAACGCCGCTTCGTGTGCGTTGCCTTCGGGAACGATCACGCAACGCTTGCCGTGACGCGCGCGCAGCAGCGCGGGCAGTACGCCGGGAACCGGCCGGAGTTCGCCCGACAGTGCGAGCTCGCCCAGGAATTCGCAACCCTTCAGGGTTTCACGCGGCACCTGTCCGCCGGCCGCGAGGATGCCCAGCGCGATCGCGAGGTCGAAGCGGCCACCGTCCTTGGGCAGTTCGGCGGGCGCAAGGTTCACGGTCACGCGCCGCGCCGGATACTCGAACTGGGTGTTCTGGATCGCGACCCGCACCCGGTCGCGCGCCTCGCGCACGGCGGCCTCGGGCAGGCCCACGATGGAGGTGCCGGGCAGGCCGCCGGACAGGTGCACTTCCACCGTGACCAGCGGTGCCGCGACGCCCTCGGAAGCCCTTGTGAGTGCAACGGCCAGGCTCATGCATGGTCCCCCCGAAACGAAAAACGCCGACCTTCGCGGTCGGCGTCATCGCTCACCGGAACCGGCGGTGATTCAAGCCTTCCGGATGGCTTCCAGTTCCGTCACGCGCTTTTCCAGTTGCGCGACCTGCTCGCGCGCCCGGTCGAGGACGGCGCGCTGGGCGTCGAATTCCTCGCGGGTGACAAGGTCGAGGCGGCGCAATCCGTGCGCCAGCACATCCCTGAAATTGGCTTCCATGTCGTCCCGCGCCTGCGCCAGTCCCGGAGGAACCAGGGTAGCCAGCCGGTGCGCGAGTTGGTCTATGGAGTGCACGTCAACCATGTCGTAGCCTCGATGCGCCCGCAGCGTACGGCACCGGGAACGGCGCGGGTATCGGCGGACGTCTTGTTGCGGTGTAGGGATTTTCCTACATTTTGGTGCGATCGTCCCTGGTCGCGGCAGACCCGAGGACGCGAAGAATACGAGTTCCTTCGGATATGAGGGACCAGAACGGGCTTCCATGCCCCGACTTTTCGCGAAGCCATGCGTTTGTCCATGCGCGCGGCTTCGACCGTGCAGGCCGCGTCGAAGCTGCCCAGCATGTGCGGGGCCAGAACGGGCATCGAAGCTGCCGTCAGAGCGGCTGTCGGAGCTGCCAGCCATGGCGAAGAGATACCTGGCCAAGGGCTCCGTCCCGGATTTTCCACGACGGCCGCTTCGGTCGAGCCGCTCTTCGATCCCACTCTCGGGTAAGCTTGCCGTCATGAAACTGATCACCGCCATCATCAAGCCGTTCAAGCTCGACGACGTGCGCGAGGCGCTGTCCGAGGTCGGTGTCAACGGCATCACCGTGACCGAGGTGAAGGGTTTCGGGCGCCAGAAGGGCCACACCGAGCTGTATCGCGGCGCCGAATACGTGGTGGATTTCCTGCCCAAGGTCAAACTCGAGATCGCGCTGCCCGACAACCTGGTCGAACGCGCAGTGGAGGCCATCAGCCACGCCGCCCGCACCGGCAAGATCGGCGACGGCAAGATTTTCATCTCGACGCTGGACCAGGTGATACGGATTCGGACGGGTGAACTGGACGCCGATGCGTTGTAGGTGTGGTCATCCCTCTTGATCGTCGCCCCGGCGCAGGCCGGGGTCCAGTCTGGACTTGTATCCCGGCCACCGGCCGGGTTTCTGTCCTCGCGGGATTCCGGCCTGCGCCGGTATGACGAGCAAAATTGAAGTTTCCTAATGCTGGCAGTGCGGGCACCAATAGGTCATGCGCTGCCCGATCACGCGGGAGCGGATCGGCGTGCCGCAGACCTTGCAGGGCTCGCCCGCGCGGCCGTACACGAACAGCTCCTGCTCGAAGTAGCCGGGTGCGCCATCGGGCGCGATGAAGTCGCGCAGGCTGGTGCCGCCGCGCGTGATCGCGTGGCAGAGGATACGGCGGACCTCCGCGGCAATGCGCGCATAGCGCGCGCGTGAAACGGCGCCCGCCGCGCGCTGCGGGTGCACGCCCGCGGCAAACAGCACCTCGCTGGCGTAGATGTTGCCGACCCCGACCACGATGGACTGGTCCATCAGGAAGGTTTTCACCGCCGCGCTGCGCCCGCGCGACGCCTGCCACAGCCAGTCGCCGTCGAATGCATCGCCCAGCGGTTCCGGCCCCAGGCCCTGCAGCAGCGGATGCACCGTCCCGGGTGGTTGCCAGAGCAGGCAGCCGAAGCGGCGCGGATCGTTGCAGCGCAGCGCCTTGCCGGAATCCAGCAGCAGGTCGTAGTGGTCGTGCGGCCGCAACGGGAACCCCGCATCGACGATGCGCAGCGAGCCCGACATGCCGAGGTGCAGCAGCGCGCTGCCGGCCCTGGTGTGCAGCAGCAGGTATTTCGCGCGCCGTTCCACCGCATCGATGCGCTGCCCGGGCAGCTTCGTGCTGATCGCACGCGGGATCGGCCAGCGCAGGGTCTTGCGGCGCAACACCACGCGCGTCACCACGTGTCCCGTGACGAACGGCGCGATGCCGCGCTTGGCAGTTTCGACTTCGGGAAGTTCGGGCATGGGGCGTTGCGAATTGAATGGGGCGATGTACCAGGCGAATGTCCAAGCACCGTCATTCCGGGGCCGCCCGCACCGGGTGCGGGCGGAACCCGGAATCGGTTCCGATGGCTTTGGGAACCGGTTGACTCGCGCCATCCATGGCGCTCGCGCTGCGCGCCGCCTTTGGCGTTCGCGTTTGCAATCCTGCAAACGCAGTCGGGTTCGATCTTGCAGGTCGCCCGGAATGACGAGCGATTTGCCAGGGGTTATTGGATGGCGTCCTTGGTCAGCATCACTTCCGGTGAATACTGCCGCGGCACCAGCGCCACCATGTCGCCGATCCGCACATAGCGCAGGTCGCCGATCGCGCCCAGGCCGCCGTAATCGAGGCGCACGCCGTTCACCACCAGCGTCGCCGAAGGGTGCGCGAGCCCCAATTTCGAGAGATCGATGCCGCTCTCCGGAATCCAGCGTGCAACCGGCGTCGCGGCGAGCCTGGCGAGGCGCTGCACGCGCGCGTCGTCGGCGCGCGCCGCCGCGGGCTCGACCCGCCACCAGCCGCCATGGCGTTGTTCGAACACCTGCAAGGACAGCGGCGGGATGTCCAGCTCGATTTTCGTCACCTTGGCGGGATCGAGCGGGGTCAACGTGGGCGGATGGCGCAGGTATGCGCGTCGGCCGAGCCACAGCACTGCCGCGACCAACGCCACCGCGACGATCGTGAGCACCACCAGATTGCGGTTCGCGCGGGTCACCGTAGGCGCCGGCGCCAGGCGATCGCAAGGCCGATCAAGATCAGCAGGATCGGCAACGCGACCAGGTAGCCGAAGGTGATTGCGCCCAATTGCAGGTGGGTCGGGCGCAGCAGGCCGTCGGGCGCCGTGCGCGGCACGCCCGCCAGTGCGTCGTCGCCCAGCAGCCAGTCGACCATGCGCTCGCCCAGGGCCAGGTTCCCGGCCTTGGCGAGGTAGGCGTTCGAGAGAAAATCGCCATCGCCGATCACCACCACCCGCTGCTGGTTGCGGGCCGGGCTCGGGGACAGCCGACTGAGCGCGTAGCCGAAGGTCAGCGGGCCCTTCAGGTCGTCCGCTTCCGGGGCGAGCGTGGCCTGTGCGGCATCGGCCGGGGCGGTCCGGTTCCAGCTGCGCGCGCTCGATTGCAGGACCGGTTGCGTATTCCACGCCGCGCCCGAGAGTGTGGCCAGTGCCGCCACGCGCAGAAACACGGTGTTGACGTCGAAGCCATCCGTGATCGTTTGCGGCGGATAACGCGACGCGACCAGCATGCGCGGGTCGGTCACGCCGGCCGCGGCGCCTTGTGCGTCGATGAGCGTGCCCGACAGGCGCTTGATGCCGAGCGACTGGGCCAGCGGCGCCAGGCCCAGGTCGTCGCCGCCGGGTTCGGTCAGCCACAGCAGGTTGCCGCCGTTGGCGATGTAGTCTTCGAGCTTGCGTACCGAGGCCGGCGGCAGCGCCGCCTGCGGGCTCGCCAGCACCACGAGGTCGGCGTTGCGCGGCACCTCGGCGGCTTCGGCGAGGTTGAGCGGCAGCGCACGGACGCCACGCGCCGAAAGTTGCTGCACGAAATCGCCGAGGCCGGCGGCGTTGCTGCCGGCGGGGTCGCGCTCGCCGTCGCCGGTGATGAAGGCCACCAGCTTGGGACCGCCGCGCGCGAGGCGCACCAGCGCGTCGGAGAAATCCTGTTCGTCGAGCTGGCCAATGTGTTGCGTACGGTCGTTCCAGCGCAGCACCAACTCACCATCGGCCGTGATGCCGGCGTCCTGGGTCGCGATGGGATCGAGGTCGGGATCGACGAATTTGAGCGACAGGTCGGGCTTGAAACGGCGGTAACGGCCGACCAGCAGGCTGGTCTTCGCGCGCAGCGTGCCCGGCCGCGCATAGCTGGTGACTTCCAGCGGACCCTGCAACTGCGCGAGCAACGCCTGGCTCCGGGGCGTGATCGTGGCGCGCGCGCCGGCGCTCCAGTCGGCGGTGAAACCGAAACGCGCCGACAGGGCGGCCAGGCAGACCGCGATCACCACGCACAGCAGTGCGTACAGCCAGTCCTGCCAGCCGCGCATCAGCCGCGCTCCCGTTCGCTGCCGACGCGGCGGATCGCGAGCGCCAGCGCCAACGCCACGATCAGGATGAAATACACGATGTCCTGGCTGCGCACGAGGCCGCGCAGCGCGGGCGCGAGGTGGGTGTGCAGCGCGAGGTATCCCAGCCAGCCGGTGTCGCCGCCGGTGAGGCGCACGCCGGCATCGATCAGCGACAGGCCTTCACCGATCAGCAGCGCGGCGGTCGCGGCCAGCGCCGGCTCGCGGGTGAACGCGGAGGCCGCGATGCCGATCGCGGCCAGCGCGGCCACGGCGAGCGCGCTCGCGATCAGGGCCGCGCCGAACTGGCCCCAGTCGGGATGCGTCGCCGTACCAAGCAGCAGCGGCAGGGTCGCGACCAGGCCCAGCAGCAGCCACAGGAAGCCCAGGTGCGCGAGGAACTTGCCGAACACGACCTGCGCGCCGGATGCGCCCGTGGTCGTCAGCAACGCAAGCCGCTGGCTGCCGCGCTCGCCGGCCAGCGCCTGCATCGTGATCAACGGTGTGATCACCAGGCACAACTGGATGTAATTCAGGAAATACGGCGCGACCACCGCGTCGGTGTAGCCGGGACCGGTGGCGCCCGGCAACGTCGGTTGCGCGTGCATGAAGGCCGACACGCCGAGCAGGAATTGCCACGCCATCATCGCCAGCGCGATGCCGGCCAGGGTCCACGCGAACGGACGCACCGCAAGGCGCTTCGCGTCGAGGCGTGCGATCGCGAGCGCGCTCACGCGGCAGCATCCATGGACGGGCGCGCGATCCGGCGGAATTGCGCTGCCAGCGCGCCGCGTCCGCCATCGAGTTTTGCATCGTGGCGCACGCGGCCTTCGTGCAGGATCACCACGCGATTGCACACTGCTTCCACTTCGGGCAGCTCGTGGCTGGACAGGATGATGCCGCGCCCGCGCGAGAGCTTGCCTATCAACTCGCGCAATTGCGCCGTCTGCACCGGATCGAGCCCGTTGCCGGGTTCGTCCAGCACCAGCAGGTCGGGTTCGTGCAGCAGCGCCTGCGCCAGTCCCACGCGGCGTTTCAGGCCCAGCGACAACTGGCCGCACAGACGCCGCGCGACGTCTTCGAGTTCCAGCCGCGCAAGTTCGCGCTCGCGCGCCGTCTTGCGCGCGGCGTTCGACAAGCCGCGCAGGCGGCCGCACGCATCCAGCGTCTCCGCGACCGTCAGTTCCGGCCACAGCGGCACGTTCTCGGGCACCCAGCCAATACGCCCGCGCATGGTGCGGATGTCGTCGTCCACGACCCGGCCGGCCAACCGCACACGGCCGCCGTCGGGCGTCAACACGCCTGCAATGACCGACAACGTCGTCGATTTGCCCGCGCCATTCACGCCCAGCAGGCCCAGCACGTCCTCGCGCTGCAGGCTGAACGAGACATCCCGCAGCACGGCACGCCCGGCCAGGCGCCGACTTACGTGGTCGAGTTCCAGCAACGCCGGCGCGGATGCCATCAGGTTAGGTCGATGCAATAGCGGTTGAAATCATTGTCGTGGCCATCACATTGTTTAAGCAAGCCGGTGGCGGTGGCGGGGTTTCTACCCTAGACTCGCTGGTACGGGCTTGTTCCGGCCCGTTCCCTCCCCACGTGATTAGTGATGCTCGATACCTTCCTCGATTTTGCCGTGCATGGCCTGGCGAACGCCGGCTGGCTCGCGATTGTTTTGTATGTGCTGGTTTCAACCCAGCTCACCATCTTTGCCGTCACCCTGTACCTGCACCGCAGCCAGGCGCACCGCGGCGTGGACTTCCACCCGGTGGTTTCGCACTTCCTGCGCTTCTGGAGCTGGCTCGGCACCGGCATGGTCACCAAGGAATGGGTGGCGGTGCACCGCAAGCACCACGCCCACGTCGAGACCGAACAGGATCCGCACAGCCCCCAGGTTGCCGGCATCGGCAAGGTGTTCTTCGAGGGTGCGGAACTGTATCGCGTTGCGGCTGCCAACGAGGCCGACCTTGCGAAGTACGGCCGCGGCACGCCCGATGACTGGATCGAGCGGCACCTGTACACGCCGCACCCGATCCTCGGCGTGTCCCTGCTGGCGGTGATTGACCTCGCCCTGTTCGGCGTGTTGGGCGGCGCGATCTGGGCGCTGCAGATGCTGTGGATTCCGTTCTGGGCCGCGGGCGTCGTCAACGGCCTCGGCCATTGGTGGGGCTACCGGAATTTCGAGACCGCGGATACCGCGACCAACCTCACGCCGTGGGGCGTGTGGATCGGTGGCGAGGAACTGCACAACAACCACCATGCCTTCCCCAGCTCGGCCAAGTTCGCGCTGCGCAAGTTCGAGGTGGACATCGGCTGGCTGGTGATCCGTGGCCTGGAAAAGGTCGGCCTGGCCAAGGTGCTGCGCGTCGCACCGACGCTGGACGAACGCCCCAACGTCGCACTGCCCGACATGATCACCCTGAAGGCGCTGTTGACGCATCGCTTCGAGGCGATGACCGATTACTACAGGACGGTCATCAAGCCGACCGTGCGCGAGCAGTCGAACGCGGAGGGCACGCGCCGCTTCGG
>DASURP010000034.1:0-6664 GCA_036279975.1 Rhodanobacteraceae bacterium
TCCAGCATGCCCTCGTCCACCACGAAGGTGAGATTCAAATTGTTGGACGACTGCGAGATCAGGTGCACGCGTTCGCGCCCGAACTCGGCCAGCACCCCCGAGAGCCGGTGCAGCAGCGAGCGCATCCCGCGCCCGACCAGCGTCACCGCGGCGCACGGCGCGATCACCTTGACCCTGCACACCCTGGCAAGGTCGGCCGCCAGCGCCGCCACCACGTCCGAGTCCAGCAGGTTCTCGCCGGGATCGAGCGAAACCGTGACGTTGGTTTCCGCCGAGCCGATCAGGTCCACCGACAGGCCATGCTGCTTGAACAGCGCGAACACGTCGGCGAGGAACCCGACCTGCTGCCACATGCCCGAGGTTTCCATCGACACCAGCGTGATGCCGCGACGAGAACTGATGGCCTTGATGCTGGGCGCGGCCTCCGGCGGCAGCGGTGCGATCAGCGTGCCCGCGAAGTCGGGGTGCCGGGTGTCCTTGATCAACAGCGGCACCCGCGCGCGCCGGCACGGCGAAATGCAGCGCGCGTGCAGCACCTTGGCGCCGGTGGTCGCGATTTCCTGGGCTTCGTCGTAATCGAGCCGCTGCAGCAGGCGCGCGCCCGGGACCTGGCGCGGGTCGGCCGTGAACATGCCGGCGACGTCGGTCCAGATTTCCACCCGCGACGCACGCAGCAGCGCGCCGAAGTAGGCGGCGGAGGTGTCCGAACCGCCGCGGCCCAGCAACACGGTGTGCCCGTCGCCATCGCGGGCGATGAAGCCCTGGGTGATGAACACCTCGCCGCGCGCGGCAAGGGCTGCGGCGAAGGCAGGATCGGGATCGGCCTGGACCTGCGCGGACAACGCGCGTGCACGTGCGTTGAGGAACGGCAATTCGTGCGCCAACAACGCTTCGCGCGCATCCAGCCACCGGGTGGGCAGGCCGTTTGCGTCCATGAAGGCCGCCCCCAGCGTGCTGGACAGCAGCTCGCCGTGCGCCTGCACCGCGGCTTGCCACGAGTAGCCCCGTTCCCCCGCCTGTACGGTTCGTCCGGCGTGCGCCGGCAGCGCGAGCCCATGCAAAGATGCCAGCCAGCGTTCCAGCCCCGCGACTTCGGCGAGGCCCATCTCCGCGGCCAGCGAACGATGCCTGGCGGCCAATTGCGCCACCGCCGCGGCGCGCTCACCCTCCGGACGCGCGCACAGGGCCTTCAACGCATCGGTGACGCCGGCCAGCGCCGACACCACCACCAGCACGCGCGCACCGGTCGCACGACGCGCGCAGGCGAGCTCCAGGATCGTCCGCCAGCGCTCGACGGTCGCCACGCTGGTGCCGCCGAACTTCAGCACGACCCAGGGTGCGTCTGGCGCGAGCGGCGCGGAGGCGGGTGTGGTCACGGATCGGCTGGTTGCTGAGCGGGCGCGCGGCGGCGCGGACTTGAGCACACAAGTGTTGCGTGCGACCCTCGAAAACGCAATCCGGCTGCCATGCCGGCCGGCATGCCGGACCCGGAACGGTTCGCGCCGCGCCTGCAACCTGCCGTCATGGACGGCGCCTGAACGCCACGGGCCACCCCGGCGCCACGAAACAAGTAGCCGTGGGGCCGACCGCATACAATCGACGGATGCCGCAAGCACCGGAACCACCCCCGACCCAGATCGTCCCGCAACCGATCCGCAGTGGCATCGACTTCACGATCAACGGCAAGCACTTCCGACACACCGGCGACCCCGGCCTGCCCCTGCTGTGGTACCTGCGGGACAGCCTGCGCCTGACCGGCTGCAAGTACGGCTGCGACGATGCCAGCTGCGGCGCCTGCAGCGTGCTGGTCGATGGGAAGTTGAAGCGTGCCTGCGCGCTGTCGATGCAGGACCTGGCCGGCACCGTCATCATCACGATCGAAGGGCTGGCCGGGGCCGATGGCTCCCTGCACCCGGTCCAGCAGGCCTGGATCGACGAAGACGCGATCCTGTGCGGCTATTGCCAGGCCGGCCAGATCATGGCCGCGGCGGACCTGCTGGCCCGCAAGCCGAAACCTTCCGACGCCGACATCGACGGCATCGCCAACCTGTGCCGCTGCGGCAGCTACCCGCGCATCCGCCGCGCGATCAAGCGTGCCGCGCAGGCCATGCAAGGCAAATCCAGGTGACGCGCCCGCACGATGCCAGCCGCCGGCGCTTCCTCAAGGTGTTCGGCACCGCGACGGGCGCCCTGGTGGTTGGCTTGCCCGCGCTTGCGTGGACCCCGGACCAACTGCTCGGCCAGCACCTGATCACGCTGAATCCCTACCTGCGCATCGAACCCGACGGCACCACCGTGATCGGCGCGCGCGACCCGGAAGTCGGCCAGGGCATTCGCACCGCGGAGGCGCGCATCCTGGCCGAGGAACTGGACGCCGACTGGAACAAGGTGGTGGTGGCGCCCTTGGACCTGGGCGTCTCCGATGTCGGCGGCGAGGCGCACTGGACCTATGGCCACCAGATGGCGTCGGGCAGCACCAGTATCCCCGCAGCCTGGAACGACCTGCGCACGGTCGGAGCCGCAGCGCGCGCGTTGCTGGTGCGCGCCGCGGCCAACCGTTGGGGAACGAGCCCCGCGGCCCTGCGTACGTTGCGCGGCGCAGTGCTCGCCGCCGACGGCCGCAAGCTCGGCTACGGCGAGCTCGCAAGCGCCGCCTCGAAACTCAACCCGGCCAGCACCCCCCCGCGGCCCAAGGCGGCTTCGCAGTACCTGCTGGTCGGCCAGGATGCGGGAGACGTGGACGCGCGCGACATCGTCACCGGCCGCCAGCACTTCGCCCTCGACGACTGGTTCGGCGACGTGCTGGTCGCGGTCGTCGCACGCTGCCCGTACCCAGGCGGCAGGCTGGCGCGCCTCGACGACAGCGCCGCGCTCAAGCTGAAGGGCGTCGCCAAGGTCATGACGACCCCGCCGCCCGACCCCACGCGCGCGCTCGGCATGCAGCAGCTGGCGGCTGGCGTGGCCGTGCTCGCGAAGGATACCTGGACCGCGCTGCAGGCCATCGCGCAGCTCGACGTCGACTGGCAACCCGGCGCGCAAGTCGCGCAGGGCGACGACGCGCTTGCGGCGGCGGCCGCACCGGCGCTGACAGGCGATCCCACCCAGGCCGTGCGCAGCGACGGCGACTTCGACCAGGCCGACCAGCGCGCCCGCCATCGCTTCGAGGCCGAATACCGATTCGCGACCGTCGCACACGCGGACATGGAACCGCCGAACGCACTGGTGAATGTGGACGACCAGCGCGCACTGATCGTGGCGCCGGTGCAGAATCCGCGCGCGACGTTCGATACGGTGCGGCGACTCACCGGGCTGGCGCCCGACAAGATCACCATCCAGTTGCCGCGCGCCGGCGGCGGTTTCGGGCGCTTCCTTGAAACCGATTACGTGGCCGAAGCGGTGATGCTGGCCAAAGCCGCGGGCAAACCCATCAAACTGACGTGGACGCGTGCCGACACGTTTGCGCACGACACCTTCCGGCCGTTCTCCGTCCACCGCCTGCAGGCTTGCGCGGACCGTCACCGCAAACTCACCGGCTGGACCCATCGCATCGCCAGCACCTCGCGGTTGGCCGGCCGCGAGCCGCGCGAACGCTGGTGGCTGTCTGAGATGCACCCCGACGACCTGCCCGCGGGCCTGATCGACAACCTGCAATACGCATGGTTTTCGCTGGACTCGACGCTGCCGCGCGGGAGCTATCGCGCCAGCTCGCACGCGGTCAACGCGTTCGCCACCGAGTGCTTCATCGACGAGATCGCGCACGAACTCAAGCAGGACGCACTCAAGTTCCGGCTCGCGCTGTTGGGCGAGCCACGCAAACTTCCCTACCGCGGCCACGGCGGCCCGGTGCTCGACACCGGACGGCTGGCGTGGGTGCTGCAACTCGCGGCCGATGCGATCGGCTGGAGCAAGCCGCATCCGCACGGCCATGGCTTCGGACTGGCCTGCCACTTCACCTTCGGGGGCTATGTCGCGCATGCGGTGGAAATCTCGATGGAAGGCACGCGCCTCGTGATCCACAACGTGGTGTGCACCGCCGACCTCGGTCGCGTGGTCAATCCGCTGGGCGCGCGCGCGGCATTGGTCGGCGCGACCCTGGACGGATTTTCCACCGCGCTGCGCCAACGCATCACCGTCAAGGACGGGCGCATCGCGCAACAAGGCTTCAAGGATTACCGGCTCGCGACGATGGCGCAGATGCCGCACGACGTGCAGGTGATCCTGGTGCCCTCGCAGGCCGAACCGGGCGGCGCCTTCGACATGGGTTTTCCGTCCGCCGCGCCCGCGCTGGCGAACGCGATCTTCGCCGGCACCACCGTGCGGGTGCGGCAGTTGCCGATCTGGCCGGAGTTGATGCGCCTGCTGTGACGCGCAGCGAGGCGGGCTTGCGCCCGCCCCGCCCGCCGCATCAGAACGACACGCTGATGCTCAGCTTCGCAGCCTGGTCCTGCACGCCGCTGCCGAACAGCCCTTCGTAATCAGCATCGATTGCAACCCGGCCCACGTGCCAGCCCAGACCGATCTTTCCAAGCACCGCATTCTTCGCGATCGGCCCCCCGTACTCGGTGAACGCCGGCCCGCCGGCGGCGAACTGCAGCATGCACCCTCGACGAAACCCGTCAGGGTGTTGCCCGAGGCGTTGTCCGACAGCCGATCGGTGTAGCCAGCGATCCGCTGTTCTGGATCGTCGCGGTGCCGGCACTCGCGCCGTGGTCGAAGGACAGGATGCCGGCGTTCGCGATGTTTGCGTTGCCCGCCGACGAACCCGTCGAAAAGTCCATGAAGGCCGGAATCGCGCCATTGGTGATCGTCTGCCCTGCCAGCGTCAGGTTCTGGAAGTTGACGCAGCCGCCGCGCGACGGGGGCCGCCGACCGACGGGCACCGGCAGCTCATGGAGTCGGTTGGGAGCGAACCCGGCAACGGGATCGCGTCGGCACGTGCAGCCGGCTGGAAATCGCAGGAAGGTGCGGCGATGGCTTTGACGCACCGGTACTGGGTGGGGCTTTTCCCGTATGGACGCGACGCGCACAGGCGTGGATGCAATCCGCCCCGCGGCGAAAGCCACGAAAGCTCGCGGCAGACATGCACCGGCATGAATCAAGCGCGCACGCCCCCTGAGGTGTCCGATGGATTCCGCCTGCAGACGCGGCTCCCCGGCCGTGCCCCGCGATGCGCCTGTCACTTCAGCAAGCGTGCACCCCGCCAGACAAGCGTCGTGAATTCCGCCCGGCAAGCGCCATGACCGTGCCCGGCGCCGCCGGATCCGGATCAGCCGGCAAAGCCCCGCAGCACCGTGAAGGTGCCGGCCGCATCCACTTCGCCGATCGCAACCAGGTGGCCCGTTGGCCCATGCGCGCGATAACGTCCCGGCGCAATGACCCCATGCAACGCGCGGCCGTGGGCGACGTCATCCGCGCCGCTCTTGTCCAGCTGCAGCGTGGGCCAATCGACCAGCCCGGCCTCGATGGGCAACAGCGCCCCTGCGAGTCCCTCGACGGCATTACGCTCGTGCAGGGCGGCGAGTTCGTCCAACGTGGACATGCGCGGTTCGCGGAACGGTTCCACCCACAGCCGCCGCAACGCGGTCAGGTGGGCGCCGCAACCGAGCGCCTCGCCCAGATCCCGCACGAGGCTCCTCACGTAAGTGCCTGATCCACATTCCACATGCAGGCGCAAGTTGTCGCCATTTCGGGCTTCCAGATCGAAGCGGAACACCTCGACTTCACGCGGCGGGGCCGAGACCGCTTCGCCCCTCCGGGCGCGTTTGTACAGCGGCACACCACCCTGCTTCAGCGCGGAATAGACGGGCGGAACCTGGGTGATGTGGCCGGTGAGCTTCGCGAGTTCGCGGCGGATGATGGCGTCATCCAGCGTGGGCACCGCGTGCTCGGACAGCACCGCGCCCTCGCTGTCGCAAGTGTCGGTCGTGATGCCGAGCCGGCATTCGGCGGCATATGCCTTGCTTGCGCCCAGCAGGTAACCCGCGATCTTGGTGGCCTCACCGAAGCAGATCGGCAGCAGCCCGGTGGCCAGCGGATCGAGGCTGCCGGTGTGCCCGGCCCTGGCCGCGCCGAACAGGCGCTTGGCCTGCTGCAAGGCGCGGTTGGAAGAAATGCCCTGCGGCTTGTCGAGCAGCAGGATGCCGGTGACGGCGCGGGGCACGATGTGAACCATTGAAAGATTGGAGTACGCAGAAACTCTTTCGCTCGTCATTCCGGCGCAGGCCGCAAGGCACTCTTTGCTGGCTGAAAAGCAAAAATGGATCCGGCCTGCGCCGGGATGACGGCAAGCCTATTGTTCTTCCGGGTCCCCAGTCCAGGATCCCGAGTCCCGCAATAGTTGCTCGATCCGCTCGCCCTTGTCCACCGACTCGTCGTACTTGAAGCGCAGTTCCGGCACACGGCGGATCCGCATGGAATGGGCGAGCTCGCGGCGAAACTCCCCCGCCAGTTCCTTCAATGCCCTGACGACTTCAGCGGATCGCTCGGGCTGCAGGGCCGTGACCCAGACGGTGGCGACGTCCAGCTCGCGGCTGGTCTCCACGTCCACCACGCTGGCCTGCGGCAACGCGTGGTCGCGCACCGCGGCGTGCACCAGCGTGCCGACCTCACGGCGGAGTTCGGCGTTGACGCGATCGGTGCGGTGGAAGGAACGCTGGGGCATGAG
>DASURP010000035.1:0-25220 GCA_036279975.1 Rhodanobacteraceae bacterium
CGGCTACAGCCCAGAGCGCATCAACCCGGGCGACCACCAGCATCGCCTCGAAACGATCATGAAGGTCACCTCCGGCTCCACGCCCGAGGTCGCCGATTTCGTCGACGCCCTGTACGCAAGCATCATCACCGCCGGCACCCACAAGGCGCCGAGCATCAGGGTCGCCGAGGCGGCGAAGGTCATCGAGAACACCCAGCGCGACGTGAACATCGCGCTGGTGAACGAGCTGGCGATGATGTTCGAGGCCATGGGCATCGATACCCACGACGTGCTCGCGGCGGCGGGCACGAAGTGGAATTTCCTGCCGTTCAAGCCGGGGCTGGTCGGCGGCCACTGCATCGGCGTGGATCCGTATTACCTCACCCACAAGGCGCAGGAGATCGGTTACCACCCGGAAGTGATCCTGTCCGGGCGCCGCATCAATGACGGCATGGGCCGCCACGTCGCCGAGCGCGTGGTGCGCCTGATGCTGGAGAAACGCATCAACGTCGCGGGCGCCAAGGTGCTGGTGCTGGGCCTGACGTTCAAGGAAAACTGCCCGGACCTGCGCAACACGCGGGTCACCGACATCATCGACGAGTTGCGCGCCTGCCACGCCGACATCGACGTATACGACCCGTGGGTCGATCCCGTGGAGGCGCGCCGCGAATACGCCATCGACCTCTCGCCCGACCTGCGCCCCGGCACCTACGACGCGATCGTGCTGGCCGTCGCGCACCGGCAGTTCACCGACATGGGTGCGGCGGCGTTGCGAGGCCTGGGCAAGCCCGGCTGCGTCCTGTTCGACGTGAAGGATGTGTTGCCGCGCGAAGCGGTGGACGACCGATTGTAGGGTGGACGTTGACTACCCGGATTCGCGGCGAACAATCGGGAGCAAACTCCCCTCTCCCTCCGGGAGAGGGTGCCCCGCAGGGGCGGGTGAGGGTACGCACCAGCGCATGGCAGTATGGTCGGGAGTACAACTTTTGAGGGGCCGAACCCTCATCCGGCGCTCCGCGCCACCTTCTCCCGAAGGGAGAAGGAAAAGCGGTCCATACTCGCGTTTGGCGAGATCGGGAATTTGAGGAGTATTTCGTGCGCATTCTCGTCACCGGCGCAGCCGGATTCATCGGTTCGGCCCTGAGCCTGCGCCTGCTTGCGCGCGGCGACGACGTGCTGGGTGTCGACAACCTCAACGACTACTACGACGTCAGCTTGAAGGAAGCGCGTCTCGACCGCCTGACACCACATCCGAATTTCCGGTTCGCCAGGCTCTCGATCGAGGATCGGCCGGCGCTGGAGCGCGCCTTCGCCGGCTTCAAGCCGGCGCGCGTGGTCAACCTCGCGGCGCAGGCCGGGGTGCGCTACTCGATCGAAAACCCCTACGCCTATGTCGAATCCAACCTGGTCGGCTTCATCAACATCCTGGAAGCCTGCCGGCATGGCAAGGTCGAGCATTTGGTGTATGCCTCGTCCAGCTCGGTCTACGGCGCCAACCGCAAGCTGCCGTTCTCGGTGCAGGATCCGGTGGACCATCCGGTCAGCCTGTACGCGGCCACCAAGAAGGCCAACGAGCTGATGGCGCACACCTACAGCCACCTCTACGGCCTGCCGACCACCGGCCTGCGTTTCTTCACGGTGTACGGCCCGTGGGGACGCCCGGACATGGCGCTGTTCCTGTTCACGAAGAAGATCCTGGCGGGCGAGCCGATCGATGTGTTCAACCACGGGCACCACACGCGCGACTTCACCTACATCGACGACATCGTGGAAGGCGTGATCCGGGCCCTCGACCGCATCCCCGGCCCCGATCCGGCCTACGACCCGCTGCACCCGAATTCCGCAACCTCGTCGGCGCCTTACCGCGTGTACAACATCGGCAACAGCCACCCGGTACAGCTTTCCCACTACATCGAGGTGCTGGAGGCCTGCCTGGGCCGCAAGGCCGAGCAGAACCTCCTGCCCCTGCAGCCGGGCGATGTACCGGACACCAGCGCCGAAGTCACTGAACTGATGGAAGATACCGGCTACCGGCCGGACACCCCCGTGGAGGAAGGGGTGCGCCGTTTCGTCGACTGGTACAGGCGCTACTACGGCGTTTGAGCCTGTCCATGGCACACATCTTGCTTGATCTTTTTCATGCAGCAAATGTGATACGTTTCACATTTCACGGTCGCGACACGCAACTTCTCCACGAGGGGCACCGAGCATGAAATCCCTGATCCGTTTGTGCAGCCTGGCGTGCCTGCTGCTGCTGGCCGCCTGCACCACCCTGCCGGCCTCGAACGAGGCGCCGCCGTTCACGCCGCATCCCGAAGCCGTTACCAACTACACCATCGGCGTGGACGACCAGTTGCAGGTCACGGTCTGGCAAAACCCCGAGCTGAGCGTGAGCGTGCCGGTGCGCCCGGATGGAAAAATCACGGTTCCGCTGATCGGCGACGTGCAGGCAGGCGGCAGGACCCCGGGACAAGTCTCGACCGAGATCCAGGACCAGTTGAAAGCCTATATCCGCGACCCCCAGGTTGCGGTGATCGTGACCCAGTTGCGCAGCCACGAATACCTGACCCGGGTCAGCGTGACCGGGGCGGTCGAGCATCCGGTTTCAGCACCGTACCACCAGGGCATGACCGTACTGGATGCGATCCTGGCCGCGGGCGGGGTCAATGTCTTCGCAGCGGCGGACGACACGGTGCTGTATCGCAAGACCGGTGACGCCACCAGGGCCTACCGCGTGCGTCTGGACAAGATCCTGAAATCGGGCGATCTTTCCACCAACTACCCGCTGCAACCCGGCGACGTCATCACGGTACCGACCCGCAGCTTCTGAGGCGGCCTGCCGAGGACGGCCATGAGCAATGAACTGATTGCGGCGCCCGCACTGCCGCCCGCCAACCCCGCCTTCAACGTCGCCACGCTCGCGGAAACGATGTGGAAGGAAGCGCGCCGGCGCCGCGTGGTACTGGCCGCGATCTTCGCCGCCATCGCGTTGCTGGCGCTGGGCATCGGGTCACTCTGGCCGAAGAAGTTCATCGCGGAAACGACGATCCTGGTGCAGGAAAACAACATCATCAGGCCGCTGACCGAGGGCATTGCGGCAACGACCGCGGTCTCCAACCGGTCGGACATCGCGCGCGAAATCATCTTCAGCCAGGACTCCCTCACCGAGCTGCTGACCAAAGGCGGCTGGGAACCGGAAAAGCTGTCCCCGATCGAGCGCGACCGGCTGGTCGACCGCCTCAAGGCGCATACCGACATCGTCACCTCGAAAAACAACCTGCTGCTGCGCATCAGCTACAACGACTCCGATCCCGAACGCGCCTACGACCTGACCCGGGACATGGCGCGCCTGTTCATCGCCAAGAGCCTCGCCTCCAAACAGGCGGAGAGCCAAAGCGCCTACGACTTCATGAACGGGCAGGTCGAGGAGTACCACAAGAAACTGGTGGCGGCGTCCGACGCGCTGCAAAACTACATCGCCCAGCATCCGGACGCCTCGCCCGGGAGCGTCGCCGACACCAATGCGCGCATCACCGCCTTGCGCAGCCAGATCGAGAATGCCAAGGTGCAGGCCGCGCAGTTCTCCTCGCAGGCGGCCGCCATGGGCGGCTCGCTGAGCGGGCAGTCGCAGATTTCGACAGTCCAGACGCGCGAAGACGTGTACCGCGTCCAGATCGCGCAACTGCAGGCGCAACTGGGCCAGCTGCTGCTCAAGTACACCGACAACTACCCGGACGTGGTGCGCACGCGCCACCAGATCCAGGATCTGCAGCAGCAGCTTGCGGCCGCCCGGACCCAAAAGGAAACCGCGGCCTCGATTGGCACCACGCTGGACAGCCAGGTCACCTTCAACCCGGTGTATTCGAGCCTGCAGACGCAACTGGCGCAGATCCACGGCAACCTCGCGGCCGCGCGCGCAACCGAGACTGCGAGCGAGCAACAGCTTGCCATCGAGCTTGCGCGCAGCCAGAAGATCGCCCAGTCGTCGAACGAGCTCACCAAGCTCACCAACAACTTCAACACGGTGAGCACGACTTACCAGGACCTGCTGCAACGCCGCGAGAAGGCACGCATCTCGATGGACCTCGACAAGGACAAGCGCGGCCTCACCTTCAAGATCCAGGACCCCGCCCGCATGCCGCTGATGCCGGTGGGCCTGCGCCTGATGCACTTCGCCGCGGCCGGCATCATCGCCGGCGTATGCGTCCCGCTGGGCCTGCTGTTCCTGATTGCCCGCTTCGATCCCCGCACGCGCTCGGCCGACACCCTGGCACGTACGACGGGGCTGCCGGTGTTCGCAAGCGTGCCTTACTACCGCGGCCCGCGCGATGATGCGATCGACCGCAAGCGCAACTTGCAATGGATCGGCATCGTGGTTGTGGTGCTGATCGCTTATTTCGGGCTGTACCTGCTTCGTTTGATGACGCACACATGAACACAGTCGAACCGGAACCCGCCATGCGCGACGACTCGGCGCCGACCCCGCTGGATCCGTTGCAGCGCCGGGTAAGCAGCGCGCGCTCGATTGCGCTGATGGGCGAGGTCCAGTCGCTGGCGCCGGCACAGCTGGAAGCCAGGCGCCTGATCCATCGCGAATACGCGGCATCGAGCATGACCGACGCCTTCCGGGAAATCCGGACGCGGCTGCTGGAACTGAGTGACGGGCAGAACTTCACCACCCTGGTGGTGCCCATGAGCAAGGGCTCGGGCGGCAGTTTCATCGCTCGCAACCTTGCGCTGTCGTTCGCGTTCGATCCCGCCAAGACCGCCTTGCTGATCGACTGCGACCTGCGGCACCCGTGCCAGGGCCAGGCCTTCGGCATCGACGCCGACCACCATGGCCTGACCGACTACCTGGAAGACCCCGCCCTCGGCATCGAACCGATCCTGCACCACACCGGCGTCCCGCGCCTGCGGGTGATCCCCGCCGGACCGCAGACCGAGGTGCAGGAAGAGTACCTGTCGTCGTTCCGGATGCGCGCGGTGGTCGATTCGCTGCGCTGCCGCTATCCGGACCGCTACCTGTTCCTGGATGGCCCGCCCATCAAGGGCGCGCCCGACGCCCGCATCCTGTCCGACCTTGCCGATTTCGTGGTCGTGGTCGTCGGGTATGGCCGCGACAGTGCCGCCGCGGTGAACCAGGCCGTCGCCGGGTTCGACCCCGCAAAACTGGCGGGGTTGGTGTTCAACGAATTGCCCTGAGCCGCATATTCGAGGGGGACCCATGCGCAAACAAGGGAAGCTTGCAATTGCCGTCACGCTGGCGCTGGTCTCCGGCGCAGTGCTGGCGCAGGAAAACCCGCTGGCGGCCGATCTGAACCAGCCTCCGCCCGTGCAGGCGATACCACTCTTCGATTATGCGATCGGTCTCGGCGTAGGCCACACCGACAACGTGAATCGCAGCGCCACCGATGAGGCAAGTCAATCGGTCCTGCAACCCGCCTTCAACTTCATGGTCAACAAGCAGGGCTCGACCCTGCAGGCCCAGATCGTGGGTTTGTTGCGCTACACCGACTATCTGCAGGGTTATTACGGCAACGAATTCAGGGGCCAGTTGACCGGCACCGTCAATTGGGTCATCTCCCCGCAGCGCCTTAACTTCGTGTTGCAGGACTACAGCAGCGTCGAGCCCGTCAACACCCGGGTCAGCAATTCACCCATCAACCAGCAGCAGGTCAACGTGTTCAATGCCGGCCCCACCCTGTTGTTCAGGCTGGGATCGAGCGGAACCTGGAACGGCCAGGCCGACCTGCGCTACATCAACACCGCCGCTTCGAAGAACAAGGAGTTCGCCTCGCAGCGTGGCCTCGCCGCGCTGCGGCTGCTGCATGACGTCAGCCCGACCAGCCGGGTGTCGTTCAACCTCGAAGGCGTGCACGTCGACTACAACAACGTCGATCCGCTCATCGCCGCGAACCGTTATGACCAGTACAACCTGTATGTGCGCCTCCAGAGAAGCCTGCAACGCGTCGACTTCGATCTTGCGCTGGGTGGCAGCCGGGTCGAGTTTTCCCAGGGCTGGCAAAGCCACTCGGGCGGGCTGGCACGCGCTTCGCTCGCATGGCGAATGGATCCGCGCAACACGCTGCAGCTCACCGGGTTGTACCAGATCTCGGACGCCACCACGAATCTTACCCAGCCGCCCGAGCTTGCCGCCGCCGCCGCCCAGCTCACGAATCCAACGTTCCTGGTGGGCCGGACGGTCATTTCATCTGCACTGTTTCGCGATCGCAGCATAAGCGCGGGTTACCAGTACCAGGGACCCCGCTTCGGATTCACCCTGTCGCCCTACTACACGCGGCTCGTGCAGTTGAATGGCAACAGCCTGTCGCGCGACGGTTACGGGACCATCGCCGGCATCACCTATCTGATCAACCCCGTGACGTCGTTCGGCGTGACCGTCGGCAGCCAGACATCCAAGTACCCATCCGATGGCAGTCGCGATCGGGACGACTCGGCAACCGTCAACCTGTTGCGCCAACTCAACCCGCACTGGGACTTGAACCTGGCGTTGCGCCATGAACATCGCGATTCCAGCCAGCCAAGCCTCGGCTATACCCAAAACGAAGTTTTCGTATATCTGTATTACCGACGCTGAGGCCGCCGTGAACACGCACCACCCCGTCCTGCAGCGGCGCTTGCGGTTGCTGTTCCTTACCGACAGTCCGATCACGATTTCCGGGGGCAGCGAGCGGTTCCTGCGCAATCTCGTCATAGGATTGTCCGGCGATCGATTCGAAATCAGCGTGGTGCAACTGTGCGACGAGCCTCCACCTGCGGCGAGGCTGCACGAGGCTTCGATCCCGTCCACAGTCGACATCAGCCATTTGCCATGCGGGGCCGTGTATGGAAGCTCCGGCAGGCGCGCGTATCGCGCACTTCGACGGCGCGTGCAAAGCGAAGGGTTCCACGTCATCCAGTCGCAACACGAGAACGCCGACCTCTTCAACGCATCGCTGCCGCGCGGCCCACTCGACGCGACCCGGATTTCGAACCGCCGCGACACCGGTTTCCTGAAAAGTCCACGGCTGCGTTTCGCGTCCCGATTCCTGAATCGACGATTCGACAGGATCGTGGCGCCGAGCAACGCCGTCCTGGAGGCCGTCGCCGCCACCGAGCACGGGCCCCGCGGACGCATGTCCTGCATTCCGAACGGCGTCGATTCGCGCCGCTTCCGGCCGGTCGACGAAGCGGCGCGCCAGGCCACCCGTGCCAGGCTCGGCCTCACCCCGGATGCCCTGCTGGTCGGGTGCGTGGCCGACCTGTTCGCCGTCAAGCGCCACATCGACCTGGTGGATGCCTTTGCACGCGTGCACGGGGCGATCCCGAACGCACACCTGCTGTTGATCGGCGACGGGCCGGAGCGCCCGGCGATCGAGGCGCGGATCCGCGAATGCAGGATCGCCGAGCGCGTGCGCCTGCTGGGTTCGCGCAACGACGTCGATGCCCTGCTGCCGGCACTGGATCTGTTCGTCCTGGCGTCGGACACCGAAGGACTTTCCAATGCCATCCTGGAAGCCCAGGCATGCGGCTTGCCGGTGGTCGCGACGGCCGTCGGCGGCAATCCGGACCTGGTCGACGGCGAGCGCGGAATGCTGGTCGCCCCACGTGACCCCGAGGCCCTGGCGGCAGCCATGCGCGTGCTGCTCGGCGACGCCGGCATGCGCGCCCGGATGGGCGCATCCGCCCGAACCGGGGTGGTGCAAGGGCATTCCCTCGAGGCCATGACGCGGGCCTATGCGACGCTCTACCGCGAGTGCGCCGATGCGCGCTGACCCGCACATCCTGCATGTCTTTTCGAGCGCCGGGCTGTACGGCGCCGAACACGCGGTGCTGGGCCTCATCCGGGCACTCGCCGATGCAGGCATCCAGGGCACGCTTGCCTGCATCGACAACCCCCATCTCGAGGAACAGCCGCTGTACGAGCGTGCGCGGGTCCTGGGCATTCCCGCCGAACGCATCCCCTGCTCGGGCCGGCTCGATGGCGCCACGATCCGGGCGCTGAGGGCAATGCTGGCACGCCATCCGTGCCCCCTGCTGCACGTGCACGGGTACAAGAGTGCGTTTTACGCACTGCGTGCGCGGCGGTCGTTTCCGGGCGCCCCCATCGTCGCCACCGTGCACGGCTGGGTCACCAACACCCGCTCGCTATGGCTCTACCGGCTGCTCGAATTGCACATGTTGCGGCATGTACAGGGCGTCTGCATCGTGGCCGAGGGTATGCGCCAGCCGCTACTCGATGCCGGCATTCGCTCCGGGCGGATCCGGTTGATCGAGAATGGGATCGATACCGCGCGCTTCCGCGCGGACGGCCCCGCGGCCACGCGCGCCGAATTCGGGATTCCGGACCCGGCGTTCGTGTTCGGCGGCGTGATGCGATTGAGCAGCGAGAAGAACCCGCTCGGCCTGCTCGAGGCATTCGCGCAGGTTGCGCGCGCCGGTCCAACCGCATGGCTGGTACTGGCGGGCGATGGGCCGCAGCGTGCGGAACTCGAACGCCGCGCGCGGGACCTCGGCATCGCCGGGCGGGTGTGCCTGCTCGGCGCGCGCAACGACCCCGAGCGGCTGTACCCCCTGTTCGATTGTTTCGTGCTGCCATCGCTGACCGAAGGCCTGCCTTTGGCGTTGTTGGAGGCCATGGCTTGCGAGCGCCCGGTGATTGCGAGCCGGGTAGGCCAGGTCGCAGCGGTGCTGGAGGGCTTGCCCGCCACGCTCGTACCGGCCGGCGACAGCCAGTTGCTGGCAGGGGCGATGCAAAATGCGCTCCGGGTCCGGCAGACCGCCGCGCCGCTGCGCCAGCGCGTCCGGGCAGGGTATTCTGTCGAAAGGATGGCGCGCGATTACGCCGAAGTGTATCGAGGGTTGGGAAATCGCCATGTCGACCACGCTGCCTGACCGACAGCCTCGCCCGGCGTCCGGGATTCATGCCGCTTCCGCGCGCCCGGCAGCCGTGGTGGAATCCCGGTACAACTGGTTCCTGTACATCTTCCTGTTCTTCCTGCCGCTGCAGAATCTCCAGACGGGGCACATGCCGACGCTCCCGGGCGGCCTCAACTTCCTGAACATCGGTTTCCTGCTTGCGCTGTACGGCGCTTGGCGGGTACGCGGACGGCTCGCCAAATGGAGTGGCCTGCAGCGCTGGGTGATCGCATACCTGGCGTATTGCGTATTTTCGCTGTTGGTGGGCTTCTCCATGGTGCCGTCGCCGGACGCGGGCCTGCGCATCAACGCCCTCAAGGACTCGGCGATCGGCGTGTTGCTGTTTTTCGTGGTGCAAATGAGCGTGACCGACTGGAATACGCTGAAACGCGTGCTGTTGGCCATGATCCTGCCGATGCCCTACATCCTGCGCGTCACGTGGTCGCAACACGCGTCGGTGGCCGGATACGCCTACGACGACGATCTTCGCATCCACGGCACGTTCTCGCTGCTCGGCGCCAACGAGTTCGCCTCGTTCTGCGTCACCATGGCGCTGGTGATGTTCGCGATCCTGCTCACGACCAGGATGTCGAAGGTCTGGCGTATGCTGCTGGTGGGCGGGATCGCCATCATGGTGTGCTGCATACTCTGGGCATACTCGCGGACCAGCTACGTGACGGTTTTGCTGGGTGCCGCGGTGATCATGTTGCTGTGGCGGGCCCGCTTCAAGCTGGTCATCCCCGTATTGCTTGCGTTCCTGATCCTGCCGCCGCTGCTGCCGCACTCCGTCGTGGAGCGCTTCGACGCGACCCATGTCGAATCCAGCGAAGCCGACAAGAGCACCGAGATGCGTTATGTGTTCTGGGGCATCGCATGGAAGGATTTCACCCACCACCCGCTGACCGGCATCGGGTACGGCACCTTCGCCGACGCCAACCCGTACGGCATGGACACGCACAATTTCTTCATCCGTGAACTGGCGGAAAAAGGCTTGCCGGGCTTCCTGATCACCGTCGGGATGTTCCTCAGCATGGCCCGGATCGGCTGGAGGACCTACCGCGATTCACCGCCGGGCAGCCTCGCCTACGCACTGGGCATCGGCATGTGCGGGGTATGGCCCGCGCTGGTGGTGACCAACATCTGGGGCGATCGCTTCACCTACACCCAGATGATCGGCTACTACTGGGTGCTGCTGGCGTTGTGCATGAAGGCACGCGAGTTGGTGATGGCGGAACAGGCCGCGGCTGCCTTGCCGGGGACCGCGCAGGCGGCGCCTGCCCCGCAACGACCGCGTTATGCATTGCCGGCCCGGCAGCGCAAGCAGCTCGCGTCCTCCGGCGAGGCCCGGCATCATGGTTGAGCCCATCCTCCCGGTCCTGATGTATCACGGCCTGCACTGTTCGGTGGAGGGTCCGGGCCGTTTCGATGGCGTGTACAGCGTGACGCCTGCGAATTTCGCAGCCCAACTCGACTGGCTGTGCGCCAACGGCTATCGCAGCGTGCGGCTGGAGGATGCCGGCGCCAGCACGAGCCAACGCGTCGTCATAAGCTTCGACGACGGCGATGTATCGAACGTCGCGGTCGCACTGCCACGATTGCTCGAGCGCGGCATGGTCGCGGAGTTCTTCGTCACCAGCGATTTCATCGGCCAGCCCGGCATGTTGGCCGCACACGACGTCCGCACACTCGCGCAGGCGGGGATGGGCGTGCAATCGCATGGGCGCAGCCACCGCTTCCTGGAGGACCTGGACGACGAGGCAATGTATGCCGAACTGCGCGACAGCAAGGATCGCCTGGAAGGCGCCAGCGGAGTTCCGGTCACGGCGATCGCGTTCCCGGGCGGACGCGGCGGCGGACGCGAGCGCGATGCGGCGCTGGCGCTCGGTTATCGCCACATACTGGGGTCGGTGCCGGGCTGCAACCGCGGGCGTCGACCCCACGAGTGCTACGAACGCATCGCGGTCACCCGCAACCTGCAACTGCATGAATTCGCATCGCTGGTGGCCTGGCGCGGTTGGCGGCCGCGTTTCGCCAGCCTGCGCTTTCGCGCCTTGCGCGTGCCCAAGCACCTGCTCGGCAACGAACGTTACCAGCGCCTGCGTGCGAGGCTGCTGGCGCGATGAGTGCCTGGGTCTTCTGGATCGCAATCGCCCTCGTCGTCTACACCTTCGCGCTCTACCCGTTGCTGGCGACCGGCCTGGCGCGCCTGCTGGGACGCGACCCGCACAGGGAACCCATCGCGCCGCCGCTGAGCGTGGTCGTCGCCGCGCACAACGAAGCATCCCGGATCGCCACGCGCGTCCGTGACCTGCTGGCGCAGGACTATCCCCCCGGCCAATTGCGCGTGATCGTGGTGGACGACGGCAGCAACGACGATACCGCGCGGGCCGCCGACATCGGCGATTCCCGCGTCACGATCGTCCGGCTCGACGAGAACGTGGGCAAGGCTGCTGCGCTGAATGCCGGCGTCGCCGCAGCGACGACCGGCATCGTCGTGTTCACCGATGCCCGTCAACGCTTCGCCCCCGGCGCGCTGCGCATGTTGATCGAGCCCTTCGCCGACCCGGAAGTGGGAGCGGTCAGCGGCGAGCTCGTGATAGAACCCCACGCGCGCGGACGCGCGGCCGACGTCGGTCTTTACTGGCGCATCGAAACCAGGCTGCGTGAAGACGAGGCGCGACTTGGCTGGCTGCACGGGGTCAGCGGCGCAATCCACGCCATGCGCCGTGAATTGATTCCAGCATTGCCCCCGGGACTCATCCTGGACGACATGTACCTGCCCGTTTGCGTCCTGTTTGCCGGAAAGCGGGTGTGGATGGCCCGCGCTGCGGTGGCGCTCGACAGCGCCAGTCTCGACGAGTCCGAAGAGTTCCGGCGCAAGCTGCGTACGCTGGCCGGAAATTGGCAATTGCTGGCGAAACTGCCCCGCCTGTTGAACCCTTTCACCAACCCCGCATGGTTCGCATTCGTGTCGCACAAGCTGTTGCGCCTGGTCGCCCCGTGGGCGCTGATCGCCGCTCTCGTCGCGTCGGCATGTGCGTGGCGGCCGTTTTATCTGGTGCTGTTTGCATTGCAGCTGCTCGCGTACGCGGTCGCGGCGCTTGCGATCGTCCGCCCCCGTTCCGCCTCCCGCCTGCCACTGGCGGGCACGGCCGGCACCTTCGTGTTGCTCAACGCTGCCGCATTGTTGTCGCTGCCGGCCAGCCTGCTGGGCACGCGCGCGCTGTGGAAAAAGCACTGATCGCCCCGGGTGGCGTGCCGGATGGCAGGCGTGTCACGCCGGGCTGCGACGCCAGCGCCGCCACTGCTCGCGCAGGATCCCGCGCAATGCCCGGTCGACCAGCAACGCCGGCGCCACGAACAACACCAGCACGAGCATTCCCATGGCCAGCAGGCGCGCGATGTGGGAGGTGAGGCCGAACAAACCGGTGGTCCCCGCCACCAGCAGCACCACGACGCCCAGCCCCACCGCCGTGAGCGTCGGCCGGATCGCCGGAAAGGCCAGCAAGTCCCGCGGGCACGTGATCCAGCTGCCGGCCACGAACGTGGCCGCGCTGACCAGCGTCGCATAAACCGCGCCCATGACCCCGAAGCGCGGGATCAGGAACAGATTGAACCCCGCGTTGACGACCGCCGAGGCCAGGGTCAGGCCAAGCATGGTCGGCGAGCGCTTGTGCAATTCGAGGCCCGAGGTTGCGAGATCGAACATTCCACCCACGATGAAGGCGGCGCCCAGTACCAGGAAAATGGGGACCGACTCCGCCTTGGTCGGACCCGAGAGCAGCAGGAACCCGTCCCGGCCTGCCGCCAGCAAACCGGCCAGCATCGCGACAACCACGTACACGAGCACGTGCAGGATGCGGCGCTTGGTGGCCAGCACCGCGGCCGCCCCTTCGGTCTCGAACTGGCGGAAGCTGACCTGGGTATAGCTGGCGCCGAGTGCGGCGTGCAGCATCACGCTGACCTGCAGCGCAAGGCTGGCGCCCACGTTGTACACGCCGACCGAATCCGTCGAGCCGGTAAGGCCCTCCAGCATCAGCCGGTCGATGGTGATCAAAAGGATCGCCGCGATTTCGTTGGCCATCAGCGGCACGCCATAGAACATGCCCTCGCGCACCAGGCGCCAGTTCCGGTCGCGCCAGCGCATGGGCAGGTCCTGCCGCAGCAACCAAACAGTCAGGGCCGCCGCCACGATCAACTCGACCAGCAGCCGGCCCGCGTAGACGCCAAGTGCGGTACGGCTGACGAAATAGACGGTGCCCAACACCGCCGCGACATCGAGCCAGCGGCTGCCCACTTCGAACATCACGTCCAGGTCCGACCGCTCTTTCGCCATGATCAGCGCCAGCACCATGCTGATCCAGATGGTCGGCAGCATGGAAGCCAACGCAACCCATCCGGTCGCATCACGGGCATAGTGTTCGAGCTGCGGCAGGACGCCAAAAACCAGCATCGCGACGAGCCACAGTACACAGCTTCCCAGGAACGGAATCAGGATCAGGTTGGCGCCGTATCGCGCCATCGCCGATGCGCCGCCACGATGCGGATAAAAACGCAGCACCGCGTGTTGACCGCCGAACTTGAACACGGCGGCCAGCAACAGCAAGGCGCTGTCGAAAATACCGAGCAATCCGTACTGGGTGTAATCCAGCAGGCGCGCCATCACCGGAAACGACACGAACCCGGCCAGCATGACCAGCACGCTGCCCAGCGAATAGCGCAAGAAGTGCGTTGCGATGCCTGGCCGCGCTGCCTCAGCCATGCCCGTGGTCCTTTCCCGTCGCGGTCCACCCCACCGGAATCAGGACTCCGGCGACGCCGATTCTACCGTCCATGCTTCGGGATTCGGCGCCGCCGTTGCCGGCCTCCACGATATGGTTTAATCCAGCCCCCGGATCCCGGTACTGGTCTGGCCGACGCCAGCCAACGCCACCCGTCACCATTGCGCGCACCCCCACGCCGCAACGAAACCCCGCCGCCGCTAAACCCGACATGGCCGAAGACAGCTCCCACAAAACGCCTGCCGGCGCGGCGGGCGCAATCCTGCGTCCGGCCCTGCGCCTGGGACATTGCCCGGTCGCAGTGACGGACCTGATCGCGGCACAAGCCGGGCGTGCTCCGCAGCGGATCGCCGTCACGTGGCGGCACGGCCAGCCGTGGACCTATTCCATGTTGATGGAAAAGGCCGACGCCATCGCGCGGGCGCTGCTCGAGCGGGGCATCGTGCACGGCGAGCTGGTCGGTGTCTGCATGCCGCGCAGGCCGGAAATGGTGGCGGCGGTACTCGGCATCATGCGCGCCGGGGCCGCGTATGTTCCGCTGGAATCCACTGCCCCCGGGCAACGTCTGGAGTACGTGGCAAACCACACGGGATTCCGGCACCTGCTGGCATGGCAGGAAGCCCAAGTGCCTGCCGTGCTGGCCTCCCGCGCGAGGTTGCTGGTGCTGGATGGATTCAACCCCGGATCGACATCGAAACCGGCACTCCCCGCACTCGGCGGCAATGACCTTGCCTACATCCTCTACACCTCCGGCTCGACCGGACAACCCAAGGGGGTGCGGACCCTGCATCGCAACCTCGTCAACGATCTCCTGAGCCTGAAACAGGAACCGGGGATCGGTCCGGAGGACGTGTTCGGCGCGTTCACGACCCTGACATTCGATCCCTCGGTGCACGAACTGTTCCTGCCGTTGCTGGTGGGCGCGCGCATCGTGGTCGCCACCGAAACCGAGCAAACCGACCCGGCCGCCGCATCGGCCCTGCTGCGCGAGCACCCGATGACGCTGCTCGAAAGCTCGCCCATCATGCTGCGCCTGATGCTTGTCAATGGCCGCCTGCCGGAATTGCACGGCACCAAACTATGGGTCGGGGGCGAAGCCCTGCCGCGCGATCTCGCCGAGGCCGTGCTGCCGCACTGCGACGAACTCTGGAACATGTACGGCCCCACCGAGACCACGGTCGAATCCACGATCCATCGCGTCACCCATGGCACCGGCCCGGTGCCAATCGGCACCCCCATCGCCAACACCACCATCTATCTCCTCGACGACGCAGGCGCATTGATCACCGACGGCCGGATGGGCGAAATCTGGATAGGTGGCGCGGGCGTGGCGGACGGCTATCACGACGATCCCGGGAGAACCGCCGAAGCGTTCGTCCTCGATCCTTTCGCAGCCGATGGCTCGCGCATGTACCGCACCGGCGACCTGGGCACGATCCGGGATGGCCTGCTGTATTTCCATGGCAGGGCCGACGACCAGCTCAACCTGCACGGGATCCGGGTCGAACCCGGCGAAATCGAGGCGGCGGCGCTGCAAGCCGCCGGTGTCCACCAGGCCGTCGTCGTGGTGCGCGGCGACGTCGACCAGTATCTCACCTTGTACGTGGTGGCCGACCACGACCCCGACCTGGAAACACGGCTGCGCGAGGTATTGCGGACCCGCCTTCCCGGCGAGATCTGGCCGCGTTACATCGAAACCCTGGACGCGCTGCCCCGGACCGCGAACGGCAAGGTCGACCGCAGGGCGCTGGCTGCCCGCCCCGCGACGACCGCTGCGCGTACACCGGCAGCAAGCACGGCGGGCGCAAATCCCCGCGCTGCGTGGTCACCCCTGGTTGCGCTCCAGCCGCACGGCCGGCTGGCGCCGCTGTTCCTCATCCATGCCATCGACGGCAGGGTGCTCGATTACGTCCCGCTTGCCCGCGGCCTTGGCGCCGGGCAGCCGGTGTACGGCATCCAGGCCATCGGACTCGATGGCCTCGCTGCACCCATGGATTCGATACCCGCCATGGCCGCGTGCTACGTCACCGAAATCCAGCGGGTCCAGCCGCGCGGGCCGTACTTTCTGGGCGGGGAATCGATGGGTGGTCTGGTTGCCTACGAGATGGCGCGGCAACTGCACGCGCGGGGCGAGTCCGTTGCCCTGCTCGCCATGCTCGCCGTCGACCTCCCCGGAAGCGCCGCGCCTTCTCCGCTTGGACGGATCCGGCGGGCGATCGACGCCCTGCGCGTGCGGCGGGCGCGTGCGGCACGGCGCGCATTGCCGCCCGGCTTGCGTCACCGCGAAATCGAACGAGCGCATGACCGGGCGATGCTTGCATACCGCATCCAGCCCTGCGCGTGTCGGGGGGTATTGTTTCGTGCGACCACCCCGCCCGGTACCGGCGCCGCTGCTGGACCCGGCTGGGTGGATTTCATGCAGGGAGGTATCGAGGTGTTCGAGTTGTCCGGCCGTCATCGCCCCTTCGCCCGGCACCCCGAACTGCTGCGCAAACTGCACGGAATCCTGGAAGACGCCCAGGCGAGCGTCGCAACCGGCGGCTTCCGTCCCGACCCGGGTCGGCCACGGGCATGCGCCTGAGAACCCGTGCGCCTGCTGCGCCGCGTTTGGATCACGAGCGCGGGCGGAGACCACTCCGGAAGACGGGCGATCGACCCGCACCAGGCCCGGTTGCGAAACGCCCCATTCCCGTGTCGGATGGCACACAATTTGCTCTGAATCATGGCGAAATCCGTTGCAACCCGTATCCTTTGAAAGTCCTGCCAGCGTGAGCGCCCGACCCGGGCAACCCGCCATGCCGCAAACACATTCGCAGCCTGGTGGCCCCCCGGGGGTGGCAGTCGACCTGATCGCAGCCCAGGCGCAGCGTACCCCCGACCGGGTCGCCGTCGCATGGTCGGGTGGCAGCCCATGGACCTACGCGGAGCTGCTGGCCAAGGCCGACGCGATTGCGCATGGCCTGCTCGAGCGCGGCGTGGCAAGGGGCGAACTGGTGGGCGTGCACATGCCGCGCCGTCCCGACATGCTGGCTGCGGTACTGGGCGTGATGCGCGCCGGTGCCGCCTATTTGCCGCTGGATCCCGTGTTCCCGGCCGAACGCATCCGTTTCATGGCGGAGCACGCCGGTGTCCACCATCTGCTCGTCTGGGACGCGGCCGGTGCGCCCGAACCGCCCATCCCCGGAACGCGGCTGTTCGAACTGGCGCATGTCGATGCCGGGTCACCGTACCGCGGCGGGCTGCCCGTCATCGGCGTCGACGACCTCGCATATGTGCTGTACACCTCCGGTTCGACGGGCAAGCCCAAGGGTGTGCGGATCCTGCAACGCAACCTCGTCAACTTCCTGGCCAGCATGCGGCAGGCGCCGGGGATCCGTGCCGACGACAGGCTTGGGGCATTCACGACGCTGTCGTTCGACATCGCGGCGCTGGAGCTGTACCTGCCGTTGCTGGTCGGCGCGTGCGTCGTCATCGCCACCAGGGCCGAACAGACCGATCCCGCGGCGGCGGCGGCGTTGATCCGGGAGCAGGGGATAACCATGCTGCAAACGACGCCGACGCTGCTGAAGCTGCTGGTCGGCAGCGATCGTGTACAGGAAATGCATGGATTGAAGCTGCTGGTCGGCGGGGAAGCGCTGCCACGCGATCTCGCCGAGACGATACTGCACGAATGCAGTGAGCTCTGGAACATGTATGGCCCCACCGAAACCACCGTGTGGTCGACCATCCACCGGGTGGATCATGGCACGGGTGCCGTGCCACTCGGTGGGCCCGTTGCCAATACCGACATCCATGTCCTCGACGAGTCCCGGTCCGAAGTCGCCGATGGCGAAATCGGGGAAATCTGGATCGGCGGCGCAGGGGTCGCGGATGGTTATCTGCATGATCCCGAAAGAACCGCCGAACGGTTCATGCCCAACCCGTTCGCGGCGGACGGCTCCCGCATATACCGCACCGGCGACCTCGGCAGCTTGCGCGGCGGAGTGTTGTACTTCCACGGTCGTACCGATGACCAGATCAAACTGAACGGCTATCGGATCGAGCCCGGCGAAATCGAGGCCGCCGCATTGGACGAACCCGGGGTCCGCCAGGCCGTGGCGGTGGCCCGCGACCTGGGCGAACACGACACCCGCCTGGTGTTGTATGTGGTGGCCGACCCGGCGCCCGGGCTGACGTCGCGGCTGCGCGATGCATTGCACGCCCGCCTGCCCGCGTACATGTTGCCAAGATACATCGAGATCCTCGATGCATTGCCGCGCACACCCAACGGCAAGATCGACCGCAAGGCGCTGCCGTTGCCCGGGGCGTTGCTGGAACAGCAACCCGCCCCGGCCGAAGCGAAGCCTGGTTTGCTCGAATCGGCCATGATCGAAATCTGGCGCGACGTGCTCAAGGTGCGCAAGGTCGGCCTGCACGACGATTTCTTCGAACTCGGCGGCGACTCGCTGCTGGCCGTGCGGGTGTTCGAACGCATGCAGGCGCTCACGGGCGTGAACCTGCCCCTGGCCACGTTGCTTTCCTCGCCGACCGTCGCCGCACAGGCCGCCGCGTTCCGTGCGGCTGGCGCGGAGGAGCCCCATGCCACCGTGGCAACCGTCGACACCGTCGTCGCCCCCGACCCTTGGTCACCGCTGGTGCCGATCCAGCCGCGCGGCAAACGCCCTCCGCTGTTCCTGGTCCACGCGCTCGGCGGCAACGTGCTCAATTATGTCCCGCTTGCGCGTGGCCTGGGAGCCGACCAGCCCGTGTACGGACTTCAGGCCCTGGGGGTCGATGGCCTCACGCCACCCGTCGGTTCCCTGCCCATGATGGCGGCTTGTTACGTCGCGGAAATCCAGCGCGTACAACCGCACGGCCCGTACTTTCTTGCCGGCGGCTCGATGGGCGGCCTGATCGCCTATGAAATCGCCCAGCAGTTGCGCGAACAGGGCGAACCCATCGGCTTGCTCGCGATGATGGATACCTACGGCCCCGGCTGCTGGCGCAAACAACCCAGCCTGCGCGTTCCGTCGTCGCTGCGCGTCGCATCGTCGCTGGTCTGGAAGCCGATGCGCTTGCTCGACGCACTGCGTGTGCGTCGTGCCCGCGCAGTCGGGCGCGCGTTGCCGCATGCGCTGCGCGCCCGCGAACTCGAGCGGGTGCACTACGCGGCGCTGGTGGCCTACGCGCCACGGCCCTACGCCGGCCCGCTGGTGCTGTTCCGCGGGATGGAGCAACCCGAGGGTGCAAGGCACGCGGAAACCCTGGGCTGGCGGGACAGCGTGGCGGGCGGCATCGAGGTGGTCGAACTGCCCGGCAACCACGACAACCTGATCGAACAACCGGAATTGCTGCACCAGCTGCGCCGGGTGCTGGAGCGCACCCAAACCACCGCCCGTCCGTAGCAAAGAACAGGCTCGGCGCACCCGTCGTCGATTCCGGAAATCGCATCCGGCATCGCCTGTCCTTGCCCCGCCGGAGGCGGATCCGCGGCGGCCTTCCGTGCTTGCCGCAACGACCCGCTTTTCACCGTCCAGGCATGCGGCTCCCGCGTGCGTCCAGGATCTGCTCCAGGAACGCCAGCATCCTGGCGGTGTCCTGTTCCCAGTTGAACGTGTCGCGGATCGCATCGCGACCGTTCTGCGCCAACGTGGCGTAGTCGGCTTCGATGATCCGCGCGATGGCCGCGGCAACCGCATCGGGATTGCCGCCTGCGTAGGGCACCCCGCACCGCATCGTCTCCATCAACCGCGTGGTGGGGTCCGTGGCGGTGAAAATGAACGGCCTGCCGCAGGCCGCATAGTCGAAAAACTTGTTCGCGATCGTGCACTGCGTGAACGCGTTGACCTGGCACGGCACGATGCCGAAATCCACGGCGGCGTACAGGCGCCTGGTGTCGTCCGACGCAAACGCGCCATGGAAAGTGATGCGATCACGGGCGGCAAGCGTCGCGGCCAGCGCCTTCAGCTCGTCGAGCGCTTCCCCGCCCCCGGCAATGTCCAGCGACACCGGCAAGCCGCGGGACACGGCCAGATCGAATCCGCGGATCAGGGTCGCGAGGTCGCGATCGCGGCCCACGAAACCGTGGTAGCCGAAATGCCGGGTCGATCCCTGGCGCGCGGCGGGCGCAACGTCCGCAAAGGCGTCGCGCGGGGGTGTGTTCATGACGTTGACGACGCGTTCCGGCGGCACCCCATAATCGCGCACGAGCCGGGCCTTCTGCTCCTCGCAGACCGGCATGATGCCATCGGCCGCAAGCACCGCGCGGCGTTCGATGCGGTCGGGCAGGCGCAGCGCACCAACCGCGGTCTTGAGGAGCCAGTTGTCGTTGTATTTCTTCCAGCTGCGCATGGCTGCCGGATAGTGCTCGGCCATGTCGATCACCCACGGAATGCCGAAGCTCCGCGCCGCCGCACGGGCAAACGGCGCCACCGGGATGTCGCGGGCGATCAACAGGTCGGGGCGGAATGCCCGGATGCGTCGCGCCAGCGCGTGACGCCACACCGGGTTCGCGGGCACCGGCAACGACACGAACCGCGGGGTTCCAGGCCCCGCACGATGGACCCGCAAACCGCTGCAATCGGCGTGTTCCGGCTGGCCCCGGCCCCGCCGGGCGAGGATCTCCACTTGCCAACCGTTTGCAGCGAGGGCCTTGCAGATCTTCTCCGCGCGAACGTCCCACGGATACGGCGCCTGCCGGATGTAGAGTGCGCGCCTTGGCGGATTCATCACGGGGATTTCGCGGGTTCCCGTTGCGCCCGCGCCGGGCCTGCGGTGCCGCCTTCCGTCGCGCCCGTCGCCAGATCACGCCGCAGCACTTCGACGATGCGCTGCGCCGCCTTGCCGTCTCCGTAGGGCGACACCCCGCGCGCCATCGCCCGGTAGGCGTCCCGGTCGTCCAGCAACCGCGCAGCCTCGGCAACGATCCGCGCGGTGGCGGTGCCTACCAGGTGCACGACGCCTTCGTCGACGGCCTCCGGCCTTTCGGTCTCCGCGCGCAACACCAGTACCGGTTTCGCGAGAGCCGGGGCTTCCTCCTGGACTCCCCCCGAATCGGTCAGGATCAGGTAGGCACGTTTCTGCGCTTCCACGAACGGAGCGTAATCGAGCGGTTCGCACAGATGGATGCGCGGGTGCCCGGACAGCCACCGATGAACGACATCCCCGACGTTCGGATTGGGATGCACGGGATAGAGGACTTCGACATCGGGGTAGCGATTGACCAGGGTCAGTATTGCATCGCAAATGTTCGCCAACGGCTGGCCGAAGTTTTCCCGGCGATGCGCCGTGACAAGCAACAAGCGCCTGTTCGCATCCAGGGGCACGTCCAGCGGCCGCGATTCGCCCGCCACCTGCAGCAGCGCATCGATCACCGTGTTGCCGGTGACGTGGATGCGATCCTCGGGTACGCCTTCCCGCAACAGGTTTTCCGCGGCACGACGGGTCGGAGCGAAGTGCCAGCGCGAGAGGTGACCCGCGACCAGGCGGTTCATTTCCTCCGGGAACGGGTACGCCAGATCATGCGTCCGCAGGCCTGCTTCCACATGGCCGAACGGGATGCGCCGGTAAAACGCCGCAAGCGCCGCGGCCAGCACCGTCGTGGTGTCGCCTTGCGCCAGGATCACGTCGGGCCGCAATTCGGCGAACTTCGCGTCCAGGGCCGTGATCAACCGGGCCGTCAGGTCGGGCAGCGTTTGCCCCGCCTGCATGATGTCGAGATCGACATCCGGCACGATGTCGAACAATGCCAGGACCTGGTCCAGCAATTCACGATGCTGCGCGGTGGCCAGCACGGAAAGGCGGATCGAGGGCATTGCGCGCAGCGCCAGGATGACCGGCGCCATCTTGATGGCTTCGGGGCGCGTTCCGACGATGCAGACAACATGTTTGTGCGCGTTCATCCCACGCTTCGCATGGCTTGGTGAAGGACGAGCATCGACGGCAACGCAGGTTGCCTCGCAGGTCCCGGCCGGCAAGCATACAATGCCCGCCGGGTTCGCCACGGTGGATCGCCAGGCACGCTCCGGCCGGATCGATCCAGTCGCGCCGCGATGCAATCCTGTGACGACCGATTGGCCAGCGTGCCAACCGCAAACCCGGCGCATTGAGCGTGGAACGGCGGGCCTGCAGCGCCACCCGTGACTGTGCGCTAGTCCGACTCCGCGGCAGTCCACGCCGCCGCAGCGCCGGCGTTCGACGTTGCCGGCGCCGGCGGGACCGGGACGCCCTCGGCCTGCCGTGGCAGGCTCCGGCGCCGTTTCCATTCAAGCCCCGCATAAACCACCCCCCCGATCAGTTCGTGGATGGCCAGGTCCGCTTTCGTCAGGGATGAACTCTGCGGGGTGAAGTAACCCGGGTTCAGCCCGAATGGAACATGCATCGAACCGCTCGGCCACGCGCAGGGCTCGAATCCCCAGGCCCGGAACGCCCCCAGCGCACGCGGCAGATGCAAGGCCGAACTCACCAGCCAGATCCGCCTGGGAACAGCCGGCGACAGCCTGGCGACATTGCGCGCGTTTTCCCAGGTGGAGTGGGACCTGCCCTCGATTGCGATGGCGGCCTTCGGCACCCCCATCCGCTCGGCCAGGCCGGCAAGCAGGTCGGCTTCCGGGACATGCCAGCCTCCCCCCGCAATGACCAGCCGGGCTCCCGGCGTCTGCTGCCAAAGCGCGACCGCGGCCAGCAGCCGGTGCAGGCTCGACTCACTCAGCGCCGAAAAGTCCTGCGCTGAACGGGGCCTTCTGTCGACACCGCCGGACAGCACCACGATGGTCGTGGGCCGTGGCGCCGTGCATGAATGCGGTGGTGGTACCCGTGATTCGACGCTTTGCACCAGCAAGTTCGCACCGACCGGCGCCATGGCCAGCAGGATCACGACCTCCGCGAGCACGCCCACGATCCGGGCAACGCGGGGCAAGCGTCGCCACGACAGCACCAGCAACACCGCCAGCAGCAGTGCGTAGGTCAGTGGCGAAATGGCATAGTCGGGCAATCTCACGCCTCTGCCTTGCTCGGCCGCGTCACGGATGTCCCGCCCGCCGCCGCTTCCAGTAAGCGTGCAGCACCTCGCGCAGCGGGCGGTCGAGTGCAAGGGACGGTACCACGAAGACGACCAGCATCAGGAGCCCCGCCGCAATCAGTCGAGGCAGGTGCTGGGTCAATCCAAACATGCCGGTGAAGTGTGCGACCAGCCAGAACAGCAAACCGAGTCCACCCGCAATGAGCGTCGGGCGTGCGCCCGGCAATGCCCTCAGTTCCCGCGGACAGAACACGAACTGGGCGCAGTTGAGACCAACCATGCAAACCGCAGTCGCATACACGGCGCCCATGTAGCCGTAGGCGGGAATCCAGGACAAATTGAGCAGGACATTGGCGACGGCAGCGGCTACGGTGATCGTGAAAATGGTTCCGGAGCGCTTGTGCAGCACCAGCCCCGACGCGCACAACCCGATCAAACCGCTGAACACGTAGATCACCGTCACCCACACGAACACCTGTGCCGACCGGTACTTGTCGTGGCCCGAAAGCAGCAACAACAGATCCGGTCCGACCACGAGCGTCCCCACGATCAACGCCGTCACGATGTAGACCAGTACGTCCAGCACCCTGCGTTTGGTCAACACGACCGCCTTTGGCCCCTCTGTCTCGTACACACGGATGCTGACCTGGTTGTAAGCGACCCGCATGCCCGCGTGCAGCATGCTGTTTACCGTCAGCGCCAGGCCATATCCGATGCTGTAGATCCCGACGGGCACGAAGCTTTGCAATTGCTGCTTGAGCATTACCCGATCGACGAAGCCAAGCACGACGTAAGCCAACTCGTTGGCGCCCATCGGCACGCCGTAGCGCACGCCTTCGGCCCACTTTTTCACATCGCGCTCGCGCCAACGCATCGGCACATGCCGCAAGACCCATGCCGCGCCGACTGCCGCAACCACGGACGCCGAGATCAGGCGCGCCGAGTACACGCCGGTTGCCGTACGGGAAAGAAAATACACGATGCCCAGGATGGTGAAAACGTCTCCCCAACGCTGCGCCACGCTGAGACGGACGCTGAGGTCGGAGCGTTCCTGCGCAGTCAGGAACGATGTGACGTAACTGACGCAGACGGTCGGCAACAGCAGCACCAGCATGACCCATGCCTCGACCGGCTGGGGGACCCGGCCGAGCGCGGTCGCGATTGCAAGAAGCAGGACCGCCAGCAGCCAGACGCCGCAACTGACCACGAACGAGAACAGCACGAAGGTGCTGCCGTACCGCAGCATCGCGTCCGCCCCACCGGTGTGCGGATAGAAACGTACCGTGGAATGCTGCGAGCCCAGCTTGATCACCACCGCCAGGATCAGCATCCAGGCATCGAAATAGCCGAGCACGCCGTACTGGGCGTTGCTCAGCAGGCGGGTCATGATCGGGTACGACACGAACCCGGCAAGCATGATCAACACGTTGCCGATCGTGTAACGCAGATAGTGAGTCGCGATGCTGGTGCGCGCGATCTCAGACATTGCGGCGCGGATTCCTGGATCGGTTGAATACGACCGGAATCAGGCTCTCCGGCAGCCCGATTGTATCCACCGGATTCTCCAGGCGCTAATTGCTTCCTGCACGCACACAAAACGATGGCCCCTGTTGCGGGGCCATCGATCCAACGTCAGCTATGGGCGACCGGCGGGATCCACCCACCGGACGGCGCGGGTTCAGTGGCGCCGGATGCGCTGGTACAGATCTGCAAACCAGTCGTACACGATGGCGAGATAGGAACGCTGGTTTGACGCCTTGCCCGCCTGCGCGGGCGGCATGGCGGTGTTGGCATCCGCCCGCGCGCCGGCACGTGGTGGCGCGACAGGCGAGAGCTCCTGGGCGTCTGCCGACGGGACCGGGTGGGCGGTCGCGAGACGGGTGTCCTGGCGAGTGAACCAGCGCGAACCGTCAACACGCTCCTGGCGCAGCATGGACGCATGACTTCCAGGCTGTGCATAATCCGGTGAGAGCACGCCACCGCCGGGGGCAGCGATCGGTGTACCGCCCGTCGGCGTACCACCATCCTGGGGGGCGGCTGGATCGGAGTAAGCCGGTGCACCCTGTTGGCCAGTGCCCCCGCCCGCTGGAACCGGCGACGAGTCGGGTACCAGCCACGGTTGCCCACGGTATTCGACCGCGCCGACGTCGTTGCGCACGCCTACCGGGCGCGGCATTCCCGTCTCGTCGTGATTGGTGATGTAGGCGGTATCGGCGGCGTCTATCGCCGGGCTGCTGGGCAGCAACCTCGGATTGAACCCCGTCAGTGTCTCGCTGGTCAGCAGCGGATCCTTGCAGAGGATGCCCACGCCGTCGCAATTCGTGCTGCGCGTGTTCCACACCAGGTTGTTGTGGTACGTGATCTTCATGATCGGCGTGCCGTCCGCTACCCAAAGGAAGAAGGGTTGCTGGCCGTCACGCGCCACCCCGATGAAAATGTTGTTGGCAAACACGTATTCATCGGTCGATTGCGCAGCGCTCGAATTGCCAATGAACATGCCGTTGCCGTTCCCGAGCATCGTGTTGTACGCCCACGTCTGGACC
>DASURP010000036.1:0-59869 GCA_036279975.1 Rhodanobacteraceae bacterium
AAGGCGGCCAAGAAGAGGACCGTGCGCAAATCGGCCAAGGCGAAGACCGCCACGGCCCGCAAGACCGCACGCAAGCCTGCACGCAAGACAGCCCGCAAAGCGGCGAAGAAGCCGGCGCGGAAACGTGCAGCCAAGAAGACCGCGCGCAAGCGCACCGCGAAGAAGGCCGTGATGGCCAAGACCTCGCGCGCCAGCAAGACCAAGCGCGCCACCAAGCGTGCGAAGAAGAAGTAAACAGCCGTAACGTTGCATGTTTTCTTCAACACCATAACGACAAGCCTGCCCTCCCCGTGGCGCCCAGCGCGGGGATGCAGGCAATCCGTGGATGCGTTGCCCCGGTATTGCCGGGGCTTTCCGTTTGTGGGGATTCGCCCGTGCGGGCGCGTTGGCTTGTGTCGGGAAGCCTGGTTTCGATCGTCGTGCCGGCGCGGGCCGGACGGCGTTTGCAGGACTGCGAACGCGAACGCCCCGGGTCGAATCCAGGGCAGATTGCTGCGAACGGGCGGGCCAGTGCCGTGGGTGGCGCGAGTAATCCGGTGGTGGCAGGAAGCGCGGCCCGGCCGCGGTGCAAATCCGGGCTGGGCCCCGGCCTCCGCCGCGGCGGCGGCGCAGGATGTTCGACCAGGGGTTTCTTAGTGTCGAACCCGTCACATCCTGTTGCTTTCCGCTGTCGCAATCTTTGCAGCACGGGGTTGCGGCGGCGGATATGGAACGATTCGTGCATGCCCCCGAAACTGGATTCCTCATTTTCCGTGCACAGGTGGGCGCATGACCATTTTCGACCCAGGTCGTTCCGAACCAGGTTCTCCCCGATTTGCCGGCGCCTGGCGCGGCATGGCCGTGGCGACGGGTATTGCATTCCTGCTTGCGGGTTGCGGCAAGGGCCAGGGCCCGGCGTCTTCCGCGCCCCCCGCTTCCGCCGCGCCCAAACCGGTGGCGTCCGCCCCTGCAGCGGCGCCCGCGGAACTGCCGGCCGCGATGCCGGCCGCGGCGACTTCCTCTGCGCAGGCGCAGGCGGAGAGCGAGGCCAAGCTGGCCGGTATGAGTGTCGCCGACCTGTTGTCGGCGGCCCGCGCAGCCTATGCACAACATCGCCTGGTGGCGCCCGCCGGCGACAATGCGATGGAATATTACGAAGCGGTGCTGGCCAAGGATCCGGACAACCAGGTCGCCAAGGACGCATTGCGCGAAACCTTCCCGTTCGGCGTGCCGGACGTCGAGAAGGCGATTTCGCAGAACAACTTCGCCGAGGCCAACCGCGAGATCGACATCCTGTCCAGGGCCGACCCCACCAATTACACCTTGACCCTGCTGCGTTCCAAGCTGGATGCGCAGCAGAAGCTGCAGGCCCGCCAGCAGCAGGAGGCGCAACAGAAAGCCCAGCAGGACGCCCAGCTTGCCGCGGCGCAACAGGCTGCCGCCGCCAAGGCCGCCGCCGAGAAGGAGGCAGCCGCCAAGCTCGCCGCCCAGCAGGCTGTCGCGGCCAAGTCCGCGCCTGCGTCGAAACCCGCGGCGCCTCCGCCTGCAACTGAACCCACCGGCGTCACGCGCGGCGCGAAGGTGATCAGGGCCGCGTCTGCCGAGTACCCGTTGCAGGCAGCCCGCAACCAGACGTCCGGCTATGCCGTGGTCGAGTTCACGGTTACTTCGGACGGCGCCGTGACCAACGCGCACATCATCGATTCGTCGCCGCGCCGTGTGTTCGACCAGGCCGCGATCCACGCGGTCGAACAATCCAAATTCGACCCCGCACTCAAGGACGGACAGCCCGTTTCGGCCGTCCTGCAGCGTCGCATCGCCTTCCAGTTCGGGGGGTGAAACCCGGTCCGCTGTGTGGACCGGGTTTCAGGTGCGGCATGGACGCCGCACCGGTGCAGCCATTCCATGGACGGTTGCTCGCCTCATTGCCACCTGTTTGATGTCTTCCCTTCCCCGGCCGCCATCCATGGCGAAGAGCTCCGTGGTGCGCGAATCAACGCCTGTGCCGGGCGTGCCGCCTGCCATGGCGTGACCTGCGGTTGGCAGGCCGGTCTGGCCGGTCGAGTTCGGCCCAGTCCTGGTGCGGCAGGCCGAGCAGGGCGTCGAGCAGCATCGGCATCAGTCCCGAGGGGGTGTTGCTCTCGCAATTCCACAGCACCACCACGCCGGCATGGTATTTGGGGAAGAAGCCGATCATCGACCGGTAGCCCTGCACGGCCCCGGCGTGGAAGACCAGGGTTTCGCCCGCGTAGTCGTACACGCGCCAGCCCAGCGCGTAGGACGCGTGCTCGACCCGGGTGCGCCGCCAGTTCGAGAACATCCGCTCGGTCGGCGTGTCGATGACCGGTGCATGCAGCACCCCCAGCAGCGAATCGGACAGGGCCAACGGGCGACCGCCCATTTGCGCGATCAACCATTGCTCCATGTCGCGGATGCTGGCGTTGACGCCGGCCGCAGGCGGTATGTAAAAGTTGTCGTCGGGTTCGTAGGCGACCCAGCCTCCGTTGCGCTTGTAATGCGGGCGCGCCCAACTGTGGCTGGTTTCCAGTCCGTCGCGGCCGTAACTGGCGGTGGACATGCCCAGCGGCAGGAACAGGTAGCGGTCGACGAGCTGGATGAAGAACTGCCCGGTCTTTGCGTGCACGACATCACCGATCAGCGAAAAGGCGATGTTCTGGTAGCCGTAGCAGTCGCCCGGGTCGCAGGTCATCGGCACGCTGGCGAGCTTGCGTTCCAGCTCCTGGTAGGACACGCCGTCCGAAAGCAGGTTGTCGTAGGCGTTGTGCGGCAGGCCTATGCTCTGGCTCAGGATGTCGCGCACGGTGGCCGATTCGGACGCGTTGGCGTCGCGCAGCTTGAAGAACGGCAGCACCGACGCCAGGCGCGTGTCCCAGCTCAACTCGCCCCGGCCGACCAGCAGGCCGGCGAGTGCGGTCGCGAAACCCTTGGACAACGACGCCAGCCGGAACACGGTGTCGGGCCGGACCTTCGCGCCCGTATTCGCGTCGGCGTAACCGAGGGTGCGCTCGTAGCGCACGCGGTCGTTGATCACCACCGCAGTGGCCAACCCGGCGGTGCGGTTTTCCGCAGCGAGCTGGTCCAGCCAGTGGTCGTAATCCTTGATCGCCGCATCCACGCGTGCGGCCGGCAGGCTGGCCGGCTTGCCAGCATGCACCACGGCGGGTGCAGGCGGAACGGGGTTGCCGCGGGACTGTGCACCGGACGTAACCGGCGCCAGGACCGAGACGAGGATGCAGGACAGCGCTGCACGGAAAACGGAGAGGCGCATGCTAGGCACGGGAAATTATGCGATCATTACCAATTGCTGCACGATTCGGCCGAACGGTCGCCGGCACCTGCCCGGCGCAGTGGCTACCAGCGAGGCCTTCCGTAGTCCGACTTTCCACGACAGCGGTTCTGGTTGAAACACAAAAGGAGACGACAATGACGGGTCTGATCATCATCCTGATCATCATCGCCATCATTGTGGTTTATCTGATCGCGATCTACAACGGGCTGGTGACTTCGCGCAACGCCTACCAGAACGCGTTCGCCCAGATCGACGTCCAGCTCACCCGCCGCCACGACCTGATCCCGAACCTGGTCGAGACCGCCAAAGGGTACCTTGCGCACGAGCGCGAGACACTGGAAGCCGTCACGCAGGCGCGCACCGCAGCGGTCAATGGCCTGGCCGCCGCGAAGGGCAAGCCGGGCGATCCCGAGGCCATGAAGCAGCTGTCCGGCAGCGAGAACCAGCTCACCCAGGCGCTGGGGCGGCTGTTCGCGGTCAGCGAGGCGTATCCCGACCTCAAGGCCAACCAGAACATGATGCAGCTTTCGGAAGAACTCACCTCCACCGAAAACCGTGTTGCGTTCGCGCGCCAGGCCTACAACGATTCGGTGATGACCTACAACAACAAGGTCCAGATGTTCCCCAACACGCTGGTCGCCGGGCCGTTCGGGTTCGCGCCTGCGGAACAATTGGCGATCGAGGATCCGGCCAAGCGGGAAGTCCCGAAGGTGAGCTTTACGTAAGTCGCTCGCGCTTCGCGCGGGCTGCAAAGCGTAAAGTCGGCGGCTGTGCCGCCTGCAAAGGGCAAGAGTGTACGGCGGGGTGGCTGTTTCTCTTTGCGCTTCACTCTTTGCAGCGCCGAAGGCGCGACTTGCAGTGAGCGCAGCGAGCGACTGACGACTATATGGATTTCTTCGCCCAGCAAGCCAAGGTCCGCCGCTCCAGCCGCAATCTGGTGTGGATGTTCGCGCTGGCGGTGCTCGCGATCGTGGTCGCGGTGGACCTTGTCTGCGCCTTCGTGCTGAAGATCGGCCTGCGGCCGCTGCCGTTGCTCGGCATCTCGGTTGCGGTGGTGGCGGTGATCGGGCTGTGTTCGGCGTATCGCGTCGCCACCCTGGCCGGCGGCGGCGCCACGGTCGCGCGCGAGATGGACGCGGTCGAGGTGCCGGCCGATACCGCCAACCCGCAGTGGCAGCGCCTGCGCAACGTGATCGAGGAAGTCGCGATCGCCTCGGGCGTGCCGGTGCCCGGGATCCACGTGATGCAGAACGAACCCGGTATCAACGCCTTCGCGGCCGGCTACAGCCCCAACGATGCCGCGGTGTGCGTGACCCAGGGCTGCCTCGACAAGTTGAGCCGCGACGAATTGCAGGGCGTGATCGCGCACGAGTTCAGCCACGTGTTGAACGGCGACATGCGGCTCAACATCCGCCTGATGGGCCTGCTGTTCGGGATCATGGCGATCTGGGTGGTGGGGCGTTTCCTGATGTGGGGCGGCTACTTCGGGCTCGGCGGCAGCGGCGGCGGCAACCGCAGGCGTGGCAGCGGCAGCGGACAGGTGGCGCTGGCGGGCGTGGCCCTGCTCGCGATCGGCGCGATCGGGTTGTTCTTCGGGCGCCTGATCCAGGCCGCGGTGTCGCGCGCGCGCGAATCGCTGGCCGATGCCTCGGCCGTGCAGTTCACGCGCCAGACTTCGGGCATCGCCGGGGCGCTCAAGAAGATCGCCGCGATCAGCGAGGGCTCCGCCTTGCAGAACCCGCGTCGCGACGAGGTGCGGCACATGCTGTTCGGCGACGCCGAAAGCAGCTCCTGGTTCGCGACCCACCCGCCGATCATGCGGCGCATCAAGGCGCTGGAGCCCGGCTTCAAGCCCGGGGACCTGGACGCCTACGTCAAGCAGTGGCTGGCGGCCGGCGGCGACCCGGATTCGATCGAGCTGCACGCCACGCGGCAGCCATGGGAGAAGGCCGTCCACGAATTCGCGCAGGCCGATGGCGACGTGGACATCCGGACGGCCCGGCCGTCGCCAGTCGCCGGGACCGGCGCGAATGCGATCGGTGGCGTGGTGCCGGCGCGCGACGCGCCGTTCACGATCGCCGCCGCCGCGGTGGCGGCGCAGGTGGCCTCGCCCGGCAACGACGATTACCACGCCGCAACCGACCTGCACGCGCGGATCCCGGATGCGCTGGCGGCCGCCGCCCGCGATCCGCGCGGGGCGCTGGCAAGCGTGTTCGCGCTCGCGATTTCCGAACATCCGGACTTGCAGGCGCGGCAGCTTCAGACCGTGGTCCAGGCTTTCGATGCGGCGCTCGGCGAAGCGACGCGCAGCCTCGTGGCCCGGATGGCCGATCTGCATCCCATGCTGCGGCTGCCGCTCGCCCAGTTGGCGTTCCCTGCGTTGAAGCGCCGGCCGCGCCCTGAGATCGACCGTTTCGTGAAGGCGCTCGATACGCTGATCCGCGCGGATGGGCGCGTCGATCTCGATGAGTACTGCCTCGCGAAGCTGGTGCAGGCACAAATTGTCGCGGCACTGGATCCGGCGGTCGGCTTCAAGCCGGGCACATTGAAGCTCACCGCCGCAAAGGACGAGTTGCGCGACCTCGCGGCGCTGCTGGCGCATTTCGGCAACGACGACGAGGACAGCGCGCGGCGCGCGTTCCAGGCCGCGATGCACGACGCGCTGCCGGGCGAATCGGTGCTGTATGCGCTGCCGGACGACTGGCAGGCGGCACTGGATCGCGCCTTCGCCAGGCTGCAGCGGCTGTCGCCCGAGGGCAAGCAACTCACATTGCGCGCGCTGACCCGCGCGATCTCGGCCGACGGCAAGGTCGTGGTGGCCGAATCGGAATTGTTGCGGGTGACCTGTGCGGTACTCGGGTGCCCGTTGCCGCCATTGTTGAGCGAGCGTGCCTGATTGCCGCGCCACCGGTTGCAGCAGTGGCTGGGAGGATGCAGCGAGCATGAATACCGGAACGGGCTTGACAGCCGCCGTCCATGCCAGGAGCTCCGTTCCTGGCTTTCCAGCGAAGCCGTGCGAGGGTCCCTGATCACGGCGCCGTTGATTGCGGCAGCGGACTGGAGTATCCAGCGATCATGAATACCAGAACGGGCTTCCTGCCCTGACTTTCCACCAAGGCCGCTTCGAACGGACAGCAGAGGCACGCCGGGTCGGGATGGCGGCTTCGGCGTTCTTCTGCCTGCTGGCCGCGTATTACGTGATCCGCCCGGTGCGCGACCAGCTCGCGGGCGCCACCGGCTCGGTGGCCTTGCCGTGGTTCTTCGCCGGCACGTTCCTGGCGACCCTCGCGGTCGCGCCGGCGTTCGGATGGCTGAGCGCACGCCTGCCGCGGCGTGCGTTGCTGGGCTGGAGCTACGGATTCTTCATCGCCTGCCTGCTCGCGTTCGTGCCGCTGTTCGCGGCGCAGGCGCGGATCGGCGCACGCACCCTCGGCATCGGGTTCTTCATCTGGGTCAGCGTGTTCAACCTGTTCGTGGTATCCCTGTTCTGGAGCTTGATGGCGGATCTGTTCGATGGCGGACGGGCGCGGCGGGTGTTCCCGCTGATCGCGCTGGGCGGCGCGTTCGGCGCGCTCGCCGGTCCGGTGCTGACGGCGTGGCTGGCGCCGCTGATCGGCGTGGCGCCGCTGCTGGCGGTGTCGGCGGCGTTGCTCACGCTGGCGCTGGGCTTGATGTCGTGGCTGGCGTCGTTGCACGCCTCGCGCCACGGCGCAGCGGCGCCGATCGGCGGTTCGCTGCTGGCGGGGTTGCGCGCGACCTTCGCCGATCCGTTCCTGCGCCTGATGGCGTTGCTGATGCTGTGTTCGGACGGCGTCGGCACGCTGGCCTATGCGCTGGTGGCCGACTACGCCAAGGCGCATTTCGCGGAGACCGCTGCACGCACCGTGTTCTACGGCCACCTCGATCTGGCCGTGAACATCGCGCAGATGGCGTTGCAGGTCGGGTTGACGCGCTGGATGTTGCCGCGCTTCGGGATTGTGTCGGGGCTGGTGCTGCCGGCGATGGTGAATGTCGTGCTGCTGCTGGCGGTCGCGTTGTTCGGCGCCGCCACGTTCGGCATTGCAGGCACCACGCTGGCGGTCATCCCGCTGATGCTGGTCGTGACCCGCAGCTTTGCCTATGGGGTCACCAAGCCCGCGTCGGATGCGTTGTACACCCGGGCCGCGCGCGAGGTTCGTTACAAGGGCAAGAACTTCGTGGAGACCGCGGTCTGGCGGTTCGGGGATGTCACCGTCGCCGGCGCGCTGGATGGCCTGCGCGCGGCCGGCGCGACGCTGGGTGCGATCGGGCTGGTCGCATCCGCGGCGGCCGGCCTGGCCGGCTGGTTCGGCTGGCGCGCGGTGGTGGCCAGCCGCGCGGTGCCCGCGCGTGCAAGCAGCCGCGAGTGATCCTCAGGCCAGCATTTGCAGGCGCAATTGCCGCGCCTGCCCAACCAGTTCGGGAAAGAAGGCATCGAAGTGGCGCTGCAACGTGTCCGCGCGCTCGCGCAAGGCCGGCAGGGCGTCACCGATCGGCGATGGGCGCGAAAGGCGCAGCGCCAGTGCATGGAACACCACGTCGAGCGTGACGGCGTCGCCGTAGCCCGCCGGCAGTCCGTGGCCGTGCATCCAGGCCAGGAAGGCCTGCAGCGATGGCGGCAGTTCCGCCGCATGCGCGTCCAGCAGCGCCAGCCAGCGATCCGCGAACTGCGCGAGCGTCTCGTCCGTGTCGTATCGGTTCCAGCCACGCACCAGCAGGTGGTCGAACCACACGTCCAGCATGATGCCCGCGTAGCGGCGCAGCGGCGGTTCGAACAGGTTGCGCGTGGCCACGACCTCCGGGTGGGCGTCGGTGTAGTGGTCGATGGCCCGGTGGAAGCGCAGGCCCGCCCGGCGCGCCGCGGGCCACGCCGGGTCGGGGTGGCCATGGATGAAGTCCCCCTGCGCGCTGCCCAGCGCGAATTCGATGCCACCGGCATCGGCAAGCAGGGCGTGGGCGAGATGGTTCATGCAAAACCGGCGTGGATTCGGCAGGCTTCCGATCTTATGCCTGTCGGGCGCGCAGGGCGAACCGACCTGCGCGGGACAGCGAGTCCCCCACATATCAACGCTGTGCCGTGCCGGCGGCTACGCGTTCGAATCCAGTTCGATGACGGGCACGAACCCACCGAAGATCATGCGCTTGCCGTCAACGATCGACTTGAAAATCTCCGGATTCATGCGGGGATCCTGCATGACCTTCGCCATGCCGGCGTCGCGGGTGGCCTTGTCGGGCCATTCGATCCACGAGAAGACCACCGCTTCATCGGCCCCCGCCTGCACGGCGCGGCGAAAATCGGTGAGCTTGCCGTCCGGGACGTCGTCGCCCCAGCATTCGAGTACGCGATTGGCTCCATATTCGATGAAAATGGGGTCGGCTTCCCCGGCCATCTGGATGAATCTGGATTTGTGGGCGGTGGGTACCGCGAGCACGAAACCGTCGATATAGGGCATGGGCTTCTCCCGCAAGGAAAGACGCCGGTCGGCGTCCTGCCTATGGCTACGAACGGGCCTACAAGGAATCGACAACAAGGCCGCTGGGAGGTTCGGGGACGCACGTCCGGGCACGCGGGATGGGGTCCACCCGGTTGGCCCCAGCTTCCTTATATGATGAGTCCATGAGTGACGCCCTGCCGTCGGCCCCGTCCGCCTTCCCGGACGCCCCCGCCAGCTTTGCGCTGCCCGGCCCGGCCGGCGCGCTGGAAGTGGCAACCGCCATTCCGGAGCCCGGGCACGCCCGCGCCGGCACCGCGGTGATCTGCCACCCCAACCCGCAGCAGGGCGGCACGATGCGCAACAAGGTCGTCACGATGCTGGAGCGTGCGCTGCGCGAATCGGGCCTTGCGACGGTGCGCTTCAACTTCCGCGGCATCGGCGCCTCGGCCGGCAGCTTCGACCACGGCGACGGCGAAAGCGGCGACCTGGTGGCGGTGGCGCAGTGGGTGCGGCAGGCGCGTCCCGGCGACGCGTTGTGGCTGGCGGGATTCTCGTTCGGCAGCTACATCGCCTTGCGCTGTGCGCGTTCGCTGGGGGCGGATGCGTTGATCACGGTGGCGCCCCCGGTGGGCCGCTACGAGTTCGCCGAGCTGGCGATGCCGACCTGCCCGTGGCTGGTGGTGCAGGGCGAGGACGACGAGGTGGTCGATCCGCAGGGCGTGTTCGACTGGGTGGAGGCGCTGGATCCGCGGCCGGCCCTGGTCCGGATGCCCGGGACCGGGCATTTCTTCCACCGCCGCCTGATGGACCTGCGCGGTGCGGTCAAGAATGGCGTGCGCGCGTGGCTGCCGCCGCCGCGATGAGTGAAGAACAAGCTGTTCCTTGCGAACCCCCCAGCGCGGGAAGCCAGGACAAGGATGCCCGTTCCGGTGTTGCCGCGACCCAGGCGGTTCCGGCAACGGGAGGCTCGGCGCTGCCGCGAGCGGGGACGATCGCACGCATGTACGCCCGTGGCGTCGCCGCGGACCTGTGGCAGGACGATCCCGCGCAGCGCGTGGCGCTGCAGGCCTTCGACCGCCTGCACGATGCGCTCGTGGTGCCCCGGCCGGGGCTTTTTTCGCGCCTGCGCGCGCGGGTGTCCGGACCCGCGCGGGTGCGCGGCCTGTATTTGTGGGGTGCGGTCGGGCGCGGCAAGACCATGCTGATGGACCAGTTCGTGGCCTCGCTGCCGGCGGGCGGCGTGCGGCGCGTGCATTTCCATCGCTTCATGCTGGACGTGCAGGCGCGCTTGCGCGCACTCGGCGAGGTGCGCGACCCGTTGCCGCGGGTCGCGGAAGGCATCGCCGCACGCGTGCGGGCGCTGTGCCTCGACGAGTTCATGGTCACCGACATCGGCGACGCGATGGTCCTGCACGGCTTGTTGCGTGCGCTGTTCGACCAGGGCGTCGTGCTGGTGGCGACCTCCAACACCCCGCCGCGCGAGCTTTACCGGGACGGGCTGCAGCGCGGGCGTTTCCTGCCCGCCATCGCGCTGCTTGAGCAGCACTGCGAGGTGCTGGAACTGGCGTCGCCCCGCGACTGGCGCCTGCGTGCCCTGACCCACGCACCGGTGTACCTGACCCCGGACGATGCCCGCACCGAAGCGGCGCTGGCGCACCTGTTCGGGCAACTGGCGCAGGGGGGGGCGACCGAGGACAACGTCGAACTGCAGGTCAACGAGCGCGCCCTGCATGCGCGCCGGGTATGTGCGCAGGCGGCCTGGTTCGATTTCACGGCCCTGTGCGATGGCCCCTGCGGTTCGGCCGATTACATCGCACTGGCGCAGACCTGGCCGGCGATCCTGATTTCCGGGTTGCCGCAGTTCACGCCGTTCAACGAGGATGCCGCGCAACGCTTCGTGCACCTGGTCGACGAGTTGTACGACCGGCGAGTGAAGCTTGCCGTCACCGCCCAGGCGCCGCTCGTGGAGCTGTACGATGGCAAGCGCTTGCGCGGCGAATTCGCGCGCACGATAAGCCGTCTCATCGAAATGCAGAGCCGGGAATACCTGGCGGAGGCGCGCCGCCTCGATGCCCCCGAATGAATCGCCGGGCTGGCCCGCCCGGTCCGGTTGCCCGCAGCGTGCGCGGCGATCGTTCAGGCGCCACGCCTGCTATTGGGCCGCCTGCGCGGCCGGTTGTCGAATCGCCTCCACCTCGTTCGTCATCAACGCAGGCAGCGGCAGCGTGACGTGGTCGTGACAGTTGTCACGTGCCAGGCCATGACGTCCAGCCCTTTCGACATGTTTGCTGCGCTTGCACAATCTGCAGGTGACAAATACAATACCGTACGGTTCAGTTATATGAACCGCCCGCGTGGCGCCACTCCGCACGCATCAGACCGTTTGTCAGCCTGAATGACGCATCCCATGATCCAATTGAAGTCTGCCTTGCGGCGGACCGCGGTGGCGATCGCCGTGGTTGCGCTCGCCGGCTGCGCCGTCGGCCCGAATTTCCGCGAGCCGGCCGCGCCGCAGGTCGACCGCTACACGACAACGCCGTTGCCGGAGTCCACCGTATCCGCCAACACCGTCGGCGGTGACGCGCAACGCTTCCTCGCGGGCGGGCAGGTTCCGCAGCGCTGGTGGACCACGTTCGGCAATCCCGAACTGGATCGCCGCGTGCAGCAGGCACTGCAGCACAGCCCGTCGATCGCCGCCGCCGAGGCGGCATTGCGCCAGGCCGAGGAGACCGCCAAGGCCGGGCGCGGCAGCCTGTTGCCATCGCTGGACGCCAACGCCGGCGCCACCCGGGGCAGGGAATCCGGCATCCAGACCGGCACCGGCAACCCGCTCGGCCCGTACACCGTTTACAACGCAGGGGTGAGCGTCGGCTACGTGTTCGACGTGTTCGGCGGGGTCCGCCGCGGCATCGAGGCGCAGCAGGCCCAGGCCGACGTGCAACGTGCGCAGCTCGATGCCGCCCACCTGATGCTGGCGACGAACGTCGTCACTGCCTCCTTGCAGGAGGCTTCCCTGCGTGAACAGGTCAAGGCGACGCGCGAGATCGTCGAGTCGCTCCGGCAGGAACTCGACATCGCGCAGAAGCAGCAGGCGATCGGCGCCAAGTCGCTTTCCGACACCCTGGCGGTGCGCTCGCAACTCGCGGCGACCGAAGCCACGCTGCCGACGCTGGAAAAACAGCTTGCGGCAACCCGGAACCAGCTTGCGACCTACCTCGGCGTGACCCCGGCGCAACTCAAGCTGCAACCGTTGACGTTGGCCGACGTGACCCTGCCCGCCGACATCCCGGTCAGCCTGCCGTCCACGCTGGTCGCACAGCGTCCCGACATCCGGGCCGCCTCCGCGCAACTGCACGCGGCGACCGCGGCGGTAGGCGTCGCGACCGCGGACATGCTGCCCAGGCTGACCTTGAACGGCAACTACTCTTCCCAGGCGCTGACCACCTCGGGCCTGTTTGCCGCCGGCACGGGCGGCTGGTCGCTGGCGCTGGGCCTGCTGCAACCGCTGTTCCACGGCGGCCAGTTGCTGCACCAGAAGCGTGCCGCCAAGGCAGGCATGGACGCGGCGCTCGCGAACTGGCAACAGACGGTGCTGGTGGCGTTCCAGAACGTGGCCGATAGCCTGCAGGCACTCGACTACGATGCGCAATCGCTGAAGGCGCAAAGCACGGCCGAGCAGGATGCCGAAAAACTGCTGTCGCTGACCCGCAGCCAGTACCGGGTCGGTGCGGTCGGCTACCTGACCCTGCTTTCCGCGCAGCGCCAGTACCAGCAGGCCCGCATCGCCGCGATCGCCGCGCGCAGCGCGCGCCTCGCCGATACCGCTGCGCTGTACGCGGCCCTGGGTGGCGGCTGGGGGGATGGCGCGGAAGTCGCGGCGAAGCCATAGCTTTTTTCTTCTCCCTCAGGGAGAAGGTGGCGCGCAGCGCCGGATGAGGGTTCGACCGTGCTTTGAGGTGTGGTCAAAAATCGTGGGGTCACGCGGATGCGTACCCCCACCCGCCCCTTCGGGGAGCGCTACGCGCTCGGCCGAAGGCCGCCTCTCCCGAAGGGAGGGGGAATGAGCAGCTGGATATTCGCGGCCCCGGACAATCGCAAAAACCGAGTGAACTTATGAACGCATACGCAACTTCTGCCCGGCCGAAGCAACGCAAGCGCCTGATCATCGTCATCGCGGTGGTGGTGATCCTGTTCGCGCTGCTGATCGGCTTCAACACCTTCAAGGGCATCATGATCGGCAAGTTCATGAAGTCCATGGCCAACCCGGCGCAGACGGTCAGCACCATGGCCGTCGAATACCTGGATTGGCAGCCGCACGTCCAAGCCGTGGGCAACGTGCGTGCGGTGCACGGCGCGGACCTTGCGTTCGACGAAGCCGGACTGGTCGACAGCGTCGAGGTGAAATCCGGCGCCGACGTCAGGAAGGGCCAGGTGCTGGTCAAGCTGGTGGATGACCAGGACCGCGCCACCCTCGACTCGTTGCAGGCAACCGCCCAGCTCGCGCGGTTGACCGCCGAGCGCGCGAAGCAGCAGCTCGCGGTGCAGGCGATCAGCAAGGCGCAGTACGACGCCGACATGGCCGACCTCGAGAGTGCGCGGGCGAAGGCCGGTGCGCAGGCCGCGCTGGTCGCGAAGAAGACCCTGCGGGCGCCATTCGCCGGACGCGTGGGCATCATCACCGCCAACCCCGGCGAGTACATCAAGGTCGGGGACACGGTGGTGACGCTGCAGCAACTCGATCCCGTGTATGTCGATTTCACCGTGCCCCAGTCGTCGCTGGACCTGATGCGGACCGGCAGCAAGGTCCAGGTCACGACCGACGCCTTCAAGGACAAGACTTTCACGGGCAGGCTCACGGCGACCAACCCCAAGGTCGATCTGGCCACCCGCAACGTCGGCGTCGAGGCGACCGTGCCCAACCCGGGCAAGCTGCTGGTGCCCGGCATGTTCACCAGGATCGCGGTCGATTCGGGCGGCACCCGTCGCTACCTGACCCTGCCGCAGACCGCGATCTCGTATGCCCCGTACGGCGATACCGTGTTCGTGGTGCACGAGGGCACCCCGCCCGAACAGGATGCCGAGGGCAAGCCCGTCCAGCCGAAGGCGCCGGCCGATGCAGGCGCGGCGAAGGACAAGCAGGGCACGTCCCATTACGTGCAGCAGGTGGTGGTCACGCTCGGACCCACCCGCGGCGACCAGGTCGCGATCCTGTCCGGCATCGAGCAAGGCGACGTGGTCGTCACCAGCGGCGGGTTGAAGCTGAAGAACAACACGCCGGTGAACATCAACAACAAGGTGCAGCCTGCGTTCGACCCCAACCCGCATCCGGTGGAAGAGTAGGCGTGCGCCTGCGCGCGACCGGCAGCCCCCCGCGCCCTTGGCGCGGCCCACTTCCGATGGAAGGGGGTATTCGCCACCTGAAGCCATTGCGTAGATTGCCGACATGAAATTCACCGATCTTTTCATCAAGCGTCCCGTCCTCGCAGCCACGATCAGCCTGCTGATCCTGGTGCTGGGCCTGCGCGCGGTCACCTCGCTGCCGATCCGGCAGTATCCGAAGACGGAAAGCTCCACCATCGTGGTGCAGACCGTGTACTTCGGCGCGGACTCGCAAACCATGGCGGGCTTCATCACCCAGCCCCTGGAGCAGGCCATCGCGCAGGCACAGGGCATCGACTACATGACCTCGTCGTCGACGCCGGGCGTGTCGCTGATCACGGTGACGCTGCGCCTCAACTACGACGGCAACAAGGCACTCACCGAAATTTCGTCGCTGGTGAATTCGGTGAAGAACCAGTTGCCGCAAGCCGCGCAGCAACCAGTGATCACGCTGCAGTCGGGCGAGCAGGTCGCCTCGATGTACCTGGGCTTCTCGTCCAGCGTGCTGCCGGCCAACAAGATCACCGATTACCTTACGCGCGTGGTGCAACCTCAGTTGAGCGCGGTCGAGGGCGTGCAGAGCGCGGAGATCTTCGGTTCGCGCACCTTCGCGCTGCGCGCGTGGCTGGATCCGGTGAAGATGGCGGCCTATGGCGTCACGGCCACCGAGGTCAACCAGGCGCTGGCCGCCAACAACTTCCTGTCGGCGATCGGCAGCACCAAGGGGCAGATGGTCAGCGTGAACCTGACCGCGGCCACCGACCTGCATACGGTCGATGAATTCGAGAACCTGGTGGTGAAGGCGGATGGCGCCAACATCGTGCGCCTCGGGAACGTGGCCGACGTCGAACTGGGCGCGCAGAATTACAACTCGGAATTCACGTTCGACGGCAACCCGACCGTCGGCATCGGCATCAAGGCGGCGCCCGACGCAAACGTGCTGGACGTGATCGCGCGCGTGCGCAAGATTTTCCCGCAGATCCAGGCGCAACTGCCGGCCGGCCTCGAGGGCAAGATCGCCTACGACGGCACCGACTTCATCCGCGCCTCGATCAGCGAGGTGGTGAAGACGCTGAGCGAGACGCTGATCATTGTCACGATCGTGATCTTCCTGTTCCTCGGCACCCTGCGTTCGGTGCTGATCCCCGTGCTGGCAATGCCGTTGTCCCTGATCGGCGCGTTCATGGTGATGCTGGTGCTGGGCTACTCGGTCAACCTGCTGACGCTGCTGGCGCTGGTGCTGGCGATCGGCCTGGTGGTGGACGACGCGATCATCGTGGTCGAGAACGTCGATCGCCACATGAAGGATGCGCATTCGCCGGTCAAGGCGGCGCTGCTGGCGGCGCGCGAACTGGCCTCGCCGATCATTGCGATGACCATCGTGCTGATCGCGGTGTACGTGCCGGTCGGCTTCCAGGGCGGACTGACCGGTGCGCTGTTCACCGAGTTCGCGTTCACGCTGGCGGGCGCGGTGGTGATCTCGGCGATCATCGCGCTGACACTTTCGCCGATGCTGTGCTCCAGGGTGTTGCGCGAAGCGGATCATGAAAAGCCCTTTGTCAAGCGCATCGACAAGGTCGCCGATTACGTGCGCGACCGCTACCGGCGCATGCTGCATTCCTCGCTGGATACCTGGGTGGTCGCGATCGTGTTCGGCGCGTTGATCCTTGCCGGCAACGTGTATCTGTTCAAGACCGCCAAGTCGGAGCTGGCCCCGCAGGAGGACCAGGGCATCGTGCTGGCGCAGACCCAGGGCGCGCCCAACGCGACCATCACCCAGATGCAGATGTATTCGAAGCAGGTGTTCGACATCGCCAAGTCGCTGCCCGAATACACCCACACCTTCCAGATGACCGGCATGGGTGCGGTGAATTCGGCCTTCGCGGGCATCATGCTGAAGCCTTGGGGTGAGCGCAGCCGCAGCGCGACCGAGATCCAGCAGGCGATCCAGCCCAGGCTCGATGCGATCGCCGGCGCGCGCATGGCGGTGTTCCAGTTCCCCTCGCTGCCGGGCGCGTTCGGCATGCCGGTGCAGTTCGTGATCAAGACCACCGAGCCGTTGCAGAACCTGAACGACGTGGCGCAACAGGTGCTGGCGAAAGCGCAGGCCTCGGGCATGTTCTTCTTCGTCGACTCGGACCTCAAGATCGACCAGCCGCAAGCCACCGTGACACTCGACCGCGACAAGATCGCGGCACTCGGCCTGACCCAGCAAAGCGTCGGCGCCGCGCTGTCCGCCGCGCTGGGCGGCAACTACGTCAACTACTTTTCGATCTCGGGGCGCGCGTACCGCGTGATCTCGCAGGTCGCGCAGTCCGATCGCCTGAACCCGGCGCAGCTGGACAATTACTACATCAAGACGCGGTCGGGCGGGATGATCCCGGCCTCGACCGTGGCGCACCTGACCTACCAGACGGTGCCGGAATCGATCAACCACTTCCAGCAGTTGAACTCGGCCACGATCTCCGGCGTGATCGCGCCGAGCGTGTCGGTCAGCCAGGCGCTGGCCTTCATGCAGGACACGCTGCAGCAAATCGCGCCCTCGGGGTACACGGCGGATTACGCCGGCCAGTCGCGCCAGTTCGTGAACGAATCCGGCGGCTTCCTGTTCACCCTGCTGTTCGCGATCATCATCGTGTTCCTCGCATTGTCCGCGCAGTTCGAGAGTTTCCGCGACCCGCTGGTGATCCTGGTGGCGGTACCGATGGCGATCTTCGGCTCGTTGCTGTTCATCAACCTCGGCCTGTCCACGCTCAACATCTACACGCAGGTGGGCCTGGTCACGCTGGTCGGCCTGATCAGCAAGCACGGCATCCTGATGGTGCAGTTCGCCAACGATGCGCAGCGCCTGCACGGGATGGGCAAACGCGAGGCGATCGAGGAAGCCGCGGCGGTGCGCCTGCGTCCGATCCTGATGACCACGCTGGCGATGGTGCTGGGCGTGGTGCCGCTGGTGATGGCCGCGGGCGCCGGCGCCGCGGGGCGCCACGACATGGGCCTGGTGATCTTCACCGGCTTGTCGATCGGCACCCTGTTCACCCTGTTCGTGGTGCCGGCGGTGTACCTGGTGCTGGGCCAGGACCACCATGCCGGGCGCGACGAGTCCGATGACCTCGAGGCGCTGCCGGCGGAATAGTCGCTTGCCTGGGGGACGACGACATCCCCCCGCCGCTTCGCGGCGCCCCCTTCGTTCCGAAGGGGGTGGGAGCGGCGATGCAGCGCTTCTTCCTCCTGCGGAACGAAGCGGGATCGGCGGGATGGCTTGCCCGCCGCACGGCCGTCCCGGCGGCGGTGTTATCGTTCCCGCCTGCACATGGCGAGTCGAGGCTGACCGATGCGAACGATCCGTGGATTCGGCCATCTGGCGTGCACGGCCGTGCTGCTGGCGCTGGCCTGCGTGCCGGCGTTCGCGCAGAGCCCGCTGCCAGCGGACCTCGCCGCCAGGATCGACACGATCGCCAGCGATGCGCTGACGAAATCCGGCGTGCCCAGCGCCTCGATCGCGGTCGTGCGCAGGGGTGGGCTTGCCTACGTGCACGCCTACGGCAACGCCAGGCTCGATCCGAAGACACCCGCGACGCCGGCGATGCGCTACAGCATCGGCTCGATCAGCAAGCAGTTCACCGCGGGCGCGATCCTGCTGCTGCAGCAACAGGGCAGGCTCGGCCTCGCCGACGAGGTGGCGAAGTTTTTCCCCGACCTCACCGACGCCGACCACATCACGCTGCGCCGGGTCCTGTCGCATACCTCCGGCTACCAGGACTACTGGCCGCAGGATTACGTGATGCCCGAGATGCTCAAAGCCACCACGCCGCGGTTCATCATGGACACGTGGGCGAAGAAGCCGCTGGATTTCGCGCCGGGCGCCGGGTGGCAGTACAGCAACACCAACTACGTGATCGCGGGCGGGATCATCCGCAAGTTGACCGGCCTGACGCCGTTCGAGTTCCTGCAGCGACACGTGTTCAAGCCGCTCGGGATGGACGACGTGTACGACAACAACCTGCACGCGCTGCCGGCCAGCGATGCCCGCGGCTATCACCGCTATGCACTGGGTCCGCTGCGCCCGGCGCCCAGGGAAGGCGTGAACTGGCTGTTCGGCATGGCCGAGCTGTCGATGACGCCGACCGATCTTGCCAAATGGGACATGGCGATGCTGCACCAGACGCTGTTGCAGCCCGCCTCGTGGCACGCGATGCAGACCGAGGTGCCGTTGCACGACGGCATCGGTTCCGGCTACGGACTCGGCGTGTTCGTGGAACGGCTCGACGGCCACCGCATGATCTGGCACGACGGCGAGGTGTCGGGTTTCACCGGCACCAACCTGGTGTTTCCCGACGACGGCATCGCCGTGGTGGTGCTCACCAACCAGGATGCGGTCGGCACGTCCGGCGCGATCGCCAGGCGCATTGCCAGGGCGCTGTTCGAAGTGCACGACCCGGCGGCCGCGCAGGCGCTCGCGCAGGCGCAGACGATTTTCGCCGGCTTGCAACATGGCAGGATCGATCGCGGCCTGTTCAGCGCCGACGCCAACTTCTATTTCGATGCCACCGCCCTGCACGATTACCGGGCCAGCCTGGCGCCGCTCGGCAAGCCGGAAGCGTTCACTATCCATGCGGCGCGCAAACGCGGCGGCATGCAGATGCGCAGCTATACCGCGACCTTTGCCAGGCAGAAACTGTCGATCAGCACCTACAGGCTGCCGGACGGCAAGCTGGAGCAGTACATCGTGTCCCCGGCAGATTGAACCCCTCTCCCTCGTGAGAGGGTGCCCGAAGGGCGGGTGAGGGTACGCGCACGCGCAAGGTCCCGAGCGTACGCGCATCCGAACCCTTGCCCCTGCCCCCCTTCCGGAGGAAGAGGGGGTTTCAGACCAAGCACGAGCGCGTATTCCGATGTCGAACGGCATCATGCAACCTCCAGCGAAGGCGTTTCCCCTCGGCCGCGACACCGGGTACCCGGCTACGGTCGACCCCGCAGTGCTGTTCGCGGTGCCGCGGTCCGATGCGCGCGGCGCGATCGGACTCGGTGGCGACGCCCTGCCGTTCACGGGCGCCGACCTGTGGAACGCGTGGGAGTTCTCGTGGCTGGACGCGCGCGGATTGCCGCGCGTGGCGGTGCTGCGGCTTGCGGTGCCGTGCAGCTCGCCCAGGCTGGCCGAGTCCAAATCCTTGAAGTTGTACCTGGGCGGCTACGCGATGACGCGCTTCACCGGCCCGGCGGCAGTGCGTACGCGCGTGCAGGACGATGTGTCGGCGTGCGTGGCCGCGAAGGTCGCCGTGACCCTGCTGGGCCCGCGCGAGGTCGAGCGCGCGGGGCTGGTCGAACTGGCTGGCGAGTCGCTGGACGACCAGCGCATCGAGGCGGATGCCTACGACGCGCCGGATCCCGCACTGCTGCGGGTGCAATCCGGCGCGCCCGCACTCGAGGAAACCCTCTCGACGCGCCTGTTCCGTTCGCTGTGTCCGGTCACCGGCCAGCCCGACTGGGCCAGCGTGGTGCTGCGTTACCGCGGGCCCGCGCTCGAGCGCGCGGGATTGCTGCGCTACCTCGTGTCGTACCGCCGGCACCGGGATTTCCACGAGGCTTGCGTGGAACGCATTTTTTGCGACGTTGCGGCGCGCTGCGCGCCGCAGGGCCTGAGCGTGTACGCACGCTTCCTGCGCCGCGGCGGCATCGACATCAATCCGTGGCGTGCCACTCCGCGTTACGCGGCGGCGCCCGGCAATCCGCGCGAGGCGCGCCAGTAGCGGTCGTTGCGCAGCGCGCTTGGCACAGCCTGCGCGTCACTTTCACGCCGAAGCGCGTATGCTCACCGCTTCGGACGCCAGAGAAGGGAACAAGCCATGCCACACACCTTCGATTACCTGATCATCGGTGCCGGAATGGCCGGCGAAGCCGCGGCGCAGGCCATCCGTGAAGCCGATGCCGACGCCAGCATCGGACTGCTCGGCGACGAAGCGCACCCGCCGTACGATCGCCCGCCGCTCAGCAAGAAACTGTGGAAGGGCGGCAAGGAAGACGCCATCTGGCGCCCGATCGACAAGGCGGGCGCCATGGTCGTCCTGCAGCGCCGCGCCGTGAAGATCGACCGCGCCGCGCACACCGTCCGGGATGACCAGAACGGCGCCTGGCAATACCGCAAGCTACTGATCGCGACCGGCGGCACGCCGCGCAAGCTGCCCTTGGGCGGCGACGGCTTCATCTACTACCGCACCTTCGACGATTACCAGCGGCTGCGCAAGGCGGTGAGGCCCGGCGCGCGCATCGTGGTGATCGGCGGCGGCTTCATCGGCAGCGAAATCGCGGCCGCGATGGCGATGAACGACTGCAAGGTGACCATGGTGTTTCCCGACGACGCGATCGGCGCGCGCGTGTACCCCGAAGCGCTGGCCGATGCGGTCACCGCGTACTATCGCGAGAAGGGCGTGGACGTGCGCGCCGGCGCCACGGTCAAGGGCGGCGCGGCCGACGGCCACGGCGCCACGGTCGAACTCTCCGATGGCGAATCGCTGCACGCCGATGCGGTGGTCGCGGGCCTCGGCATTACCCCCAACACGCGGCTTGCCGAAGACGCCGGCCTCCAGGTCGAGAACGGCGTCGTGGTGGACGACCACCTGCAAACTTCCGACCCCGACATCTACGCCGCTGGCGATGTCGCATCGTTTCCTGCGCCCGCGCTGGGCAAGCGCATCCGCGTCGAGCACGAGAACGCCGCGCTCACGATGGGCGCGCGCGCCGGCAAGTGCATGGCCGGACAGGACGCGCCCTACGACGAGTTGCCGTACTTCTACTCGGACCTGTTCGACCTCGGCTACGAAGCCGTCGGTACGCTGGATTCGCGCCTCGAAACCGTCGAGCAGTGGGTGACCCCGTTCCGCGAAGGCGTGGTGTATTACCTCGATGCCGGCCGGGTGCGCGGCGTGCTGCTGTGGAACACCTGGGACCAGGTCGACGCGGCGCGTGCATTGATCGCGTCGCCCGGTCCGTTCGATGCCGGAAACGTGCGCGGCAGGTTGCCGGCGCAGGCCTGACGGCCGCGCGCCGGCGCGTCAGGCCGGCAAGTCGAGCATGCCGCGCTCCAGCGCCGCCGCGCCGCGGGGCGGGGGTGGCGAGCGATCCCCCGGAGGGCTTGGACCGGTCCGTTGCGATCGGCCGTTTTCCACTCAGCCTGCGCACGGAAACCGGAACCCGCGCGAACCGGACATGCAGTCGCGGGCGCGTGCAGGCCCGCTAAACTCGGGACATGCCCGCTGCCACCAATCGCCACCTCGGCCACGCCGGCGAGGCGTACCCCGACGCGTTCTACGTGCGCAAGGGAGAGCACCGGTTCGTTTCCACCTTGCATGCCCAGGGCGCGTGGCAGCCCGGCGAACAGCACCTGGCGCCCGCTTCGGGCCTGGTGCTGGCCGAGGTGGAGCGTCGCTTGCCGAGCGACAAACAGGTGTCCCGCGCGTCGTTCGACGTGCTGGGCGTCATCCATTCCGGTGAATTCAGCATCGACGTCGAGGTGGTGCGGCCGGGCCGCTCCATCGAACTCATCGAAGCCAGCATGCGACACGGCAACCTGACCAGCATCCGTGCGCGCATCTGGCGTCTCGCGACCACGGACACGGCGCGGGAGCAAGGCGTTGAATGGCCGGCGCTGCCGCCGCCCGAGGCCATGCGCCCGTTTGCCTTCGCGTCCGTCTGGAGCGGTGGTTTCGTTGGCTCGCTGGAAGCGCGCCAGGCCATGGACGCGCGCCCGGGCCGCGGGCGCAGTTGGCTGCGCACGCGTTGTCCGTTGGTGGCGGGAGAACCCGATCCGGCTGTTGCGGGCTTCCTGAAGCTGGTCGATACCGCCAACGGACTGGTCGTGCGCGAACGCCCCGGCAGCGTGTTCTTCGCCAACGTCGATCTCACCGTGCACTTGTTTCGCCAGCCCGAAGCAGGCTGGGTCGGCTTCGATACCCGCGTCAACTTCGGCCCGACCGGGCTCGGGGAGACATTGTCCGTCCTGAGCGACATCCACGGCCCCGTCGGGACCGCGGCGCAAAGCCTGACCGTGCGCGTGGGGGAGGACGGGGCCGGCGCTGCGCGCTGATCGGCGGCCGGTTGTGCGCGGTGCCGGCCAGCGTGACCCAGCACCGTTCCGGTTGCCTGCATTACGCTAGGCTGGGGAGGCCGCACGCGATGGCGGGCAGCGAGACGGAACCCCCACACCCATGTCCGCAGGGAGTATCGGCGAATGCACGTACCGCTTTGGGTCTGGCTGGCCACCGCCGCCGGGATTGTTGCTTTGCTCGCGCTCAGTTTTTTCACCCACATCCGCGACACGCACGAACCCTCGCTCAAGGAAGCCGGCGCCTGGACGGCGTTCTTCGTGTCGCTGTCGATCCTGTTCGGGCTGGGCCTGACCGCGGTCTGGGGACGCGACCGCGGCATCGAGTTCTTCGCGGGCTACATCACCGAATACAGCCTGTCGATCGACAATCTGTTCGTGTTCGTGATCATCATGTCCAGCTTCGCGGTGCCGCGGGCGCTCCAGCAGAAGGTGCTGCTGATCGGCATCGTCATCGCGCTGGTCCTGCGCACCATCTTCATCCTGCTCGGCGCGGCGGCGATCGCGCATTTCAGCTGGGTGTTCTACATCTTCGGCCTGTTCCTGATCCTCACGGCGGCCAAGCTCGCCTTCGAGGAACACGAGGAGGACGAACACTACCAACCGAACATCCTGGTGCGGGGCGCGCAGAGGATATTGCCGTTCACCCACGCCTACGACGGCGCCAACATGACCACCGTGATCGACGGCAAGCGTTATTTCACGCCGATGATGATGGTGATGCTCGCGATCGGCATGACCGACATCCTGTTCGCGCTCGATTCGATCCCGGCCATCTTCGGCCTGACCAACGTGCCCTACATCGTGTTCACGGCCAATGCCTTCGCACTGCTGGGCCTGATCGAGCTGTACTTCCTGATCGGCGGCCTGCTCAAGCGGCTGGTGTACCTGAGCCTGGGGCTGGCGCTGGTACTCGGTTTCATCGGCATCAAGCTGGTGCTGCACGCGATGCACGAAAACAGCCTGCCGTTCATCAACGGCGGCGAGCCGGTCCACTGGGCGCCCGACATTCCGACCTGGCTGTCGCTGGCGATCATCGTCACGATCCTCACGGCCACCACCATCGCCAGCCTGCTCAAGAGTCGCGGCGATTCGACCGGGGCCTCCACCCGCTGAGTCTGCCAACGTCTCAGCGCGACGACACGTATTTCTCGCGCCGGGCGATCCGGTGCGTTTGCGGACTGCCGGAGGCAGTCTGCGCACCGGCGAGCGCCCGCAGCAGGATGCGGAGGGCGGGGCTTGCAGCGGGGCAGGGATGCCGAGCGCGCAAGCTGCGCACATCCGGCGGGCATGGACCTAGCGGGATGACACGTACTTTTCCCGCCGGATGTGCTTGATCGGCATGCCGAGTTCCTTCAACAGGGTGAAGGTGGCGTCGATCATGTCGGGGTTGCCGCACAGATAGGCGATGTCGTGTTCGGGATCCGGCTGCAATTCCGGCAGCGTGTCCTGGACGTGGCCGCGGCGGTCGCCGGGACGTGGCGTGGCGCGCGCGGCGCGCGACAGGCACGCGTGGAAGGTGAACCCCGGATGCCGGCTGGCGAATTCCTCGAATTCCTCGCCGTACAGCAATTCCTGTTCGTTGCGCGCGCCGTACAGCAGTTCGAAGCGGGTGCCGTGTTCGGCGATGCGCCTGGCGATGCCGGGCAGCATTGCGCGGTAGGGTGCGATGCCGGTGCCGGTCGCGACCAGGAAATAGCGCTGGCAGGCGTCGTCGTCCATCAGGCAGAAGCGGCCGTAGGGTCCGCTGGCCTCGATCTGGGCGCCGTGTTCGAGGTTGCCGAGCAGCCGGGTGGCAGCACCGCCTTCGACGTAGGACACCGCGAGTTCCAGTTGCTGCACTTCAGCGCCTTCCGCCGGGGTGCCCACCGAGTAGCTGCGCTTGGTCGGCTTGCCGTCGTCGTAATTGAAATGGACCTGGATGAACTGGCCGGGCGTGAACTTGAACGGCGCGCCGTCGGCGCGCTCGAACGCAAGGTGCCGTACGCTGGGCGCCAGCATGCGGCTGTCGGCAAGCTTGAGTTGGAAGTGTTCGATCACGGAGTCGTCTTGTGCAGGGATGCGGTGGTTGGCATGGATGCCGCGGATTGGCCGCACGGGTCGCCGACCACGCTCGGCGCGGTGTGCGGCCAGGCTGCCACGGGGTGCGCAGGCAAAGCCCGATATAATAAGGGATGCCCGCCGATTCCGCTTTGCCAGAAGCCTCCCCGCACATGCCCATCCCCGCGCCCTCCGGCGCCATCGCGGCGCTCGAAGTCGAGAACCTGCGCAAAACCTATGCCAACGGCGTCGAGGCATTGAAGGGCGTTTCGCTGCGGGTCGGGCAGGGCGATTTCTTCGCGCTGCTGGGCCCCAACGGCGCGGGCAAATCCACCCTGATCGGCATCCTGTCCTCGCTGGTGAATCCGACTTCGGGTGACGCGCGCGTGTTCGGCTTGTCCATCCATGCCGACCGTGGTGGCGTGATGCGCCAGATTGGGCTGGTTCCGCAGGAAATCAACTTCAACCAGTTCGAGACGCCGTTCGAGATCTGCGTCAATGTCGCGGGCTTCTACGGCATCCCGCGCTCGATCGCGAGGGGCCGCGCCGAAAAATACCTGCGCGAGCTGCGCATCTGGGACAAGGCCCAGCAGCCCACGCGCATGATGTCGGGTGGCATGAAGCGGCGCCTGATGATCGCGCGGGCGATGATGAACGAGCCGCGCCTGTTGATCCTGGACGAACCGACCGCGGGCGTGGACATCGAGATCCGCCGCTCGATGTGGCACTTCATCACCGGCATCAACCGCGCCGGCACCACGGTGATCCTGACCACGCATTACCTGGAGGAAGCCGAGCAGCTCTGCCGCAACATCGCGATCATCGACCACGGCGAGATCATCGAGGACACCTCGATGCGGCGGCTGCTGTCGAAGCTGGACGTGCAATCGTTCGTGCTGGACGTGACGGGCCTGGATGGCGTCCTGCCCGAGCTGGATGGCGTGCAGCTCACCCGCATCGACGGCCAGACGCTGGAGGCCGAAATGCCCAGCACCCACAACCTCAACGCCTTGTTCGCGGGGCTGACGGCGCAGGGCATCATGGTGACGTCGATGCGCAACAAGACCAACCGCCTGGAGGAACTGTTCGTGCGGCTGGTGGAACGCAACGGCAACGGCAACGGCATGACGGCATGAGCGATTCGACGGGAGCGCAGGTTGCGGCAGGGTCGGCGGCATTCCGCGGGGCCGTGCGCACGCGCGCCAACCTCGTCGCGTTGGGCACGATCGCGCGCCGCGAAATCCACCGGGTCCTGCGCATCTGGACCCAGACGCTGGTGCCGCCCGCGATCACGATGACGCTGTACTTCGTGATCTTCGGCAAGGTGATCGGCAGCCGCATCGGCGTCATCGAAGGCGGCTTCACCTACATGCAGTACATCGTGCCCGGCCTGGTGATGATGAGCATCATCAACAACTGCTATTCCAACATCACCTCGAGCTTCTTCGGCTCCAAGTTCGGCCGCTACGTCGAGGAACTGCTGGCCTCGCCGATGCCGAGCTGGGTGGTGCTGACCGGCTACGTCGCCGGCGCGGTGATGCGCGGGGTGCTGGTGGGCATCATCGTGCTCGGGATCGCGCTGTTCTTCACGTCGCTGCACGTCGCGCACCCGCTGGTCGCGTTCACCACCGTGATCCTCGGTGCCGCGATCTTCGCGCTGGCCGGCTTCATCAATGCGATCTTCGCGAAGCGCTTCGACGACATCGCGATCGTGCCGACCTTCGTGCTGGCGCCGCTGACGTACCTGGGCGGGGTGTTCTACTCGGTGAACATGCTGGGTTCGCCATGGCGCGAGGCTTCGCTGGCGAATCCGATCCTGTACATGGTCAACGCGTTCCGCTTCGGCATCCTCGGCGTCAGCGACGTGCCGATCTGGATCGCCTACGTGGTGATGCTGGCGTTCGTGATCGCGCTGGGCGCGGTCGCGCTGTGGCTGTTGCATCGCGGGGTGGGGCTCAGGTCCTGATCCCGCGCGCGCCCGTGCACGCGTAAGATCGCGGCATGAGAGGTGTGTTCGCCGCCGTGGTGGCCGTGGCCTGTCTTGCCTGCTGCGCCGATGCGCGCGCGCAGGTTTACAAGTGTACCGCCGTGGACGGCGCCGTGGGTTTCCAGGACCACGCTTGTGCACGCGGCCAGAAACAGACCGTGGTGGACCTGCCGAGCCGCGCGCCGCCCGGTTACGTGCCACCCGCCGTGAGCGTTGCGCCGCCCGCCGCCAGCGTGGGCACGCCGCCACCGCAGGTCCACGTGCCGCCGCCCGCCACGCCGTTGCCCGAGCTGTATGCGTGCGTGGGTGCGGTGAACGGCAAGCAGTACCTGACGCGCTCGCCGCCGGCGCCGTACCTCGCCCCGCTTGGCGTACTGGGTTATCCGCCGCAAACCCTGTCGCAGGCCTACGGCGCACCGGGCGGGGCGGGGATGTCGACGCCGGAGCTGGCGCGGCGCCGCGTCGGTGGGCCGCGGATCGCCACCGGCATGACCGAGGTGCAGGATTTCTGCCTGCCGGCGACGCACGACCAGGTGTGCGGTTTCGTGCAACGGGAATACGACCAGAACTACCGCAGGTTGCGCATGGCGATGCCGCACGAGCAGCCGCCGCTGGAGCAGCGCGAGCAACGGTTGCAGGACCAGTTGCGCAATTGTCGGTGACCGAAAGCGCGAAAGCGGGGTCAGAGTGCGCTTTCGAGCAGCCAAACGCAGACCGCTGGGCCCACCATACGAAAGTGCACCCTGACTCCGGTTTTTATGCGGTCAGGGTGAGCGACGGCACCGGCGCGTGCCGGCGTTCGTGCGCGAGCAGCCAGCGTTTGGCGGGCAGGCCGCCACCGTAACCCACCAGGTTGCCGTGGCTGCCGATCACCCGATGGCATGGCACGATGATCGCGAGCGGGTTGGCGCCGTTGGCCGCGCCTACCGCACGCACTGCACGCGGCCGCCGGATACGCCGCGCGATGTCGGCGTAGCTCACCGTTTCGCCGTACGGAATCGTCAACAATGCGCCCCACACCTCGAGCTGGAACGGCGTGCCGGAAGGGTGCAGGGGCAGTTCGAACTGCTGGCGCGTACCCGCGAAGTATTCGTCGAGTTGGCGGGCGGCCGCGTGCAGCTTCGATTTGTCGGGCTCCGCATCCGCCGGCGGCGCGGCCGGCTTGCCGCGCGAGGGCAGGCCCACCTCGACCAGTCCCGCGGCGTCGCCGACCAGCAGCAGCGGGCCGATCGGGGTGTCGATTTGGTCGCAATACAACATGGTCACCGGGTAGCGGATCGAGCCGTGATCGGGTTTCCCCGGGCCAGGGGGGCTGCCCGTGCATGGCTGCCCGACGCACGGGCAGAGGTCGTGGGTGCCTGGGCGGGCTGCGGGCGGAGGAGTAAAACGGTCATGTGCCGGTAGCCTTCAAAAGCCGTAATTCAGGAACCCGCCGTCCACCGCCAGCACCTGGCCGGTGATGTAACTGGCGGCGGGCAGGCACAGGAACGCCACCGCCGCCGCCACTTCCTCCGGCTCGCCGACCCGCGCCATCGGGGTGCGGTCCAGCACCTCTTCCAGGTAATCGGGATCGGACAAGGCTTCGTCGGTGCGCCGCGTGCGGATGTACCACGGTGCCACCGCGTTCACGCGGATGCCGTCCTCGGCCCACTCGCAGGCGAGGTTGCGGGTCATCTGGTGCAGCGCGGCCTTGCTCATGCCGTAGGCGATGCCGGTGCGCACGTGGGTCGCGCCCGACACCGAACCGATGTTCACGATTGCCGCGTGGCCGTGCTGGGCGAGCCGCGGATGCGCGAGCCGGCACAGGTCGAACGCGGCGACGCCGTTCAGGCGGAAGACCCCCTCGAGGTCGTCGGGTTCGTAATCCAGCGTGGCTTTCTTGACGTTGCCGCCGGCGTTGTTGACCAGCAGCGACAACGGCACGTCCAGATCGGCGATCCAGTCGAAGATCGCGAGGCGGTCTTCGGCGTCGCCGACGTCGGCAGAAAAGACGCGCGGTTCGCTGTCGGGAAAATCCTCGGCCAACTCGTCGCAGACCGCCTGCAGTTCCGCTTCGTCGCGCGCGACCAGCAGCGGTTGCGCGCCCAGGCCGGCCAGCTCGCGCGCGCAGGCGAGCCCGATGCCGCGGCTGGCGCCGGTGATGAGGCAGGCCTGGCCGTCGAGCCGCCAGCGTCCGGGGGAAGCATTCACGTGTATTGCGATCCACGGGGCGTTCGCGTGAGCTTAGCGCAGCTTGCAACCCGTCGCCCGCCGCGCGACACTGCACGGCATGGTGCGCAGCCTCGTCATCCTGTTGCTTGCCGGCCTGTTCGCCGCGTGTGCCTCGCATACCGCGCCGGATACCGCGTCGTCGTCAGCCGCGCCCGCCCCGGCCACCACCAACGCGCTGGCCGGCACGCCGATGGCCGTTTACGGCCACGACCTGAACAAGGCGAAGAACGTCCAGAACATCGTCAACGACCAGGCGAAAAAGCAGGACGCGGCGATCGAGGCCGCCACCGGCAGCTCATCACCCTGAAGCCGTTCCCGCGCGCCTGGCGGCAGGCCCGCTCGCACGAAGGGGCGTTGCGGAATTGAAAACCCCCTTCGGAACGAAGGGGGTGCTTACTTCGATGCAACGTCCCCCCTTCCGCAGGAAGGGGGTCGATGCAGTCCGCGCAGGCGGACTGCATCGGGGGGATGCCGCACGCGGCGTCAGAACCTGACCTCCGCCTGTGCCGACACCATGTCCGTGGTCAGGTTCAGGTTGTCCTTGCTGGCGTGGTAGTAGTCGTAACCGATGCCAACCCCGAACTTGCGGCTGAAGTCGTAGCCGACGCCGACACCGCCGTACCAGCCGTCCGCGTTGCGGTGGGTGCTGACCGGATTGATATCGTTGCTCATGCCTTCGCCGTTCCACGCGTACAGGCCGGCGCGGCCGGACACGTACCAGTTGGGCGTGAAGTTGTAGTGCGCGTTGGCGCCTGCGGTCCAGCCGTGCAGGGTGGCCTTGCCGGGTGCAACCACCGGGTTGGAGTTGAAGACGTTCTTGACGCGAATGTTGCCGAGGTCGTTGTAGCCAATCTCGGGGCCGACCGCGAAGTTCGGCGCGAGCTCCCAGCGGTAACCGCCGTTGATGGCGTAGCCGGTGTCGTTGCCGCTGTTGACGCCGTGCTTGATGTTGCTCTGGCCTATATTGCCGTTGACGAAGAAGCCGCTGTCCGCGCCGGCCGTGGTGGTGTAGTCCTGCGCGTGGGCCTCTTGAATGAAGCCGGGTGCAGCCGCGAAAACCGCGGCGATGGCGAGGACGATTGCTGTGTTGCGCATGTTTGTCTCCTTCGTGGATGTTCACGCACGCTTTGCATTTGCGTGCGCTCGGCCACTGAGACTGGGGACATTCGGCAACGTTCGTTAAGGTTTCGATAGCGCCTCAGGCGCCGTTCATCGCATGCGTGGGAGCGCAGCGCGGACGCGCGAAACTTTCCGGGCCGCATGCGGTCGCGCGTGTCACCCGATGCGCAGGCTGCTCGCGGCCTCGAACGCGTGCAGGTGCGCCGGGTCGAAGGCCAGTTGCAGCGTTGCGCCGTGTGCGGGCAGCGCCTGCGGCGGCACCCGCGCGACCAGTCCAAGCGTTCCCATCCGCAGGTTGAGGAACACTTCGTTGCCGACCGGCTCGGTGACTTCCAGCAGCGCGTCGAACCGGGCCAGCGATGGCGGCGTGTCCGCGGACGCGCACTGCAGGTGTTCCGGCCGCAGGCCCAGCACCAGCTCGCGGCCGCGCAGCGAATCCGGCGGCAGGCCCGCGGGCCACCGGCCGGCGAGTGGCAACACCGCGCCGTCCATGTCCAGTGCGCTGGCGTCATCGCGCAGGCGCCCGCGGAAGAAGTTCATCGCGGGACTGCCGAGGAAACCGGCGACGAACAGGTTGGCGGGTTTCTCGTACAGGTTCATCGGCGTGTCGACCTGCTGGATCCCGCCCTCGTTCAACACCACGATGCGCTGGCCCAGCGTCATCGCCTCGATCTGGTCGTGGGTCACGTAGACCATGGTCGCGTGCAGGCGCTGGTGCAGGCGCGCGATCTCCACGCGCATCGCCACGCGCAGTTTCGCGTCGAGGTTGGACAATGGCTCGTCGAGCAGGAACACCTTCGGCTCGCGCACCAGCGCGCGGCCCAGCGCGACGCGTTGGCGTTGCCCGCCGGACAGGCGCCGCGGCCGCGCGTCCAGCAACCCCTCCAGGCCCAGCGTGCGCGCCGCATTGGCGATGCGCTGTTCGATCTCCGCGCGCGGATGACCGCGCAGCTTCAGTCCGAAGGCAAGGTTCCCGGCCACGGTCATGTGCGGATACAGCGCGTAGTTCTGGAACACCATTGCGATGTCGCGTTGGCGCGGCGCGAGCTCGTTCACCACGCGCCCGTCGATTTCAATGCTGCCGGAGGTGACCGTTTCCAGCCCGGCGAGCGCGCGCAGCAGGGTGGTCTTGCCGCAGCCGGACGGCCCGACCAGCACCAGCAGTTCGCCGTCCGCGACCGTGAAGCTGGCGCCGGCCACGGCGACCTTGCCGTTGTCGTAAACCTTGCGGACCTTGTCGAGGCGGACGCTTGCCATGCTGGTTCCCGGATGATCGCCAATCCACCGCGGCCGGCCAGCGCACGTTATCATGCGGATGTAATCGTTTACATCCCTGGATCAGCAATGGCCGATCGCCACGATAACCCCGATTCGACTTTCCCGGCGGGTTTCCTGTGGGGTTGCGCCACTTCGGCCTACCAGATCGAAGGCTCGCCGCTGGCCGACGGCGCCGGTCCCAGCAACTGGCATCGCTTCGTGCGTACGCCGGGTTGCGTGCGCGACGGCGACACCGGCGACGTGGCCTGCGACCACTACCGGCGCTGGCGCGAGGACGTGGCGCTGATGCACACGCTGGGCATGCGCGCCTACCGCTTCAGCATCGCCTGGAGCCGGGTGTTGCCGGAAGGCCGCGGCCGGGTCAATCCGGAGGGGCTGGCGTTTTACGACCGCCTCGTCGATGCGCTGCTGGGAAACGGCATCCAGCCGATGGCCACCCTGTTCCACTGGGACCTGCCGGCGGCGCTGGACGATCGCGGGGGCTGGTTGAATCCCGACATCGCAGGCTGGTTCGCGGACTACGCGCAGGTGTTGTTCCGCAAGCTGGACGACCGCGTCGGGCTTTGGACGACCCTCAACGAGCCGTGGGTGGTAACCGACGGCGGTTACCTGCACGGGGTATTGGCGCCCGGCCATCGCAGCCGGTACGAACCGCCGATCGCCACGCACAACCTGCTGCGCGCGCACGGCGCGGCGGTGCAGGCCTACCGCGCCGAGGGCCGCAACAACATCGGCATCGTGGTCAATCTCGAGCCCAAGTACCCGGCTTCGCAGGCGCCCGAGGATATTGCCGCCACCCGTCGCGCCGATGCCTACATGAACCGCCAGTTCCTGGATCCCGTCCTGCTCGGGCGTTATCCCGAGGAAATGCACGAAGTCTTCGGTGATGCCTGGCCGGAATGGCCGGCCGAGGACATGGCGCAGATCCGCCAGGCCATCGATTTCGTGGGCGTGAACTACTACACGCGCAGCGTGGTGCGGCACGATCCGCGCGAGTGGCCGCAGCGGGTCGGCGGTACGCGGCAGCAGCGCGCGACCCACACCGAAACCGGCTGGGAAGTGTATCCGCAGGGGCTCACCGACGTGCTGAAGTGGGTCAGCACGCGCTACGGTGGCCCGCCGATCTACGTCACCGAGAATGGCGCGGCGTTCTACGACCCGCCGGTGGCCGAGGCCGGCCGGGTCGCGGATCCGTTGCGGGTCGCGTACCTGCGCGCGCACCTGCGCGCGGTGTGGGCGGCGCTGCGGCAGGGCGTGGACCTGCGCGGCTACTTCGTGTGGTCGCTGCTGGACAACTTCGAGTGGGCGCATGGCTACGCCAAGCGCTTCGGGATCGTGCACGTGGATTACGCAACCCAGCAACGCACCCCCAAGGACAGCGCACGTTTCTATGCGAACGTGATCGCCACGCACGGCGCGGCGCTTCAGGCCTGGAAACCGTAGCAACCGGGGTCAGAGTGCACTTTCGTACAAGCGGCTGGTCAACCCGGAACCTGCGTTCGAAAGTGCACTCTGGCCCCGGTTTCGCTTCTCACCCCTTCACGCTGCCCAGCAGCAGGCCGCGCAGGTAATAGCGCTGCAGGGCCAGGAACAGCACCAGCACGGGAATCACGGTGACTACGGCGCCGGCCATCATCAATCCGGAATCCTGCACGTGTTCGCGCGACAGCGAAGCCAGCCCCACCGGCAGCGTGTAGTGCTGTTGCCCGGTCAGTGCGATCAGGGGCCACATGAAGTCGTTCCACGCGGTGAGGAAGGTGAATACCGCCAGCGTGACCAGGATCGGTTTCAACAACGGCAACACCACCTGCGTGAAGATGCGCAGTTCGCCCGCGCCGTCCACGCGCGCGGCTTCCAGCAGTTCGCCGGGGATGCTGCGCGCATACTGGCGGACCAGGAAGATGCCGAACACGCTGGCCATCGCGGGCAGGACCACGGCCGCGTAGGTGTTGACCAGCCCGACGTATTTCAGCAGCAGGAACAGCGGCAGCATCGCGACCTGCGCCGGGATCACCAGCGCGCCGATCAACACGCCGAACAGTTTCTCCCTTCCGGCGAATTGCAGCTTCGCGAACGCGTACCCGGCCAAAGTGTTGCAGACCAGCGACAGCAGCGTGATCGAGGTCGAGATGATCAGGCTGTTGGCGAAGTAGCGGCCCATCCCGGCGTGTTCGAACAGTTCGCGGTAGTTGATCCAGGTCGGGTGCAGCGGCAGCATCGGCGGCGGCAGGTTGTTGGCGTCGCCGGGTTGCATGAACGACACCGACAGCATCCAGAACAACGGGAACAGCGCCAGCGCGGCGCACGCCAGCAGCGCGGCGTTGACCAGCCACCGATGCAGGCGCGGGTTCATGCCGTTTCCCCGCGCCCGCCGCCGAACCGCCACATCAGCGCGGTCGCGGCGAACATGATCACGAACAGCAGGAACGCCACCGCCGAGGCGGTACCCATGTTCCACCACTTGAAGCCCTCGTTGTACATCAGGTACAGCACGCTGACCGTGCTCTGCAGTGGACCGCCCTCGGTGATCACGTAGGGTTCGGCGAACAACTGGAAGTAGCCCGACACCGTGAGGATGCCGACCATCACGAGGATTGGTGCGAGTGCGGGCAAGGTGATGTGTCGGAACTGCCGCAAGCCTGAGGCACCGTCGATGCGCGCAGCCTCGTACAGATCGGCGGGGATCGCCTGCAGCCCGGCCAGCAGGATGATCATGTTGTAGCCGAAGTTCTTCCACACCGCGAACAGGATGATCATCGGCATCGCCCAGTGCGGGTCGCCCAGCCAGTCGATCGGTGCGATGCCGAAATGCGCCAGCACGAAATTGACCACGCCGAACCGGGTGTTGAACAGGTAGCGCCAGATCACCGCCACCGCGACCACCGTGGTCACCACCGGCGCGAACAGCGCGGTGCGGAACAGCGGCTTCAATTTCGCCGCTTGCGAGTTCAACAGCAATGCGGTGCCGAGTGATGCCAGCATCGACAACGGCACGCCGACCACCACGAAATACAGGGTGTGGCCGAGCGCGTCCCAGAACAGCGGGCGGTGCAACAGTTCCCAGTAGTTGTGCAGGCCGACGAAGCGCAGGTTGTGGAGGTCGGCCAATGCGTACAAGTCGTAGTCGGTCAGGCTCAGGCCCAGCCCGGCCAGCACCGGCAGCAGGAAGAACACGCCCAGCACCAGCAACGCCGGGGTGAGGAACCACCATGCGGCTGAGGCGCGGTTCATGGGCGGCGCCCGCTTGTCCCTTCTCCCCTCGGGAGAAGGTGGCGCGGAGCGCCGGATGAGGGTCCGGCCGCACGCGTGTCGTATCCAGGCTTGTCCGGCAACTTGCATGGATACGTACCCTCACCCGCCCCTTCGGGGTACCCTCTCCCGGGGGCAGAGGGAAGAAGCCAAACGCCGTTTCGCGGATCCTCATGCATTCAGATCACGTCACTCACGAGAATGAGCGTCTTGCCGCTCAAGCACCCAGCGGCGCTTGGCGAGGATCGTATCCGCCCGCGCGTCCATTTGCGCCGTCGCCTGGTCGATGGTCAATTCTCCCGCGACCGCGCGTGCGGCGACCTCCTGCATCATGTTGACGATCTGCTCCCATTCCGGCACCTGCGGCGCCGGCCGCATGCGTTCCAGCTGGATGCGGAAGGCGCGCAATTTCGGATCGTCCTTCAGCACCGGGCTTTCCCATGCGGAGCGCCGCGCCGGCAGGTCGCCGAGCAGCTGGTAGAAGCGCACCTGCACCTCGGGGCGTGACAGGTACTCAATCAGCTTCCAGGCGGCCTGCTTGTGGCGCGAGTGGCGGAAGATCACCAGGCTGGATCCGTAGGCCACCGAAGCGCCGGGGCCGTCCGGGCCGGGCAGTTGCGCGGTGGACCATTCCGGTTGCCGCGCAGCCGGCAGGCGCTTGCGGAACTCGCCGATGTTCCATGGTCCCGACAGGTAGAACACGAAATCGCCGCGCCCGAACGCCTGCCACGGATTGGCGACCTGGACGTTGGTAAAGGGCGGCACGTCGCCGCGTTTGAACAGCCCGGCGTAGAACGCCAGTGCGTGCTTGAAGCCCGCGCTACCGAAATTGCCGTAACGCCCGCCGTCACGCAGCAGCGGCACGTGCTGTTGCAGGGCCAGGGCCAGCAGCTGGTCGTATTCGTTGGTGGGCAGCAGCGCGCCCCAGCGCTTGCCGTGACTGGTGGCCCGGATTGCGTCCATCTGTGCCTGCCATGCGGCCCAATCGCGCGGCGGCGCGTCGAAGCCTGCCGCGCGCAGCAGGTCCACGCGGTAGAACAGCAGGCGCGTATCGACGTACCACGGGATCCCGCAGAGCTTGCCATCGACCACGTTGGTCGCCCACGCGCTGGCAAAATAGTCGTCCTTGCGCACGACGCCGGAGTGTTCGACGCGCGCACGCAACGGTTCCAGCGCGCGCAGCGCCGCGAACTCGGCGATCCAGGTGTTGCCGATCTGGGTGAGGTCCGGCAGCGAGTCGCCCGCATACGCGGTCAGCAGTTTCTCGTGCGCCGCGGTCAGCGGGATCTGCTGGATGCGCACGTGGATGCCCGGGTGTGCCTGCTCGAAAGCCGGCAGCAGCTGCGTGACCGCCTCGCCTTCGCGGCCGACGGTCCAGAACTCCAGCGTGGTGCCGTGATCGCCGGAATGCTTGCTGCATCCAGCAAGCAGCAAGAGCGCGACTCCTGCCATGAGCTTGAGGCAGGCCCGCAATTGCAAACCCCTCTCCCTCCGGGAGAGGCGGCGCGTAGCGCCGAGCGCGCAGCGCTGGGGTGAGGGTTCGAATGTAGCGCAGTGCCGAGGCGATGCCGGACCCTCACCCGCCCTGCGGGCGCCCTCTCCCGAAGGGAGAGGGGATTCGCGATGGGATCTTCGGATCATTGCACTGGAATAGCCGCGGGCGTTCCCGTCCCGGCGGATGATGCACCTTGCGGGGGCGTGGCGGGAAGCTTGTCCAGCCAGCCGCCGGTGAAGCCGGCGCGTTCGAGGCCGCGGCGGATGTACGGGTTCCGGCGCATCACCTGCCACACGAATCCCGAACGGTAGTTCTCGATCATCAGCAGGATCGGGCCCTGGTCGATGCCGAGGTATTCGCCGTCGAACCAGCCTTCATTCGGCACCACGCGGCTGTATTGCACCGGCACGTCGAGCCGGAAGGTCGGGTTGAACGCATCCTTGAAGCCGTATTCCGAGTACAACCATTTCCCGTAGCGGTGGTACATCGCCTGGATCGTCGGCAACACCAGCTCGGGCGCAAACACGATCGAGGCGATTGCCGCGGTCGGCGCGATCGTGCAATCGTCGATCACGTGCCCGACATCGGCGCCGCGCGCCAGGTAACCGTGGAAGCGCATGCGCGTGCCGTCGGGGCGGACCCACAGCGTCCGGCCGGGACCGTTGCTGGCGGTCAGTCCCCACACGTCGGCGCCGTAGCCCTTGCAGTGCTTCGGGTTGGCGATGGCGTAGGCGTGCTGCCCGACCACCGCGCGCCGGCTGTTCTCGAAGTAATCCATGTCGCGCGCGCGCATGAAGGCGTCGCGGATGCCGCGGTAGTCGATCCACGCCTCGCTGTACTGGTGGCCGAACAACGGCGCGAAGCCCACGTGCGGCTTGCCACCCATGAAGCTGCCCCAGGTGCGGCCATAGGTGGAGGTCCAGGCCTGCCAGGCATCCGGCTGCAGCGCATGGGTGGGCGAGCCGAGCGCGAGGATGTACAGGATCATCGCCTCGTTGTAGCCCTCCCAGTCGGCCGGGATGAACTTGCCGCCCGGTGTCCAGCCCATGCTGACCCGGGGCGGGCGCACCTGCGCCCAGCGCCAGTCCACGTCGCGGTAGAGCTGGTCGGCGAGCCGACGGATTTCGCGTTCCTGCGGGTCGTCCCCATCGAAATAAGTCTGGTCGAACAGCACCCCCGCCATCAGCAGCGTGGTGTCGATCGTGGACACCTCGGTGCCCCGGCTCCAGCGCAGGCCGGTCTGCATGTCGAGGAAGTGGTAGAAGAACCCGTGATAGCCCGAATCGTCGTCCTCGCCCGGACCCTGCGGGGCGTTCGCGAAAAACCTGAGCGTGGTCAGCACCCGCTGGCGCGCCGCATCGCGGGTGATCCAGCCGCGCTCGACCCCGATCGGGTAGGCGGTCAGCGCGAAACCCACCGCAGCGATGCTGGAGAACGGCGTTTCGCCCATCGGCCAGTGGTCGGGGACCAGGCCGTTCTCCGGGTTGGCGGTTTGCCAGAAGAACTCGAAGGTACGGTGTTCGAGTTGCTCCAGCGGAAGGGTTTGCGCGACGGGCGCCGGCATGGCCGGCGCGACCCGCTGGGCCTGGACCGGCAACGCGACTGCGCTGGCCACGGCGGCCCACCACAGGATGATCCAGGCCCGGCGCAGCAGGCTGGAGGCGGGTGCGGCGCGACCTCGCGTGGCCATCAGATCGCCCTGCAGTGCCGGTCGATGAAAGCCTGGTGCGGCGGCATCGCCTCGACGCACCTTGCGATCACGCGCTGCGCGCCTTCCATCAGTTGTCGAAGTTCGGCATCGGAAAGCTGGTCCACCGCCGGGTGGTACGTGCGCGGCAAGATGCGCTGGCCGATCATCACTTCCACCCAGCTGGTCAGGGCGAACAGTTCCTCGGCGTTGCGGAAGAAGCGCCCGCTGTCGCGGAACAGGCGGATGTTGTCGGCCAGCGGTTCGGGAATCTGCATGGTGCGGCAGTAATCCCAGAACGGGCTGTCGGCGCGTTCGGTGGCGCAGAAGTGCAGGATGATGAAGTCGCGGATGTGCTCGATCTCGAACGCGGTCTGCGCGTTGTAGCGGTCGATGACCTCGGGGCTGAAGCCGCGGTCCGGAAACAGGCTGGTCAGCCGTGCGATGCCCGACTGGATCAGGTAGATCGCGGTCGATTCCAGCGGCTCCAGGAAACCCGAGGCCAGGCCGAGCGCGACCACGTTCCGGTCCCAGGCTTTCCTGCGCCGTCCCGCGGTGAAGCGCAACACCCGTGGATCGCCCATGGGCTTGCCGTCCAGGTGCTGCAACAGGGCGGCGGCGGCTGCGTCGTCGTCGATGTGCGCGCTCGAGTACACGTAACCATTGCCGATGCGGTGCTGCAAGGGGATGCGCCAGGTCCAGCCGGCCGTGCGTGCGGTGCAGCGCACGAACGGCGTCGGCGGTCCCGTGATTTCGCAGGCGACCGCCACCGCGCGGTTGCACGGCAGCCAGTGCGACCAGTCCTCGTAGCCGGCATGCAGGGTCTGTTCGATCAGGAGGCCGCGGAACCCGGAGCAGTCGAGGAACAGGTCGCCTTCGATGCGCTCACCGCTTTCAAGCACCACCGCCTCGATGAAACCGTCCTCGCCGCGCTGCCGGACGTCGACGACCTTGCCTTCGGTGCGCCGCACGCCACGTTGCTCGGCGTAACGGCGCAGGTACTTCGCGTACAGGCCGGCGTCGAAATGGTAGGCGTAGGCGATGTCGGCCAGCGGCGATCCGGGCGGGGCGTCGCTGGCCGAGACCATGAACTTGCCGGCCGGTGCGGCTGCGGTGTTCAGGGTGTAGGCGCCGATGTCGGCCGCGATGCCCTGCCAGTGCGCCTTGATCCAGTACTGGTGGAAGGGCAGCAGGTCGTGTTCGTGGCCGATCGTGCCGAAGCCGTGGATGTAGCGGTCGCCGACCCGCGCCCAGTCCACGAATTCGATGCCGAGCTTGAAGGTGCCCCTGACGGTGCGGACGAACTCGGCCTCGTCGATCCGCAGCAGCTGGTTGAACACTTTCAGATGCGGCACGGTGGCTTCGCCCACGCCGACCGTGCCGATCTGTTCGGATTCGATCAGGCGTATCGCGAGGCTGCCGGAAAACACCCGCGCCAGCGCCGCTGCGGCCATCCAGCCGGCGGTGCCGCCACCCACGATCACGACCTTGCGGACCGGCGCGGCGTTCATGCCGCGCCTCCGCCGCGGTCGGCGTGAAAAAAACGGCGGGCTCGTGGAGAGCGGCGAGCCCGCCTTCCCACACCTGCGGTGTGCGCAAGGGAAAAGGTTCGCCTTACCACCGCACCCCCATCGTGAACTTGAAGGTGCGCGGCACGCCGGTGATGTTGCCGTTGGTGTTGTACATTGCTACCGGCGCAAACACGCCGTTGGAACCCCAGTTGACGTTCACGTTCGTGAAGTTCTTGTAGTTGAAGGCGTTGAGGACGTCGAGGCGCAGGTACCAGACCACGTCGCCGGCGATCGGGATGTTCTTGATCGCGGAGAGGTCGATGTCGCGATAGCCCCACATCGGCCCGCCGATCAGGAAACGCTTGCCGCCGCTCGGCATGGCGGCGGCGGGGATGCAGCCGCTGCCGTTCGGGAAGGTCGCGCCGTAGCAGGCGATGCCGTTGAACGGTGTCGGCGTCGCCAGGGTCAGCTTGGCCGACAGGGTGATGTCCCAGGGGATGTCGACCACGCCGACCGCGACCAGTCGATGCTTGGGCGCGGCATTCGAGGTGATGAACGGGTAATCCTGGATGGTTTCCTCGTCGAACGCGTAATGCTCGTTGATGTCGCGGTTCTGGTCCGCGTTGGTATAGGTGTAGGCGACGGTGACGCCCCAGCCGGATTCCTGCGTATACGGTTTTTCCGCGAACAGCAGCACCTGGGTACTGTGGGTCTCGATGCCGCTGTTGCCGATGATCAGGCTGCCGAAACCCGGAATGCTGTTGCCCCACGGCTGCCCCGGGTTCCAGAATGCACCGCTCGGGTAACGGTTGCCCAGCGTGAACACGAAGCCGTCCTTGCTGTTGACCCGCACCACCGTGGCGCTGGTGTTCCAGTCGCCGAGCTTGTTGCGGATGCCGAGGCTGAACTGATCGGAGTACGGCACCTTGATGTCGTTGTTGATCATGTCCACTTCCTTGCCCTCGTTGGTGCCCTGCACCAGCGACTGCAGCCCTGCGACGGTGAGGTATTTCGGATCCCACGGGACGCACGGGCTGCCGTTGTTCATGCACGTCGTCTGTCCCGGCGGGATGAACCAGTACGTGAACTGGTCCAGCGCGAACTTGGTCTGCTCCAGTTGCAGGTAGTCGTACAGGTTGCGGTCGTACGAGCGTCCCGCGCCGCCGAAGATCACGTGCTGCTGGTCGCCGTTGATGTCGTAGGAGAAGCCGAGCCGCGGTTGCCACTCGTCCCGCTTGGGGCTGCGGTTGTGCCCGTTGCTGATGTAGTCGTTGATGTTGACGCCGCCCAATGCCAGCGTCTGGGCGTAGGTTTGCCCGGCGGGCGCGCCATGCGGATCCTGCATCCCGAACGCGGCGACCACGTTGGCGGGGGTGATCCAGTTGAGGTAGGAGTCGTTGTGCTCCATGTCCCAGCGCACGCCGAGGTTCAACGTCAAATGCTCGTTGACCGTCCAGTCGTCCTGGATGTAGGCCCCGTACTGCTTGTCCTTGGTCCGCACGACGGGGCTCAGGCCCACGGATGGCGCGCCGAACGTCGCCTTGTACGGTATCGTGGCGGTTCCGGTGGGATCGACGTTGAAGAACGCCTGCGCCGTGTCGCCGCCTGCATCCTGCGCGACCAGGGTGAGGTCCTGGTACCTGATGCCCACCTTGACGATATGGTCCCCGAGCCAGTGCAGGTCGGTGAAGGTCAGGTCGTCCTTGAAGCCCGGACCTTTCTGGCCCTTGTTCTGGCCCGCGCGCGGATCGGGCGCGCCGGTCTGCAGGATCATCGCGTTGTTTTCCGGCCCCCAGGTGTAGGCCTGGCCGACGCCCTGGGTGATCGGGGTCGGCACCCAGAACGCGTTCTGGTAGGTCAGCAGGAATTCGTTGAACCACGCATCCGCGCCGTGCGACCAGTACAGCTCGTAGCGCTTGACGTCGTTCTTGGTGTCGATGCCGTGCGACGCGCTGCCCGTGCCACCGACCTCGCCGGTCTGGTCCTCGTTGCGGATCTGCGCGCGCAATTCGATGCGGTCGGCATCGGTCGGTTCCCAGTCGATCTTGCCGAAGAACAGGTTCTCGAAGAACGGCACGCTCGCGGGTCCGATCTGGGCCTGCGCATCGGGCGGCAGGAAGCCGGCGATGCCGTCGACGTCGGTGACGCCGGGCACCACCGTGGTCGGCGAGACGAAGCGTTTCACCGAATTGGTGATGAAGAAGTGCATCTTGTCCTGGATGATCGGTCCGCCGAGCGCGAAGCCGTACTCCTTGCTGCGCGAATCGGTCTTGGTTCCGGCCCTCTGCTCGGCGGGCGTGGCCGAGCGGTAGCTGGAGTCGGTGTAGTTGCCGTACACCTCGCCGTGGAATTCGTTGGTGCCTGACTTGGTCACCGCGGTGATGGCGCCGCTGGAAAGCTGGCCGTATTCGGCCTTGTAGTTGGAGGTGATCACGCGGTACTGGCCGATCGCAAGCTCGGGGAACGGATTGCCGCGGCTCGCTTCCTGCCCGGCGATGCCGCCGCCGCGCACGTAGCCCTTCTGGCTCACGCCGTCGATGAACACATTGATCGCGCTGACGTTCTGCGCGCCGCTGCGCAGCGAGGTGTTGCCGTTCTGGTCGACGGTGAAGATCATGCCCGGCACGGTGTCGGCGAATTCCAGGAAGTTGCGGGTGACCTGCGGCATGGTCTGGATCTGGTGTTGCGACACGGTTTGACCGACCTGCGAGGTCTTCACGTCGAACAGTGGCCGCCCGACCACCTGCACCGTCCCCAGCGTCGTGGGCGCCTGCGCGGAAGGTGCGGGAGCCGCCGCGCCGAGGTCGAGGGTGGCGGTGGATGCGACCGACAGGGTCACGGTCTGCTCGGTGCCGGGACCGGCATCGACGCGGTACGTGCCCGGGGGCAGGCCGACCAGCACGTAGCTGCCGGCCGAGGACGCCGTGGTGACGCGCACCGAGCCGGTGGCGACGTTGCGCGCGGTGATCTGCGCGTTCGGGGGCGCCGTGCCGCGCAGGTTGGCATTCGCCGTCTGCGCCCAGACCATCGTGGGCAGTGACAATGTTGCGGCGACGCTGGTCGTGATCAGCGCCGACAGCAACTTCTTCCGCAACCTCGTTTGGTGTTTCATGTCCCCTCCTGCGCTCATTGGGGTGGATCAGGTTTGAGTTGGATGCAGCTCGCGCCACCCGCGGACGGCGCCCGCACGTGGCCCTGACGATGCCCGCACCACCACTTCGCAGGCCATCGTCGTGACGTCCGACTTCGACATTCCGGGTGACTGGATCTGCGCCACGATCCGCTCCAGTGCGGCGTGCCCGAATTGCGCGATCGGCACCCGCACCGTGGTCAGCGGCGGGTGCATGTAGCGTGAAATGGGGATGTCGTCGAACCCCGCCAGCGCGATTTCGTCGGGCACCGGCAGGCCGGCCTCGTTGAAGGCCGACAGGCAGCCGATCGCCATCATGTCGTTGGCGGCGAACACGGCGTCGGGGCGCTTGCTGGCCGCGAGCAGGGCGCGCCCGGCGCGGTAGCCGGATTCCTCGCTGTAGTCGCCCTGCAGGAAACGCACGCTGACGCCACGGCGGCCTGCGATGGTTTCCTCGAAACCGCGCCGGCGCTCGCGCGCGTCCTGGTTGCCCGCGGGTCCTTCGATGAAGGCCAGGCTGCGGTGGCCGCATGCGAGCAGGTGCCGGGTCATCGCACAGGCGCCGCCATGGTTGTCGATGTTGACGTGCGCGCAACGGTGCTCGCGCAGTCCGCTGTCCAGCAGCACCGCGGGCAGCGAAGCGGCCAGGTGCCTGCGCAGGAAGCCGGCGTCCACGTGCGGCGACATGATCAACACGCCGTCCACCCGGCCCTGCATGGCGCTGAGCGCGGAAGCGGACTCGTCGGCGTCGCCGTGCGAACTGGAAACCAGCAGGTGCAGGCCGTGCGCGCGTGCGGCAAGGTCGATGCCGCGGATCAGCTCGGAAAAGAACTCGCCGTAGAGGTCGGGCAGCAGCGCGCCGATGGTCTGGGTGCGGCCGGTCACCAGGCTGCGCGCGGCGCTGATCGGGACGTAGTGCAGGCGCTCGGCGACCCGGCAGACGTGCGTCCGGGTCCGGGCAGTCACGCTTTCACTGCCGTTCAAGGCCCTGGATACCGTTGCCACCGACACTTCCGCCTCCCGAGCAACGTCTTTGATCGTGACCACAGAGCAATCCCCCGCTGGACACTCAAGCCGCGCACTTCCAGGCACGCCCACAATCCGAATGTAAACGTTTTCATTCGCCGATGCAAACGCCCGCCTGAATGTGGCGGGAGCCTCAACCGGACGCCGCGGGTGGCGCGCCTGCCGCCAGCGTGAATTGCGCCGAATCGGTGGCCGTCGAGTCGCCGCCCACGAACACCTGGTACACGCCCGGCTCGATGCCGAGGCTCATGTCGGCACGGTGGAAGGCGAGATCGGTCGGGGTGAGCGTGAAGGTCACCTCGCGTGACTGGCCGGGGTCCAGGCTGACGCGTTGGAAGCCCTTGAGCAGGCGCACCGGCGGGCTGACGTCGCCGAGCATCTGGTGCACGTACAGTTGCACCACCTCGGCGCCGCGACGCTTGCCGACGTTGGTCAGGCGCACGTGCACCTCGAGCTTGCCGTCCGGCGCCAACCGGTCGCCGGAAAGGCGCACCTTGCCGTAGCTGAAACGCGTGTAGCTCAGGCCGTAGCCGAACGGGTACAGCGGTGCATTGGGGGCGTCGGTGTAGTGGCTGGTGTATTCGAGGTGGGCGGGATCGCGTGGCCGGCTGGTGGGCCGGTGCGAGTAGTAGATCGGCACCTGGCCCACGTCGTGCGGGAAGGTCATGGGCAGTTTGCCGGAGGGGTTGGCCTTGCCGAACAGCAGGTCGGCCACGGCGTTGCCACCCTCGTCGCCCGGCAACCAGGTATCCATGATCGCGGCGACGTGCTCGTCCAGCCACGGCACCGTCAGCGGCCGGCCGCTGACCAGCAGCACCACCACCGGCGTGCCGGTGGCCTGGACGGCCTTGACGAGTTCGAGCTGGCGGCCCGGCAGGCCAAGCCGCGTGCGGCTGTCGCTCTCGCCGATCATGGCCAGGTCCTCGCCCACGGCGATGACGGCAACATCGGCGGCCCTGGCGGCGCGCACTGCGGTCGCGATGCCGGAGGAGTCGTCGCCGTCGATGCCGACGCCGCGTACGTAATCCACTCGTGCTGACTTGGCTGCGCCGGCACGGATGCCGGACAGGATCGAGACCACCTCGCCGGGTTTGCCGAGGGCGTGCATCGGGCCGAGCAGGATTTCCTGTGCGTCGGCCAGCGGACCCAGCACGGCGATGCGGGCGTCGCGTGCCAGCGGCAGCACGCCGTCGTTCTTCAGCAGCACCATCGATTCGCGTGCAGCTTCACGCGCCAGCTTGCGGTGCTGCGGCGCGGCCATCACGCGCTGGGCGCGCGCGCGGTCGCTGCCGTAGCGGAACGGATCCCGGAACAGGCCCAGTCGGTACTTGGCCTCCAACACGCGGCGCACCGCGGCGTCGAGTTCGGCCATCGGCACCTTGCCCGCGCGCACCAGCGCGGGCAGCTCGGCGAGGTAGGTGCCGCTGTGCAGGTCGATGTCGACGCCGGCGTGCAGGGCGATGCGGGCCGCGTCCGCGGGGCTGGCGGCGACCCCCTGCAACTGCAGCTGGGGGATGGCGTCGTAGTCGGACACCACCAGACCGTCGAAGCCCCATTGCTCGTGCAGCAGGCCGGTCAGCAGCGCATGGTCGCCGGTGGCGGGGATGCCGTCGAGCGTGATGAAGGCGGCCATCACCGCGCCCGCGCCGGCCTCCACGGCGGCGTGGTAGGGCGGCAGGTAGACGTCGCGGAACTCGCGCCCGGGCAGGTAGGCCGAGGTGTAGTCGAGCCCGGCCTCGACCGCGCCGTAGCCGGCGAAATGCTTGATCGTGGCCATCATGGTGTCGGGGGCGGCCAGGTCGCCGCCCTGGAAGCCCTTCACCTGCGCCACCGCCATCTGCGCGCCGAGGTACGGATCCTCGCCGCCGCCCTCGACCACGCGGCCCCAGCGCGGGTCGCGGCTGATGTCCACCATCGGGCAATAGGTCCAGTCCACCCCGGTCGCGGTCGCCTCGTTGGCGGCCGCGCGATTGACGCGTTCCCACAGCGCCGGATCCCAGGTCGCGGCCATCGCCAGCGGCACCGGGAAGATGGTGTGGAAGCCGTGGCAGACGTCGCCCACGAACAACAGCGGAATCCCCATCCGCGAATGCACGGCCAGTTCCTGCATGTGGTGCAGGTAGCCGGCCAAGTCCGGCTTGTCCCCCAGCAGCCCGTTGCTGGCGCCGAGTTTGCCCGCGCTGGCCAGTCGTTCGAGATCCTTGCGATCCTCGCCCAGCAGGGTGAGCTGGCCGACCTTTTCTTCCACCGTCATGCGCGCGAGCAGCTTGTCGACGAACGCGTGCATCGCCGGTCCGTCCAGGGTGGACGGCGGTTGGGGCGCCGGTGCGGCGGTCGCCGCGCCGGCCAGCAAGAGCGCGGCTGCTGCCGCCAGGGATGCGAATATCTTCATGTGTCGCGCGAACCCTTGAAGTAGATTTCCAGTTCGGAGATGGTGGTGTGGTTTCCCGACCCGCCCGGCTTGCCGATGATGCGCACGCCGTCGCCCCAGGTGCGCGTGAAGTCGAGCACGTAGCGCTTGTTCGGCCCGGCGCTGCGGTCGCGCGGGTAGGCCGGTGCTGCCGCGAGGCCTTGCACGCCCACCCACCTGAAGTTCTGGCGCACCTGCACGCGCAGGCTGTCGAACCAGCCGCCGTCGGCGGCTGTCCTGCCGGTGGTGTAGGCCACGTGGTCGAGGTGGTAGGCATGCGTCCACAGGTAGCCCCAGAAGTCCGCGGGTTTGTCGGCATCGCCGTCGAAACTGCTTTCGCTCCGGTCGCTGCGGCCGTCGTTGAACCAGTGCGGGTGGCCGTAGCGCGCGCTCTTTCCGATCGGCACGCAGCCGGCGCCGGTCATGGCCAGGTTGTCGTGCGGGTCGGGCAGGTTCTGCGGCGTACTCGCCACGAACGGCGCCACCGTCAGCTTGCGCAGCCCGAAGTTGTAATTGGGCTTGCCGCAGGCGAAATTCCAGCGTTTCCAACTGCTGGTCTGTACCCACATCGTGCGTCCGTCGGCACTGATGAATTTGGACGGGATGGTGGTGGGGTAGCCGCCCACGCGTGGGCCCGGGCAGACAGAATCGTCGCTTGGTCCGTAAAACGGGGTGGCGCCGAAGTCCTTGTGCAGGAACAGCCGCCACGGCCCCCACGGCGTGGGGGCTTCGTAGAACTCGAAGGTGTACCAGGTCCAGGAGGTGTGAAGGTAGCGCTTGAGCGGCGCGTTATAGACCACGCTGCCCTGCGAGATCACCGAGACATCGTGAGCCTTGAGGTCGCCCGGGCGGCCCATGCTGCCCAGCTTGGGATAGACGGTGCGCGCATCGTGCAGGACTGGTCGACGTCGCTCGATGTCCGGCGTCCACGCAGGCTTGCCGTCGGCACCCAGACCGGCGAAGAAGCGCCAGGCGGAACGTTCCTGGATGCGTCCGACCGGTACCCGTGCCAGGTACAGGTCGGTGGTCGATGGCAGCCCGGGATCGGCGGGGTCGCGCCAGTTGTAGTCGATGCCGTAGGCATAGGCGCAGCCCGAATCTTGCGGGCCCAGCACCCGGGCGTGTTCGCCGCCCTTGCCGAAATCCAGGAGCAACACGGTGGTGAACTTGTGGCCGGTGAACATCGGCCCGTCGGTGTCCTGCCAGGTCACGCCGTAATCATCCGAACGCACCACGCTGGCGTCGGGCGCGTCGTTGAAACAGTCGGGGCACGGCGCGGTGTGCAGGTTCTGGACCGCCAGGTACAATTCGCACTTGCCGTCGCCGTTGCCGTCCACCGCAAGCATGCCGGTCGGCTTGCGGTTGTAATGTCTGGGGTCGGCCCAGACGCTGCCGAGGGCCTTGCCTTCGGCCAGCCGGTTGACGGTGATGTCGACGCCCTCGGCATGGCTGAAACTCTTGCCCGTCACCATTGGCGGCGTGGACGTGGTCGTCGTCGGCCCAGCACGAGGGCCACAGGTCACCGTCGCTGTCGGTGGTGACGGTATAGGACGATTCGACGAACGACGTGGCGAAAAAACGGCTGTCGGGGTCGATCACGCCATCCGGCAGGGTGTTGTTGCCCACGGTCGGGGCCGGCAGCACGGTTCCGCGTGCGCCGGCAACCCGTGACAACGGATCGAGGAGGCCGGAGCCGAAGGCGGCCGCAACCAGTGCGCCGGAAGCTTTCAGGAACGAGCGGCGGTCGAAACCCGCGGACACTGCGCCAGACGGGCCTGACGGCAACCCCTGCCCGTTGCAGGCGTCGCACTTCTCACGCGGAGATCCAGAAGCGTGCCCGGGATCGTCACCGCCATGCGGTTTTTTCGGCTGAGGCATCCGATACACCCGGCGTGGCGCTGCGCGAAGGCTGAATGTAAACGTTTTCATCCGGGATTGCAAAACGCCCCTTCGCGGGTCCGTTGGCGCCGCGATGTGCGCGGGTTGCGGGGAGGTCCATGGCCGGATTATGCGGATGCCTGCCCGCGCGATTCCAGCATCGCCACGGCGGGCAGGGTCTTGCCTTCGAGGAATTCCAGGAACGCGCCGCCGCCGGTGGAGATGTACGACACCGCATTGGCGATGCCGTACTTGTCGACCGCCGCCAGGGTGTCGCCGCCGCCGGCGATCGAAAATGCCCTGGACGCCGCAATGGCACGCGCGAGGGTCTCGGTGCCGTGCCCGAAGGCGTCGAACTCGAACACCCCGACCGGGCCGTTCCACACCACGGTGCCGGCTTCGGCGACCAGTGCCGCGTAGCGCGCGGCGGTTTCGGGGCCGATGTCCAGGATCATCTCGTCGTCGCCGACCTCGTCGACCGCCTTCACCGTGGCCGGCGCGTCGGCCGCGAACCTTGGTGCCACCACCACGTCGGTCGGGATCGGCACGTCGGCACCGCGCGTGGATGCGGTCGCGATGACCTTGCGCGCGGCGTCCAGCAGATCCGGTTCGGCCAGCGACTTGCCGATCGCGTAGCCCGCGGCGGCGATGAAGGTGTTGGCGATGCCGCCGCCCACGATCAACTGGTCCACTTTCTGCACGAGGTTCTGCAGCAGGTCCAGTTTGGTGGAGACCTTGGCGCCGGCGACGATCGCCAGCAGCGGGCGCGCCGGATCCTTCATCGCCTTGCCCAGCGCATCCAGTTCGGCGGCCAGCAGCGGGCCCGCACAGGCGATCCGGGCGAACTTCGCGACGCCGTGGGTGGACGCCTGCGCACGATGCGCGGTGCCGAAGGCGTCCATCACGAACACGTCGCACAGCGCGGCGTATTTCTTCGCGAGCGCCTCGTCGTCGTCCTTCTCGCCGACGTTCATCCGGCAGTTTTCCAGCAGCACCACTTCGCCCGCGTCCGCCACGACGCCGTCGAGGTAATCGCGTTCCAGCCGCACCGGCGTGCCCAGCCGTTCCGCCAGCCATGCCGCCACCGGTTGCAGCGATTGCGCCTCGTCGAACACCCCCTCCTTCGGGCGTCCCAGGTGCGACATCACCAGCACCGCAGCGCCGGCATCGCGTGCCGCCCGGATCGTCGGCAGCGCGGCGTCGAGGCGCTGGCTCGACGTGATCCGGCCCTCCTGGATCGGCACGTTCAGGTCTTCCCGGATCAGCACGCGTTGGCCGGAAAGGTCGAGGTCGGTCATGCGGACGAAACTCATGGACGGATACCCGCGGCGGAAAACCGGCATTTTCGCGGCCGCCGGGCCTGCCGGCAACGCGCGATTGTCGCGGTGGCGGAAGATGGGTAGGCTGGGGGCCCGACCCGCGGCAGAGACGAGCATGGCCATGCAGCTCACCCTTTACAGCTACTGGCGATCGAGCGCGGCCTACCGCGTGCGGATCGCGCTCAACCTCAAGGGCATGGACTACGTGATCCGGCCGGTCCACCTGACCCAGGATGGCGGCCAGCAACACGCCGATGAATACCGGGCGCTCAATCCACAACAGTTGATACCGTTGCTGCTGGACGGAGAGCGCGCGATCCGGCAATCGCTGGCAATCATCGAGTACCTCGACGAGGCCTATCCGGACACGCCGGCCCTGTTGCCGCGCGACCTGCGCGAGCGGGCACGGATCCGCGCGCTGGCCATGGCGGTTGCCTGCGACATCCACCCGCTCGGCAACCTGCGGGTGCTGCAATACCTGCAATCCGAACTCGCAGTCGACGACCAGCAGAGACAGGCCTGGTCGCGGCACTGGATCGAAACCGGATTCGATGCGCTGGAGCTGCTGCTGACGGAGAATCCCGGCGTGGGGAGCTTCTGCGGCGGCGACGAGCCGGGCATGGCGGACTGCTGCCTGGTGCCGCAGGTGTACAATGCGCGCCGCTTCGGCGTGCCGATGCAGCGCTATCCCGCCATCACCCGCATCGACGCTTCCTGCACGCAGCTCGACGCGTTCAGGCGCGCCGCGCCCGAAGCACAGCCGGACGCACCGGTGACCAGTGCATGAAAATCCATGCCCGCCGTCCCGGTGAGGGTCGGGTTACTGATGCTCCCATTCCTTGGCTCTGGAGGATCCAATGACCTGGTTTCGGGCGCAAGCAACTGCGGATATACCCATGCCTCCGATCGGACTGCGTAGATTGGTGGGGCCGATTGAAGACAAATTCTTCGACAACCCGACCGGGGATCCGGTCTTCCCGGAATTCCCCCCGGAGGCCTATTCATTCGTGCTCGACTTCGGGTGTGGCTGTGGCCGAATCGCCCGCCAGCTGCTGCAACAGCGCGAGCCTCCCGGAAAATACGTCGGTGTGGACCTGCATCGCGGCATGATCCGGTGGTGCCGGAAAAACCTGCAGCCGCTATCGCAGGGTTTCGAGTTCCACCACCAGGACATCCGGAACCCGGGACTCAATCCGATGGGTTCCGACACGCTCTTGCCGTTCCCGGTCCAGGACAACGCCGTGACCCTGCTGCTTGCCTGGTCGGTTTTCACGCACGTGGACGAGGCCGCCGCCGAGTTCTACCTGCGCGAGGTCGCACGCGTCCTTGCGCCCGAAGGGGTCGCTCTGACCACGTGGTTCCTGTTCGACAAGACCGACTATCCGATGATGCAGGAATTCCAGAATGCCTTGTTCATCAACCCGGTGGATCCCACGAACGCGGTCATTTTCGACAAGGTCTGGCTGGCAAGCATGGCTGCCCGGGTGGGCCTCGCTCCCGTTCGTCTCATCCCTCCCGATATCCGTGGCTTCCAGTGGCGCATCGTGTTCCGGCGCCAGTCAGCGGGCGTGGAGCCGGTCGGGTTTCCCGAAGATCTTGCGCCCAAGGGGATCGAGCGACCTCCCCTCACCCCGGCACGCGCGGAGACGCTGGGTGTGGCCGACGCTACGGATGACCCACAACATGATTAACGTCATTCGAGCGTGAGCCAGTTGCATGGCGCCCCACCCGGCGCCAAGCAACGAACGTGGGCTTGACCATGGACGGCACTTGCCGGAGGTTTTGACAGTCAGGAGCCCGCCGCCGCCCATGCGGACGTCGCCGCCGGTTCCGCGTCGTCGTGCAGCGCGGCGACGATGCGCTGGTGTTCCGCACGCAGCTTGTCCGGCAGGTGCGGGCCGTAACCCGCGAGGTACTCGCCGATCGCGGCCTGTTCGTCGCGCCAATCGGCATTGTCGACGCGGAACAGTTCGTCCAGCGCGCCATCGCCAAGGTGCAGGCCGTCGAGGTTCAGGCCAGCGTTGTCCGGGATATTGCCGATCGGCGTGGCCACGGCATCGGCCTCGCCGGTGACGCGTTTCAGCATCCACTCCAGCACCCGCATGTTGTCGCCGAAACCGGGCCACAGGAACTTGCCGTCCGGGCCCCTGCGGAACCAGTTGACGTGGAACACCCGCGGCAGCTTCGCGCCCGGCTGGTCGAACGACAGCCAGTGCGCGAAATAGTCGCCATAGTTGTAGCCGCAGAACGGTTTCATCGCCATCGGGTCGCGGCGGATGCTGGCGCCGACGTCCGCCGCGGCGGCGGTGGTTTCCGAAGCCATCGAGGCGCCGATGAGCACGCCGTGGGTCCAGGTGCGGGCTTCGAACACCAGCGGCGCGACCGAGGCGCGGCGGCCGCCGAACACGATCGCGTCGATCGGCACGCCTTCGGGATTTTCGGCTTCGGGCGACCAGCTCGGACACTGGCTGGCGCGCACCGTGAAGCGCGAATTCGGGTGCGCGGCCGGGCCGTTCGCGGGGTTGTAATCACGGCCCTGCCAGTCCTTCACCGGCTTGCGGTCGTCCAGGCCTTCCCACCACGGCTGGTTGTCGGCGGTGACCGCGACGTTGGTGAAGATGGTGTCGTGCGAGAGCATCGCCAGCGCGTTGGCATTGGTCTTCTGCGAGGTGCCGGGCGCGACGCCGAAGTAGCCGGCCTCGGGGTTGATTGCGTACAGCCGGCCATCCTTGCCCGGGCGCATCCAGCAGATGTCGTCGCCGACGGTCCACACCCGCCAGCCTTCGCGTTGGTAGCCCTCCGGCGGGATCAACATCGACAGATTGGTCTTGCCGCAGGCCGACGGAAACGCCGCCGCGACGTAGCGGATTTCGTGTTGCGGGTTCTCGATGCCGACGATCAGCATGTGTTCGGCCATCCAGCCTTCGCTGCGGGCCTGCCACGAGCCGATCCTGAGCGCGTGGCATTTCTTGCCCAGCAGCGCGTTGCCGCCGTAACCCGAACCGAACGACTTGATCGTGAGTTCCTCGGGGAAATGCATGATCCAGCGACGCGCGGGGTCGAGTTCGCCGATCGAATGCAGCGCCTTGACGAAGCTGCCCTCGCGCTCGATCCGTTCCAGCGCGGCCGTGCCCATGCGGGTCATCAGGCGCATGTTGGCGACGACATACGGCGAATCGGTGATCTCGACTCCGCAGCGCGACAGCTTTGATCCGATCGGCCCCATGCAGTAGGGGATCACGTACATCGTGCGGCCCTGCATGCAGCCCTCAAACAGCGCGTCGATCCTGGCGTGCGCCGCGGCCGGATCCATCCAGTTGTTGTTGGGGCCGGCGTCGTCCTTGTCCTGCGTGCAGATGACGGTGAGTTTCTCGACCCGCGCGACGTCCCTGGGATCCGAACGGTGCAGGTAGCAGCGCGGGTGGGTTTGCTGGTTCAGTTCGACCAGTTCACCCGTTGCGAGCATGCCGTCCACGATCTTCTGGTATTCGGCGTCGGAACCATCGCACCAGTGGACGTGCTCGGGCCTGGTTTTTCTGGCTACCTCGTCGACCCATCGGTTCAGCGCGTCGAGTTTGCTTGGCATCTCGAGATTCCGGTGCCGGGGCACCGCCGGAAAAGGAGGGTTTGTGACGGTAGTCTCCGCCTGCACCCATTGCAAGACAGCCGCTGGCCTGCTTTTATGTGCAGGTGCAGCATTCATGTGCGATCGTCCCTGATCGCTGCCGCATGAGGGGGCGGTTCCGGCCGGATGCTTCCGACTTCGATCTGCACCAGAACGGCATTCAAAGCCGCCATCCATGGCCGAGGGCCCCGTGGCCTGACTTTCCACGACAGCCGTGGCTATGGCACGAGCGTTTTGATGACGTGCTCGACGTAGGCTTCGTATTGTTCGTGCGAAAGGTGCGGCAACTCGAGGGTGAGGTTGAGCTGCAGGAGGCCCACGTAGGCCGCGTAGGTCAGGCGCGCGCGGTGGCGCGCCGCGTCGTGGTCCAGCCCGGCCTGCCGGAACGCGAGTACCAGGAAATCCATGCGTCGCTGCGAGACCCGGGTCATCATGGGCTTGACCAGCGGGTGATCCAGCGCTTGCAGCAGTGCAGCATAAATGCGGTGTGCCCGGGCCTCGCCGGAGACCCAGCGGAACAGGGCGCCCAGGCGTTCACGCGGGGGATCGTCGGCCACCCCGATATGGTGCTGGAGCTCGCGCTCGTCGTCGGCCTCCCAGCGGGTCAGGGTGGCCTGCAGCAAGGCTTCGCGGTTCTTGAAATGCCAGTAGAAGCTACCCTTGGTGACCCCCAGCCGGCGCGCCAGGGCCTCGACGGCCAGCGCGGCGACGCCTTCGTCGGCAATCATCTCCAGTGCGCCACGCTCCCAGTCGGCCGCCGCGAGACGGGTGCGCCCGCGTCCGCGGCGCGGGGTTCCGGCTTGGCGGGTGGCGACAGCGGGATCGGCTGGCATGACCATACTGTAGCGTATTGACAGGGTTTGCGCACAAATCCATACTGTCGCGTATGGACAAAAACGACATGCCTTTTGCGATCGACACGTACCGGGTGACGGGTCGCGATGGCTTGCAGCTGGCCGTCGAAACCCGTGGCGCTACCGCTGCGCCGCCGGTGTTGTTTGCCCACGGTTTTGGCCAAAGCCGGCACGCCTGGACCCGCGCGGCGGAGACGCTGGCCGCGCGCGGTTGGCGTGCCGTCAGCTTCGATGCCCGCGGGCATGGCGACAGCGGGCAACTGGCGGGCGGCGGCTACCAACTCGAACAGTTCGTGGACGACCTGCTGCGGGTGGCGCATTCGCTGGGGCGGCCACCGGTGCTGGTGGGCGCGTCGATGGGCGGCCTGCTGGGGCTGGCCTCGGCCGGCGAGCATCGCCCCGACCCGTTCCGGGCGCTGGTGCTGGTGGACATCACGCCGCGCTGGGAGGCCGAGGGCGTCGAGAGGATGCTGGGTTTCATGCGCGCGCATCCGGCCGGGTTCGCCTCGTTGGGCCAGGCCGCCGAGGAAGTGGCGGCTTACCTGCCGCAGCGCCGCCGCCGCAAGGATCGCTACGAACTCGCGCAATTGTTGCGGCGGGGCGGGGACGGCCGCCTGCGCTGGCACTGGGATCCGGCCCTGCTGGATTCGGTGGCCCGCGAGGGCGAGCGCCACCAGCAGCGCCTGATGAACGCGGCCCGCAACGTCGACGTGCCGGTGTTGCTGGTGTCGGGCGGGCGCAGCGACATCGTGTCCGATGCCACCGTCGCGGAATTCATGCAGGCTGTGCCGCACGCGCGCCACGTCGTGATTCCACACGCGACCCACACCCTGGCAGGCGACGACAACGCCGCGTTCACGGCCGCCATCGAATCATTCCTCAACACACTTGAAGAAGGGACGGAGGGGATTGAACCGGACTTGATTGCCCCCGTCCCCTTTTTTGGAGATGCGTCATGAGCACCATCATCATCCTGATTTGCGTCGCCATCGTCGGCGCGGCCTGTGCGTTCTTCCGCAGCCGCCTGTGGCTGTGGTCGCTGGCCACGGTCGTCACCATCCTGGTGGTGGGATTCGGGTTGCGGGCGCCGACGCCGACCTGGATGCTGCTCGGCATCTTCGTGGTGCTGGTGGCGCTGCCGTTGAACCTGACGGCATTGCGTCGCGCTTTGTTTGCACAGCCATTGCTGAAGCTGTTCAAGCGCGTGCTGCCCGCGATTTCCGAAACTGAACAAGTCGCGCTGGACGCCGGCACGGTCGGCTTCGAGGGCGAGCTGTTCTCGGGCAAGCCCGACTGGTCGAAGCTGCTCTCCGAACCGAAGCCGCAACTGAGTCCAGAGGAACAGGCATTCCTGGACGGTCCGTGCGAAAAGCTGTGCGCGATGGTCGATGACTGGCACATCACCCACGAGATCGCCGACCTGCCGCCGGAGATGTGGGATTTCATCAAACGCGAAGGCTTCTTCGCGATGATCATCCCGAAGCAGTACGGCGGCAAGCAGTTCTCCGCGCTCGCCCACTCGGCGGTGCTGCAGAAACTATCCAGCATGTCGGCGACGCTGTCGTCGCTGGTCGCGGTGCCGAATTCACTCGGACCGGCCGAGCTGCTGCTGCGCTACGGCAGCGAGGAGCAGAAGAACCGCTACCTGCCGCGCCTCGCCGATGGCCGCGAGGTGCCGTGCTTCGCGCTGACCGGTCCGTATGCGGGTTCGGATGCCACGTCCATTCCCGACTACGGGATCGTCTGCAAACAGAATGTCGAGGGCAGGGAAACGCTGGGCATCAAGCTCACCTTCGACAAGCGCTACATCACGCTGGCGCCGGTCGCGACCCTGGTCGGCCTTGCCTTCCAGATGTTCGATCCCGAACACCTGCTCGGCGACAAGGAAGAACTCGGCATCACGCTGGCGCTGATTCCGCGTGAAACCAAGGGACTCGAGATCGGCCGTCGACATCTCCCGCTCAACATCCCGTTCCAGAACGGGCCGCTGCACGGCAAGGATGTGTTCGTGCCGATCGACACGCTGATCGGCGGCCCGCACATGGCTGGCCACGGCTGGCGGATGCTGGTCGAGTGCCTGTCGGTGGGGCGCGGCATTTCGCTGCCTTCGAATGCGACCGGATTCGTACGGCTCGCGGTTGCCGCGACCGGCGCCTACGCGCGGATCAGAAAGCAGTTCGGCCTGGCGATCGCCCGTTTCGAAGGCGTCGAGGAGGCGCTGGCGCGGATCGGCGGACATGCGTATGCGGTGGTCGCGCTGTCGCGCGCCTCGGCGGCGGCGGTCGATCGCGGCGAAAAGCCGGCGGTGGCATCCGCGATCGCGAAGTGCCACGCGACGATGCTGGGCCGCGAGGCAATCCAGGACGCGATGGACGTGCACGGCGGCAAGGGCATCCAGCTGGGGCCGTCCAACTATCTCGGCCGGATGTGGCAGGGCGCGCCGATCCCGATCACGGTCGAGGGCGCCAACATCATGACCCGCAGCCTGATGATCTTCGGGCAGGGTGCGATCCGCTGCCATCCGTGGATCCTCAAGGAAATGCACGCCACCCGCGAACCCGACCGCGCCAAGGCGCTGCGCGACTTCGACGCGGCGCTGTTCGGCCACATCGGTTTCGCCATTTCCAATGCAGTGCGGTCGTTCATCCTCGGCATCACCTTCGCCAAGTTCGGCAAGGCGCCGGGTGATGCCTACACGCAGCGCTACTACCGCAAGTTGAACCGTTATTCCGCGGCGCTGGCGTTGCTGTCCGACACCGCAATGGGGGTGCTGGGCGGCAAGCTGAAATTCAAGGAGAAGATTTCCGCGCGGCTCGGCGACGTGCTGTCCTACCTGTACATCTGCTCGGCAATGCTGAAGCGCTACGAGGACGAGGGCCGTCCCGAAGCCGAGCGCCCGCTGCTGGCCTGGGCATTCCACGATGCGGTATGGCGGATGCAGATGGCGCTGGACGGCGTGATCCGCAACTTCCCGGTGCGCCCCGTGGCATGGCTGGTGCACACGCTGGTGTTTCCGTTCGGCCGCCGCGAAGTGCCACCGTCCGATCGCCTGGGGCGGCGCGTCGCCGCGATCCTGACCGCGCCCAACAGCGCGCGCGATGCGCTGGTGCACGGCATCTATCTCACCCAGACGGCCAACAACCCGGTGGGGCGGATGCACGCATTGCTGCCCGACGTGGTCGCGGCCGAGCCGGTCGAACGCAAGTTCCTGAAGGCGGTGAAAGCCAACACTATCCAGGCGCACGACTATTTCGAGCAACTGGCGGAAGCCCAGCGCGAAGGCGCAATCAACGAGATCGAACGCAGGCAGCTCGAACACCTGCGCCGCGCCACCGCCGAGTTCATCAACGTCGATGACTTCGATCCGGAAGAATTGCGTGCAGCGGTCATCCACGGCGGTGCGGATCCCAGGCGTTCGTTGCACGTGGCGTAGTTTCTCCGGCGCAATTCCATTGGAGCTTGCCGCGTGTACGATTCGGCGATGCCAAGTCACGGGCAGGTAGTGGTCTGATTTGAAATGCCGTTTGCCCTGAACGCAGGCCCCAACTTGGGCAAAGATGGGGCCGAAGTCGCAAGGTCACCTGCGTTTCTACTCCGTCCGTTACGCGAGCGTAGCCTGTCCTGAGCTTGTCGAAGGGCTCAACGCGAACGGTGTCAATTCAAAGAGCACCCCTGCCCACGAGTGGCCATGCTTGCGGAGCGGGGCTGCGCTGCCTACGCTGCAACGTTCGTCTGCGGTGGAGAACATGACCCACTTTCTGGTGCTGGATCAGGGCACGAGCGGCAGCCGGGCGATGGTGTTCGATCAGCATGGCCGAATCCTCGCCAGCGCCCGCCGTGATCTGGCGGTGGCCTGTCCGCATTCCGGCTGGGTCGAGCAGCACGCGTTGGAAATCTGGATGACGCAGCGCGAGGCCGCCGAAGCCGCGTTGGCGCAGGCCGGCCTCGCGGCTCGTGACGTTGCCGCACTCGGCATCGCCAACCAGCGTGAAACGACGATCGTGTGGGATCGCGCGGACGGCAGGCCGATCGCGCCCGCGATCGTGTGGCAGGATCGGCGCACCGTGGACGCGTGTCGACGTTTGCGCGACGCGGGTGCCGCCGAGATGGTGCGATCCAGAACCGGCCTGCGCCTCGATCCCTGTTTTTCCGCGACCAAGCTGGCCGGGGTCCTCGACCATGTCGAAGGGGCGCGCGGGCGTGCAGAACGCGGCGAACTCGCCTTCGGCACCGTCGACAGTTGGCTGATTTGGAATCTCACGGGCGAACACGCGCACGCCACCGACGTGACCAACGCAGCGCGCACCTTGCTGTTCAACATCGACACGCTCGACTGGGATGATGAACTGCTGGCGTTGTTCGACATCCCGCGCGCGTTGTTGCCCGAGGTAAGTCCCTCGGCAGGCCGCTTCGGCCACGCCGCGCTGGGCGATGGCAGCATCGCGCTGATCGGCGTGGCCGGAGACCAGCCGGCGGCCCTGCTCGGGCAACAGTGCCGCAAGGCGGGGCAGGTCAAGAACACCTATGGCACCGGCGCGTTCGTCGTGATGCACACGGGCTCGAAACGGCAGGATGCCGACACCTTGCTGGCCTCTCCGGTATGCAGCCTGCCGGGCGAGCCGCGTGCATACGGACTGGAAGGCTCGGTGTTCGTCGCCGGTGCGCTGGTGCAGTGGCTGCGCGATGGCCTGGGCCTGATCGAACACTCGGCGGACATCGAAGCCCTCGCGCGCAGCGTGCCCGACGGCGGCGGCGTGGTCATCGTGCCGGCACTGACCGGCCTCGGTGCGCCGTACTGGGACCCGGCAGCGCGCGGCACCATCCTCGGGATCACACGCGGCACCGCCGCCGCGCACCTCGCCCGCGCAAGCCTTGAAGCCATTGCCTTCCGCACCCGCGACGTGATCGAGGCGATGCAGGCGGCGCTCGCTGCGCCCATCGAAAGCCTGCGCGTCGATGGCGGCGCCGCCGTCGACGACTTGCTGCTGCAGATCCAGGCCGACGTGCTGGGCGTGCCCATCCTGCGGCCAACGCAAACGGAAACCACTGCAGTGGGTGCGGCAATGCTCGCCGCGGCGGGTTCCGGCGCGGTCGCCGTTGATGGCTTCGATGAGTGGTGGCGGGCGGATCGGCGCTTCGAGCCGGCGCTGGACGAGCATGCACACCAGCGCCGTTATCGCCAATGGCAACGCGCGATCGAACGCGCGCGCGACTGGGCGACGGATGACGCATCGTGAGCGGCATGGATCGCGTGCAAAACCTGGCAAGGCTGGAACGCGAGAGGTTCGACGTGTTGGTGATCGGCGGTGGCGCAACCGGCGCCGGCGTGGCGCTGGATGCCGCCTCGCGCGGCCTGTCGGTGGCGCTGGTCGAACGCGACGACTTTGCCAGCGGCACGTCGAGCCGCTCGACCAAACTGGTGCACGGCGGCGTGCGTTACCTCGATGCCGCGGTGATGCACCACGATCGCGCGCAGTTCCGTCTGGTGCGCGAGGCACTGGCCGAGCGCGCGACCCTGCTGCACATCGCGCCGCATCTGGTGCACCCGCTGCGTACCGTGGTGCCGGCGTACACGCTGTGGCAAGCGCTGTTTTTCCGCGTGGGCCTGTGGTTGTACGATCGTGCCGCCGGCGACGCCGCGATCGGCCGCAGTCATTTCCTGTCGCGCGCCGCGATGCTGAAGGCGTTTCCACGGCTCAAGCCACGCGGATTGAAAGCCGGCGTCGCCTATTACGACGGCCAGTTCGACGATGCGCGGATGGCGCTCGCCGTCATTGCCACCGCGGCGCGCGAGTCGGCGGTGGTGGCCAACCGTGTCGAAGCCGTGGCGCTGCTGGAAGCCGACGGTCGGTTGCATGGTGCCCGTGTATGCGACCGGCTCGCCGGCCGGCAATTCGCCCTGCGTGCGTGCGTCGTCGTCAACACCACCGGACCCGGTGGCGACACCCTGCGCCGCATGGAACAACCCGACGCCGCGCCGTTGCTGGAACCCAGTCGCGGCACCCACCTCGCGCTCGGGCGTTTCTGGGCGCCCGCCGGCGATGGCCTGCTGATCCCGAAGACCTCCGATGGCCGCGTGTTGTTCCTGCTGCCGTGGCAGGGTGGCACGCTCGCCGGGACCACCGATGTCGCCGCGAATGCGTCGTTCGATCCCGAACCGGACGACGCGGAAATCGACTACCTGTTGCAGCAATTGGGCGAGTGGCTGGACCCGGCGCCGGACCGCGCCGCCGTGCGCGCGAGCTGGGCGGGCCTGCGGCCGCTGATCGCCGAAGCCGCGACCCGCACCGCCAGCATCGTGCGCGAGCACCACATCGAAGTCGGGCCCAAGGGCCTCGTCACCATTGCCGGCGGCAAATGGACCACCTACCGGCTCATGGCCGAGGAAACCGTCGACCGCGTCATCGAAACCGCCGGGCTGGAGACACGCAACGCGTGCCGCACGCGCTACCTGAAGCTGGTCGGCGCCGAAGGTTTTGACGAACAGCTTGCGCAAGCCTTGGCGGCGCGGCACCACCTCGACGCCGACATCGCCGCAAACCTCGCCCATGCCCACGGCGACCGCGCCGCGCAATTGCTGGACGAAATGGATACCGAAGGCACGCGTCGCCTGAGCGAACCATGGCCGTACATCGAAGCCGAAGTCGCCTGGGCATGCCGGCACGAAATGGCACTCACCAGCGATGACGTGCTCGCCCGCCGCACCCGTCTTGCGTTCCTCGATGCGCGTGCTGCCGCGCACGCGCGCCCGCGCGTTGAAGCCATCCTCGCTCGTTGCGGGTGATGCAGAGGCGGCGCCGTGTGTTTCGTCGCAAATCGACCCGAAGC
>DASURP010000037.1:0-53129 GCA_036279975.1 Rhodanobacteraceae bacterium
GACCGTCCACTTCGACCACCGGCGTGATCAGGGTGATCATGTGCGAACGGATGTACCGGATGTACGGCGCATCGTCGACGGCGAGGCGGTAACCCAGTTCCATCAGCGCGGTCGGCGCACCGGTTTCGGTGGAGTGGATGGTGCCGGTGATGTAGTAGACCGGGACCGTCTGCTTGATGAGCGCCGCGGCTTTCGCGTCGTCCATGTCGAGCTTGCGCGGATCGGCCAGTTGCGCGAGGCGCGCCTGGTTGGCATCGAGTTCCTTCATCAGCGATTCGTCGGCGATCGCCACCGCGATCATCTCGCGGCCTTCCTCGGTCCTGCCGATCGTGAAGACCCGCACCCGCGGCGTGGCCTTGGCCAGCATGCGGAAGTAGCGGTACACGTCTTCCGCGTACGGCAGCATGTTGGGCGCGCCCGCGACGTCGCCCAGTACCGCCTCGGGCGTGGGCACGGTTTGCGACGCCGGCAGGTAATCGGTCAGCGGGGTGTTGAAGTACGGCTCGGTGGTGTACTTCGCGATCTTCGCGGTGTAGGCCCGGTCGACCGGCTGGTCCGGGTCACGCGCGTAGGGATGGCTCGTCGCGGCCACGGCCACGCCGCAAACGAGCAACAGCAAACCCGACAATCCCGGCGACATCCGGCGCATGGCCCACCCCTCGGCAATCGGTCAACCGGACAAGCCTAGCCAACCGGTGCGGAAATGGGAGTGTCGAAAGGCACGGGGGGATGTCGGGCCCCGGCTCGTCTCAACTGCAGACCAGCCACTGCACGCTGAATTGCCGCGCGGGGTCGGTCCAGACCCCGGCGACCTGCAGGCCGGCGCGCGCCGCGAGTCGCGCGAATCCCTCCAGCGTGTACTTGCAACTGCACTCCACCTGCATCGCTTCGCCCGCCGAGAAACGATACGTGCGTCCGCCGACGTGCACGTCCTGCCCGCGGTCGCTGACGATGTGGGTCTCGATGCGGCCCGCCAACGGAATGTAGCGCGCGCGATGGTGGAAGCCGGCCAGGTCGAAGTCCGCACCCAGCTCGTGGTTCAATCGCACCAGCAGGTTGAGGGTGAATTCCGCGGTGACCCCGGCCGCATCGTTGTAGGCGGCTTCGAGGATGGCCTTGTCCTTGACCAGGTCGATGCCGATCAACACCCCACCCGCCAGCTCACCGCCGCCCTGCCCGGCCTCGACATGCATCTGCCGCAGCAGCCGCAGGGCATCGTCCTGGGCGAAATTGCCCAGGGTCGAGCCCGGAAAGTAAACGACGGTCTGGCGCGGCGCGCGCACTGCGCGCGGCAACTTGATGGGCTGGGTGAAGTCCGTGCACACCGGCAGCATTTCGACCTCGGGAAATTCGCGGCCCAGGCTTGCCACGCTCTCCGCCAGCGCGCTGCGCGAGATTTCCACGGGCACGTAGGCAACCGGCGATGCGAGATGGCGCAGCAGCAACCTCGTTTTCAGGCCACTGCCGCTGCCGTATTCGACGAGACGCACGCGCGGTCCCAGCGCCGCGGCGATCGCACCTGCGTGGCTTCGCATCACCGCCAGCTCGACCCGGGTCGGGTAATACTCGGGCTGTCCGCAGATGCGTTCGAACAACTCCGAGCCGCGCGCATCGTAGAGATATTTCGACGACAGGCGCTTGGGGAAGGCAGCGAGCCCCGCCCGCGTATCGTCGAGCAACTCGTCACCGGACTGGCGGTCATCAAGACGCAGCGCCTGCAAGGCATGTCGATCCGGTTTCATGCATCCCTCGCCAGGCGCAGCCCGCTGAACTGCCAGCGCGCCGCCGGGTGGAAAAAGTTGCGATAGCTCGCGCGCACATGCCCAGCCGGCGTCGCGCACGAACCGCCACGCAACACCCATTGCCCGCTCATGAACTTGCCGTTGTATTCGCCGATGGCGCCGCCGGCCGGCCGATAGCCCGGGTAGCCGACATACGGACTGGACGTCCATTCCCAGACATCGCCGAACATCTGCAGCATCGTGTCGGCGTCGCCGTTTGCGCGCGCGGGCACCGCCAGCAGGCAGCCGGAATCGGCGAAGTTGCCCGCGACGGGCAGGTCCTGCGCCACGGCTTCCCACTCGAACTCGGTGGGCAGGCGCGCGCCTGCCCAGCGCGCAAAGGCGTCGGCTTCGAAAAAGCCGACGTGGCAGACCGGCGCGGACGCCTCGATCATCCGGCGCCCGCCCAGCGTGAACGTTGTTTCCAACGCATCGTCCCAGTACAGCGGGTGCAACCAGCCCTCACGTCGCACGGTGTCCCAGCCTTCCGACAGCCACAACGCGGGATTGCGATAACCACCATCGTCGATGAATTCGCGAAAATCGGCGTTGGTGACGCAACGATTGGCGACCGCGTGCGGATGCAGCAGCTCGCGATGACGCGGTGTTTCATTGTCGTAGGCGAAGCCTTCGCCGGCATGGCCGATCTCGACGATGCCCTGGCGCCCCTCGATGAAACGCAGCGGGACGAGCCCGCCCGCGGGCGCCGGCGGCGTCCCGCGGAAGGCGGGTTGCAGCGGGTTCAGGGAAAACAGGTGCAGGATGTCGGTCAGCAGCAGCTCCTGATGCTGTTGTTCGTGGTTGAGCCCGAGTTCGACGCGCACCGCCACCTCGGGGGGGGCGTCGCGCTGCTGCAACAGGCGGTGCATGGCGGCATCGACATGCGCGCGGTACGCGATGACTTCATCCAGCGTCGGCCGGGTCAACAGCCCGCGCCGCGGCCGCGCGTGCATCGGCCCGACGGCCTGGTAATAGGAGTTGAAAAGATAGGCCCAGCCATCCCGGAAGCAGCGATAACCAGGGACGAATTCCCCGAGCAGGAACTGTTCGAAAAACCACGTGGTATGCGCAAGATGCCATTTCGCCGGGCTGGCATCGGGCATCGACTGCGCGACGGTGTCTTCGGGCGCGAGCCCCGCACACAGCGACAGCGTGGCCTCGCGCACACGCTGGTACGCCAGTGTCGTGTCCTCCGTGGAGGCGTGCGCTTCTCGGCCCGGCCGGGGCTGTGCAGACATGTCCGGGGGTCCCTCGTTACGACGCGAATGGTTGTTACCCTACCTTCGCCAATCTTAATTGGAACCGTCCACGCGTTCAGCCGGCGTGACGATGCGGCCCTGCTCCAGACAACCGCTACGTTGCGTGGCATCCTCACGCATCCAGCCAGCACGCTCCACGTTCCGCTCCATGCCCCTGCCCGACGACACCGACCTTGCCCCGCAGCCACTCGCCCATGCGCTCGCGTTGCCGGCGCGTTGCTACGTCGGCGCCGCAAGCAGTGCACGCGACCGGCGCTGCGTATTCGTGAGGGGCTGGCAGCTGCTGGCGCGCGCTTCGCAACTTGCGGGTGCGGGTGACCACGTCGTGGGGGAAATCGCCGGCGTCCCGCTGCTGTTGGTGCGCGGCGACGACGGCGTGTTGCGCGCGCTGCACAATGTCTGCCGCCATCGCGCCGGCCCCTTGGCGCTGTGCGACGGCCGCGGTGCGAAACGACTGCGCTGCCACTACCACGGCTGGAGCTACGCGCTCGACGGCCGCCTGCTCAGCGCAACGGAGATGGATACCGCGCGCGACTTCGATGCCGCCGCGATCCGCCTGCCCGAGGCCCGCGTCGCCGAATGGCGCGGACTGGTATTCGCAGCGCTGGATCCCGCGGCTCCGTTTGCAGCCACGATCGAGGGCATCGATGTGCGCGTGGGCGGGCAACCGCTCGCCGATTACGTGTTCCACCGCCACTACGCCTACGACATCGCCTGCGACTGGAAGACCTACATCGACAATTACCTCGAGGGCTACCACGTTCCGCACATCCATCCCGAGTTGAACCGGATGCTGGATTACCGCGATTACGTGGTCGAACTCGCGCCCTGGCACTCGCTGCAGCACAGCCCGCTCGCGAGCGACCAGGCCCTGTACGGGGACGGCGAGGCGCTGTACTGGTTCGTGTGGCCCAACACCCTGCTCAACGTGCTGCCTGACCGCATGCAGACCAACCGCGTGGTGCCGCTGGGGCCGGGGCGGTGTCGGGTCACGTTCGACTATTTCTACCCACCCGGAATCCCGGACATCGAAACGCGCCACGCCAGCGACCATGCCTTCAGCGACCTCGTGCAACGCCAGGACATCGAGATGTGCGAGATCGTGCAACGCGGGCTGGAATCGGGCTCCTACCACGCGGGCCGCCTGAACCCGAAGCGCGAGAACGGCGTCCACCACTTCCACGAACTGCTGAGGGCGGCTTACCGGGCGGCGCGCTGAAGGGTGGCGATCAACGCCGCCACGCGGCCGGAACAAAAAAGCCCGGTTGCGGACAACCGGGCCCGGAAGGCAACGCTTGCACCGGCCTCAATGGCCGTGGCGCGAGTAGTAATGGCCCTGGCCACCGCGGTGCCAGCCGCCTTGGCGACGGTAATCGTGCCGCCCCTGGTAACCGTATGACCGGCCGTAATAGCGGCTGTCGCGGCCGCGCCAGGAATTGTCGTGACTGCGGTACACGACCCCGACGCTCACCCGGTCGCCGTACCCATAGCCCGGATAGCCGTAGTAGCCGGAACCACTGTAGCCATAGGACGGGTAGCCGCCGTAATAGCCCTGCGATGGATAGGGCTGCGCGGGATAGTAATAACCCCCGTCGTAATAGCGATCGCGGTGCTGGCTGGCACTGACCAGTACGCCGCCGATCACGGCGCCAACCACCAGGGCGCCCAGCATGTCCGCGGAATCATTCCCGCGATGCTGGTAGCGGTCACGCGCCATGGCCGCGGGGGCTGCCAGCACGGCCGCCATCACGAGCGCACACGCAACCATCAGCTTGTTGCGGACCGAACCCGATTTCCTTTGCATGGCTGGTACCCCTTGTTCAACGAGTGGGGCCAGTATCGCAGCGCCGGGTAAATCTACACTGAAGAGTATCGTTATTAAAACGCTAACCGTTCAGCGACCCGGAAGGGCGGGATCAGGCGCCCTTGCCCGCCGCGGCGGCGCTACCGCGATCCTTGCGCTTGCGCGATTCCAGCAGCGCCTTCAGGTTCGCGACCGCCTGTTCATGGCTGATGGCCTTGGGCTTCGGGGCACGCGGTTTCGGAGGCTTGCGGGTGGGCGCATGCGCGGCCGGGCTGGGCTGGCGGGGCAATTCGACCGGGCCGCCGAGCATCCAGTCATCGTTGAAGCGCGAGCGCGGGATGTAGGACGGCGGACGGTGCTTGGCGGCACCGGCGCGTGCCGCGGCCACCGCACGGGCAGCGGACTTGACCGAGGCCGGGCGCGAAACCGCGGGCCTGGACGTCGTTTCCGGCGCGCGCGCGGGCGCAGCCGTTGCCTTCACCGGCTTGGTGGCGCGCCGGGAGGCCTTGACCGATTTTGCTGCGGCAACGGCCTTGGCCTTCGCGGGTTTCACGGCTTTCCGCGGTGCGGCCCGCTTCGCGGTCTTGGCCCCCTTCGCAACCTTCGCTGGCCTGGCCGAGGCACTGCGCGCCACCTTGGACCTGGCCGGCGTCTTGCGCGCGGTCTTCCGGGCGGTCTTGCTCGATGGTTTGCGATTCCGTGTTGTTGCCATTGCTGCTTTTCCTCATGTCGTTGTGTTGCGCGCCCGGCCCGACAGGCCGAGGCTCAAGCGAGCCTGGGCAATCCGGACGAGCGCCGTGGATGCTCGAATCACCGCGCGTTACGATGCGCGGCCATCGACCTGGCGGATACTCAGATCAGCCGGCTCGACCCCTTCGAGGCAGCGGGCGTTCACCGCCGCCATCGGATGTCCATCGTGATCGCCGTCCGCAAAAGGCGACACCCCGCAGACCGGACAGAAATGATGGGCGATCCGGTGCTTGTTGAAGCGGTAGGTGCTCATGTCCGCTTCCGGCGTGGCCAGCCGCAGCGCCTCGCGCGGTACGAACCACAACAGGTAACCCTTGGGCCGGCAATGCGAACAGTTGCATTCCACCACGGTGTCGATTTCGCCATCCACCTCGAAGGCGATCCGGCCGCAATGGCACCCACCGCGCCACGTCGTCATAGGCTCGATCCGTGCGTCAGGCTGACACAATTATCGCATGAACGCTGCCTCGTCGCACGTGTATCCTGTTGATCCCCCTCTTGAACGTTCAGCCATGCGCAGTTTCGACGACGACACCGGCGGCCACTGGCAAGCCGCGCTGATGGAAGCCTCCTTCGGCAATGTCCTGATGATCTTCAGCCGCATTGGCAACGACGGGGTATTCCAGGCACCCCTGGACGCGGTCAATTATCATGAGGCAGAACAATTACTTGCAGACGCCGATACGGCGCGGCTGCGGGCCCTGCTGGCGTCCGCCAAACCCTGGGGCTGAAACCGCCCGCCCTCAGCGCATGGAACCCGCGGCGGCCAGCCCCAAACCGACCAGCGAGCTCAGGAAAATCAATCCCAACAGGACACGGTAGCTGGCCAGCCAGCCGTGCCGCCCGTCGCCGCGGGTTCCGGCGAGGAACAGCGCGATCGCGACGGCGAAGAGCAGCGTACCCGTGACCACCAGCCAGAACCATCCAGCCAGCGTGCCGACGATCACCCCGGTATTCCCGAGGTTGAACACGAGCCACTCGCCAGCCACCCAGCCCGATCGTGGCACGGGCATGGACAACCAGGCCTGCCCGGCGCCGAACACGATCTGCGCAACACCGACGATCAGCACCAGGTAGGCCGACAGCCAGACCAGCTGTTGCCGTGGATCATGCGCGACAGCGGCCGCCAGCAGCCCGCCCACGATGATCGCGACGCCGCCCAGCAACGCGAATGGCCGCGCCGCACGCCAGCGCGGAACTGCAGCGGCACTCAGCACCGCAGTGCGGCCGTCCGGCGGATGCCGTCCGCGATGGCCTCGTCCAGGCCCACGTTGTTGTGTTCGAGCACCCGCTCGGCACGATAGCTGGAACGCACCAGCGGGCCCGACACCACTTCCACGAAGCCCATGCCCAGCGCCAATTCGCGGTACTGGTGGAACTGCGCGGGCGTCACGAAACGCGCCACGGGCAGATGGTTCTGCGTCGGCCGCATGTACTGGCCCATGGTGACCACGTCGACGTCCGCCGCGCGGATGTCGGCGAGCGTGCGCTCGATTTCGTCGTCGGTTTCGCCGAGGCCCAGCATCATGCTGGTCTTGGTGACGGTCTGCGGCGCGTGGCCTTTCGCGAACTTCAGGATGTCCAGCGTCTGCCGGTAGCCGGCACGCGCATCGCGCACCGGATGGGTCAGGCGCTCGACCGTCTCGATGTTCTGCGCATACGTTGCCAGGCCCGCATCCAGTACCGTGGCGACGTGCCGGTGGCGCCCGGCGAAATCGGGCGTCAATGCTTCCACCGCGGTCTCCGGCATGCGGCCGTGGATCGCGCGGATGCAGGCCGCGTAGTGGTCGGCGCCGCCGTCGGGGAGATCGTCGCGATCGACCGAAGTCAGCACCACGTACTTCAGGTTCATCAGTGCCACCGCATCGGCGACATTGGCCGGCTCCAGCGGATCCAGCCAGCCCTGCGGATTGCCGGTGGATACCGAGCAGAACCTGCAGGCACGCGTGCACACAGAACCCATCAGCATCAGCGTGGCGGTGCCGCGGCCCCAGCACTCGGCGATGTTCGGGCATTTGGATTCCGCACACACCGTGGACAGCTTGTGGGTGCGCACGATGTCGCGGATTTCCTCGTACTTCGCACCGGCCGGCAGTTTCACCCGCAGCCACGGCGGCTTGCGCGCCGCATCCGGCAGCTTGCTCAATCCGCTGGGCCGGATGCCGTCCTTGACCGCGCGGGTGCCCTGCGGGCTGACGAACTTGCTGCCCGGGGCCGGACGGGCGTTGTCGATGGTTTCGCTCATGGGAATTCCGGTCGGTTGTCGTACGCGCACGGCAATGCTGGTGCACCGTCCATTGTAGCGTCAGGTGGTCAGACCCGTCCCTGGGAAACACCGCGCACATCCGTGTGCGCGACTATTCGAACGAGCAAAAGCACCAATTACGGGCCGAATGATGGGTGCAGCAATTGCTGGATGAAGACCAGGGTGACGCGCGGCTCCATGATGACCGTGAACAGGATGCCGTAGGCCGCGCCCCAGGAATGCGCGCTGTGGTTGACGTAGCCGCCGCCGCGATGGTCCATGTAGACCGAATAGCCGAGGAAGGCCACCGCGTACAGGATTGCCGGGACCGGGAAGAAGAACACGAAGATCATCGACCACGGCGACATCAGGATGAAGGCGAACAGCACCGCCGACACCGCGCCGGACGCGCCGAGGCTGCGGTAGTTCGGGTTGTGCCGGTTCTTGATGTAGGTTGGCAGGATCGACACCAGCAACCCGCCGAGATAGAACCACAGGAACCCGAACGGGCCGAGGTAGCGCTCGTACAAGCCCTCCATCGCGCGCCCGAAAAAGAACAGCGTGATCATGTTGAACAGCAGGTGCTGGAAATCCGCGTGCACCAGCCCGTAGCTCAACAGCCGCCAGTATTCGTGTTTTTTCTCGAGCGCGGGCGGCCACAACAACAGGCGTTGCATCAGCCTGCCGTTGTTGAACGCGAGCCACGATACGACACAGGTGACCGCGATGATCGCGAGTGTCACCACCGACAATGATGTAGGCATGAATTTCCCGTGGTCTTGATGACGCGAATGTCCATGGAACAGGCACAGCAGCCATGTATAACCGAGTCGGGGCCACGAGTGCTAGACTCGGGCGTCCTTGTCGACGGTGTTGGCCCGCATGACTCCAGTGGGAGGCCCGTGCGGGCACCAGTGCCAGACCGCCAAAGGCCCACCTTCACGCGCGAGGTTTTCCGCATGTCCCCCACCGCCCGCATCCGGATCGCTACCCTTGGGCTCCTCTTCGCAGGCTGCTGCATGGCACTGCCGGCGCTCGCCGACAGCCCGGTCACGGTGACGTTCCAGCCCGACAGCCATTGGGTACAGGAAGTCAACACCCTCGACCGCTACAACTATTTCCGTGACTACTCCGTCGCGATCGCGACCGGGAAAACCCTGCAGATCAACCTGATCACCCGCGACCCGAATGTTTTCTTCAAGGTCGAGGACAGCACCAACGACAACCGTCTGGTGGACACCTACAAGACCGGCGCCACCACGTGGTCCACCTCCGCGGCGCAACCGACCACCTACACGATCCATGTCTACGTCCACCCGGACGCCATGCAGCGCGACGAAAAGCCCAAATACGCGTTGCAGATCGGGCAATACGGAGCGGAAGACATGCAACCGGCGAGTACCCCGGTGACTTTCGAGGGCAACAATCCGTGGGCCCAGGAGGTGGGGGACGTGGACGTGCGTGCGCCCTCGCACGACTTCACGGTCCCGGTGGCGGCAGGCAATACGCTGCAGGTGAACCTGATCACCCAGAATCCGGACATCCACTTCAAGGTCATGGACCAGGCCGGCCCCAACGAGCTGGTCGACACGGGCAAGACCGCGGCGACGACCTGGTCGACGACTGCAGCGACGTCGCAGACCTACACCGTCCGCGTCTATGCCGACCCGACCGCACTGACGGCCGGGCGGAGCGCGCGCTACGCCTTGCAGGTCGGCCGCTACGGAGCCGGCAATCCGCAACCCGCTGGCGCCACTACCGCCAGTCCGACCGACACGGCAACGTCCGAAGCGAACCTGGATACGGCAACCCCAACCCCCGCCAGCAGCGTGGGGCACTGAGGGGCAACCCCGGCCGCAGCGCCACGCGCGACCGTGCCTTTCAGCACAGTCGCGTGCGTGCAGCGCTCGCTAAGCTGCCGGGTTTTGCCTGGGGGAAACCAGCCGATGCACAAATCCGTCCTCGCGGTGGCGTTCGCCACCGCCACCCTGCTTGCGTGCGCGTTCGCGCCCGCGGCCCGCGCCGCCGACAACGGCAAGCCTGCCGCCGACGCGCAAGCCTTCCAGTTGCCGCCGCTGCCCGGCACCGCGCACAAGGCGCAGTCGGTGGTCGTCGATGGCCACACCCTGAACTACACCGCCACCGTCGGCTGGTTGCCGGTGCGCGACGCCAGGGGCAAGACCATCGCGCAGGTGGTCTATACGGCTTACACGGCTGCGGGAAAGAATCGTCCGGTGACATTCGCGTTCAATGGCGGCCCCGGCGCGGCATCGGTATTCCTGAACCTCGGCGCGATCGGACCGAAGATCGTGAGCTTCGGCGTCAACGGTGATTCGCCGTCCGAACCCGCCACCCTGCACGACAACCCCAGCACCTGGCTGCCGTTCACCGATCTCGTGTTCATCGATCCGGTCGGCACCGGCTACAGCCGCGCGCTGGTCGACGACAAGCAGGCCACCAGGGATTTCTATTCCACCGACGCCGACATCGCGTACCTGTCGCGGATCGTCTACGACTGGCTGGTGCAGAACGGCCGGATGGATTCTCCGAAATACATCACCGGCGAAAGCTACGGCGGTTTTCGCGGCCCGCGCATCACCTATTACCTGCAAACGCGTCTGGGCGTCGCGATGAACGGCATGGTGCTGGTGTCGCCGTACCTCGATCCCATGGCCTGGGGCGACGAATTCGTGTCCCCGATGGCCTGGATGACCACCCTGCCCTCGATCGCCGCCGCCCACCTCGAACGCGAAGGCAAGCTGACCGCTGCGAACATGGCGCCGATCATCACCTATACGCGCGGCGAGTACGCGCAGACGTTGATGAAGGGCCGCAGCGATCCGGCCGCGTACGCCGCGATGATCAGGAAGGTGACCGAGCTCACCGGGCTCGATCCCGTGTTCGTGAAGCATTCCGGCGGACGCCTGGAGACGCAGGCCTACCTTCGCGAGGTGTACCGCTCGGAAGGCAAGCTCGGCAGCCGCTACGACTCCAACTTCACCGCCTGGGATCCGTTCCCGTATTCGCCACGCCAGCGCTCCGGCGATCCGATCCTGAACGGCATCATCGCGCCGACCACCACCGCGATGGTGCAATTCGTGACGCAAACCGTCGGCTGGAAATACGACGGGCGCTACAACACCCTGAGTTACGACGTGAACCGCCTGTGGCACGAGGACGATGACGCGGAACAGGGTTCGGTGAAACAGTTGCGCGAAGCCGTGGCCAACGATCCGAACCTGCGGGTGCTGATCGCGCACGGCTGGGACGACCTGTCCTGCCCGTTCATGGTCTCGGTGCTGGCGGTGGACCAGATGCCGGCGATGGGCGACCCGACCCGCGTCGAGGTCAAGGAATATCCGGGCGGGCACATGTTCTATGCGCGCGCCGCCAGCAATGCGACATTCGTGCAGGACGTGCGCGCGGTATTCAACGGGCGGCGCTGACCCATGCAAAAGGGCGGACCCAGGGTCCGCCCTTGCGTTTCCGGGACCGGACGCCGGACTACTGCAACGGCTTCTTGAACCGGTAGATGAACTGGCTGGTGTGGCCGCGGATCGAGGGATCGAACACCTTGATGTCGAGGGGGTCCTTCGGATTGACCAGCGCATCGCTGGAACCGTCGAACACGAAGCCCGCGGACTCGACTTCCTGCTTCACGACCTCGGGATCGATCCGGTGCAGGGTGTTGGTGTCGCTGACGCCCGACCCGGCGGGCGCGATGTGGTCGATCACGATGAACACGCCGCCCGGCTTCAAGGCGTCGAACACTTCCTTGTCGAACTTCTGCATGTCCACCGGCCCCATGAACGGGTCGTGGTAGTCGTGGTAGTTCTCGGAGGTGAACACGATGTCCACGTTCTTCGGCACGCTCAACTTCGCCGCCGGTTGCTGCAGCAGGCTGACATTGGCGTAGTGCGGCGTCTTCACCAGGTCCTGCCATTTGGCAAGACTCTTGGCCGAAAACTTGGCCGTCTCGTCCGGCCACACGGTGTAGACGTGGCCCTGCGGGCCGACGACCTGGCTGAACACGCGGGTCCAGTAGCCACTACCGGGCACCAGTTCAAGGACCTTGTCGCCGGGCTTGACGCCGGTGAAAACCATCACGTCGGCCATCTTGCGGCGCGCATCGTCCTGCTTGTCCGCCACACGCTCCGGATCGTTGATTGCCCTGCTGAGGTAGGCAGGCACCTCCGCGGCAGCGGCGGCCGGGGCCGCTTGCGCGGCGGGTTGCGCCAGCGCAGCCAGCGGGACCAGGAGCATGCCGATAAACATGTAGCCTGACGTTCGCATGACATTCTCCTTGGGGAACGGGTTGGTCATTGTGCTCCGAATCGGGGCAAGCTGCTGCACCCTGCCGCCACGCCATTGCCCCGGTGTGGCGGTTCCGGGCGTGACCGCACGAACAATACAGGGAGATCGAACATGCCGGTCCGGCGCAGCGCGGCCCGCCATGGAGGTGCGCTAGGCGCCGGGCGGGTCGCCACGCTGCCCGCGCTGGCGGCCCAGCAACCAATCGAGTGCCTGCTCCCGGGTCTCGAACAGGTTGCTGATGAAGCCCTGGTTCATCCCGAAGGCAACGCCGAAGCGGTCATCGGAGATGAATTCGCGGCGGGTCACCAAGGCGAGCCGCACGCAACCCCGGCCCGCCTTGGCCCACTCCCCCATCAACCAGAAACGCATCTCGACCGAGGGTGGCTCGACACCGGCAATCGCGGAGATATCGACGAGCAGCTTGTCCACGCCTTGCGCCTTGGTGCGCAAAATGGCGTCGGTAATCTGATGGACGCCATCCACGAAGTCCTGCTCACCGCTGACGCGGAACCAGGCGATGTCTCCGACTATCTCGTACGAAGACTGACCCATTGGGCACCCGATGGCCTTGGCGTGGGACGAGGGCGCGATCTTAGCACCGGGCGGATTCGCCACCCGGCCGGGCCGGCGATTGCGGCGATGGCGCCGAGCGGGATCAGTTCGCGATCACGAGGCGGTTGCGCCCGGCCAGCTTCGCCCGATACAGCGCCGCGTCGGCATCCTTCACCCACTCGCTGGCGACACGCGCCGCCGCACGGTTGCGCGCAAGACCGATGCTGAGGGTGCAACGCAAACCGGGCGCCCGTTCGAACAACGAACACGCCACGCTCGAGCGGATTCTTTCCGCCACGGTCTCGGCGGTGGGCATGTCCACGCCGCACAGCACCACCCCGAATTCGTCCCCGCCGTAGCGGCCGGCGAGATCGCCCTTGCGCAGGCAGCGGCGGATGATCGCGCCGACCTTGCGGACCACGTCGTCGCCCGCCGTGTGCCCATGCTGGTCGTTGACGCGCTTGAACTGGTCGATGTCGATCAGCAGCATCACCGCGTCGTCGCAACAGTTGCGGTCGAGCGCGGCATTCACCGCGTCCTCCCAATGGCTGCGGTTCAGCAACCCGCTCAGGCTGTCGATGCTGCTCATGCGGCGCAGCTCGATGTTCTGCGCGCGCACGCGCTGGGCAAGGTCACGCGTGATCGTTCCCAGGGTCATCGGGAACACCACCAGCAGCGGCAGCGATGCCAGCACTTCGATGACGTTCGTGGCCGGCGCGAACGCAAGTCCGTTCGCCACCGCGGCAACGCAGCACGCCAGCGCCTGCATGGCCATGCCGCGCGCAAGGAAAGGCTGGCCGCCGATCGCGATCAGCGTGATCGCGAACATCGTCGCCAGCAACACGCTCGGCAACAGGTTGAATTGCATCAGCGCGATCCAGACGCCGCCCATCGCGGCATCGCCCATGAAAAAGCGCTGGTCGAGCGCAACCGGCTCGGCCACGCGGCGCAGGATCAGCCATGCGACGTGCGGCCAGACCAGTCCGTGCAGGACCAGCAACACCCACACCGACGTGGGCACGCCGTGCTGGTACAGCACCGCGCCCACCATGAGCGTGCCCAGCGCCAACCCCAGCATGCGCAAACCATGCGAACGCCGTACGCCGCGACGGCTGTCGACGGCGGCGGTGGCGTTGACGGCTGGCAGTACGTCGAAGGACATTGCGCGAAGGACTCCCGGTTGTTCAGCCAGCACGGAGCAAGGCCGATGCCAGCAGGCCTGCGCCAGCCCACAAACGGTGGATTGTCGCCGCAACGTGTGAAGCAGAACACACGGAGACACACTTATTCACGGCCACACGTGCGCGCGCCGTGCTGGAACTCGCGACGCGAAACACTTGTTTACCGCGCGCGATTTCGCCGTCAGGCCTTCAACCGCCAACCGGTCCGGAAGATCCACCACACGCCTGCCAGGCACAACGCGAGGAACGCCGAGGTCGCCACCACGCTGACGCCGACATTCACGTCCGCAAGCCCGTAGAAACTCCAGCGGAATCCGGATATCAGGTACACCACCGGATTGAACAGCGTCACCTTCTGCCAGAACGGCGGCAGCATGTGGATGGAATAGAAACTGCCGCCAAGGAAGGTCAGCGGCGTGATGATCATCAGCGGCACCACCTGCAGCTTCTCGAAATTGTCCGCCCAGATCCCGATGATGAAACCGAACAGGCTGAAGGCCACGGTGGTCATCACCAGGAACAGCACCATCACCGCCGGATGCGCGATCGAGTACGGCACGAACAACCTTGCGGTGCCGAGGATGATCAGCCCGACGATGATCGCCTTGGTCGCGGCCGCGCCGACGTAGCCGGCGATGATTTCAAGGTACGACAGCGGCGCCGAGTGCACTTCGTAGATCGTGCCGACGAACTTCGGGAAGTAGATGCCGAACGAGGCATTCGACACGCTCTGCATCAGCAGCGACAGCATCACCAACCCGGGAATGATGAAGGCCGCGTAGCTCACGCCCTCGACGCTGGTGATGCGCGAACCGATCGCCGAGCCGAACACCACGAAGTACAGGGAGGTCGATACCACCGGCGACAGCACACTCTGCATCAGCGTGCGCCCGGTGCGTGCCATCTCGAACCTGTAGATCGCACGGATGCCGTGGATGTTCATGCGCCCTCCTTGACCAGCTCGACGAAAATCTGTTCCAGCGTGTCCTGGCGCGTGCTCAGGTCCTTGAAGCCGATACCCGCGGCGGCAAGATCGCGCAGCAGCGCGGTGATGCCGGTGCGCTCGCCCTGGGTGTCGTAGGTGTAGGTGATTTCGTCGCGCTTGCCGTTGAGTTCCAGCCCGTAACCGGTCAACGCTTCAGGCAACGACGCGAGCGGCTCGTGCAGTTGCACCCGCAGCTGCTTCTTGCCTAGCTTCTGCATCAGCGCGGTCTTTTCCTCGACCACGATCAACTCGCCCTTGTTGATCACGCCCACGCGATCGGCCATGTCCTCGGCTTCCTCGATGTAATGCGTGGTCAGGATGATCGTGACGCCCGACTCGCGCAGCCGCCGCACCATCGCCCACATGTCGCGGCGAAGTTCCACGTCCACGCCCGCGGTCGGTTCATCGAGAAACAACACCATCGGCTGGTGCGACAAGGCCTTCGCGATCATGACGCGCCGCTTCATGCCGCCCGACAGCATCAGGATCCTCGCATCGCGCTTGTCCCACAGCGACAGGTCCTTGAGCAACTGTTCCAGGTAGGCGTCGTCCGGCGCCTTGCCGAACAGCCCGCGGCTGAAACGCACCGTGTTCCACACCGATTCGAACGCATCGGTCTTCAGTTCCTGCGGCACCAGCCCGATGATCGTGCGCGTCTTGCGCCAGTCGCGGATGATGTCGTGGCCGTCCACCGTCACCGTGCCCCGCCCCGGATTGACGATGCCGCAGATGATGCTGATCAGCGTGGTCTTGCCCGCGCCATTCGGGCCCAGCAATGCGAAGATCTCGCCGCGGCGCACCGTAAGGTCGATGCCCTTCAGCGCCTTGAAGCCGCCCTCGTAAGTCTTGTCGAGGCCGCGCACCTCGATCACCGCATCGGTGGTCTCGTCGCGTGCCGTGGAATCGCTCTGCATGGGCATGGCCATAAATGAACCGACGGGTATTGTATTTATGACTCGCGCCGCGGCACAAGTTGCCGGCGCGATCGAACCGCTCAATGCGCGGCAACGCGCGCGTGGATGCGCCCGTTCTTCACCACGAAATCGATCTTCGTGGTGTTGTGGATGTCGTGCGAAGGGTCGGCATTCAATACCACCAGGTCGGCCAGCCTGCCGGGCGTGATGGTACCGCGTTTCGCCGATTGCCCCAGCGCCGCAGCGCCGACTTCAGTCGCGGCCTTGATGGCCTGCAAGGGGGTGAAGCCGGCGTGCTCGACCAGCAGTGCCATCTCCCGATGCACCGACGGCACCCGACTGAGATCCGGGCCATCCTCGCCGTACGGCAATCCCGCGTCGTCGGTGCCCGCGTCGATCAGCACGCCGCGCTGGCGGGCCAGCCGCGTCACCGCGTAACTCCACGGCATGATGCCCGCGCCGACGCTTTGCGGATGGCGTTCCGCCTCGTTCCTGAACGCCAGCAGCGTCGCATCGAGGATCGTGCCGCGTTTCTTCATTGCATCGAACAGCGCAAGGATCTGCGGCGCGTCGGGCTTCACGTACTCGAAATCACCCATCGCCCGCATCCTGTAATCGTCGGGCACAGTCGGTGCGGCTTCCCACACGAGATACGGACTGTGCGAAATGGTGTCGGCACCGGCGTCCACCGCGTCGCCCGGTTTCGCCGGAAAGATCGTCGCATGCGTCCAGACGCGCAAGCCCTGGCGATGCGCTTCCGCGGTGATCGCCTTGACCAGCGCCGCGGGCAGGTTGGCGTACAGCTTGATGCCGGTCGCGCCGGTGCCCTTGGCTTCCGCGACCGCCAGCGGGATGTCCATCTTTGCCGTGATCGCCTGCATCCACGGCGCGAAGCCCAGCGGCTCGCCCTTCGAGGCATCCTGCGCGCGCGCGTCTTCCTTGAAGAACGTCGGCCCCGCCATCAGCGCCACGTAGAAAATGTCGGGCGACGCGAATGCATCCGAGTTGGCCTGTTGGGCGAGGAATTGCAGCAGGCGGTCGTCGCCGGCCATGTCGCGGATGCCGGTGACGCCACCCAGCAACAGGGCGTGAAGGAACGTCTTGTAATGCGCGATGTCCGGCTCGGCATCGGTGATGTGCACGTGCGCGTCGATCAAACCGGGGATCAGGTACTTCCCGGTGAGATCGCGCACTTCGGCACCCTTCGGCGCCGGGTGGCTGCCGCTCGCATACACCGCCGCGATGCGCTTGCCGTCGATCTGGATCGTCATGTCGCGCTGCACCGGCGATCCGGTGCCGTCGATCAGTCCGACATGAGTCAGCAGCAGCGGTTTCGGCGCGGCGGCGAATGACGGCCACGCGAACAGGCACAACAACAGCGGCAGGATGCGCTTCATGGAGGAGTGGCCCCCGAATGATCCACCAAGGATAAGTGGAACGCGCGCCCCGGTGGCTTTCCCTGGGCAATTGTCCTGTTGCACATAGCCGGCGGCCGCCCTAACATGCAACTTTTCGGTTGCATGTGCCGCCACCCGGCGAGGGTAGCCCGTGAACGCGAACACCGACCGCATCGAAAAACAGGTCCTGTTGAAAGCTTCACGCGAGCGTGTATGGCGCGCCGTCAGTGAAGCGGATCAATTGGGCAGCTGGTTCGGCGTGGCCTTCGACGGCCCGTTCATCGAGGGCCAGCGGCTGACCGGCAGGATCACGCCCACGCAGGTCGACGCGGAAGTTGCGGCGATGCAGGCGCCCTACGCGGGCACTCCGTTCGAATGGCTCGTCGAGAAGATCGAGCCGATGCGGCGCATCGCGTTCCGCTGGCACCCGTTCGGCCTCGACCAGACCATCGATTATTCGGCCGAGCCGATGACGCTGATCGTGTTCGAGCTGCACGACGCACCCGGGGGCATCCTGCTGACCGTCACCGAATCGGGCTTCGACAGACTGCCGCCGGAGCGCCGCGCCAAGGCATTCACGGCCAACGAAGACGGCTGGGCGCACCAGATGAGACTGATCGAGAAGTACCTCGCCCTGCACGCATGACACCGCACACCCCGCGCAAGGCAAAACCGCCTGCCCTGCAGAAAGCCGCCCCACTGTTCGCCGCACTGGGCGACCCGACCCGCCTGCGCCTGGTTGCCGCGCTGTGCGCCGGCAGCGCGTTGTCGATCGCCGAGCTCACGGCCGGCGCGGCCATCACCCGCCAGGCCGTCACCAAGCACCTGGAAGTACTGGACGACGCGGGGCTCGTGCACGACCTTCGCCGGGGCCGCAAGCGCTTGTGGCAGCTGGAACCCGCGCGCATCGACGAAGCGCGGCGGTCGCTGGAGGCCATTTCGCGGCAATGGGACCAGGCACTGCAACAATTGAAAGCGTTCGTCGAAAAATGATGGCCACTCAGCGCAGCTGGCTGTCCTTGCTGCCCCTGCGGTTGTAGCCGCTGAAGATGGCTTCCTCGCGGTCGCGCCCGGCCTGGCAATCCACGCACAGGCGCACGCCCGGCACGGCCTTGCGCCGCGCCGTGGGTATCGGTGTCCCGCACTCCTCGCAATGGCTCAGGCCCGGTCCCTTGCGCTGCTTGCTGCGTGCACGCGCGACCGCGTCGGCGACCGTCGCGTCGATCTGTTCCTGAACCGCATCGTCGTTGACGAAACCCTTGGCCATGACTACAACGTAGGGCCGCGCATGTGACGGCGCAAGGGGGTCGACGCGGTCGCGCCCGGGATGCTCCGGTCGATTCCACGCACCGCCAATCGTCGTGGCATGACATCGCCTCGCCATCGGAACCTGTCCATGTCCCTGAAGCTGTTTGGCCATCGGTTTTCGTCCTACACCCAGAAGGCGCTGACCGCGCTGTACGAGAACGATATTCCCTTTGAATTCCTGGACCTGTCGCCGGACAACCCCGATGTGCACGCCGAATTCGCACGGCGCTGGCCGATCCGGAAATTTCCGCTGCTGGTGGATGGCGAACGCCAGGTGATGGAAGCCACCTGCATCATCGAATACCTCGACGACCACTTCGCCAGCCCGGTGCGGCTGATTCCGGCCGACGCCGGCGCGGCCATCGAGGTGCGCATGCTCGATCGTTTCTTCGACAACTACATCCATACGCCGCAACAAAGGATCGTGGCCAACGCGCTGCGACCCGAAGCCGACCGCGACCCCTACGGCGTCAACGAAGCCCGCGCTGCACTCGGGACCGCCTACGCGTGGCTAGACCAGCACCTGGCCGGCCGCGAATGGGCCGCGGGCGGCGCTTTCAGCCTGGCCGATTGCGCCGCGGCGCCAGCGCTGTTCTACGCGGACTGGACGCGCCGCATCGATGCCGGGTTCCGCAACGTGCACGCGTACCGCACGCGGCTGCTGGAACGTCCATCATTCGCGCGCTGCGTCGAAGGCGGGCGGCCGTACCGCCACCTGTTCCCGCTGGGCGCGCCCGATCGCGATTGAGCGGCGCCCCAACCATAATCAAGTGATCCTTCGTTACGGGAGAGCAGCCATGGCAACCAGGAAGGCCACCGGATCACCAGGCTTCACCGCCGAAGAACGTGCGGCGATGAAGGAACGCGCACGCGAATTGAAGAACCAGAAACGCGGCGTCGACGGCGAAAAGGACGTGCTGGCGGCGATCGCCAAAACACCCGAACCCGAACGCAAGCTGTGCCAGCGCCTGCACAAGGTCATCCGCGACGCCGCGCCGCAGCTCATGCCGAAAACCTGGTACGGCATGCCGGCCTACGCCAACGCCGACGAGAAAGTCGTGGTCTTCTTCAAGCCCGCATCCAGGTTCAAGGACCGTTACCTGACCCTCGGCTTCAACGATAGTGCCAGGCTGGACGATGGCGCGATGTGGGCGACGTCGTACGCGCTGACCAAGCTGACCGCTGCCGAAGCAAAACGCATCCGCGAACTGGTCAAGAAAGCGGCAGGCCAACAACCCATCCCCGGGGACGAAAGCGCTTTCTCGTCATCCTGGTGAATGTTCTGGCTCGTCATCCCGGCGGAAGCCGGGACCCGGTGACTGGATTCCCGCTTTCGCGGGAATGACGAGGATGTGGGCCGATTTGCCCGAAGGGCTGCAGCGCAAGGTGCCCGGGTTCCCGCATGGCCTCGCACGAAAGCAGGCGCACGTTGCAGGACTGGCCCGTTTCTTCGAGCGCCCGGCGCACGCGGATGTCGCGCGCCAGGCCCTGCCCGCGATCGGGCAACCACGCGAAGGCCGTGATGGTGGGGGTCATGGAAACCTACGGGCTGATTCCCGCTAGCAGCTCTCGGCGACCTGCCGCAGCTCGCATTCCACCTCCCACTCGTCCCCGTGCACGTCGAGGAAACGGCGTGTCAACTGCAGTGCGTGCTCCATCGAGTCGGCCTCGAGCAACGCGTAGCCGCCAATGACTTCCTTGGATTCGGTGAACGGCCCGTCCGAAACCGTCTGCTTGCCGTACGCGTGACCTACCCTCTTGCCTTGCGCAGTCGGGCGCAGGCCCGCCGTGTCCACCAAGCTGCCATCCGCCCTCATCTCGGCCATCAGTTCCGCCATGTCATCGATCAGCCGCTGGTCGGGCTTCTTGCCCGTGCTTTCGTCGACTCGAACCAGGGAAAGGAATCGCATTGTCTCGTCTCCGTGTAGCTGGGGGAAACCGCGACCGGCGGATGCCGGTGCGCTGCGTGCTCTCGTCATGGCGACGAACAGCGCGGCTTGAAATCGACAAGCGCCTGCGCACCGGGGCGCCGTCCCGCGACATCGCAGGCGCATCGCCCGCAGGCGAATACGGTCCAGACAAGACGGGTGCGCAAGCTTCCCGATTGCATCCAGCATCCTCGCGTTCCCGTCCCGGCTCGCCGAATGACACCGCCACCGCGGGCGGACCGCACGCGCATCGGGTCCGGACTGGATGCAATGGGGTGGCGGGAGGTCTGCCACGCCCCTGTTCAGGCATTACCAGAGATGCACTCCACAATTCCGTGAACTGGCAGGATTTTCCATTCAGATTTCGGTTCCAATCGGGCGAATTTGGCAGTACGCTCGACCCTCCCTGACCGATACCGGAGCGCCGCCATGGCCCTGTGGAAAGAACCCGTGAAATCCCCGTCGTCCGAATCACCCGAATCCTTGAATCTGGCGCGCTTCGAAACCTCCGAACCGGCCGAACCGGTGGTCACGGCCCGGCAGCCCGCGCCTGGCCAGACCCCCGCACCGGGTCGCTCCGCCGCGGAATCACACATCTCGCCCGACCTGGTCATCGAAGGCAAGATCGAGGGCGCCGGTCACGTCCGCATCGCGGGCCGCTTCAAGGGCGACATCAATGTCCGCGGCGACCTGACCATCGAGAACGGCGCCAAGGTCACCGGCAGCGTGCGCGCCGAACGCGTGACGGTGGCCGGCGAACTGACCGGCAACATCGAGACCGCGGTGCACGTCGAACTGCTGCAGACCGGTGCGTTGACGGGTGACGTGAAGTCCAGGACCTTCAGCGTCGCCAAGGGCTCGCGGATGCGCGGCCAGGCCGAGTTCGGTTGGGAAGACGAGAAAGGCGCGATCACCGACATCCACAAGAGCAACGGTCACGGCAACGGCCAAGGCAAATGACCGCTGCCAATGCGGGCGCCGCGGGCGCGACGCGCGCGTGCCCGCATTGCCGCGAGATCATCCTGGAAAGCGCCGAAACCTGCCCGGCCTGCCACCACCGCCTGCGTTATGGCGGCCCGGCCAGTGAGCTCGCGGCCCCGGCGGCGCTGACGCCGCTGCGGGTCGAAGGCAGCTTCCGCAATCCAGCCGACAACGGTGCGTGGGAATACTCGATGGTGCTGACCATCCGCAACGAGCGCGGCGAGGAAACCGCCCGCAAGCTGGTCGGCGTGGGCGCGATGCAGGCCGGCGAACAACGCTCGTTCACCCTCAGCGTCGAGATGAACCCCGGCGGCGCGAAACGCACGCGGCATTGAGCGGGCTCCGGTCGGGCCATCGATCACGCGACGGGTTGAGCAAGGCCCGACGACTTGAAGCTGCTGCGATCACCGCACCCCGTGCCGTGGCGTCCACCATCAACGCGTCCATGCGCTCCCGGAAGTCCGCGACGAAATGTTCCCTGCTCAACGCCCACCAGCGCTGGGTGCCGGGAAAGGTCGGCATCTCGCGAAAGGCAAGATCGATCCCGCAGAAACAACTACCCCTGAACCATTGCGAATCGGTCATGGCGAGCCCCCGGCATGGGACCAAGTCACCCGGGTCGCTATAACGCAGCGGGAAGCGACCGGCGGGCCCGGCAGTACATCGCATGACCACGCCCGCGGTTTGCAATGCCTCCGCGCATCCAATACGGTGGGGGTTCAGCGTCGTCCGCCTGCGCCATCGCGCAATCGGCGACACGCGGGCTTGGCGCAATCCGCCGCCGCTGCCGTCGTCGCGACGCACCTCCCATCCATCGCACGGGACCAGCATGCGAGCGCCGCGCCATCACATCCGTTTTCCCGCCGACAACCTCACCAGCGCCCGACAGAACGAGGCGTACTTCACGATCAGAGAGGAAGGCAAGGAGCGCCGCATCCTGTTCCACGATTACGCCGACATCTACAACCACCCGGGGTTGTACGAACAACTTTTCTACCAGCGCCTGAAGTGCACTTCTCCGGCCAAGCTCACCGAATTGCTGCGCGACGCCGCACTCAAGGCAGGCGAAGACCCCACCCAGATGCGCGTGCTGGATGTCGGCGCCGGCAACGGCATGGTCGGCGAATTGCTGGTGCAACACGGGGCGGCGCGCGTCGTCGGCATCGACAACATCGAGGAAGCCGAACGCGCCGCAGACCGCGACCGGCCGGGCGCCTACGACGCCTACTACGTCGCGGACCTGACCGATCTTGCGCCGGAATTGCTGGCCGAACTCAAGGCCTGGAATTTCGACGCCATGACCACCGTCGCCGCGCTCGGCTTCGGCGACATCCCGGTACCGGCGTTCGCGGCGGCCTACAACCTCGTGAAGACCGACGGCTGGGTCGCCTTCAACATCAAGGAAACCTTCCTCGATACCAGCGACACCAGCGGTTTCTCGCGACTGGTCAAGCGGATGGTGCATGACGACTACCTGAAACTGCACCGCCTGGAACGTTACCGCCATCGGTTGTCCATCGAAGGCCACATGCTGTATTACTACGCCGTGGTCGGCCGCAAGCGGCGCGACATCGATGACGCCTGCCTCGAAGGACTCTGATGCCGTTTTCGCGCTGGAAGGAGTGACCCGCGCGTTCGGGGCAGTGCGCGCGATCGACGACACGAACCTCCGCTTCCCGCGCAGCCGCACCACCATCCTGATCGGCAGCAGCGGCTCGGGCAAATCCACCGTTTTGCGCCTGTTGATCGGACTGGAATGGCCGGACGCCGGCCGCGTGCTGTACGACGGCGAACCGCTGCGGCGCAACAGCCTGCTCGAAGTGCGCCGCCAGGTCGGTTACGTCATCCAGGAAGGCGGGCTGTTTCCGCACCTCAGCGTGCTCGGCAACCTGTCGCTGTTGCCACGGCACCTGGGCTGGGGCGCCAACCGCGTGCGCGCGCGCGCAACCGAACTGGCTGAGCTGACCCACCTGCACGCAGACCTGCTGGCACGCTTTCCGGCCGAACTGTCCGGGGGCCAGCGCCAGCGCGTGGCCCTGATGCGCGCCTTGATGCTCGATCCGCCCACCCTGCTGCTCGACGAACCCCTGGGCGCACTCGACCCACTGGTACGCCACGGATTGCAGGACGAATTGCGCGACATCTTCGGCCGGCTCGGCAAGACCGTGATCATGGTGACCCACGACATGGCCGAAGCGGCCTTCTTCAGCGACCGCCTGATCCTGATGCGGCGCGGCCGCGTCGTGCAGGATGGCAGCCTCGACGATTTCCGCCGGGCGCCGGCCGACGGCTTCGTGCGGGAATTCCTGTCCGCCCACCGCGACCTGCCGGGGCCCGCGGCATGAGGCGCTGGCCCGCCCCGCTGGTGTGCCTGCTGCTGTACCTGCCGCTGGCGGGATTCGCGCAATCCACGGTGCGGACCGTCGCGCCACCGGCGGTGGTGATCGGTTCCAAGAACTTCACCGAGTCGGTGGTGCTGGGCGAAATCGCGCGACTCGCCGCGCGCGAGCACGGCGTCACCGTCGAGCACCGGCGCAGCCTCGGCGGCACCCGCATCCTGTGGCGTGCCCTGCTGGGCGGCGACATCGACGCCTACCCCGAATACACCGGCACCATCACCCACGAACTGCTGCACGACGTCCCGCCCGATGCTGGCATCGCAGCCTTGCGCGCGCGGCTGCAGCAACTCGGGATCGGCATCACCGGTCCGCTCGGGTTCAACAATACCTACGCGATCGGGATGCGCGAGGACGAGGCAAGCAGGCTGCATATCCGCAGCATCTCCGATCTTGCGAAGCATCCCGGCCTGAAACTCGCGTTCTCCAACGAGTTCATGAACCGCGCCGATGGCTGGCCCGGACTCAGGCAAACCTACCAGCTGCCGATGACCGCGCGCGGGATGGATCATGCGTTGGCCTATCGCGCGCTGGCGTCCGGCGCGGTCGACGTGATCGACCTGTACAGCACCGACGCCGAGATCGCCTATTACCACCTGCGCGTGCTCAAGGACGACAAGCACTACTTCCCACGCTACGACGCGGTGTACCTGTACCGCCTCGACCTCGACCAGCGCGCCCCCGGGTTCGTCGCGGCGCTGGCAAGCCTGGCCGGACGCATCGGCCCGCACCGGATGCAGGCGATGAACAAGGCCGTCAAGATCGACGGCCAAAGCGAGACCCGCGTGGCCGCGCAGTTCCTTGGCGTGGAGGCGGATACGGGCGGCGGTTCGTTCTGGAACCGGATGGCCCGCTACACCCTGCAGCACCTCGCGCTGGTTGGCATATCGCTGTCGCTGGCGATCGTGATTGCGGTTCCGCTGGGCATCTTCGCGGCGCGCCAGCGCCGGCTCGGCCAGGTCGTGCTGGGCATGACCGGCATCCTGCAGACCGTGCCTTCGCTGGCACTGTTCGTATTCATGATCCCGCTGTTCGGCATCGGCGCCGAACCCGCGATCGCGGCGCTGTTCCTGTACAGCCTGTTGCCGATCGTGCGCAACACCCACGCCGGACTGATCGGCATCCAGCCCTCGCTGCTGGAATCGGCCGCGGCGCTGGGGTTGCCATCGCGCCTGCGGCTGTGGCGCGTGGAACTGCCGCTGGCGCTGCGTTCGATCCTGGCCGGCGTCAAGATCGCGGCGGTGATCAACGTCGGCACCGCGACCCTCGGCGCGCTGATCGGGGCGGGCGGCTACGGCCAACCCATCCTTACCGGGATCCGCCTCGACAGCATCCCGTTGATCATGGAAGGCGCGGTGCCCGCAGCCCTGCTGGCGCTGGTGATGCAAGGCTTGTTCGAGCTCATCGAGCGCGCGCTCACCCCGCGCGGGTTGCGGTTGCGCGCCAAGACCTGACGCAACGCAGGTGCGTCAGCCGCCGCCGAGCTCGCGCAGCCGCGACTCGATGGCGAACACGTGCCGATCGTCCGCACCGAGCCTGCGCAACGCATCCGCCAGCTTGAACACGTAATTGCGGTTGCTGCCGCTGGGACCCGCCGCCGCGGCGACGTGTCGCGCGATCTCCTCGACACTCGCGGCCCCCAGCCATGCGGCGTTGCCCTCGGCCGCGATGTAGACCACGCCCTCGGCCGTGCTGCCGTCACGAAACACCAGCATCGTCGTGAAGCGCAGGTAGCCGTTCTTCTCGCGGTAATCGAGTTGTTCGAAGGTGGGGGGCGTAACGCGATACGCCATGCCGGTGCACTCCGCGCCTGCCTGCGCGATCAGCGTCGCCACCCGCCCGGGGTGTTCGAAGGTGCCGCGATGGTCGTGCGAGCCCTGCCAGAAACGTCGCGACCAGCCCTGGATCGTCGCCGGGCGGCGTTCGAGGTACGGGAAATCCGCCTTGTAGATCAGCGAGCCGTAACCGAACAACCAGACGCTCGCCCGGCCCGAGAAATCCTGGCGCAAACGGTTGACGGCGGTGGTGTCGTGGCTCGCGATCGCCGGATCGTCGGCAGCACGGCTGGATCGAAATGAATCCAAGGCGGTCGCTCCTGGACAAGGCAACAGCCAAGGTGTGGCCATCCGGCGCAAAGGTCAACTCCCGCGTGGACCAGAAAGCAAGCCACCCGAGGGCCCGGTGGAAGCGGCAATCGGAAGCCCGTCCCGCGGCTTCCTCGTCACGCTCGCCGAATGCTCAACTGCGGACCGGCGGAACCAGTTTCAGCCGGGCGCTGCCGGATTGTCGCTTCGGACGCAGCATGTGTTCGAGTGCAGCCGGCGGCAGCGGATACGAATACAGGTAACCCTGCCCTTCCACGCAGCCCGCGCGCAGCAGGAACTCGTGCTGCCCTTCGGTTTCGACGCCTTCGGCGATGGTGGTCAGGCCGAGGCTGCCGGCCATCGCCAGCATCGCCGTGGTGATCGCGGTGTCGTTGGCGTCACCGGGCAACCCGGTGATGAACGAGCGGTCGATCTTCAGGTACGCGACCGCGGGCAGTTTCAGGTAGGCCATCGACGCATAGCCGGTGCCGAAATCGTCGATCGCCACGCGGATGCCCAGGGCCTGCAACGCACGCATCGTGCTTTCGGTCTCCTCGCCCAACCGCAACATCGCGCCCTCGGTGATTTCAAGCACGATGCGCGCGGGTGAAACCGCGCTGGTCTGCAGCGCGTGCCGCACGCTATCGACGAAACCGGGATGCCCGAACCAGCGCGCCGAGACGTTGATCGCCACCCTCACCCGCGGCATGTCGGTATCGTCCCAGGCGCGGACCTGCGCGCACGCGGCGTGCATCACCCACTCGTCGATGCGATGGATCAAGCCGATGCTTTCGGCAACCGGGATGAATTCGCCCGGCATGACCTCGCCACGGTCGGGATGCTGCCAGCGCAGCAATGCCTCGACGGCCACGATGCGTCCCGTGCCCATTTCGACACTGGGCTGGTACGCAAGCCGGAACTCCCCGTCCTGCAAAGCTTGCCGCAGCTCGGTGGCCAGCGCCATGCGGTGGCGGGCGTTGGCCTGCATCATCGGCGCGTAGAAACGCCAGGTGTTGCGCTCCTCGCTCTTGGCCGCATACATCGCCGCGTCGGCGTTGGCGATCAGGGTCTTGGCGTCCTCCCCGTCCAGCGGGTAGCCGGCGATGCCGATGCTCGCGCTGACCGCCAGTTCATAGTCATCGATGTGGAACGGCTCGGACAGCGTGGACAGCAGTCGGCCCGCCATGGCGGCTGCGTCCTCGCGCAATGCCAGCTGCGACAGCAGCACCGTGAATTCGTCGCCGCCGATGCGCCCGGCGATGTCGCAGTCGCGCAACTGGTGCCGGATCCGCTCGCTGACCTGCTTCAACAGCCGGTCGCCGACCGCGTGGCTGTAGCTGTCGTTGACGAACTTGAACGCGTCGAGGTCGATGAACAGCACCGCCACGGCACTGTGGTCGAGCGCGGCGCTCTCGATGGCCACCTCGCAGTGGCGCTGGAATTCCGGGCGATTGACCAACCCCGTGAGGGCGTCGTGCGCGGCAAGATGTTCCAGCCGGTGGCGATTGGCCCGGGCCAGCGAAACATCGCTGAATACCGCGACGTAATGCACCACCCGCTGGTCTGCATCGCGGATCGTGCTGATGCTGAGCTTCTCGGCGTACAGGCTGCCGTCGTTGCGACGGCTCTGCACCTCGCCGGTCCAATGGTGGGTGGTGGCAATTTCGTCCCAGATCGTGGCCGGCAGTGGACCGCAGTCGGCCATGATGCGGGTCGCATCCAGGCGCCTGCCCACCATCTTTTCCTCGCTGAACCCGGTCAACTGGGTCGCGGCGGCATTTACCGACAATATCCGCCGCTGCGCGTCGGCGATGATGACGCCCTCGGCGATGCTGGCCAGGGCCTCGGAGGCAATACGCCGGACGCGATCGCTTTCCACGCGTTCGGAGATGTCGCGGATGATGGCCTGGCGTACGACTTGTTCGCCCCATGCCACCATGCTGCTCTGGGTCTCCACCGGCCGGGGCGTGCCGTCACGGCTGCGCAACTCGCCGGCGCTGGACGAAGCCTTGTGGGCAGCGCCCGCTTCGAACAGCCCCCGGTAGTCGATGCCCACCAGTTCCTGCGGCTCGCGCCCGGTCCACACGCCGGCGGTGCGGTTGGCATCGACCACGCGGCCACTGTTCTCGTCCACCATCACGATCGCGTCGGGGGCGCTGTCGAACAACAGGCGGTAGCGCTCCTCGCTGCCACGAATTCCCGCCAGTACACGCCGCGCCATCCACAGCCACAGCAGGCACGCCAGGCAGGCGGCGGCCAGCACGCTCATGAACAGGACGTTCCCGAACCACTCGACGCCTTTCGCTATCTCCAACGAGAAATTGCTGCTGAGAGGCGCGATGACATTGTTGATCGAACGAATGCGCGTACGTGCGTGTGCGATTTCGGTGGACGACGGGATGCCGGCTGCGTACGCCGCATGCAGGCCTTCCGCAATGCCGCCCAGCTCATGCAGCGGCGCGTCGGTGGCGCGCCAGTCGGCGAGCGCCGGCTTGACGAAGGGCGCCCATGGCAGATGCCGGACCGTGAATATAATGCCGGCCCTGGCCGACGGCATCATGTCGCCGCGTGCGTACGTCCTTGCCAGCTGGTCCTTGTCGTACGCCGGCTGCCTGACCGCGTCCCGGCTGATGCGATCGGATTGCAGCAGGTCGAAATCGCGCTGGAAATTGGTGTAGTGCTCCGCACTGCCACTCAAGGCGTAAGCATCCAGCTCGATGATCGCCTGCTTCTGCGCCTTCGACCAGACACTTTCGCCGTTCAAGAAGCCCGCGAGGCTGACCTGGGCCCGCAAGGCGAGCCAAGTGAGCGCCAGTATGACGCCCACGACCGCCGCCAGGGCCCAGGCCAAGGGCATGAGCTTCCGCGACAACGCTCGCTGCAGGGCGAGGGGGGTACCGCGCATCGTATTTTTCCTTGATGCAACGGTAGTTTATGAAGCATGTTTCGTGCCAGTTATCAGTAACAACCCGGCTCGGAGATATTATTTTCGCGATCTCGTTCACGCTTCGGCAGGCCGCTCCCTGGCCTGCCGCGAAGATCCCATATCCGGCGCGTTGAATGCCGCCCGCGTCACGCAGCAGCGAATGCATATCCTGCACTCAACTGATGCGCCGGACGCAGGCAACGATCCGCGAACAGGCGCATGCAGGTGTAAGTACGACGAACGCACTCGCTGATGTGTTCGACTTCGTGCACGGCTGGTGATGTGCCCAACAGCGTGCAGACGATTTCAAGGGCTTCCCATGGATGCTCGTCGTCGTAGGCGGCATGCAATTGCAACCAACGCAGGCTGGCTTTGCGCGTGGCAGCCGGGAAACCCTCGCGGTATTGCGCACTCTCGTAGATGCGGCGCGCCCACTCGCCGGTCGCGCCCTCGACGGCGTAATTGGTGGCCGCGAGGCCGGCTGCAAGCGTGTCATGGCTGCTGACGTCCAGACACCAATCGGCCAATACCTGCGAGTCCGCTGGCACGGGTCCGTCCAGTACCTTCTCGCGCGGCACGCCGTGCCCCTCGGCCCAGTTCAGCCAGTACTCGGCATGGTTCTGTTCGACGCGGATGTTGCGGACCAGCCAGCGGCGTGCAAGATTGTCGCCGTCGCTGCGGCCGTAGCGGGTTTTCATCAGGCTGCGCGCCATGTAGCCGGGGAAGCCTTCGATCACCGGCCACAGACCGACCAGGAAGTTGCCGGCTTCTTCGGGTTCAACGGTACTCGCGCAGAACTTGCGAACCAACTCGCAGTCGACGACGCCCTGCTTGGCATCCTCGCAATCGCCGCTCATGTCCTGGGCCCAGCGCGGATAACTGCTTATTTCGGTCAGCGGACCACTACGCTCGAATCGCACACTCATGACGTTCTCCTCGGGTCAGGTCGAGTCTTTCCACAACACAGCGCGACAATGGAAGGACGGCAAGGCGGACACGACCGCGTCTTCCGTTCATCGTCGTTGCAACCCGTCGGATCGCGGGCGGGGAATAAGCATGCGTGCGCAGGCTTCGATATTGCATCCAGACAGGATGCGGAACACGCGATAACCCGCTGATACGAATTGCCATGCCTCCCCACGAACATCCGCTAAACCCGGCTGGCGGCAAGTGCTACTTTACGCTTTGTTCACGAGAAATCCATCACATAATTTTCCTGCTGGTTATTTTTCCGAAGTCTCGACCACACGAATCCGTGGCAGCCATGGCATTTTCATTGCTTGCAGGGCGTCCAATATTAATGTTTTACATTCGATAAAGTCTGTAATGCACTGTTTTAAGCGTTGAACAATATACACCGGAACCAGGTGCGTATCCACTCCGACCCCGGGTCCGGTTTTGGCCACCTGTGGCAAAGCACGAGACTCCCGCAACAGGACCAGGGCCCGGCTCGTACGCAGCCGGCGCATCCCCGGCTACGGGTGTGCGAGGACGTAATCGATCGCCGCCACCGCGGCCGCCGCCTGTGCGGCGTTGCACTGTTCGGGGGTGGCGCGCGGACTGTCCGGGTAAACCTCGGTGGTGGTGCGGTAGCGCGCCGCGGTGACCCCGGCGCACAACCCCCACGCAAACAGCGGGTACTCGATCACGCCCGGCGCGACCACCGGCGATCCGATGATGGTGCCGTCGGGGTCGGCGGGTGCGATGTGGGTCACCCTGGCGACCGCTGCGATCACCGCCTGCTGGAACTCCGGCTCCGGATGCTCGCTGTCGCCGCACAGATAAAAGCCGTCTGGAATCGTGCCGGGTTCGAATGGCTTGCCGTCGCGCGCCGCCAGCGCCGGGCGGAATTCCGATTCATCGGTATCCGTGGTTTCGTGCAGGTCGATGTGCATCGCGACGCGCCCACGAAACGGCGCCACGAAATGCATCAGCGCCGCCGCTTCCGGCGCCGGGCTGTCGACGATGAAGTTGCGGTTGGGGTCGAGCGCGTAAGGATCCCAGCGATGGACGCGCTCGTAACCCCACGGGCTGACGCAGGGCACGATCACCAGGTTGGCGCGTCCGGCATAGTCGGCCGCGTGCGCGCCGGCAAAGCGCAGCGCCCCGTGCACGCCACTGGTTTCGTAACCGTGCACCCCACCGGTTACCAGCATCGTCGGCAGCGCCTGGTCCCGACCGGGACTTTCCAGCGCAAACAATGGATAGCGCCCATCGGGCGCGTAGTCCAGCTCGCCGTACTGCACCACCTCGAAACGTGCACGCAGGCGATCGATCGCACTGAGCACGTCGTCGGCGTAGCTGCGCTGCTTGCGCTGGCGCGAACGCCATTCGGCCCTCTCGGCTTCACCCCAGGGCTGGCCTGGCTTGCCGATCGGATAAAAGGCCATGTCCCGGGCAGCGTCGTTCGCCATGTCATTGCTCCGCCAAAACACCGCACTCTACACCGGCCCTGCCGACGCTGACCAATGGCACATGTGTGCCGCCGTCGCCGGCCACAAGATGGCCGCCGCCCGGCCAAGGCGTGGGGTTGTGCCTTGCCGCGACATCCATCCACACGGGGAACCTTCCAGTGAATCGCACATCGGCTTTTGCATGCGGGCTCCTGCTGCTCGGTGCCGCGGGTATCGCGTACGCCGGACCGGCCCAGAAAAAGGGCGACGCCCCGGCGCCTGCCGCGCACGTCGCACCGCCGCAGGACCAGAGCGCCGTGACCCACGGCAGCGTCACCATCGACGGCAAGACCATCCGTTACACCGCCACCGCCGGCACGCTGGTGCTGAAGAACAAGGATGAAAAACCGGTCGCCAGCATGTCCTACGTCGCCTACACGAAGGACGGCGCCGACCCCACTTCGCGCCCGCTCACCTTCCTGTACAACGGCGGCCCCGGTTCATCCACGATCTGGCTGCACATGCTGGCGTTCGGACCGAAGCGCGTGGTGGTCGGCAGCGGCACCAACACGCCACCGGCACCCTACCGCTTCGTCAACAACAACGACAGCCTTCTGGACGCCAGCGACCTGGTGTTCATAGACGCACCCGGCACCGGCTTCGGGCGCGTGCTCGGCAAGGACGATGGCGGCGCGGGCACCGGCAAGGACGTGTACGGCGTGGACGAGGACGCGCATGCGTTCGCGCAATTCATCACCCGCTACCTCACCCTCAACAGCCGCTGGAACTCGCCCAAGTTCCTGTTCGGCGAGAGCTACGGCACCACCCGTTCGGCGGTGCTCGCGAACATCCTCGAGAACGACGACAGCGTGGGGCTGAATGGCGTGATGCTGCTGTCCGCGATCCTCAACTACGACATCAGCGTCGATTTCCCGCAGATCAACCCCGGCGCGAACAACCTGTCCTTCGCCCTGGGCCTGCCGAGCTACGCGGCGACCGCGTGGTACCACCACAAGCTGCCGCAGCAGCCCGCCGATCTCGACACGTTCCTGAAGCAGGTGGAGCAGTTCGCGATCACCGACTACGCGCAGGCGCTGATGCAGGGTTCGCTGCTCGATGCCGCGACCAGACAAAAGATCGCCGAACAGCTGCACCAGTACACCGGCCTGCCGACCGCCTACATCGTCAAGGCCAACCTGCGCGTCAGCGGCGGACAGTTCGCGCATGAGCTGCTGGGCGCCGACGACGAGGTCACCGGCCGGCTGGATTCGCGCTACAGCGGCCCTGCGATCAATCCGATGGGCGAGGAAGCCGACTACGACCCGCTGGATTCGGCAATCGATGCGCCCACCGTCGACGTGTTCAACGACTACGTGCGCGACACCCTGCATTTCGGCAAGGGCATGACCTACAAGCCGCAGATCAACGTGTTCATGCAGTGGGATTTCAAGCACAAGCAACCGGGGGCACCGTTCCCGCTGCCGGCGCTGCCCAACGTGATGCCGGACCTGGCCTCGGCGATGAAGCACGACCCCCAGTTGCACGTGTTGCTGCTGGGCGGCTACTTCGACCTCGGCACGCCTTTCTATTCCGCGGAATACGAGATGCACCAGCTGCCGATCCCGGCAAGCCTGCAGCAGAACATCGGCTACAAGTTCTTCCCGTCCGGGCACATGGTGTACCTGAACCCGGAATCCCATGACGGACTGCACGCCGCCGCCGCGGCGTTCATCGACGCACGCTACCGGCATTGAGCCGGCACATCGCCGGCAACCTTCCGGGAGGCCCTTCGGGCCTCCTTTTTTGTACGGCAGCGCGCGCCGAAGAGGACGCTCCCGGGGACGCTGGCGTGCGCCCACCCCCTGCAAAACGCGCACATGGCGGCGATCGCCACGGCACAGCCGCGGCGCATGCACCGATTGATCCTGCGCGGCATCGCCTCCACATTGGAGCGGGTTCCGCCACATCCGCCGCCATGAACTCCCCTGTCCGCCTTCGCATCGACTTCGTTTCCGACATCGCCTGCCCATGGTGCGCGGTCGGCCTGGCCGGCCTGCAAAGGGCCCTGGCCAAACTGGACGGCAGCGTGCAGGCGGACATCCACCTGCAGCCGTTCGAGCTGAGCCCCGACATGCCGCTGGAAGGCGAGGACGCAGTCGAGCACATCATGCACAAGTACGGCATCAGCGAGGCGCAGTCCGAGGCCAACCGCAAGGTGTTGCGCGAACGCGCCGCGGCCGTCGGGTTCAACTACAACGTCGGACGCGGCAGCCGCGTGTGGAACACCTTCGACGCGCATCGGCTGCTGCACTGGGCCGAACTGCAGGATCGTGAACGCGCGCTTGGCTTGAAGCAGGCGCTGTTCCGCGCCTACTTCAGCGACAACGAAAACGTCGCCGACCACGACGTGCTGGCGCGCATCGCCGGCGAGGCCGGGCTGGACGGCACGGAAGCGCGCTGCATCCTTGCCGGCAATGACTACGCAAACGACGTGCGCGCACAGGAGCGCCACTTCCAGCAGGCCGGCATCCACTCCGTGCCCGCCACCATCGTCAACAACGCCTACCTGATCGCGGGCGGCCAGCCGCCGGAAGCATTCGAAAACGCGCTGCGCGAAATCGCCGCCAGGACCGCGGCGACCTGAAACGAAGCGGCTCCTCCGGGCCAGCACTGCCACGGGGGACCGTCAAAGGTGCGCGTCGGGGCCGAACATGCGTTGCAACAATTCGTAGCGCGGCGCATTGTGGTCGACGATGCTGCGCGTGTCCGCGCCGATCACCTGGCGCAGCAACCCGCCCTGCCTGGACACCGCGGCCGGCCAACGCGGCAGGCCCGCTCCGTTCGGATTGCCGGTCTTGATGAAATTGGCGAAATAGCCCTCCATGGTGGCCGACACGTCGCGGTCAGCGGCCGTCCATGCATAGACGTGGTTGCCGGACAGGTTGCCCAAAGCGTATTCGATCTCCCCGCTGTGGACCGCGGCGGGGTCCGGGCCCGCGCTGCCATCGCGCCTGGCGGGCCGCGCCTTGTCGAAGTAGTAGTAATACACCGGCGCAGCCCCGGTCCTGCGCTGCAAGTCCATCCAGCGCCAGGTCGAGAACGCGATGAACCGGTCGCCGGCGAGCGCCGTGCCGGATGCCTTCACCTCGGCTTCGCTGTGGCCCGGATACAACGCCAGTATCGCGCCCGCGTGCTTGCCGAACTTTTGTTCCACCGCGGAACGATAATTGGCCGGTGTCGGCGCTGCGCTCCCGAGCAGGGCAGCGTAATTGCCTTCCCCGGAATTGGATCCGACCAGCAACGGGACATGCGCCTGGTCCCCGGCTTCGTAGATGGCCGCCGGGGAACGCGGCAGGAACCAGCCATCGATGTCGGGCACGAAATCGGCTACCCCCTCGTCGCCGCAGGCCGCAAGCAGCTTGTCCGCGGGCATCGCACGCAATTGCGCCAGTGAATCGGCGCCGACGTGCCTTGCGAAGGCTTCGCCCTGCTGCTCGGCCAGTGCCCGTGGCCGCGGCGCAAGATTGCCCAGCACCGAACCACTTTCACCGATCGCGCGCGTCATCAATCCCCGCGACAGCGGCGAGGCCATCAACGCGGATACCGACATCGATCCCGCCGATTCGCCGGCGATGGTGACCTGCGTCGGGTCGCCGCCGAATGCCGCGATGTTGCGCCGGACCCATCGCAACGCGGCGACCTGGTCCAGCAACCCGTAGTTTCCGGTTGCGTGGTGCCGTGATTCCCTGGCCAACGCCGGCAAGGCGAGGAATCCGAACACGTCCAGGCGATAGTTCACGGTGACCGTGACGATGCCGCGCCGCGCGAGGCTGGCGCCGTCGTAGCGGTATTCGGAACCATCCCCGCCGACGAATCCGCCGCCGTAGAAATACACCAGCACCGGCACCTTCCTGCCATGGCGCTGCACCGGCGTCCACACGTTGAGATACAGGCAATCCTCGCTCATGCCATCGGAGCGGAACACCATGTCGCCGAACAACGGCCGCTGCATGCAACGCGGCGCGAAATGATCGGCTGCGCGAACGCCTGTCCACGGCGCAACGGGCCGCGGCGGTTTCCAGCGCAGCGGCCCGACCGGCGGCGCCGCGTACGGGATGCCCTCGAACTCGTTCAAGCCGGCCGTGCTGTCGTGCCATCCCGACAGTTCGCCGCCATCCACGCGCAGCGTGGGCGGCACAGCGGCCGCCACGGCCAGCGCGGCGGGCAGCAGGAACGCCATGCACCACAGCGCGCTGCAGGCGCAAATGCGTACACGTGACATGTCGACGGGCCTCGCGTGGCGGTGCAACCCGTCATCTTAAAGGGTCGCTGGAAGTGCGGATGACGCGACGCATCCATCGTGCGCCCTCGCCGGAACGCCATCGCGCCTGCGGCGCCGCCGGTTTCAGCAACGGCGCCGCGATCGATTCGCCTGTTCGCGTGCAGCCGGCGTCAACGCGCCAGTTCGAGCTTGGTCGAAACCACCCAGCCCATGTTGCCCAGCTCGTCCGAAACCTTCCACCACACCCCGACCTTGTCGCCGGTGGGATACAGCATCATGCCGGGCTTCAGGCTGCGCACGACCGAGGACTGCAGGTTCGCATCCGAGTACAGCTTGGTCGATTCGGTCAGGCGCACCGCCTGCTGCACGTTGTCGGCCTTGGCGTCCGGTTCGTTGCCCTGCAGGTTGGCCACCATCCTGGTGTACGCGTCGAGATAGGCCATCGCGATCACCTGGCCGATCTCGGTGTTGGCGTAGCCGCTGGCTCCGCCCGCGGCGAAACCGCCCCAGAATCCGCCACCGCCACCACCGGCCCAGCCGATGTCGGTCTTCTTCGCATGGCCCTCCTCCATCGCGACCTGCTCGGTCGAGCGGATGTCGGTCAAGGTCAGCACCACGTCCGCGGTTTTCTTGTGGATGCTGATGCCGCCGAGCACCGCGCCCGCGCCGTGCCCGATGAGGCCGCCGAGGATGCCGCCGATGTTGCTGCCGCCGGCGTTCGCGTTGCTGTTGGCGATGTCGGGCACCAGCACGTAGTCGGCTGCCTTCATCTGGCCCTTGCCGATGTTGGAACCGACGCGCATTTCGCCCCCGCCGGCCAGCGCACGCTCCTGCTCGGCGGCCTGCAGGCCCTTGCCGCGATCGACCAGCGTGAAACACCCGGAGCGCGACACGTAAACCTTGATCAGCGCCGCGGGCGACTCGAGGTTCATCGCCGTCCACCAGTGGTTGCCCGTGTCCGGCTCCTTCACCGCCAGCGTGCCGATCTTGTGGCTGCACCTCGGTATCTCGGGCGGGGCGTCGGTACTGGCCCAGCCGGCCGGCGCGATGACGGCCGCGGCGACAAGAAGGAGCAAACCGGTCCATGATTTCGCAACCAGAGCACGAGTCTTCATTTGTGATCCCCTCTACCTGTTCGCGGAAAGGTCCAGTGACCGGTACGTAAAATCCGGTCGTTCCGAGGCAACGGCGAAGTTCCTGAAAGGGTCCAATCCCTCGGCCGGACAGCCAGGCGGATCGCCATCCCCGCATCGCGAACCAAGCGCTTCGCGATGGCCGCAGCATGCCCTTGGCTGGAATGCGGTTCAAGCGGTTTTGCCCGCAAAATTCAAATCGTTAGCAATCCGTTAGCCAAGCGCGGCGGCGCGGATCGCTGCAACGAACCAGGCCCGGCCATCGCGATTTGCAGGCAACGCTTTGGCCTCGACGTTGCCGCCCCCATATCCCGCGATGTCCCGACCATCAACGCTCAATCCACAAGGCCAGGCCATGAGCGATGCACTGCATGTCGTCTGCCCACACTGCGAGGCAGTAAACCGCCTGCCGCCCGAGCGGTTGGACGCCGCCCCCGTGTGTGGCAAGTGCCACCAGCCGCTGTTCGGCGGCCAGCCGCTCGCGGTGAACGCAGCAGTCTTCCAGAAACACCTGGACCGCAACGACATCCCGGTGCTGGTGGATTTCTGGGCGCCCTGGTGCGGACCGTGCAAGATGATGGCGCCGTACTACGTGCAGGCTGCTGCGCAACTCGAACCGCGGCTGCGCCTGCTCAAGCTCGATACCGAGGCGGAACCCGCACTCGGCGCCCGCTACGACATCCGCAGCATCCCCACCCTCGCCCTGTTTCGCGGTGGCCGTGAAGTCGCGCGCCAGGCCGGCGCGATGGACACCCGCGGCATCGTGCAGTGGACGCACGCGCATGGCGCATAGACGGGCAATAAAACAGTCACCAGCGCCGCACGGGGGCAGCCCGATCCGAAACGTTCTTTCACCAGCCGGCCGCGCGGCCCGGACCTGCGGTCAAGCGAGATTCAACAGCACGATGACGGCATCCGGATTCCCGACTTCGATCACCAGCTGGTCGTATTGCTCGTGGCCCAGATCGACCACCACCGCGCGGCCCGGATGGTGCACGTCCCAGAAAACCCGCTTGCCGTCGTGAAGGAACGTGCCCGCCGTCAGCACCCCGGCAGTTCGGTGCCAGGCAGCCGCAGGCCTTTCCAACCCCCCACCACCGCCGGATCGTACCGCGCACCAAGCGTCATGCGCCATTCCACCGGAACAGTCCAACGTAATCCGCGCCGGTGCGCCGGCAGGCGCGCCAGGCGAGCCCGCCTTCGGCCATCGCATCGCGCACGCTCGGCGCAATCAGTTGCAAGGCGCGGGCCGCCGCGCGGTCGCGCCAACGCCTGGGCCGGGAACGCTGCATCAGGTCGAGCGCCCAGTCCGGCAACAAGGCCGCGGCGGCGCCGAGGAACAGGTCGCGGCTTACGCCCGCCAGCGGAATCGGCAAGCGGATCGAACCCAGGATCGCCAGCGTCTCACGGGTGCGCGCATCGAACACCAGTTCCGGTCGTACTCCCGCGAAGAATGCCTCGAGCGCAGCCGTGGACTTCGGCACGTCGCGCGCACCCAGGGCCTCGGCGATCAATGCCACCTCGGAGAGGTAGCGATCCTGCATCGCCGCCGGAATGCGCGTGCAATGCATTTCGTATGCACGCAGGAAGCACCAGCACTCGGCGCAGTGCACCCAGGTGAGCAGGTGCGGATCATCGGCGCTGTAGGCGCGTCCATCCGGCGTGCTGCCACGCACTGCATGGTGGATGGCCAGCACGCGTTCGATCGCGGCTTGTGCAGGCGCGCGCGGCGCATAGGTCGTGCGGCCCACGAACGCCGTGGTGTTGCGCAAGCGTCCCAGCGTATCGCTGCGGAAACTGGAATGGTCCCACACCCCGGCAAGCGCCAGGGGATGCAGCGCCTGCAACAGCAACGACGCCAGTCCACCGGCCAGCATGCCCGGGAAATCCGCGTGCACCTTCCAGGTCACGCTGTCCGGCCCGAACAGGCCGGGATCGCCCAGCGGCGCGTCGTAGTCCGGCGCCGGCGCCTCGCGGCTCAACACCTCCAGCACCTGGCACCGCAGCCGGTCGCGCGCAGGACGCGGCAGCAGCTTCAGGCCAGGCAACCGCAGATGCTCCGCGTGGCCGACACTGCGGTGCACGCGTCCATCCAGCGTCACGTCGTCGGGATCGCGCATGTTTCCACTGTACGCCTTTGCCGACGCCGCGGCGTGCGCGATGCCGGCGGCGGCGCTGGCATTCGACCCGATCGGCGGCGTCCGGATCCGCCGCACTCAAGCGGTCATCGACCGGGCATGCACACCCCGCCCCGCGCGATCATTCCGGTTCCCCGCGTGCCACCACCACGCTGGCCGCAAGATCGCCGGTGACGTTGAGGGTGGTGCGGCACATGTCGAGCAGCCGGTCCACGCCGAGGATCAGGCCGATGCCCTCCGGCGGAACCCCGACCATCACGCAGATCAACGCCACCACCGGCAACGAGCCGGCCGGCACCCCGGCCGTGCCGATACCGCCGAGGATGGCCACCAGCATCACCGTGACCTGTTGCACCAGGCCGAGCTCGACCCCGAAGAACTGCGCGAGGAACAACACCGTCACGCCCTCGAACAGCGCGGTGCCGTTCTGGTTGGCGGTGGCGCCGACCGTGAGCACGAAACGCGAAATGCGCGGCGGCAGCTTCAGGTCTTCCCTTGCAACCTTGAGCGCGGTCGGCAAGGTCGCATTGCTGGACGCGGTGGAGAATGCCATCAGCATCGCCTCCTGCACACCGCGGAAAAACACGAGCGGGGACATGCCCCCCAGCAGCCGCACCGCCAGTGGATACACCACGAACATGTGCAGTGCCATCGCCAGGATCGCCACGCCGACGTAACCCGCGAGGGTCAGCATCAGGCCCCAGCCGAACTGTGCGGCCAGGTTGAACACCAGGCAGGCCACCGCGTACGGCGCCAGCCGGATGACCAGGTGGATCAGGGTCATCGAAACCTCGAACAGGCCTTCGATGACCTCCTTGAAGCGGCGCGCCGGCGGGCTGTCGGTCAGCACGATCCCGACCCCGATCATCACCGCGAAGAACATCACCGCCAACACGTCGCTGGACGCCGCCGCGGCGAACACGTTGCTGGGGACGATGTTGAGCAGGAACTGCATGCCCTCGGGCTGCGCCGTGCTGGCCGCGATGATCGAGCCGGTGCGCCCCGAGGCCTCGGTCAGCAATGCGTGGGCCACCACCGGATCCACGCCCCGGCCGGGTTGCAGCAGGTTGACCAGCACCACCCCGATCACCACCGCGATCGACGACACCACCACGGTGTAGGCAAGCGTCTTCCAGCCCACCCGACCGAGCGCACGCATGCTGCCCATTTCGCTGATGCCCACCACCAGCGCCGAGAACAGCAGCGGCAGCACCAGCATGAACAGCAGGCGCAGGAACAGCTGCCCGACCGGCCCGGTGATCCAGGTCGTCAACCACTCGAGCCACGGCGCCTCGCCGCCCGTGACCAGGCGCGCAAGCAGGCCGGCCCCGAGGCCGACCACGAATCCCATCCCCATCTTGGTGTGCAGCTTCACGTGTCGCACCGGTGGCGGGTGGCCAAGGAACGACGGAGTCTACCCGACGCGCGACCGCGCGCGCCCGGCGCTGCCCGGGCAGCGCAAGGCCCGGTGGCGGCGTTGCGCGGCCGTCGGGCCAGCGCCCCCGCGGCAGGCACCCCTGCCGCCGCGGGCCGTGACTCCGGATTCCTTGCACTTTTTTCGCACGCCCTTTCGATTTCCTTTGCCCGGTTTTAGCCTTTTCCCGCCGTTTTCTTAGCGCAGCAACGCGTACATTCAGCGACCGTCCCACTTCCCGTGCCCAGCACTCCGGGAGGTCACCATGAACCAGCTCCACGTGTCCCGGATCACCGCCGCGATCCTGGGCGCCCTGTTCGCCACCTGCGCCACCGCCCTGCCCTCGCAGTCCGCCGTCAACGTGGCCGGCACGCCACCAGACCAATCGGCACCGCAACACCAGCACTACACCGCGAACGAGGATGCCGCGAAACCCTCCCCGTCCGGCGCGCTTGCGCCGCTGCTTGCGGGACTGGGATCGCACGCCTTCGCGGTGACCACGGATTCGCCGCGCGCACAGCTTTTCGTCAACCAGGGCGTGAACCTTGCCTTCGCGTTCAACCATGCCGAGTCCGGACGGGCGTTCCGCGAAGCGGCGCGGCTCGACCCCGAGTGCGCCATGTGCTATTGGGGCCAGGCGCTGGTGCTCGGGCCGAACATCAATGCGCCGATGCCACCCGACTCGGAAGCGGACGCCCATCGGCTGGCGCAACAGGCGCTGGCATTGTCCGGCAATGCCAGTGCGCGCGAGCAGGCCTACATCAAGGCGCTGGCGCAGCGCTACACCGGCAACCCGGATGACCGCGCCGCAGCGAACCAAGCCTACGCCGAAGCCATGCACGCCGTCATGCTGCAATACCCCGACGACCTCGACGCCGCGGTGCTGTGGGCCGAGGCCAGCATGGATTTGCGGCCATGGGATTACTGGATGCCGGATGGCACGCCGCAACCGGGCACGCTGGAGGTCGTGAAAGTGCTGGAGTCGGTGCTGGCCCGCAGCCCGAACCACCCGCAGGCGCTGCATCTTTACATCCACGCAGTGGAAAGCACCGATACCCCGGAGCGGGCCGAAGCCGCCGCCGACCGCCTCGCGAATGCGATGCCGGGCGCCGGGCACATCCTGCACATGCCCGCGCACATCTACCAGCGGGTCGGCCGTTATGCCGACGCGGCGGCCGCCAACGTGCGCGCGATCGCCGCCGACGAGCGTTACATCGCACAATGCCGTGCCCAGGGGCTTTACCCCATGGGCTATTACCCGCACAACCTCCACTTCCTGTGGTTTGCAGCTTCGGCCCAGGGTCGCGGCGAAGCCGCGATCGATGCCGCGCGCAAGGCCGCCTCGAAGATTCCCGACGAAACCCTGGCGGCAGCCCCGATGCTCGGCGTGTTCCGCGTGGTGCCGTATTACGCGCTGACCCGCTTCGGCAAGTGGGACGCGATGCTGGCCGAACCGGCCCCGCCTGCATCGGACCGCTTCGTCACCGGCATCTGGCACTATGCCCGTGGCCTTGCCCTGGTCGCAACGGGCCAACTGGACGCCGCCGATGCGGAACTGCAACGGGTGCGCCGGATCGTCGCCGAACCGCGCCTCGACTACACGATGTTCTCGCCCAATACCGCGGCGCAAATCATCGCCGTCGCACCGGCGGTGCTGGCCGGGGAACTGGCGGCAGCGCGCGGCGACCACGAGACAGCCATCGCCAACCTGTCACAAGCGGTGCGGCTGGACGACGGACTGGTCTATACCGAGCCGAACGAATGGCATTACCCACCACGGCTCGCACTGGGCGCGGTGCTGCTCGATGCAGGCCGGCCGCTCGAAGCCGAAGCGGTGTACTGGGAAGACCTGCGCAAGAACCCGCACCACGGCTGGGCGCTGCACGGGCTGCACAAAGCCTTGCTGGCGCAAGGCAAGACCAGGCAGGCGGCCGCGATCGCAGGCCGCTTCAAGGCCGCGTGGACCGAAGCGGACGTGGTCCTCGAGTCCTCGCGCATCATGCCCCGGAAACAGCCACCCGTACCCAAGGTCGCAGGAGTGCTGGACTGACGGCAGGCATGCCGTGCAACCACGCATCGGGAGACCGCCATGACTCGTACACTTGCATTCGCCCTGCCGCTCGTTCTCGCCCTGCCCGCATTCGCCCAGGACCAGGCCACGCCGAAGATGTCGCCGGAGGAAGCGGCCATGATGGCGGCCTACCAGCAGGCCGCCGCGCCCGGCAGGCAGCACGCCGAGCTCGCCAGCGCGGCCGGCGACTACACCCTGTCGATCCGCAGTTGGGCCAGGCCCGGCGCGGACCCGACGCTCGACAGCGGCATCGCCACGCGCAGGATGATCCTGGGCGGGCGCGTGATGGCGGAATCGGTGGAGGCGACGATGCATGGCCAGCCGTTCGCCGGCCACGGCATGACCGGTTACGACAACGTCAGCGGCAAGTGGTGGGGCACCTGGAACGATTCCATGTCCACCGGCCTCATGGTCAGCGAAGGCAGTTGCGACGAACACCGCGCCTGCACCTTCACCGGAAGCTGGAACGATCCGGTAACCAGGGGCAAGGCCACCGCGCGCCTGGAAACCCGCTGGACCAGCCCCGGCACCGAAGTGTTCACGATGTACGGGCCCGGACCGGACGGCAAGGAATACAAGATGATGGAGATGACCTACACACGGCGTTGAAGCCGACCGGAGACGGGTTCGCATTCCACCCGCCGCCGGGGTTGGATACACGCCGGTTCGCGTTTTCGCGCGGGTGTATAGTGCCGTTGCAGCGGGCCGTCGGATGCCCGCCAAGCGAGGCAGGCCTGCTGCGGAGGTGAAGGTGAAAACCTTCTTGCCGCTGGTGCGGATCGCTGCAATCCTGCTCGCTGCATCGCTGTCGGGCTGCGCGGTCGCGCCTGCCGTCACCACCCGCGACATCCGGCCGCTGTTGCGTGACGGGTTGTTCAGGCCGCCCGCCGAACCCATCGACAGCCGCGCGATCTTTGCGTTCGACGCCCCGATGCGGCACTTCCTTGCCCGGGAAATCGTGCCCCAGGCGCGTTACAAGGACCCGCGGCAAGCCCTGCTCGATGCGCTGTCCGGCAAGCTCCGGATCGATTACGACGCGGCAATGACCCGCACCGCATCACAGGCGTTTGCGGCGCGCGAAGGCAACTGCCTGTCGCTGGTGATCATGACCGCCGCGTTCGCCCAGCACCTCGGCATTCGGGTGACCTATCAAGAGGTGTACGGTTACGACACCTGGTCGCGCGAGGCCGGGTTTGCCTTCCTCAACCAGCATGTCAACCTGGTGCTCGGCAGGCGCGCATCCCGGTTCGCGTACGAGTGGAGCGCGGAAACGCCGATGATCGTCGACTTCCTGCCGTCCCGCGAAGTGGCGGGCGCCGCGGCCAGGCCCATCTCCGAGCAGACCATCGTTGCGATGTACATGAACAACCGCGCGGCCGAAGTGCTGGCAGGCGGCAATCTCGACCACGCCTACTGGTTCGCACGGGCGGCACTCGAAGCCGATCCGACGTACGCGGATACCGCCAACACCCTCGCGGTCATCTACCGGCAGGCCGGCCAGTTGGCGCTTTCGGAGCGGGCGCTGCGCTACACGCTGGCGCGCGAACCCGGCAATGTTCCGGCGCTGTCCAACCTGTTGCGGTTGCTCAAGGCGGAAGACCGCATCACCGAGGCAGGGGTGGTCGAGAAGAAACTCGCCGAGGTCCAGCGGCGTTCACCCTTCTATTTCTACGACCTCGGCATGCAGGCGCTGGGCGTGGGCGACTACAAGGACGCGGCCCGTATGTTCAAGCAGGCGTTGTCACGGCGGCCCTACGACGACCAGTCGCACTTCGGGCTTGCGGTGGCCGCGCTGCACCTGGGCGACGTGGCGCGCGCACGCAGGGAACTGGAACAGGCGATGCAGAACAGCACCACGCACGAACGGCACGCGATCTACGCGGCCAAGCTGCAACATCTGGAATCGTATTGACCTGCCCTTTCAGGGCGACCTGGGGACAATGCCTTCCACCCGGTTGCGACCGGCACGCTTGGCCGCGTACAACGCCACGTCGGCGCGCTGCAGCAGCCCGTCGAGACTGTCGCCGGCGCGGGCCAGCGTCACCCCGCAACTGATCGTGACGCGGCAGTCTGCAAGCAACGGCTCCTCCTCGATCGCATGGCGCAAGGCCTCGGCCATGTTCTCGGCCTCCGCGTGGGCAATGTCCCGAACCACCGCCACGAACTCGTCGCCTCCCCAACGCCCCAGGCTGTCCCGGCCCGGGAACACCCGTGCCGCGCGCACCGCCAGCGCCACCAGGACCCCATCGCCGCTGGCGTGCCCAAACCGATCGTTGACCCCCTTGAAGTGGTCGATGTCGAACAACATGACCGCAAACCCGCTGCCTGTCTGCTTGCAGCGCGCCAGCTCGCCCCCGATGACCACCGCCATGTGGCGGCGATTGGACAACCCGGTGAGCTCGTCGGTATTCGAAAGCTGCGCCAACCGGTCGACCGCGCGCTGTGCGACCCTGAGGCGGTACTGGTAACCGGAGAAGAAATACAGCGCAGCGATCAACACCGCGGACACGAAATGCAACTGCAGGGTCAGGTTGCCGTAGGTCGCGGCCCTGCCCTGCATGAGGTAGGGCACGCTGATGCTTGCGAACAACACCAGGATGCCCAGCGACAGGATCAGGCCGGCCTTGTGGCTGGTCAGCGTAAACGCGAACAGGTACACGACCGGAATCCACAGATACAGCGGCGGCAGGTGCAGGCCGGCGCCGTAACGGGGCGAATACATGGCCAACGCCATGCATGTCGCGCAGACCGCGACCGCGAACACCAGGCAGCCGAGTTCGAGCACACGTTGCGGCAGCCACTCCCACCACGCCGCGACGAACAGCAATGCGAGTACCAGCGCCGTGATTTTCTGCGTCCAGTCGAGCGTGGGTGTCAGCATCCCGCGCGCGCCCATGACGCCCCATGCGATGAGCGTGCTCAGCAGGGCCAGCACGATGATCGCCAGCAACATGGCGCGTTTGAAGCGATCGATGGAAGGCGGAGCGACGTTTTGCCGATTCATGAACGGGTGCGCCCGCATCCCGGCCACCGGCACCCCGTGGGCGCAGTGGCAAGGTCAGGCGGGCAGTGGTTGGAAGCTTCCATCAGGTTGCACGAGGCATGCCAAGGGAAACTGGCAAAACTGAACCAGGTTCGCCCTGTTGCTGCGGGCAACGGCCCGTGCTGCAGCGGCCACGGCCCGCCCCGCGTGCGATCCATGCTGCGGCTTGTCGTCCGTGACCGCCGCGATCGCCCTGTTCATCCCTGACTTTTGTTTACAAACACTCAGCCGCGCGCAGGGCCGATCAGTTCCGCGACGATTTCCAGGGAATGCCGTCGCGCCGCGTGGTCGTGCATGTTGCCGGTCACGATCAGCTCGTCCGGCCGGGTCCTGTCGATGAACGCGCGGATCGCGTCGGCGACGGTGCCGGGCGCACCGATGGCCGTGCACGCCAGTACGTGATCCAGCATGCCGCGCGCTTGCGGCGGCAGCGACTCCAGATAGCCTTCCACCGGTTGCGGCAGGCGCCCGGGCTGGCCCGAACGCAGCGCCACGAACGCCTGCTGCCACGAGCTCGCGAGGTAGTGCGCCTCGGCATCGCTATCCGCCGCGAACACGTTGAAACCCAGCATCACGCAGGGCTGGTCGAGGTGGCGCGACGGACGGAATTGCCGGCGGTACACGGCGATCGCGTCCAGCATCTGCGCCGGGGCGAAGTGCGAAGCAAACGCATACGGTCGCCCCAGCGCCGCCGCGAGTTGCGCGCCGAACAGGCTGGACCCCAGGATCCAGATCGGCACGTCGTGGCCCGCGCCCGGGGTGGCGTGCACCGGCGCCCGGCCCTCGAAGTACGCCGCCAGTTCCTGCACGTCGTACGGAAACTCGTCCGGATCGGCGCCGAGGTTGCGGCGCAACGCGCGCATCGTTGGCTGGTCCGAGCCGGGCGCGCGCCCCAGGCCAAGATCGATGCGGCCGGGATACAAGGCATCCAGCGTCGCGAATTGTTCGGCGATCACCAGCGGCGAATGGTTCGGCAACATCACGCCACCCGCGCCCACGCGGATCGTCGCAGTGGCCCCGGCCACGTGCCCGATCAGCACCGCCGTCGCGGCGCTGCCGATGCCCGGCATGCCATGGTGCTCGGCCATCCAGTAGCGCCTGAAGCCCCAGCGCTCGGCGTGCCGGGCAAGATCCACCGTGTTGGCGAAGGTCTGTGCCGCGGTGCCGCCCTCGGTGATCGGACACAGATCGAGAAAGGACAATGGAATCATGGATATCGAGCGGGCAGCGCCAAAGGCATCGCCACCGGATATCGAGGCGCGCGGCCGGCAAGTCAACCCGCGGCCCTCCGCGTGCCCTTGCAGGAACCCAGGCCCCGCCGTCCGGGCCGGGCCGCGCGTACAGGCAAAATGTCGGTTATAATGCCCTCGCAGCGCTTGGGGCAACTTTGGATGCACTGCACACCTTTGCGGCGAGTTCGCCTCACTCGATGCCGTGAATCACCCACATTTTTCAAAGGTCATGTGTCATGGCGGATCGCCAAAGCGGTACAGTCAAATGGTTCAACGATGCCAAGGGTTTCGGCTTCATCACTCCGGAAAGCGGTGACGACTTGTTCGTCCACTTCCGCGCCATCCAGGGCACCGGCTTCAAGTCGTTGCAGGAAGGCCAGAAGGTCACCTTCGTCGCCGTCAAGGGCCCGAAGGGCATGCAGGCGGACCAGGTGCAAGTGGCCTGAAGCCCCTTGCCAGGTTTGTGGAAAAGCCCGCTTCGGCGGGCTTTTTCATGCCCTCGAAAAGGGGACGGAGGCAATCAAACAACCACTTGATTGCCAACCTGCCCGTTTGCCCGTTTAATTCCCTCCATCCCCTTCTTGCGTTCCCATTTCTGCGAGAGAGCCATGGCCGCACTGAATGACTTCGATGCAGGCAAGAACTGGCTGCGTCCCTCGCCGCAGCTGTGGCGCTTGCGACGCATCCAGGGTGGCGTCGCCGCGGCCATCGCGGTCTTCGCGGTGGGCGTGCTGGCGGGGATCTACACGACGTGGTGGTGGGGGCTGATGGCCGCGGCCGCGGTTTGCTGCATTGCGTTGCTCGCGATGCGCGCACTTCGCCGCCGCGTCCACTCGTGGCGGTACCTCGAGCGCGACGATGACCTGATGGTCGCGCGCGGCCTGATGGTGCGGCGACTTTCGGTGGTGCCCTACGGGCGCATGCAGTTCGTGGATGTCGTGGCCGGACCGTTCGAACGCCTGTTCGGTATCAGCACGCTGCACCTGCATACGGCTGCGGCCGCGAGCGATGCCGTGATCCCCGGGCTCGGCCGCGAGGAAGCGCAGCGCCTGCGCGATTCGCTGAGTCGGCTCGGCGAGGCGCGTGCGGCAGGCCTGTGAGCGTCGCGGGCGCTCCAAGGAGCGGGAGCGATCCCCGCGCGACCACGCCGTGGCAGCGCCTGCATCCGCTCTCTCCGGTGGTGCGCGCGGGGCGTCATTTGATTTCGATTGGCGTCATCATTCTCGCCGGCCTGCTGGGCGCCCAGCGAAGTCATGGCGACCAACGCTGGGAACTCATCGTCATTGGCGTCGCGATCGTCGCCGGCATCGTCGCGTGGCTGGTGACGCGCTGGCGACTCGTGGACGGCGTACTGCACATCGAAAGCGGCCTCCTCAACCGCAGTTCCAGCCGTTTCCCGCTGAGCCGAGTGCAGGCCATCGATATCGCCCAGAGCGGGCTTGCGCGTGTCCTGGGACTCGCCGAACTGCGCTTGCGCATGGCTTCGGGCGGCGGCGACAGCGGACGCCTGGCGTGCCTGACTGTCGCCCACGCCCACCGGCTGCGCGACGAACTGCTCGCCATCGCCCGGGCCGAACGCGAACAACCGGGCGAAACCGGGCCAGCTCCCGGCTCGGATCCGGAGGCGCCGTCGAGCAACGATCCAGCCGGGCCCCTTGGAACGGGCAAGCCGCTGGTGGTCACCGATCCGGTCCGGCTGATTGCCGGCACCCTCACGGCCGGTGCCGGCCTGCTCGCGTTGATCGTGGTCGTGGCGTTCGCCATCGGGCTCGCGATGTTTCCCGCTGCCGCCAAGGCCATCGCAGCGAGCGGCATCTGGCCTGTGATCGGACTCGCCGCTGCACTCTGGAAGCGCTTCAATGGCGACTACCGTCTCACCGTCCACGCCACGGACGCGGGCTTCCAGTTGCGCTCGGGACTCGTGCAAACCGCATCGGAAACCATCAGCCGCGACCGCATCCAGTTGGTGCGGCTGCGCCGGCCGTGGTTGTGGCGCTGCTTCGGCTGGTGTCGCGTCGAAGTGGAAGTTGCCGGAACCAAGGTGAGAAAGGAAAACCGTGCGGAAGGCGCGGTATCGCGCCCGTTGCTCGCGGTCGGTCGTCTTGACGTCGGCAAGGCGATCATCGCGAACGTCGCGCCGGAAGCCCCGCAACACACGCTGCGCGCGCCCCGGAGGGCCGTCTGGAAGGCGCCGCTCAGCATGCGTTTCCTCGCCATCGGCAGCAACGAACGCTACGTCGTGGCCCGGCGTGGACGCCTATGCGCGACGACCACCTGGGTGCCGCTGGCCAAAATCCAGAGCATCCGCGCCACCGAAGGCCCCGTGCAGCGACGGCTCGGCCTCGCCACCCTGCACCTGGACGTCGCCGGCACCCACGCCTCCGCGATCCTGCAGGATCGCGACACCGGCGAGGCGTTGGATCTCCTGGCGCGTCTTCTCGAAAGAAGGGACAGGGTCAGCAAGGCGGGTTGATTTCCTCCGCCCCCTTTTTGGTTGACGCTCGTCAATTCCGCGCGCCGTCGAGCACCTACCGTGAAGCGTGGTGCAAAAGCGGCGGGCGTTTCCCATGGACGCAACGATCAGGAAGCGGATCCTCGACCTGCTGGACGCGAACCGGATCATGACGATCGCGACACTGCGCCCCGATGGATGGCCGCAAGCGACGACCGTCGGCTATGTGAACGATGGCCTCGCGTTCTGGTTCCTGTGCGGCCGCGACAGCCAGAAGGCGGCCAACCTCGCACGTGACGATCGCGTTTCGCTGACCATCAACGGCGATCCGTCGGACATCATGGCCATCACGGGTCTGTCGATGGCCGCGCGTGCGATCCCGGTCACCGACCGCGCCGAAGCCGGGAAGGTCCTGCGCCTGATGCCGTCGAAGTACCCCGAAACGAAGTCGCTGCCGGTTGCGATGCCGACGCCCGACGACGTGGCCCTGTTCCGCATCGAGCCGAGCGTCATCTCGGTGCTCGACTACACGCAGGGGTTCGGGCACGCCGATCTGGTCCATTGGCCGTGACCACGCCGCGCACGCTCCGGCGACACGCCTCCCGCGACCAGGACCCCTCCATCAGAGACCAGCAGGCAACGAAATGAAACTCAACGTGCCCGTCGAAGCATTCACCACACCTGATCCCGTGATGGTGCCGGATACCGCGTCGATCGACGAGATGTTCAAGCTGATGGAGAAACACGGCGTCCGTCACCTGCCGATCGTGCGCGACGGCGGCGTGGTGGGCGTGGTCAGCGAGCGCGACCTGCGCGTAGCGCGCAGCTTGAGCGCCGAGCGCCGGAACCAGGTCGCGGCGCGCGACATCATGGCCACCGATCCGGTCTCGGTATTGGCAGACGCGCCGCTGGACGAAGTCGCCTTCAACATGTCCGAGCGCAAGATCGGCAGCGTGCTGGTCTACGAGGAAGGCGGCGTGTACCTGGGCATCTTCACCGTCACCGACGCCTTGAACGCCCTGATCGAGACCCTGCGGGGAGAAGCCTGAGCGCCACTCCCGCCTCCGCTGCCCTGGTCGCCGGGCACCGCTTGATTCCCTTCGCCCCGTCCGTCGACGACCGGCTCGAAAGTCGACCCTGACCCCGGTTTTCCCTTGCAACCGGGCAGGCGGGCGCGGAAACTCCACGACCGGAGGCCGGTTTGGTGCCGGCAAGAGGGGCGCATCGCGTCGTGACTCGTCCGTCCCTGCTGTCGGAGTTGAAGCGCCGCAACGTGCTGCGCGCGGCAGCCTTGTACATCGGCACGGTGTGGTTGCTGGCGCAGGTGGTCACCCAGCTCGGCCCGGTATTCGACACGCCGGCATGGGTCGCGCGCTGGTTCCTCGTCGGGTCGGCGGTCGGTTTCCCCTTCTGGATCGCGTTCGCCTGGTTCTACGAACTGACGCCTGAAGGATTGAAACGCGAGAGCGAGGTCGCGTCCGACGATTCGATCAGGAAGCTGACAAGCCGCAGGCTGGACCGCGCGATCATCGCGGTACTGGCGGTCGCGGTGGTGCTGCTGCTGACCAATACTTTCATGCGGCCCAGGGGCACCCGTACCGGCGACGCCGCCTCTGCGGTTCCGGCAAAGTCGATCGCCGTGCTGCCGTTCGCCAACGCCAGCAGGGACCCGGACCAGCAGTTCTTCTCCGACGGCCTTTCCGAAAACCTGATCGGCTCGCTGTCCCGTTTTGGCGGATTGAAGGTGATCGGCCGCATCTCCGCCTTCCAGTTCCGCGACAGCAAGGACGACAGCGCAACCATCGGCCGCAAGCTCGGCGTCGCCTACCTGCTCAGCGGCAGCGTGCAACATGCAGGCGACGTCGTGCGCATCAACGCCTCGCTGACCAACGCCGCCGATGGCAGTACGCTGTGGGCCGAGCACTACGACCGCCCGTACAAGAACCTGTTCGCCTTGCAGGACGAGATCACGTACGCCGTTGCCGGCGCATTGCAGGTGAAGCTGCTGTCGCCCCGGCCCGCCGCGAAGCAGGGCGACCGCCCGCCCAGCGGCAACCTCGAGGCCTACGGTGCCTATCTGCGGGGCTTGACGTACTGGCACGGCGAGAATTTCCCCAAGGCAGCCGCGTACATGGCCAAGGCCGTGCAACTCGACCCGGACTATGCGATGGCGTGGGCGCTGCTGTCGGGGTCGTTGAGTACCGTCGCCACGTTCGAGGGCGAACCTCCCGAGGTTGCCCGTGAAGACGCGCGCAAGGCGCGCCTCGCCGCGGACAAGGCGCTGCAACTGGCGCCCGGGCTGGGCGCGGCCCACGCTGCCCGCGCCTACCTGCTGATCTACGGTTTCGACCACCGGGGCGCCCTGGCCGAGTGCCGCCGCGCCGTGCAGCTGGCGCCGGACGACGGCACGGTCCTCAATGGCTGCGGCTATGGACTTGCCCAAATTGGAAAACTTGGCGAAGCGATCCGATTGAGGGAGCGCCTGCTTTCGATCGAGCCGCTCTACGTCATCAACTACCAACAGTACGCGCAATTGCTGATGGCCACCGGACGACTTGGCGAGGCGGAGAAGTATCTTCGCACCGCCGAAAGCCTGCCCCAGACGGATCTTGTTTGGCACCATTCAACCGCCTTTCTGCGCATGACCGCCGCCATGGCGCGCGGCGAAGCGGATGCGGCCATGCACATCGCCACGCAGGCGCCCACGGAAACCCGCAACCTGTTCATCGCCCTGGCAGCCCAGGTCGGGCCGGATCGCGCGGCGGCCGACGCGGCGCTGGCGGCCGTCCTCAAGGACAAGGCCTACGCGGAATCCCATGCCTACTGGATCGCGCAGGCCTACGCGCTGCGCGGCGATGCCAGCCACGCCGTGGCATGGCTGGAGCGCGCTTCGGCCCCCGACCTCCTGTTCCTGCTGGCCGACCCGGTCATCCTGCGCCTGCGTGATGATCCGCGCTTCATCGCCTTCTGCGAGAAGACCGGCTTGCCGCCGCCGAGCGAAAGCGAGGCACTCGGCCTCGACCAAATCTGAAACCGGGGTCAGAGTCAACTTTTCCAGACACTCGCTTCCGGCCACCACCCCCGCATCCACAGCCCCGGCCACTTCCGCCTTGCGATCGAGCGGCAGCCGGGCCGGCAACCAAGGCGAAAGAAGACCGGCCGGCCGGAAAAGACCGTCATCGAAACCAACGACCTGCGGGAACGTCGACTCTGACCCCCTTTTTTACCTTGTGCGAGAATTCCCGCTTCAATCCATTGGGCATCGCACGGCATGAAAACCATCGGGCTGATCGGTGGCATGAGCTGGGAATCCACCCTGCACTACTACCAGCGCATCAACGAGCTGGTGGCCGCGCGCCTGGGCGGCCTGCACTCGGCCAGGTTGTTGCTGTGGAGTGTCGAGTTCGCCGAGATCGCGCGCCTGCAACACGCCGATGACTGGGATGCGGCCGGCCGCATCCTCGCAGATGCCGCGCGCCGGCTGGAACACGCCGGGGCCGAAGGCCTGTTGATCTGCGCCAACACGATGCATCGGGTGGCGCCTGCGGTCGAGGCGGCCGTCGGCGTTCCGGTGCTGCACCTTGCCGACATCACCGCCCGCGCCTTGCTGGCCGACGGCCACCGCAGCGCCGCGTTGCTCGGCACCCGCTTCACCATGGCCCAGCCGTTCTACCGCGAACGGCTGGAACGCCACGGCCTGTCCATCAGCGTGCCGACGCCGGAAGAACAGGACGCGCTCCACCAGATCATCTTCGACGAGCTGGTGAAGGGACGCGTGGAAGCGGCATCGCGCGAACGTTTCATCACGATCATGCGCCGGATGCACACCGCGGGCGCGCAGGCGGTGATCCTCGGCTGCACCGAGTTCGGCATGCTGCTGCGCGCAGGGGACGCGCCGGACATCCCGCGCGTCGACACCACCGAACTCCACTGCCAGGCCGCCGTGGATTGGATGCTCGCGAAAGACTCCGCTCACGAAGACGCTACCTGATCGACGGTCAGTGGAGATGTCCTCCGTCGCCCTGCCAGAAAATTGTCCCTGACACCTTTTTGCGCATGCCCCCCCACGCCGCTGGACCGGCCACTATGGCGAAAATGAGGGTAGCATCGCCCCGGTGCACCCCTAGATGCGACTCTAGAACAGCGATGCCCGACACCATGACACG
>DASURP010000038.1:0-7568 GCA_036279975.1 Rhodanobacteraceae bacterium
GGACGACACTTCGCTGTGGGATGCCGCGCTCGCGGAACTGGCGGGCGGCGGGTTGACCACCCGTGCAAAGAATGCGCTGCGCGGGTTCATGACCCTGGTCGGTGGGCTGGCCAAGGACTCCAACGACATCACCCTGGCCGAACAGGTCGAGCGTGCGATCACGCACTCGGGCTTGCGCGACTACTACGAACGCGACAGCCGCGGCAATGCCGAAGCGCGGGTCGAAAACCTCGATGAACTGGTCAACGTCGCCAGCCGCTTCGCGCCCACGCCCGAGGACATCGAAGCCGGCCTGTCCGAACTCGCGGCCTTCCTCGCCCACGCGGCGCTGGAAGCCGGCGAGGGCCAGGGCGATGCAGGCAGCGATTGCGTGCAGTTGATGACGCTGCATTCGGCCAAGGGGCTGGAATTCCCGATCGTGTTTCTCGTGGGCATGGAAGACGGTCTGTTCCCCACCCAGCGCTCGGTCGAGGATCCGTCACGCCTCGAAGAAGAGCGCCGCCTCGCCTACGTCGGCATCACCCGCGCGCGCGAACGGCTGGTGCTGTGCTACGCCGAATCGCGCCGCCAATACGGCAGCGAAACCCTGCAACGCCCGTCGCGCTTCCTCGACGAGCTGCCCGCGCACCTGCTGACCGAAGTGCGTCCGCGCGCGAAGATTTCGCGGCCCGTGTACACGACGCGCGCGTCGCGCGGCCACGCCGACCTCGACGACACGTTGTCGATCAAGCTCGGCCAGCACGTACGCCACGCCAGCTTCGGCGAAGGCGTCGTCATCAGCGCGGAAGGTTCCGGCGCACACACCCGCATCCAGGTCAATTTCGCGGACGCGGGACCGAAATGGCTCGTTGCGGCGTACGCGAATCTCACCGCGCTTTGACGCTCGGTTTGTCATGCCGGCGCAAGCCGGGATCCAGCTCTTTCCCTCTCCCCTCGGGAGAGGGTGCCCGAAGGGCGGTGAGGGTGCGCACTCGCGCGGGCATTCGTCATCCCGGCGCGAACAACGCTCCAATAAGCGTCGTCATTCCGGGGCTGGCCGCAGGCCAGGACCTGGAATCCATTCTTGTCTATGCCGAGCGCGCAGCGCCTTCGCGAGGGTTTCGCTCGCCTACCCGCCACATCCCTGTGGTCCGCCCTTCGGGCCGCCTGCGGCGTTCAAATCGGCAGTCCCTGCCGATTCAGTCGCACATCCATGTGCTCGAACATGCGGCGCTTGCTCCGCCGTTCGGCTGTGCTTCCCGGCACCGCCAACGGCGTGTTTGTCGCTTCGTTACCGGCCATCCATGGCCTGCATCAGATCGCCGGCATTGATCTCGCCTATCCAGGCCAATAAACCTTTCGCAACGGGATCAACTGCTTTGCATCCGGGTCCATTTGTTCATAGTGGTCAAGAATCGCCTCGACCAAATCATCAAGATCCATCAGGGTGAGCGGAATGCTTGCACGGTCGGACTCATAACGAGCGTCCTTGCTGAAGCCCCCTGTGCTCACATACAAACCTTTGTCATCCTTATGTCGACCACCGAGAAAGCTGCGAATTTCCGGCGCCCCCATCTGGCTTCCCGGTCGATGTTTGACTTCAACCACGATGCGCGGATTGGATAGTCCGAGCCCATCCGGAGACGCAACGATGTCTTTGCCTCGATCAGCACCTGCTGGCGAAACGCGAGTTTTGTAACCCATGGCACGCAGCAGGCCTGCGACCAACTGTTGCATGTCGTCCCATTCCAAGCCCGCGATTCGATCCTTCGTCAGCTCAAAGGCCTTGCTCTGGTTGTCCTTGAACAGGTCGTCGAGTTCCTCCGCATCTTCGTCTCCCAGCGTAACGCGCGGTTCGACAACTTGAGCCGCGTCGCCAACCAAATGTCGCCCAATTTCCTCCGCGATATCCGGTGGAACGAGAAACAGCGTGGAAATTGCGCCCAAGCTGTTCTTGGCGGCCAAGGACAACAAATCACGTGGTACCCGCCCAGACCACGAAACGGCACGCACGTTGGGATCATCTTCAATGCGGTCGGGCTCGTATCTGTACTCGCTTCGTATCTCGCCGGCGAGGTAGACCCTCTGCCCGGGTGAGTACGTAATGACGCGATCACCCACCTGCATTTCACGAACGAACCTGTATGTCTGTCCAGCGGAAGCGGCGTTCTGTGCGCGGGTACTGCTCGAATACGCCTTGGAAGCAGCTGTCACGAAATCATCACGACTCTTGAGCTGAGACATGTCCCCCATGGCAGCCCAACCAATCGCCACGATCGATTCGGACTCGAACTGATCGAACAAGACACCGCCTCGTTCTGCGCGAACCATCCACATACGGCGAATTTGTGTCATCTCGAAACACCCCTTTGTCTCGTGCTGAATGAACTGCACGCCTGAATTTTCCCCATCTCATGATGCCCGGTCTCACAAGATGCACAAGCAGCGACAGGTGAAGGCCATGGATGGCCGGCGACGAAGCGGGGCTTTCCAGCGCCGTTGCACGACGCCGCTGCGCGCAGCCGATCGCGCGAGCAAGACGCGCATGTTCGAACACGGAACGGATGCCATCCCCCCGCCGCTGCGCGGCGACCCCCTTCGAAATCGAAGGGGGGGTAAGGATCAACCGCGCCCCTGCGGCTGCCACGCCTTCAGCGCACGCTCGGCGCGCTCGCGCCCCAGTTCGATCAATTCCGACGCGCGGTAGAACTCGTACACCGCACAGGCGTTGCGTGGCACCTCGATCACGAGGTCGGGGCGGTCGGCGGCGAGACGGAAACTGGTGAGGTTTTCCTGCATCAGGTCCAGCGACTGGGTGAGTGTGTCCATCCAGCCGGGTTCGGCGGTCTTGTCCTCGTGGTTGCCGATGGTGCGGGTGATGAAGGCGGCGATCCTGCCGCGCAGTCCGTCCTGCGGCTGCGCCAGCTCCGCTGGCGGCGCGGGCAACGTCTCGCGCGCGCCGTTGACGTTGACCGCGACGGTGTAGTCGCCGGGCGATTGCAGCAGCGGCGTCAGCGGCAGCGGATTCATCAACCCGCCGTCGACCAGGCGGTGGCCGCGCGCCGCATGCGGCCTGAAGATGGTCGGGATGGCGATGGAAGCGCGGATCGCATCGAACAAGGGCCCGCTCGTCAGCCACACTTCGCGTTCGCGGTCGAGGTCGGTCGCGACCGCGGTGAACGGTATCGGCAACTCCTCGATGTTCACCGCGCCGATCAATTCGCGCAGCACGCCGATGATGCGATCGCCCTTGATCAGGCCGGCACCGGACAGTGTCCAGTCCACCAGCTTCAGCACGTCCATCTTCTGCAAAGCGCACACCCAGTCGCGGTACACGTCGAGCTTGCCGGCCGCGTAGATGCCGCCGATCAGCGCGCCCATGGAGCTGCCGGCGACCGCGGTGATTCGATAGCCTGCCGCCTCGACGGCCTCGATCGCGCCGATGTGCGCCAACCCGCGCGCACCGCCGGTACCGAGCGCCAACGCGATGTGCGGCCTCGCGGCGTCCGTGGCTTCGAGATCGCGACGGTCGTTCACGGCCTGGCGTGGTCGTACTCGTCCAGCGCGAGCTTGTGCATGATCCGGATCTCCTCGCGCAAGGATTGCGGCGACACCACTTGCGCATCCGGACCATAACGCAGGATGTCCATCACCAGCTCGCGCGATTGCGAGTACGGCACCTTCAATTCGTAGCGCCCGTCATCGAGCCAATGGCCCTGTTGCAACGAATGCCAGTGCTCGTCGGCCACCCAACGCGCGGCGCGCGCGGTAAAACGGATCGTGGCCCAGGCCTTGGGCGTGCCGGCGAAGATGCCGTAGCTCGACGCCAACGTATCGTTCAATTCCTTTTCGTCGCGATCGACGGCCGGCTTGTCCAGCACTTCCGGCTCGCCGATGCGATCCACCGCGAAACTGCGCAGCGCCTCGCGATCGTGGTCCCATGCGTCGAGGTACCAGTTGTCGCGGTAATGCGTCAGCCGTTGCGGCGACACGTGGCGCACGTTGTCGGCGCCGGTGGTGCGCGCACGGTAGCGGAATCGCAACTGCCTGCGCGCCAGCACCGCGCCGGCCACCGCGCGGAACACCTGCTGGTTGAGTTTGCGCGAACCCCACGGCACCACGCGGATGCGCTCCAGCGGCTGTTGTCTGGTGCCCGCCTGTTCGTTCAGGATCTTCTCGACACGCGTGCGGAACGGCGCCAGGGCGTCGGCCAGCACGCCGGGGTCGGAACGCGCGACCAGTGCTTCCAGCGCCATCAACGCCGAGAGTTCCTCGCTGGTCAGCCACAGGCCCGGCAGTTCGAAACGCTCGCCCTCGCCATCGGCGTAGGCGTAGCCGCGGCCCTCCGGGTCACTGTCCAGCGGTGCGCCCAGCGCATCGCGCAGGAAGGCGATGTCGCGGTACAGCGTGGCGCGTGAACAGCCCAGCTCCTCGCGCAGCCGCTGCACTTCGACCGGCCGCCGGTGCGACTTGAAGATGCCGTGCAGCTTGAGGACGCGTTCGTACTGGTGCATGTCAAGGACCGTCAACACCAACTGCCCCAAGCATGCCGCGCCGCGCGATTGGCGGCAAGCGTGGCGGGTGGCTACCATCGCACTGTCGCGCCTCGTGCCCTACGCCATCCCGGCCCTCGTTCGGCCAGGATCCAGCGCCAGGGACGGGAAGCTGGATTCCGGCCTTCGCCGGAAGGCCGGCATGGAATTTCGATGCCACATAAAACTTCAAGCCTCAACGAACCCACCGGCGACGCGGTGAAAACCACGACCTGCTGCATGTGCGCGTGCAGGTCTGGGCTCGCCGCTGCGCTTGCGATCTGCCGGGGGCGGATCGCGCAGCGGCGAGCGACCGGCCAGGGATGGCCGGGCCGGCGCCACGCGCCATGGATGGTTCGATAGCGGTGAAGCAGGAGCCGACAGCACGCGCGCACATGACCCACAAGAACCTCAAACTCAACGAGCCAACGGGCGACGAGGTCAAAACCACGACCTGCTACATGTGCGCGTGCCGGTGTGGCATCCGCGTGCACCTGAAAAACGGCCGCGTCCGCTACATCGATGGCAACCCCGCGCACCCGGTCAACCGCGGGGTGATCTGCGCCAAGGGCGCGTCGGGAATCATGCAGCACTATTCGCCGGCGCGCCTCATGAAGCCACTGCTGCGGGTGGGCGAACGCGGCGCGCGCGAATTCCGCGAAATCGAATGGGACGAAGCGCTGGCGCTGGCGACGCAGTGGCTTTCCGATATTCGCGCGCGCAATCCGGACGAACTCGCCTTCTTCACCGGCCGGGACCAGTCGCAAGCCTTGACGGGCTGGTGGGCACAGCAGTTCGGCACGATCAACCACGCCGCGCACGGCGGTTTCTGTTCGGTGAACATGGCCGCGGCCGGCATGTACACCTTCGGCGGATCGTTCTGGGAATTCGGCGAGCCTGACTGGGACCGCACCAAGTACCTGATGCTGTGGGGCGTCGCCGAGGACCACGATTCCAACCCGATCAAGCTGGGCCTCGGCAAGCTGAAATCGCGCGGCGCCAAAATCGTCGCGATCAACCCGGTGCGCACGGGTTACGCGTCGATCGCGGACGAATGGGTGCCCGTCAACCCCGGCACCGATGGCCTGCTGGCCGGCGCATTGATCCACGAGCTGTTGCTGAACGACCGCGTGGATTTCGATTACCTGGTGCGCTACAGCAACGCGCACCACCTGGTGATTCGCGCTCCGGGCGCGGCGGATGACGGGCTGGTCGCACGTGATGCGGATGGCAAGCCGCTGTGCGCGGCGCGCGACGCTACGCGAGAACCGGGCCCCCACCCCAACCCCTCTCCCGAGGAAAAAGCGGCTTTTCCCCTTCTCCCCCCGGGAGAAGGCGCCCGCAGGGCGGATGAGGGTCCGCATTCGCCGTGCCACATCACGGATGCGACGCAACCCGACATCGCCCCGCTGATTGCCGGCGAATACACCTTGCCCGATGGCCGCAAGGCGGTGCCGGCATTTCAATTGATCGCGGAACGATTCCTTGCCGACGACTACGCGCCGGAAAGCGTTGCCGACATCTGCGGCGTTGATGCGGCCACGATCCGCCGGCTCGCCGCCGAACTGGCGCACGTCGCCTTCGACGAGGCCATCGAATTGCCGATTGCCTGGACCGACACCCACGGCCGCCGCCACGACACCATGCCCGGGCGTCCCGTGTCGATGCACGCGATGCGCGGCATCGCCGCGCACACCAACGGTTTCCACACCTGCCGCACGATCCACGTGCTGCAGATCCTGCTGGGCGCGATCGACACACCTGGCAGCTTCCGCTACCAGCCGCCCTGTCCGAAGCCGGCGCCGCCCGGCAACAGACCGGCGAAATCGCGCCAACCGGACGGTACGCTCACCGGCCATCCGCTGGGCTATCCGCAAGCCCCCGACGACCTGCTGGTCGATGCCGACGGCCGGCCGCGCCGGATCGACCACGCCTTCAGCTGGGAATACCCGCTGGCCGCGCATGGCCTGCTGCAATCGGTGATCCGCAACGCAATCGACGGCAACCCGTCCCGAATCGACACGCTGTTCCTGTTCATGGCCAACATGGGCTGGAACTCGGCGATGGATACCGCCGCCACGCGCAAGCTGCTGTGCGCGCGCGACGACAACGGCGATTACAAAATCCCGCACATCATCTACTCGGACGCCTACGATTCCGAAACCGTGGCGTTCGCCGACCTGGTGCTGCCGGACACGACTTACCTGGAGCGCTTCGACTGCATCAGCCTGCTGGACCGCCCGATCAGCGACGCCGACTGCGCCGCCGACGCGATCCGTCAGCCGGTGGTCGCGCCCGACCGCGACGTGCGCCCGTTCCAGGACGTGCTGATCGAGCTGGGTGCGCGGCTGAAGCTGCCTGGATTCCTCGCCGAGGACGGCACGCCCCGCTACAAGGGCGGCTATCCCGACTACCTCGTCAACCACGAGAGGAAGCCCGGGATCGGCCCGCTGATGGGCTGGCGCGGCGAGAGCGGGAAGCCCAATCCCGAGCAGCTCCAACGCTACATCGAGAACGGCTGCTTCTGGCGCGGCCACCTGCCGGAGGAAGCGCTCTACTACAAGCACGCCAACAAGGCCTATCTCGAGGCGGCGAAGCGCATGGGCTTCGTCGAGACCACCGAGCAGATCGTGCTCCAGCTCTACGTCGAGCCGCTGCAGAAGTTCCGCCGCGCCGCGGAAGGGCACGGCCCCGTCCAGCCGCCGGAGCATCTGCGCCGCCGCGTCGCGACCTATTGCGACCCGCTGCCCTTCTGGCATCCGGCGCTCGACGAGACCGACCTGCCGCTCGCCGCGGTGACGCAGCGGGCGATGCCGATGTACCATTCCTGGCACTCGCAGAACGCCTGGCTGCGCCAGATCCTCAGCAAGAACCATCTCTACGTCCACCGCGCGACCGCCGAGCGGCTCGGCCTCGCCGATGGCGACTGGGTCGAGATCGAGGGGCGCAGCGGCACCGTGCGCGCGCCGATCCGCCTCTCCTCGGCCGTCAACCCCGACACGGTCTGGACCTGGAACGCGATCGGCAAGCGCGCAGGCGCCTGGAACCTCGACCCCG
>DASURP010000039.1:0-3387 GCA_036279975.1 Rhodanobacteraceae bacterium
CGTGGGCGCAGTGATTACGGGTGGGCAATTCGCTGCCGCAGGATTCCGTGTACCGCTGCGATCACGCGCTCGACATCCGTATCAGTCAATTTGGGCGACAGCGGCAGGCTGACCGTCCGGCGGCCGATGCGTATCGCATTCGGCGACTTCTCAGGCCTCCATTCGTAGCGCTGGCAAACTGGGCTCGGTGACGCGCATGCATTAAATACTGCATCGAATGATGCATTATCTGATGTACAATTACAATGAACCATGGAGGTAATCATGCGAACAACTGTCACACTCGACGAGAAGCTGTTCAAAGCGGCCAGTGCTGCCGCCGGAACCACGGAGCGCTCCGTTATTTTGCACGAGGCCCTGCATGCCCTGATCGAACGCAATGCCGCCCGGCGCCTGGCGCGGCTGGGTGGGGGGGATGTCAAGGCTTCTGCACCGGGACGCCGGCGCAGCAGGCCGGCGCGAAGCAAGCGGCATCCTGCCGCGTGATTCTTGTCGATACCTCCGTCTGGGTCGATCATTTGCGGCGCAGCGACGCCGGGTTGGTGCGATTGCTTGAATCCAGTTTGGTGCTGCGCCATCCATTCGTGATCGGCGAGTTGGCGTGTGGCCGGTTGCATGAGCGCACTGTCGTCCTGGATGCCTTGTCCAATTTGCCCGTGGCGCCTGTCGCTTCGCAAGAAGAAGCATTGACTTTTCTCGATCTACACGACCTGGCGAGCCGTGGCATAGGTTGGGTGGACGTGCATCTGCTTGCCAGCGCGGCGTTGGCCGGCGATGCGCGGCTGTGGACCCGTGACAAGCGCCTGCGTGCGGTGGCTGACGAGTTGAGTCTGGGATACGTGACCGCACGGTGAGTGTCGCAAGTACGTCGGATGAACCGCCCCGGGTTTTCCGGAGGCTCCAACCTTTGAGAGGATTGGAGCATGAACACCGAGAAGCGGTACTCACCTGGGGTACGGGAGCGGGCGGTGCAGATGGTGCTGGAGCGCCAGGGCGAGCACGGTTCGCAGTAGGCGGCGATTGGTTCGATCGGGGCCAGGATCGGATGCACCCGGGAGACATTGCGGCGCTGGGTGTTGCGGCGCATCCAGGTCGTCGCGTACACCAACACGTTGACGTCGGGCATCTTCACCGCCGTGGCAGCCAGCGGTGCTCAATGTCGTCCAACTCGTCGGCCAGCGCCAGCGCCTTGGTCAAGTCCACCAGAGGTTTGCCCATGTGAAACGCGCGCTGCTTGAACGGGGGCACTTTTTGCGGACGTTTGCCCAATCCGTAGCGCACGGCCTGGTTCACGGCGTCCTTGAAAGTGACGCCGTGCTCACGCATGGCCCGCTTCAACAAGGCTTCCACGTCCGGTTCGAGGGTAATGGTCGTTCGCATGACAGCAACAAGCGTCACGGACAAGGCATCACGGTGCTTCTTGCCAACAGTAGTATCAAAACGAACGAGTTGCGTGAATCGTCACGGCTGCGTCCTGGCGGTGGCCGACGACGGTTCGGGGTGGTCTGGTGTGCGGAGGGCGGTGGAATCGGAGCTCGAAAATGCCCTCGCCAAAGCCGGGGCCAGCGAAGCGGCGAAGGTCGCGGTCATGTGCTCACCATCCCTGAACACGATTCTGCCATCGATCTCGGCATGGCAGACATCGTGCGGGCACACGCTGTTCGTCATGTCGATCACGTGGACGTTCTTGTACGGCGAGGCCGCGACTTCAAGCCACTGGAAGACCTTCGCACCGTAACTATCGTACGCAGGCGCCGTGCATCGGGAGCTGCCGGCAAGTACACGGTACAGGGCGCTGCGGGGGGCGAGGCAGGAGGGGCCGTCGAATGGGAGTCGAGGGGTCGCACGCATCAGATAGACGTGCCTGGCGGCAGGGGCCAGCTCGGAGAGGATGTGGCGGGTGCCGGTGATCCATTGGGCTTGACTGAACCCGTAAAGGGTGGAACCGAGCACGATCACATCCGGCTTGAGCGCGGCGATGTCGCGCAGAGCGGCAGCGCGCCAACGTGCACATTCCGTATATTCGCGGCCGATCCGTGCGTAAAACATTGGCTCGTCCACCATCGGACAAGATGACTTCGTGATGACCAGCAGGCGCCAGCCGGGCTTGCCGAAAATCCGCGCATAAGCCGGAAACCATTGCAGGGCCACGCTGTCGCCGATTGCCACGGCAGTATGGGCGGCATTGGCTTGGCCAAAAGCACATATCCGCACATTGGCGGAACGGTACCAATCGTCACAATCGAGATCCGTGCGGTAGATCACCGGCGCATCGAAGTGAGCGGCTTCGAAACGCAACTGTTCGGGCGTTTCCATGCGCGCCATGGCGCCTGCATGCCAGCGGAGAGCGAACGACCCGGCCAGGACCATCATGGCCAGTGCTGCGAACACCGCGAAGCGTGGCTTCAACAGCAGTTTTCGATTGCGCCGAATGGGAGTCTCGAAATAACGATAGGACAGCGCCGCGAGGACAAACGAGAGCACGACCAGTGCCAGCCGAATCCAGCCGTTCTTGACGTCCAGCAGCGTGGCGCCGAGCAACAGTACTGGCCAATGCCACAAATACCACGAATATGAAACACGGCCGATTCCCTGCATCGGGCGCAATGACAGGATGTGTCCGGCGCCTGAATTCTCACCGCGCGCACCCGTTGCAAGCACCAAGGCGGCGCCGGCCGTGGGCAGCAAGGACACCACGCCCGGGTAAGGCATGCCGCCGTTGATCGTGAAAGCCGCAAGCAGGATCGCCGCCAGCCCCAACCAGCCAGCGAGAGGCAGCCAGCGTTGCCCCGGTATGGTCCTGTCCGGTCGCCAACCCGGCGAACCGACGAGCAGGAATACCAACGCCCCGAGCGCGAACTGCCACGCCCGCGCAGGCATCATGTAGAACGCCAGGTGCGGTGAGTTGTGCGTCCAGAAGAGCGACACTACAAAGCTGATTGCGAAGATGCCACCGAACAGCCACTTCAGCCGACGTGCATCGGGGGGCCGTTTTGCGCCTTCCCAGGCGCCCATCGCGAGAACCACCAGCAATGGCCATACCAGGTAGAACTGCTCCTCGACCCCCAGCGACCACGTGTGCAGGAACAGATTGGTCTCGGGGCCGGGCGCAAAATACCCCATGTTCGAGAACGCGAAATGGAAGTTGCTCAACCACAGTGCGGCAGACGCCGCGGCCGATGCCTGTTCGGGCTGGCCGCCGGGTGCAAGCAGCAATCGACCGAGGATGCACGTTACAGCCAGCATCAACAGTAGAGCTGGCAACAAACGGCGCAGCCTGCGCACATAGAAATTGGCGAAGCGCAGTTCGCCCGTCGCATGGGTTTCCTGCACCAGTAACCCGGTGATCAGGTAGCCCGACAGGACGTAAAACACATCCACGCCGAC